>CAYSLU010000045.1:0-37356 GCA_964431965.1 uncultured Verrucomicrobiota bacterium
GCGCTCCTCGTTGATGATGTTGAGCATGCTCGCGAGGGTCGTCGATTTTCCGGAGCCGGTCGGTCCGGTGACCAGGATCAAGCCGCGCGGGCGGAACAGCAGATCCTTGACCTGAGGAGGCAGCCCGATCTCCGCCAGCGTCAGCAGCCGGGTCGGAATCAGGCGGAGCGCCATGCCGATCGAACCCTTGGACTTGAACACGCTCACGCGGAACCGGGCGAGCTCCCCGAAGCTGAACCCAAAGTCGGTGCCCCCGCGCTCCCGCACGCGCTGCTGCTGCTCCTCAGAGGTGATGCTCTTCATCAGCCGCTCGGTGTCCTCTGACGAGAGCACCGGGCAGTCGATCGCGTGCATGTGGCCGTGGATGCGAAGCACCGGCGGCACGCCGACCTTCACGTGCAGGTCGGACGCATCCATCTCCACGGCGGCCCGAAGCAGGTCGCTCATCTCGATCTCGGGTGCGCTCACTAGTTCAAGTCTCCCATGGTCACGCGCATGACTTCCTCGACCGTGGTCACGCCGGCGATCACCTTGCGCAGACCGTCCTCGCGGAGTGTCCTCATCCCGAGCTGCCGGGCGCGAATCCTCAGCTCGGCCGACGACACCTTGTTGAAGATCATGCGCTGGATCTCGTCGTTGACCGTGAAGAGTTCGAAAATGCCCGTCCGGCCATGATAGCCCGTGAGCGAGCAGTTGGGGCACCCGCGCCCCCGATACAGGTGAACCTGCGACAGTTGGTCCGCATCCAGCCCGAGCGTGTGCGCTTCGGACTCAGTGGGCGCGTACTCCTCCTTGCAGTTGGGGCAGATATTCCGGATCAGGCGCTGGGCCATCACGCCGCGGATCGAAGACGCCACCAGGAAGGGCTTGATGCCGATGTCGAGCAATCGGGTGATGGCGCTCGGCGCGTCGTTCGTGTGGAGCGTGCTGAACACCAGGTGGCCGGTGAGCGACGCCTCGGTCGCGATTCGAGCGGTCTCCAAGTCTCGAATTTCACCGATCATCACAATATTCGGCGCCTGGCGCAGAATTGCGCGCAGGGCAGAGGCAAACGTCAGCCCGATGTCCTCCCGCACGTGGACCTGGTTGATGCCGGACATCTGGTACTCGACCGGATCCTCGACCGTGATGATCTTGCGGTCCGGTCGGTTCACGTAGTTCAAACACGCATAGAGCGTGGTCGTCTTGCCCGATCCGGTCGGCCCCGTCACGAGGATGATCCCGTCCGACAGCCCGATCAGGCGCTCGAAGGTCTCCTGGTCGTCCGAGAAGAAGCCGAGCTTCGGCAGCCCCAGCGCCAGGTTCTGCTTGTCCAGTATTCGCATGACGATCGACTCGCCATGCACCGACGGAACGCTGGACACCCGGATGTCGATCTCGCGGCCCTTGATGTTGAGCTCGATGCGTCCGTCCTGCGGAAGCCGCTTCTCCGCGATCTTCATGTTCGCCATGATCTTCACGCGGCTGATGATGGCGGACTGCAGGCGCTTCGGCGGGCTCTCGACCTCGTGAAGCACGCCGTCGATCCGGTACCGGACCCGGAACCGTTTCTCCATCGGCTCCAGATGGATGTCCGACGCCCGGTTCCGGTGCGCTTCGTAGATGACCAGGCTGACCAGCTTGATGATGGGAACGTCCGACTCCGTGACGTCCGCTTCCTCGGCCAGCGCGTCGGACATCGGAGCCACGATGCCGACGGCGTCGTCCGTGATCTGGTTGATCATGGACTCCATGGTCGACTCGATCGGGTAGTAGCGGTCAAGCGCCGCGCTGATTTCCTGAGGCGGCGCGACCACGCCTTCCACCTGGCAGTTCAGGACGTGCCGTAGCGTGTCGAGCGTATCGACGTCCAGGGGGTCCCCGATGGCCACCGTCAGGGAGTTGTCCTGCTTGTAGACAGGGACCACCTTGTACCGGCGGGCGACATCCAGAGGGACGGCGGAGATGGTCTCGGCGGGGAGCGTGTGCTCGGCAATGCTGACCATGTCCATCCCGAATCGGCCCGCCACCGTCCGGAGGATGTCCTTCGGATCGACCACCGACTGGGAAACCAGTTCATCGACGACCGATACACCCATGCCGGGGGCCAGGGACGCGCGAATCTTGTCCGCCACCTCGCGCGTGACCAGCCCCTCTTCGAGGAGCACCTCAAGCACGTAGTCGTCGTTTCGAGTCAACCCGGAACTCCTTGCGCCCGGTGATCAGCCGCCGTGGCCTCTGCCCGCGCACCGGCAACTTATCAGAACCCGCCGGTCGCGCCAAGAGATTCGGCCAGCGTTGCCCGGATGATCCACACGCTGTTGGTCTCCGGTGAAGACGGCGGGATCGCGGCCCAGCCGTACGGAATGCGGTCGTACACGCACACCACGGTCCGCTTGTCTATGGCTACGACCTCCGTGTAGCACGAAGACGTGTTCGGCAGCAGCATGGCCTCATCCTCCCGGAAGGCGTTGTGGTGCTCCTCCAAGTTGATCCGCGACCACGCTCGACCGTCGCCGGTTGGATCGCACCAGAGGAACGGGCTCGGTCGCCCGCCCGTGAGGACGATCGCCCCGCCGTCCAGGACCGCAAGGCTCGGCTGCACGGAGAACGCGCTATCCATCCCGCGGGCGCTCGACCAGGTCTGGCCGTCGTCGATGCTGAACGTCTGCCCGTACTGGCAGCCGGATCCGACCCGAAACACGCACATCAGCCGTCCGTCGCGCAGCCGGCACAGCGCCGCCTCGCACGGCCCTTCTCCGCCTGGCAGCGGACACTCCGGGCCCGCGATCACCCCGGCGATCTCCCACTCCACGCCATCGCCCGAGCTCGCCCCCACCAGAGAGTACCGGCTGTCGCCCTCGAACGTGCCGTACAGAGTGGCCAGATACCGCCCGTCCCGCCGCACGAGGCACTGCCCGTTGAACACGAACCCGCATGCGCCCGCGTCGCCGATCGGCTTGTCCCGTCGCGGCCACCCGGTGACGCGAACGCCGGATTCCACGACCTCAACGAGGCGGCTTCCCCGGCGCACGCGCACGTACGGGGCCCCCATGCCGCCGGCGCGTCGATACAGGTAGTAGGGCAGGAACGCCGCGTCCCCGGACGGAAGCGTGACGTGTACGTCTCCGTAGGGCGCGGCGATCAGGTCGCCCCACGTCCGCCCCCCGTCGGTCGACCAGGCCCGAAAGCTCGTCGACTGACTGGTGTGGACATCCGCGTAGTTGGACATCGTGACCAGCAGATCGCCGCCCGCCATCCGGGACAGGGTGGGAAACCAGAGGTAGCCGCTGCTCCGCGCGACCAGAACCGGAGCCGTGACATCAATCACCGCGCCCCTCAGGCGGTACGTCCGCCCCTGCGGCCATTCCGGCAACGCCATGCGAACCTCCCGCCCGGCCCGGTCAGCCCAGCTTCCGCTTCAGCATCTCACCCACCATCTGCGGGTTGGCCTTCCCCTTGCTCAGGCGCATCACCTGCCCGACCAGAAACTGGAGCGCCGCCCCCTTGCCGTTGCGGAAATCATCGACCGATTTCGGATTCGCGGCGATCGCCTGGTCGGCAAACGACTCGATCGCGCCGCTGTCGCTCACTTGGGCCAAGCCCCGGCGGCCGACGATCTCGTCGGGATCCCCGCCCTTCTCGAACAGCTCCGCGAAGACTTCCTTCGCCGTGTTCGAGTTGATGGCCTTCGCCTCGCACAGCTTCACCAGGCCAGCCAGCGCCCCCGGCGTGATCCGGACAGCCGAGAGATCCATCTCCCGCTCGGCGAGCATCCGGAGCATCTCCGTCATCATCCAGTTCGACACGGCCTTGGCATTCGGAGCCCGCCGGGCCGCGGACTCGAAGAAGTCGGCCACCGGCTTCTCGGCCACCAGAACCCGGGCATCGTATTCCGGAAGGCCGTACTCGGCAACAAAGCGGGCCCGGCGGTCCCGAGGCAGCTCCGGAAGCGACCGCGCCCACTCCGCCACGCGCTCGTCCCCCAGAACCACCGGCATCAGGTCCGGCTCCGGGAAGTACCGGTAGTCGTGGGCGTCCTCCTTGGTCCGCATCGAGGACGTAACCCCCGACTCCGAGTCCCATCGCCGCGTCTCCTGGATGATGGCCCCCCCCGACCGGACCACTTCGACCTGGCGGTCGATCTCGTGCTGCACGGCGTTGAACACGCCCTTGAACGTGTTCAGGTTCTTGATCTCAACCTTGGTCCCCAGCTCCCGCTGCCCCTCGGGCCGGACGCTGCAGTTGACGTCGACCCGCAGATTCCCCTGCTCCAGGTTGCAGTCGCTGACTCCGGCGTAGACCATGATCTGCTTCAGCGCCTGCAGGTAGGCGAACGCCTCCTCGGCGGACGCCATGTCGGGCTCCGACACGATCTCCATGAGGGGCACCCCGGCCCGGTTGAAGTTGATGCCGCTGCTGGCGCTGAAGTGCATGTTCTTCGCGACATCCTCTTCGAGGTGGATGCGCGTGACGCCGACCGTCTTGACATGGCCGCCGGCCTCGATCTCCACAGCCCCGCCGAGGCACAGCGGCTTGTCGAACTGGGTGATCTGGTAGTTCTTCGGCATGTCGGGGTAGAAGTAGTTCTTCCGGTCGAACTTGCTGTACGAGCTGATGCGCGAGCCGATCATAAGCCCGGCCAGGACCGTCATCCGAATGGCCTCACCGTTCATGACCGGCAGCACGCCCGGGTAGCCCAGGCACACCGGGCACACCTGCGTGTTGGGAGGCGCGCCGTACGTCGTGCTGCACCCGCAGAACATCTTGGAGCGCGTCTTCAGCTGGACGTGCGTTTCCAGCCCGATCGTCGGGACGTACTTCATGTGGCGCTCCCGTGGAGCGGCGGCCGCCGCCCGACCCACCCGGCGGACTGCTCGTAGGCGTGCCCGACTCGGAGTATCCGGTCCTCCCGGAATGCCGGCCCGATGATCTGAAGGCCGACGGGCAGCCCGCCCGCCGTGAACCCGCACGGAACGGACAGCCCGCAGATCCCCGCCAGATTCGCGGGAATCGTCAGGATGTCTCCCAGATACATCTGGATCGGATCGTCGGCCTTCTCGCCCAGCCGGTACGCCGGCGTCGGCGCCACCGCAGACACGATCGCATCGCACGCCTCGAACGCCCGCTCAAAATCGCGACGGATGAGCGTCCGGACCTTCTGCGCCGTCAGGTAGTAGGCGTCGTGGTATCCGCTGCTCAGCACGTAGGTGCCCAGGATGACCCGGCGCTTGACCTCCGCCCCGAAGCCTTGAGCCCGGGTCTTGCCGTACAGGTCGATCGGATCCGTTGCGCCGGACGCCCGAAACCCGTACCGCACGCCGTCGAAGCGGGCCAGAGTGGCCGACGCCTCGGCTGGAGCGATAATGTAGTAGGTCGCCACCGCGTACCGCGTGTGCGGCAGGCTGATGTCCACAACCTCCGCTCCCAGCGCCCGGCATTGATCGATGGCGGACCGGACCGCCCGCTCGACCTCCGGATCCATTCCATCGACGAAGTACTCGCGCGGCAGACCGAGCCGCATGCCCTTCAGGCCAGCCGACAGCCCCGCCGCGTAATCCGGGACAGGAACATCCACGGACGTCGAGTCGCGCGGGTCGATCCCGGCCATGACGGACAGCAGCAGCGCCGCGTCCCGAACGTCTTTCGTCATCGGGCCGATCTGGTCCAGCGACGATGCGAAGGCCGTCAGCCCGAAGCGGGAAACCCGTCCGTACGACGGCTTCAGCCCGACGCACCCGCAGAAAGAGGCTGGCTGCCGGATGGAACCGCCGGTATCGCTGCCGAGCGCGGCCAGAGCCTCGTCCGCGGCGACCACGGCGGCCGAGCCGCCGCTCGACCCGCCCGGCACCCGGTCGAGCGCCCACGGATTGCGCGTCGGCCGGAATGCGGAGTTCTCGGTGCTGGACCCCATCGCGAACTCGTCCATGTTCGTGCGGCCCAGCAGGACGGCGCCTTCGGCCCGCAGCCGCGCCACCGCCGTGGCGTCGTACGGGGACACGTAGCCCGCCAGAATGCGCGAGCCGCAGGTGCACGGCTGGCCCCGGACGTTCAGGACATCCTTGAGGGCGATCGGCACGCCCAGCAGGCGGCCAGCCGATCCGGACGCGCGCGCGGCATCAGCGCCTCTCGCCTGAGCCAGCGCATCCGCGTCGTCCACCGCCACATATCCCTGCACGTGAGAATCGCGGGCACGGATGGCCGCCAGCACAGCCCGCACCAAGTCCTCGGACGAACAGGTTCCTCGCGCCAGCTGGCCCAGCGCCTCGTGAACGGTCAGTTGGTTCAGGGCGCTCATTCGACAATCTTGGGTACGGTGAACTGGTCGTCCACGTGCGCGGGAGCGTTGGACAGAGCCACCGCCCGATCCAAGCTGGGCTGCACCTCGTCGGCGCGAAAGACGTTCTGTACGGCAAAGCCGTGCGCCGTCGGCTCGACTCCGTCCAGATCGAGATCCGTCAGTTCCTGAAAGTGCTCGATGACCTGCTCGAGCTGCTTCTGGAACGCCGCCGCCTCCGCCGCCTCCAGCTGCAGTCGGGCGAGGTTCGCCACATACGCGACATCTATGGAGTCCGCCTGCTTCGGGTCCGCTTGGCTCATGTCCGCTCCGTCTCCTGTAGGGGTGTTGGAGGGCGCCGATTATGGGCCAAAGACGGCCCGCACACAACCCCCTTTGCCGCGGCGGTTGACACCGCCGGCTGCCTGCCCTACGGTGTTTCCCATACACACCTCTGGAGGACCGGCATGAACGAAAAGGGACTGAAGAGCTCCTTCGACTTGGCCATGGAGCGCATGGCGGCGCGCGACGGCGGGCTGGTGAACCTGACCGCCGAGCAGAAGAAGGCCATCGGCGATCTGGCCCAGAGGACAAAGGCCAAGATCGCCGAAATCGAGATCCTGTTCGCCCAGACGCTGGCGAAGGCCCGAGCCAACCCGGACGCCGCGAAAGCGGCGGAGGAGGCATCCAAGGTCGAAGGCGAGCGGGACCAGGCGATCGGCAAGCTGCGTGATGCGGAAGAGCGCGACAAGGACCGGATTCGCCGCGGCGCATAGCACGGCGCGTGCAGCGGACGCAGAGCGCTCTTGATTTGGGCCCGGCCGTCGCATACCCTCCGTCGGCGAACGATGCAGCCCGCTCGCATACTCGTCATCAAGCTGAGCTCGCTGGGCGATCTCTTCCACGCCTTGCCGACCGTCCACCTCCTCAAGGCCGGCCTGTCAGCGACGGTGGACTGGGTGACCCAGCCTGAGTATGTCGAGCTCGTTCGCTGTTTTACCGACGTCGACCGAGTCATCGCATTCCCCAGGCGCCGGTTCATCCGCCGGGCGGCGGGATTCCTGCGCGAGCTGCGGCTCGAGCGGTACACGCACATCATCGATCTTCAGGGCCTGCTCAAGAGCGCGGCAGTCGCCCGCCTGGCTCGCGGCGACGACCGCATCGGGCCATCGTTCCACCGCGAAGGGGCCGGATTCCTCTACAGCCGTGTGGCAGGCGTGCGAAACCGGCAGCGCCACGCGGTCGAGGAAAGCCTCGACGTGCTCCGGCTCCTCGGCCGTCCAGCCGGGCCCGTAGAGTTCCCCGTGCGGTTCCCGAAAGCTCAGCTGGCCGATCCAGCGCCGCGGATCGGTATCGTCCCGGTGTCGCGCTGGCCGACCAAGAACTGGCCGGCCGAATCATTCACGGCCGTCGCGCGAACGCTTCGGTCGGAGGCGCGCGCCTCCATCTTCCTGCTCGGCGGGCCCGACAACGTGACGGCGTGCGCAAAGATCGCCGGGCAGTTGGGCGGACCGCTGGTGAACCAGGCGGGGCGGCTGTCTCTGGTGGAAACAGGAAGCGTGCTGGCCGGGCTGGACCTGCTGATCGCCAACGACTCGGGCCCGATGCACATGGCCGCCGCGCTGGGCGTTCCCGTGCTGGCCGTCTTCGGAGCGACGGACCCCGGACGGACCAGGCCGTTCGGCGCGTCGCACCGCGTGGAGCATCTCGGTCTTCCGTGTCAGCCGTGCTTCCGAAAGACATGCCAATTCGGCGACAACCGGTGCCTGGCGGGCCTTGCCCCGGAGCGCGTGGCGACGACGGCCCTGGAGATGCTGAGCCGGCAGGCAAAGGGCTGAGTCATCGGCGCTGCGGTCAGCGATCGCCCGCCGGTCGGGCCTGGCGACCGCCGAAATCCAGCAGGTGCCCGATCACCCTCAGCCCCGCACGCCAGTAGAAGACCACGTCCCGCCAACTCCGGATGGCCATCAGCTTGCGAAGGACAAAGCGGGGCGTGAGGAACGAGCGGTAGATGCCGCGCGTCAGACCGAGCAACTCGCCGTCAGACATCTCCGTCTTCATGATGGGCTCCCGCATGTCGTAGCGGTCCCAGTCCTCCGTCTTCAGCCATCCGTTGTCGCGGCATTCCCGGAACAGCGGAGTACCCGGATACGGAATCACGACGGTGGCTTGAAGGGTGTCGATCGCCCCCTGCTCGAACAGCCGCCTCGTCAGGCCGATGGTCGCGCGCGCCTGCTCGCGGGTCTCCCACGGGTAGCCGACCATGCAGGTCACGTGCGGCTCCAGCCCCGCCTGCTTGGCCATCCGCATCGACTGCTCGATGTCGCGGGCCTTACCGTGCTTGTTGATCCGGTCCAGCGTCTCCTGGCTCGCGGACTCGAGGCCGAACAGGACGAAGCGGAAGTTGGCCTTCGCCATCCGATCGTACAAGTCCTGGCTCAGCACGCCCGGAATCATGTTGCAGCCCATGACCACACGCTTGTGGTACCCTCGCTCGACCATTCCGTCGCAGAACTCCCGCAGCCAGCGCCCCGCCGGAAAACACCCGGAATCGTCGAAGATCTCCCGGATGGGATAGCGCTCCAGAAGAGAGCCGATCTCGTCGAGCAGTTTCCCGGGCTTTTGCTGCCGCCACTTGTTGTACAGCGTCGTCCAGGAGCAGAACGCGCACTTCCCCCACCAGCAGTCCCGGCCCGCCATCGTGTACGTGCCCGGCGTATACTTGAAATTGCCGTTCTCCACGCTGTAGAGCGCCCAGCGCGTCAGGTCACGGTCGATCATCGGCAGCGCGTTCAGGTCGTGCTGCAGTTCGAATGGGCCCGTGTCGGCCAGCGCCCCGTCGAGGCGGTGGTGGAGTCCGGATGGCAGCGCCGCGCCCGACCGTAGATGCTCGAGTACGCCCATCAGCCCAAAATCGTAGTCGCCGCCTGTGATGACGTAGTCGGCCGGGCACGACTCCATGCTCTCGCGCGGGAGAGCCGTGACGTGGTCGCCGCACAGCGCAATCCGACAAGACGGAAGCAGTTCCTTCAGCCGGCGCACGATCGTCCAGTGCCTCCGCACCACCGGCGTCTTGGTTTCCACCAGCAGGACGTCCGGGGCGAATGAGACGAACCGCCGCTCGAACTCGTCGGGAGACCACCGCTCGGCGATGCCATCCGCCCAGCACACTTCATGTCCGGCACGCGCCGCCATGGTCGCAGCATAGGCCGGCACCATGGGGTAGACGAAGGTCGGCTTGTTGAACCACTGAAACTGCCGATTCTGCGACAGCAGCGGAACGCCCTTTTCCGACGGCAGCGGCGGATAGCCGATCATCACCCTCATGACGCGCCCCCCTCGGACGGGTGGTCGAAGCGCTGGACTTCCCCGGGAAGCCCGGGGCTGAACCAGCCCATGATGAACCGGGCTCCGTACACGACGTGGGTCAGCATGACGGCCAGCCATGTCATCATCCAGTCGGGGATCCGCCGCGAAAACGTGCACGCGAGCGTGATGCCCCCGTAGGCGGCCAGGGCCCCGACATACAGAGGCCGAACCGGAGGGAACACCGCAGAAAGGATGCCACCCGAAACCAAGCCAGCCACGAACAGGGACGGAATCATGTACGAGATCCGGCGCGAATTGGTCGGGAAGTGCCGCGCGAAATAGCCCCGGTGCAAGCCATAGCGTCCGACTTGCCTCAAGTGGGGACGAAACACCGGGCGGCGGTGGTGATACACCAGGCTGCGCGGCTCGTAGATGATCTTCCGGCTGCGATGCACCAGCTCCATGCAGAGATACGTGTCCTCGCCGGGCCAGTAGTCAGTCCGGAATCCGCCGATCTCCCGCATGCAGTCCGTCCGCACGAACAAGTTGCACGATGGATAGTCATCGATCGTGCGCACCCGGTCCGGCGCGTATCGGTATCTGAATCCGCCGGACACCAGCCGGTTCGCGTACGCCCAGCCGCTGACCTGAGCGAGGTAGGGATCGTTGGGCGGCGTAACGCCGGGCCCTCCCACCGCCCCGACGGCCGGGTCCGCGAAATAGCCAAGGGCGCGCGCCAGCCAGTCGGACGCCGGATACGCGTCGTCGTCCAGGAACGCCACGATCTCGCCCCGTGCTTGAGCCAGCCCCACGTTGCGCTTCTCCGCGGGCCGCCGGCGACCCGTGGGAATCTCGCGAATGCCATCGCCCCAGATCCGGCCGCTCGGCTCGTCGGGAAGCAGGATCACCTCGAAGCGGCGGTAGGTCTGCTTCGCGATGCCGGCCAAAGCCTCGTCCAGATACCCCGTCGGGCCCGGATACGCGATGATGATGGACACCAGCGGAGGAGGCTCCGGCATGCGCGAGTCGGGAATCGACTGATAGTACCTCAGGATCTTCAGCCGATAGAACACGGCCAGCGTGTCATGCAGAACGGACCGGACGGCCGAAGGCCGGACGCACCCCAGCCCGCCACCGTGGAAATCGAGCACAACCGGAGCCTCGGCAATGCGAAACCCGTGCTCGTGCGCGATCGAGAGAATCTCGAGGTCGAACGCAAAGTGTTTGACCAGCATCCGGGGGAATACCCAGGCCACCGCCGCCCGCTTGAACAGCTTGATCCCAGTCTGCGTGTCGTGAATCGGCAGACCAAACATCATCTTGATCATGAAGTAGTAGATTGAACTCACCACGCGCCGGAAGCGGGGGTAATCCAAGACGGACTGGGGATGCCGCTTCGATCCGATCACGATGTCCGAGCGCGTCTGCTCCATCACCTCGAAGAAGTGGGGCAACAGCCGGGGCGTCAGGTCGAGGTCGGCGTCGAGAAAGACCACGTGGCTCCCCCGGCTGACTTCGAACCCCTGGCGAAGCGCATCGCCCTTCCCCGCATTGGCCGGGAGAACAACGACGCGCAGCTCCGGAAACTCCGCCGCGCGCTTCTGGAGCTCGACGCCGGTCCCGTCCGTGCTGCCGTCGTCCACAACGACGATCTCGAACGGCACGTTTCCCGCAAAAAGAGCCCGCACCGTCCGAACATTCTCAACGATGACGGAAGCCAGGTTCCGAGCCGGCATGAGGATACTGAGCATCCCGCCGTCCAACTGACGGCGGGCGCTGTCCCACGACACGCTTTCACGCTGTACCGGATTGGACGTCACGGCAGGTCCCACGGCAGGATTCGGGTGGCTGTGTTCACACGGTGCGGCATTCCACAATGTCTGTGCCGGGATTATAGCACCCGACCGCATGCCGCCAACACTATAGCCTCCGCTTGCGAAGCAGAAGGCTGCGCTCTACATTGTGGACTCGTAAGGCAAACCCATCCCGGCGCACGTGCGGCATCGCGCATGCGCCGGCACGGCGAGGTTGACGATGAAGGCAAGCCCCTTGAGGATGCTGCTGGTCGGCGCCGGGTTCATGGGGCGCACGCACCTGGCCTCGGCCCGACGGCTGCGATCGGTGCAGTACGTCGGCGTTCTCAGTCGAACCCGAAGTCGTGCAATGAGCCTGGGGCGCGAGTTTCGGCTGCCCGTCTTCACCGGGCTCGAATCCGCCGTCGATGCAACCAACCCCGACGCCGTGGATCTCTGCCTGCCGACGCGGCGGCATGGGGCGCTGGCCGCGGAGGCTGGCTCGCTCGGACTTCACGTGCTGTGCGAGAAGCCGCTCGCCTTGACCGTTGATAAAGCCCGCCACATGGCGCAAGAGGCCGACCGACGCGGCGTCCGCCTCATGGTCGCCCATGTCCTTCGATTCTGGCCCGAATACGCGTACGCCGTGACGGCGATCCGGGCTGGCCGGTTCGGCCGCGTCCGGTCAGTCGACTGCCGCCGGCTATCGCCCCCCCCGTCGTGGAACACGTGGATGCGCCGGGAATCCGTCAGCGGGGGAGCTGTTCTGGATCTCCAGATCCACGACATGGACTTCGTGCTTCAGATACTGGGAGCGCCGGACCGGGTATGCGCCGTCGGCGCTCGACAGGCGGGCGGGATCAACAGCGTCTTCAGCCGTCTGCGCTACTCGACCGACACAACCGGACACGTCCAGGCCTCCTTCGCCATGCCGCCGTCATATCCCTTCCGGATGTACTTCAGCATCGCATGCGACGAGGCCGTCCTGGAGATGGACTCTTGGCGTGAACACAGTCGACAGCTGCGCGTGTTTCCCGCCAGAGGGCGGCCGTTCTCGCCAAGATTGCCGCCCGTAGATGCATACGGCGCCCAGATCGACTATTTTGCCCGGCAGATCCGGTCAGGACTCCCCTTCGAGCGCGTGCCGACGGGCGAGGCCATCGCCGCCTTGGCGATGTGCGAAGCGTCTCGCGAATCGTGCCGATCAGGAACCCCCGTTTCAGTCGGAACGCCCTGAGAACCAACAGCCCCCCCCTCCCCAGTCCCTGCGCATGCCCTCATTGTCGGGACTATTTCGGGACTATTTCGTTGACTGCCGTTCTCATCCGGCCATAATCCGCGCCAATGCTTGCCCGGTCCTTCCGGGCGCACACGGAGGATTCCCTGCCATGATCGTCGACCAGTTGCAGAACGCCGCCCTGTATTACGCAGTCAGCCCCGGCATCCGGCGGGCGCTCGAGTTTCTCCAGCGACCAGATCTCCACGCCCTGCCCGCCGGTCGGCATGAAATCCAAGCCGACGACGTCTACGCCATGGTAGCCGACTACAAGACCCGCCCCCTGGCGGAGGGCAAGTGGGAGGCGCACCGCAGATACATTGACGTTCAGTTCGTCGCCTCCGGACGCGAGAAGATCGGCTACGCATGCACGGCGGGAATGACCGTAACGCAGGCATACGACGAGAAGGCCGACTACCTGCTGCTGTCCGGGGCCGGAGACTTCCTGTCCGCGGGCCCGGGGACATTCCTGGTTCTCTGGCCGGCCGACGCACACATGCCGGGCATCGCGGAGGACCAGCCTGCCGCCGTACGGAAGATCGTGGTCAAGGTCCGCGTCTAGCCGCCATGACGATCAGGCGGCAGGCATCGCCGGCTACGGCTGCGTCAGGTAACCCCACCCAGCCAGCCGGCTCTGAACGTACGCTCCGTGCTCGCCCCCGCCCGTGATCCGAAGATATCGGCCGTATGCCTGCGCCGACTGCTCGCGCCGCCCCATCTTCTCCAAGCACAGCCCTTCAAAGAAGCTCGTGTTCGGATTGCCCGGCAGCATCCGCTCGTACTGGCGGAAATCCTCCAGCGCACCCTCGTAGCGTCCGCCGGCCAGTTTGGTGACGCCGTTCAGGTGAGTGGACTGAGCTTCCTCCGGATAGACTTGCCGGGCTCGCCGCGCGTACTCGAGTGCCTCCTGGTTCCGATTCTGCGCGAGCAGGCACTTGGACATCGACATCAGGCCCGCATAGTCTTCCGGAGCCTGCCTGAGGGCAGAGGCGAAATGCGATTCGGCTTCGGTGAAGCGGCCGGCCATCATCGACTTGTCGCCACTCTGCATTTCCTCGATCGCCTGCTTGATCTGCCGGAGCGCGGCCGTGCCGTCCATGAACCGTTCGCGATTGAGCGGCAGGCTTCGCTGCGCATTGTAACCGCCCTGCACCTCCGCGATGGCGGTATCGTAGCGCTCGCCGCTCCAGGGATGCGTGGCAAACATGAGTTCCATGGCGCTCGGCTTGCTCGTCGAGAGGCTCTTCAGCAGGGACATGAGCCCCACCATGCCGTCGGCGCTCAGACCGGCGCCGGTCGCATACGCCAGCCCGAGGGAGTCAGCCTGGCGCTCGTTCGCCCGGCTGTAGCGTGCCAGAAGCGCTCCCGCCCCCACCTGCCCGAGGCCCGCGGCGATGGGAGCGTATTGGTTCCAATGACGCTCGGCGTAGAGGCCGATGCCGCTCACCGCCGCCATCGCCACGATGCTCTTCGTCATCTGCTGAGCGGTGTGGCGGGCACACACGTGGCCGATCTCGTGCCCCAGAAGAGCGCCGAGCTCCGCTTCGTTGTTCAGATGCACCACGATCCCCCGAGTCGCCGCGATGCTGCCCCCGGGAAAGGCGTAGGCGTTCACATACGCCGCGTTCACAACACGGAAGGAGTACGGCATGCTCGGCCGGTCAGAGGCGCCCGCGACGCCGTTTCCCACGAGCGAGATGTAGTCGTTCAGTCCGGTGTCTCGGGCTGGCCCGTAGTCCGCCGAAAACTGGTGAGGCGAGTTCTGCTTGTCTATCCGGACCTCGTCGGACTCGGAGAGCAGCATGAGCTCCCGGCGCTTGGTAGCGGGATTCGTGGCGCACCCGGTCAGAGCCGCCGCCGCCGATGCCGCCGAGAGCGCCAGAAACTCACGCCGGGAGAGGCCGCCGCGCTTCACCGCCTCTCGTGCCCGCACTCGCCTCATATCGCTCGGCATCGGTCCACCCCCCTGGGCGCTCGGCCGCTCAGTCGGATTTCAGCTGACCGCGCTCGCCGCATGAAACCGGGTTCGGATGGTCGGGGCGGCGGGATTTGAACCCGCGACTTTCAGCGCCCAAGGCTGACGCGCTACCAGGCTGCGCTACACCCCGACGAACCGCACGCCGGAAAGCCGCGGGGATGCGGCCGGCCAGAATAGCACCAAATCAGACGCTAGCACGCTCTGCTGCAGCCCGCAAGGTCCGGCACGGGAGCGCCCGCCCCCGGAATGCAACCGCCCTCAGCCGCGGGACTTGCGGCTGAGGGCGTTGCGCCGATCCGGCATTCCGAATCGACCCTCGTGCCTACTCCTTCTTGTCGTCGGCCGCCGCGGGTTCGACCGCCTTCGCGTCGCCCTTCGGCTTGCCCTTTGGGGCCACCGGAATCGGAGCCAGATCCACCCACTCCAGAAGGGCCATCTGGGCCCCATCGCTGGTCCGGCGCCGGAGCTTCAGGATCCGCGTGTATCCGCCCTTCCGGGCGGCATACTGAGGGACGATGTCGGTGAACAGCTGCGCGACATGATCCTTGCGCCGCAGCTGTGCGATCGCCTGACGTCGGGCCGCCAGCGTTCCCGTCTTTCCAAGCGTCACCATCTTCTCGGCGACGCGGCGGGCCAACCGAGCCTTCGGCAACGTCGTTTCAATTCGCCGCCGTTCGATCAGGCTGCACACCAGCGAGGCCAGCATCGCACTGCGGTGCTCGGCCGTCCGGCCAAGCTTGACTGCGTTCTTCCTGTGTCGCATCGGTCTTTCCCACCCGTCTCAAGACGGCCGCCGGTCGGCCGTCGTTCGTTACTTCTGCTCGACGGCCACCGGCTGATCGGCCGGCTTCAGCAGATCGCCTTCGATCTTCATGCCCAGCGAGAGCTTGAGCTCCAGCAGCTTGGTCTTGATCTCGTTGAGGGACTTCTTGCCGAAATTGCGATACTTCAGCATATCGGCTTCCGTCTTCTGCGCCAGTTCGCCGACTGTCGTGATATTCGCGTTGTTCAGGCAGTTGGCCGCGCGGACGCTGAGCTCGATCTCGTTCACGCTCATCGCGAGAACCTTTCGCAGCTCCTCCTTCTGCGCATCGACCTGTCGCTCGGTCTCCTCAAACTCCACGACGTCCTTTCGGAAATTCACAAAGACATCGAGGTGGTGCCGGAGCACGGCGGCCGAAGCGGTCAGCGCTTCGTCCGGGGCGATACGCCCATCCGTCCAGACCTCGACAACCAGTTTGTCATAGTCCGTGCGCTGCCCCACACGGGTGTTCTCGACCGCAAAATTCACGCGCGTCACAGGCGAAAAGATGGAATCGATCGGAATCCGACCGATCTCCTGATCTTCCTTCTTGTTCCAGTCGGCCGGGCAGAATCCGCGACCGATCCTGACCTCAAGCTCCATCTCGAGCTTGCCGTCATCCGACAGGGTAGCCAGGTGGTGATCCGGATTGAGCACCTCGACGGTCCCATCCGTCTGAATCGCGCCAGCGGTCACTTCGCCCGGCCCCTTGACCTTCACGGTCAGCATGCGCGGCTCCCGCGTATGCATCTTCAGAAGCACGCCCTTCAGGTTGAGGATGATGTCGGTCACGTCCTCAACGACGCCCGGAAGCGAACAGAACTCGTGAGGAGCTCCCTCGATCTTCACCGAGGATATGGCCGCCCCTTCCAAGGACGACAGGAGCACGCGCCGCAGCGAGTTCCCCAGCGTGCGACCGTACCCAGCCTCCAGTGGCTCGGCGTAGAACTTGCCATAGGTGGCCGTGGCTGAAACGTCGTCTTTCACCAGCCGCTTGGGCATCTCGAATCGACTCAATCGTATAGGCATGGTCTGAATCCTTCCGTCCAGAAACGCGTCCGGGCACCGCCCGCGCGGTTACTTCGAGTACAGTTCCACCACGAGCTGCTCGTTCGCGAAGGGCTGGATCTCCTCGCGCGAGGGGATATGCAGCACCTCTCCCTTCAGCCCGTCCTTGTCCAGGGTCAGCCACGGAGACAGGGGGCGGCTTTCGAAGCCCTCAAGAGCCTTCTTGGCGGCTTCCTGGCTGTTCGAGCGCTTCTTCACTTCGACCTTGGACCCCTGCTTCAGAATCATCGACGGCACATCAGCGCGGCGCCCGTTGACCAGCATGTGGCCATGGGTGACGAACTGTCGGGCCGTGCGTCGGGACTGCGCAAATCCGAGGCGGTACACCACATTGTCCAAGCGCATCTCCAACTGCTGGAGCAGCGCCTCGCCCGTAATCCCGCGCTTGCGCAGGGCACGCTCGAAGAAAATCCGGAACTGCCCTTCCTGCATGCCGTAAAAGCGCCGCAGGCGCTGCTTCTCGCGAAGCTGAGCCCCGTAGTCGGACTGCTTGTTGCTGCGCTGGCCGTGCATGCCCGGGACGGGTCGGCCCGTCTCAATCGGACACTTGGCTGTGTTGCACCGATTGCCTTTGAGGAAGAGCTTGATGCCCTCCCGGCGACAAAACCTGCAGACTGCTTCCGTGTATCGCCCCATCGAAATCAACTCCTGTCTCTGGCAGACTGTCTCGTCCTAGACCCGCCGACGCTTGCGCGGCCGGCAGCCGTTGTGCGGCATGGGCGTCACATCCTTGATGACGGTTACGCTCATGCCGGCCGACTGCAGTGCCCGGATGGCCGATTCGCGCCCGGCGCCCGGCCCCTGGACTCGCACTTCGACCTCACGCATACCGCGGCTGACAGCTTGGCGGGCCGCTTCCTGCCCGACCACCGTTGCTGCGAACGCCGTGCTCTTTCGGGAGCCCTTGAAGCCCGCGCGACCCGCGCTGCTCCACGCCACCGTGGCGCCCTTGGGGTCCGTGATCGTGATGATCGTGTTGTTGAAGGAGGCCGTGATATACACGATACCGAACGGCACATGCCGCCCGCCCCGCCCCTTCGGCGCCCGCCCGGGCCGACCCCGATCGTCGCCCGGCTTCGCGCCATCCGTCGCTCCCGCCGCAGCGGTATCCGCCGGCGTGGGCGCGGGCGCCTGCTGCGCTGCGCCGTCCGCCTTCGCCTTGTCCTGTTCGTCTGCCATGGCTTGTGCGCCCTACCTCTTCGCGTTCGCTGTTACTCAGTCTTTCTTGACCGCCGTGCGCGCTTCCTTGCTTCGGACTGCGCCCACCGTCTTCCTCGGGCCCTTCCGGGTCCGGGCATTGGTGCTCGTCCGCTGCCCGCGAACCGGCAACCCGCGCTTGTGCCGGATTCCGCGGTAGCTGCCGATGCTGATCAATCGCCGGATGTTCTGCGACACTTCCCGACGGAGGTCACCCTCGATCCGATACCCCGCTTGAAGGATCGTCATGATCCGCGCCAGCTCTTCATCAGTCAAATCATCCGCGCGCTTGATCGGATCGATCTTGGCCTTCGCGACCACTTCCCGCGCTAGCGCCGGGCCAATCCCGTAGAGATAGCACAGCGAATACTCAATCCGCTTCTTACCGGGAAGATCGACACCCAGGATTCGAGGCATTTTCCGTTCTCTCCTTATCCCTGCCGCTGCTTGTGGCGAGGGTTGGTGCAGATCACGCGAACCACACCCTTGCGGCGCACAATCTTGCACCGCTCACAAATACGCTTGATCGAACTCCGGACCTTCATTCCACTTCACCTGAAATTGTTGAGATTATCAATGCTGCTTCCGTCTGTCCAACGATTTATCGGTCGTCGGCAACCGTCAAGATCTCCGCCGCTCCGTCCTCCCGAATGGCCACCGTATGCTCGACGTGCGCCGACGGGCTCCGATCCGCCGTCACCACCGTCCACCCGTTGTCCATCACCTTGACCTCGCTTCCGCCCGCGTTGACCATCGGCTCCAGAGCCAAGGTCATGCCGGCCTTCAGCTTGGCGCCCCGACCCGGCGGCCCAAAATTGGGCACCTGCGGGTCCTCGTGCATCGACCGGCCCACTCCATGCCCGACGAAGTCCCGCACGACCGAAAACCCGCCCCCCGTCACCACCTTCTCGATCGCATGCGAGATGTCGGATACGCGACCGCCTGCCCGCGCCTGGTCGATGCCCGCATCCAACGCCCGCTGCGCAACCGTCACCAGCCGGACGACCTCCGGATCCGTCACCCCCACCATAACCGTCGTCGCGGTGTCGCCCACGAACCCGTCGAACATCACGCCGACATCCAGACTCACTACATCACCCAGCTGAATCCGGCGATTTCCCGGGATACCGTGAACAACCTCTTCATTCACCGAAACGCAGATGTTCCCCGGAAACCCGCGATACCCCAAGAACGCACTCTTCGCTCCGAACCCCTTCAGCAAGTCCGCCGCATACTGGTCCAGATCGGCCGTCGTCGTGCCCGGGCTGACCATCCGAGACAGGCTATCCCGAACCTTCGCCGCCATGCGGCAAGCCGCCCGCATCTGAGCCACTTCCTCGGGCGTCTTGATGATGATCATGACGCCGAGCCGGACTGTATTCGCTTCACGATCTCATTCAGGGTCTGGTCTCGGTGCTGGCCGCCGTCGATCCGCACCAGAACACCCTTCCGCTCGTAGTACTCAATCAGCGGTTGAGTCTGCCGGGCGAAGACGTCCAGACGGTTGACGACGGTCCCCTCGCTGTCGTCCGGACGCTGATACAACTCGCCGCCGCACGCATCGCACACGCCCGCCCGCTTCGGCGGGATGTTCACGACATGGTAGTTCGCATTGCACTGCCGACAGATTCGCCGCCCGGCCAGCCGACTGATGAGAATGTCCCGCGGGGTGTCTAGGCAGAAGACGAAATCCACCCTTGCACCGCGCTTCGCCAGCTGGTCGTCCAGCATCCGGGCCTGATCGATGGTCCTCGGAAACCCGTCGAACATGTACCGGCCATCTCCGGATCCGCCGCCCAAGCGGTCGTCCACCAGTTGCATGATGATCGAGTCCGGAACCAGCTCGCCCCGCTTCATGAAGGCTTCCGCCTTCCGACCGACGGGCGTGCCCTGCTTCACCGACTCGCGCAGCATGTCCCCCGTCGACACGTGCACATAGCCGGCACGGGTCTTGATTCCCTCGGCCGCCGTTCCCTTTCCGGCTCCGGGTGCGCCCAGCAGTATGATCACCTTCATCGATCCTACCTCCGCCCCCGCAGCTTGCCCTTGGTGAGGAAGCCGTCATAGTGCCGCATCAACAGGTGAGACTCGACCTGGCGCATCGTGTCCAGTACCACGCCAACCACGATCAGCAGGCTCGTGCCGCCGAAGAACGACGCCACGACCCACGGCACGCCGAACTGCTGAGCCATGATCGACGGGATCACGGCAATCACGGTCAGGAATACGGCGCCGGCCAGGGTAATGCGCGTCATCGTCTGATCCAAAAACTCTGCGGTCGGCCGGCCCGGCCGGATGCCCGGCACGTATCCGCCATGCTTCTTCAGGTCGTCAGCAATCTGGATCGGGTTGAACTGGGTGGCCACCCAGAAGTACGAGAAGAACAGGATCATCAGGCCGTACAGGATCATGTAGACCGTTCCTCCGCGCACCAAGTCGTCCCCCAGTTGCTGGGCGAAGTCCATGGGAATTCGCTTCAGGATGGCCGCCGGGAACATCAGGATCGACTGGGCGAAGATGATCGGCATGACGCCGGAGTAGTTGATTCGGAGTGGCATGTACGTGTTCTGTCCGCCGTACACCTTCCGACCCACGACCCGCTTCGCATACTGTATCGGCACCCGGCGCTGCGCCTGGGTCACGGCAATGGTTCCGGCGATCACCAGGAAGAGCATGACCAGCATGCCGACGAGATGGAACGGCGAGAACTGCGTCACGCCCTCAACCCGGCGGAACATGTTCATCGTGGCATTCACCGCCCCGGGAAGCCGGCTGATAATGCTGATCGTGATGATGAGCGAGATGCCGTTTCCGATGCCGCGCGACGTGATCTGCTCGCCCAGCCACATCAGCAGCATGGTGCCGCCCGTCATGGTCACCACGGTCAGGAGCCGGAACCCGATGCCCGGGGCCAGCACGATGGGCTGATTGATTCCAAGCTGAGCCGGATTTTCCAGCATCACCGCCCAGAAGTACCCCTGGATCAGGCACAGCAGCAGCGTCAGGTAGCGCGAATACTGAATCAGCTTCTGGCGCCCCACGTCGCCCTCGCGCGCCAGGCGCTCCAGCGTCGGGATGATGGCCGTCATCAACTGCATGATGATCGAGGCGCTGATGTACGGCATGATCCCCAGCGCGCCGACAGCACAGTTGGCAAGCGCGCCGCCGCTGAACATGTCGATCCACCCGAGGAACCCGCCCCCCACCTGCCCCTGGATGTCCTCGATGATCCGACGGAGCGCCGCCGCATCGACCCCTGGGGTCGGAACGTTGGCTACAATCCGGCAGACGAATATGATTCCCAGAGTGAAGAGGATCCTGGCCCTCAGCTCGGGGATCTTGAATGAGTTGGTAAAGGCTGACAGCATGTCGGTTCGTTCGGATTACGCGCCCGCGGCGCCGATCACTTCGCACGCCCCGCCCGCGGCCTCGATCTTGGCCCGAGCCGACGCGCTGAATGCGTGAGCCTTCACTCGCAGTTTCTTCTTCAGATCGCCCGATCCGAGAATCTTGACGCCATCGCCGGACCCCTTGGCCAAGCCGCTGTTCTTCAGGATCTCCGGCGTAACCTCAGCCCCATCATCGAACCGGGCTAGCCACTCCACATTGATGGGAATGTACGCCACGCGATTCGGGCTGGTGAACCCGCGCTTCGGCAGCCGCCGGGCGAGTCGCATCTGGCCGCCTTCAAAACCGGCCTTGTGCTTGTGACCGGAGCGGGCGTACTGGCCCTTGTGCCCGCGCCCAGCCGTCTTGCCCTTGCCAGACCCCTGCCCTCGGCCGACGCGCATCCGCGTCTTCCGTGCCCCCGTCGTATTCGTCAGTGAATGCAAATTCATAGCCCGTTCCTACGGATTGGTTGCCGCCGGTTCCTTCACGCGGCGCGACTCTTGGACCTCTTCCCGCGACCGCAGCTGCTGGAGCGCATCAACGGTCGCCTTCACCGCATTCAGCTTGTTGCTGCTGCCAAGGGACTTGGCCAGTACGTCATGGATACCCGCCAACTCGATGACCGCGCGAACGCCCGTTCCGGCAATCACGCCCGTGCCCGGAGAGGCCGGCCGCAGAAAAACGCGCCCGCCGTCGCACACGCCCGTCACCTCGTGCGGAATGGTTCGGTCCTTCATCGTGACGCGAAACAGCGATTTCCGGGCCGCCTCGCCGCCCTTGCGGATGGCATCCGCCACCTCGTTGGCTTTGCCGAAGCCGTACCCCACCAACCCGCCGCGGTTCCCCACAACGACGACAGCGCTGAAGCTGAATCGCCGACCGCCCTTGACGACCTTGGCGCAGCGGTTGACGAACACCACGCGCTCCTCGAGCTCTGATGAGCCGGCTCTCTCTTCGTCCATGCTGCCGATCTTGTCACTCACTCGTCTTGCTCCTCAAAGCGGCCGGCGCTAGAACTTCAGCCCGGCTTCCCGTGCCGCATCCGCAATTGCCTTCACCCGTCCGTGGTACTTCCGGCCACCGCGGTCGAACACGACCGCCTCAATGCCCTTGGCACGGGCGACCGCCGCCGCCTGCTGCCCGAGCTGGCGCGCGCCGGCTATGTTGTGCTTCCCCTCGAACCCTTCGCCCGCCGTCGATGCAGCGGCCAGGGTCACCCCGGCCGCGTCGTCGATGAACTGCACGTACATGTGCTTGATCGTGACCGCCACGGCCATCCGCGGCCGCTCCGGGGTGCCGTGCACCAGCTTCCGCAGGCGCAGGTGCCGCCGCCGAACGAACTCTTTTCGCGTCTTCAGGCTCATAGTTTACGCCACCGTCTTTCCGGCCTTGCGCCGGACATACTCGCCCTTGTACCGAATGCCTTTGCCCTTGTACGGCTCCGGCGGATAGAAAGACCGGATCCGGGCCGACACGTCGCCCACCGTCTTCTTGTCCGGCCCGCTTACCGTGATGAGGCTCTCCTTGACCGCCAGCTTGATGCCAGCCGGCGCCTGATACTCCACCGGGCTGGAATATCCCACGGACAGCGTCAGCTTGCTGCCCTGCGCGGCGGCGCGGAAGCCGACACCCTGAAGCTCCAGTTCCCGCGAGTACCCTTTCGCCACGCCCTGAACCATGTTCGCCAGCAGGCTCCGGCCCAGGCCGTGAAAGCTCTTGCTCTGGCGGCTGTCGTCCGGGCGGGACACGAGGACCCGACCGTCCTTCAGTGCGGCCGTGATGCCCGGCGGTAGCGACAGCGACAGCTCGCCCTGCGGCCCCTTGGCCGACACCGTCGCCCCCTTGACTTGAACGGTGACGCCGGATGGAATCTCCACCGGCTTGATGCCTATTCTCGACATGACAACACCTCAACGCACCGCGCGTCGGCTACCGGGCGCCTGCCGCCCGGGACCTACCACGCGTAACAAAGCACTTCCCCGCCCTTATTGAGCTTACGCGCCTCGCTGTCCGTGACGATGCCGCCGGACGTGCTGAGGATCGCGACTCCCATCCCGCCCAGCACCCGCGGCACCTTGTCGCACGTGACATAGCGGCGCAGGCCCGGCTTGCTGATCCGGCGCAGCCCCCGGATCGTCGGCTGCCGGTCGGCGTGGTACTTCAGGAACAGGCGCATCGCCTTCCCCGGTCCGCTGCCCTCGACGACGTAGTCGGCGATGAACCCCTCGCGCTTCAGGATGCGCGCGATCTCGCTCTTGAGCTTGGAGTGCGGAACTTCCGCGACCGTCGCGCCCGACATGAGGGCGTTCCGGATGCGGTTCAACATGTCTGCCACTGGATCCGATGGACTCATATTCGTCTTCCTACCAGCTCGACTTGATCACGCCGGGCATCAGGCCGAACGAGGCCAGTTCCCGGAAGCAGATTCGGCACACGCTGAACTTCCGCATGTACGCATGCCGGCGCCCGCAGCGCTTGCAGCGGTTGTACCGCCGCGAGCTGAACTTGGGCGGGCGGTTCGCCTTCGCTATCTGTGACTTCTTAGCCAACGGAGGTCTCCCTTGCTCGCGTTTACCGGTCTTTCGTCTTCGCAAACGGCAGGCCGAGGCGCGTCATCAGTTCACGCGCCGCGTCGTCCGATGTTGCCGTGGTTACGAAGGTGATGTCCATCCCCTGCGTTCGCTTCACATCGTCCGGGTTGATCTCAGGGAAGATGATCTGCTCCTGCACACCCATCGTGAAGTTGCCCCGCCCGTCGAATCCGCTGGCGGACACGCCCCGGAAATCGCGGATGCGCGGCAGCGCCGCGTGCACGAATCGCTCCATGAAGTCGTACATGCGCTGTCCGCGCAGGGTGACCTTGGCGCCGATCGGCATCCCGGCTCGCAACTTGAAGTTCGATATGCTCTTCCGCGACTTCGTGATCACCGGGTTCTGCCCCGAGATCCGCGCCAGATCCGCCGCGGCCATCTTCTGCGCATCCTTGTCGGTCGCCGCGCTGAACCCCATGTTCACGACGATCTTCACGAGGCGCGGAACCTGCATCCGGTTCTTCAGCCCAAGCGCCTTCACCAGAGCCGGGACGATGTCCGTCTGATACCTGTCTTTCAATCCAGCCATAAATTCACCTGCCCTCAGCTGTCGAACGGATGCCGGCACTTCCGGCATGCGCGGACCTTCTTCCCGCTCTCCACCACCCGCCGAACCCGAACCCCCTTCTTGCACTGCGGGCAGAAGAGCATCAGGGACGACACCGGCAGCGACGCTTCCTTCTCGACGATCCCGCCCTTGGGGTTGTCCTGGCTCTTCCGCATGTGCTTCTTGACGAGGTTGATCCCCTCGACGACCACCCGGTTCTTGGACCGGATCACCTGCAGCACCTTTCCCGTCCGGCCGCCAGACGCCTGGCTGCCGCTCATGGGAGTCACGATGTCATTCCGTCGGATGTGCATGCGTTCTGTCCCTCAAATGACCTCGGGCGCGAGCGAGATGATCTTCATAAAGTTCCGGTCTCGCAGTTCCCGCGCCACCGGTCCGAAAATTCGCGTGCCGAGCGGATTGAGCTTGTCGTCCACCAGCACGACGGCGTTCGTGTCGAACCGCAAGATGCTGCCGTCCACCCGGCGAACGGGCCCCTTCGTCCGAACGATGATCGCGCGGCAGACCTGCCCCTTCTTCACCATGCCGCCCGGCTGCGCCTCCTTGACGGCCACCCGGATCACGTCCCCGATATAGGCATAGCGCTTGCGCTGCCCGAGGATGCGGAAACATCGGGCACGGCGGGCTCCCGTGTTGTCCGCGACTTCCAGATCAGTTTCTTCCTGAATCATGTCAACCGCCCACCGCGTTGGATTCTGTCTTTGCGCCCAGGACTTCCACCAGCCGCCACCGCTTCAGGCGACTCAGCGGTCGGATCTCCACGATCCGGACTTTGTCTCCCACCTTGGCGCGGTTCTCCTCGTCATGGGCATAGAACTTCTTGAAGCGCCGCATCTCCTTGCCGTACAGCGGATGCCGCACGCGGCGCTCCGTCTCCACGATGATCGTCTTGTTCATCGCGTCGCTTGTGACGACGCCGATGCGTTCCTTGCGCACTCCGCGCTTGCTTTCGGCCGCTTCCATCAGGTCACCTCACCGCTTGCGCACGCTCGCGCATCAACGTCTGGATCCGCGCCAATTCCCGCCTCAGCAGCCGGATGCGCGAAGGCTGCTCCAGTTGCCGGGTCGCCTTGCGAACCTGCAGGTTCAGCAGTTCCGCCTGCGTGTCATCCAACTGCCGCCGCAATTCCTCCGGCGTCAGCTCTCTCAGTTTACTCGGCTTCATCTCGCTCCAACCCCTCCAGCGCCCCGCTACGCGGCGTGGCGCATGACAAACATCGTGCGGATGGGCAGTTTCGACGCGGCCAGGCGCAGCGCCTCGCGCGCCAAGTGCTCCGGCACGCCGTCGATCTCGAACAGCACCATGCCCGGGCGAACCACCACCACCCAGAATTCCGGCGCGCCCTTGCCCTTCCCCATTCGCGTTTCCAGCGGCTTCTTGGTCACCGGCTTGTCCGGAAAGACGCGGAGCCACACCTTGCCCCGGCGCTTCAGGTGGCGGTTCACGGCCACGCGACACGCCTCGATCTGAGTCGCCTTCACCCACGCCCGCCCCAACGACTTCAGCCCGTACTCACCGAACGACAGCGTGTTTCCCGCCTGCGCGGTGCCGCGGCGATTGCCCCGCTGCACCTTGCGGTACTTCACCCTCTTAGGCATTAGCGGCATGAGCTTTCCCCCTCACTTCGCGCTCCGGCTCATCCTTCTGGCGACAGACCCACACCTTCACGCCGATCCGGCCCGCCACCGTCGCGGCCTCGGCAAACCCGTACTCGATATTCGTACGGAGCGTGTGGAGCGGAATCCGCCCTTCCTTGTACCATTCGATCCGGGCAATCTCGGATCCGCCCAGCCGGCCGCAGGCCCGGATCTTGATCCCCTCGACGCCCTGCTCCATGGCCATCCGGATCGACCGCTTCATCGCCCGCCGCAGCGACACACGCCGCGTCAGCTGCAGCGCAATGTTCTCGGCGACCAGCTGCGGATGAATGTCGGCGTTCCGGATCTCCTGGATCTCGATGTAGATCTCCTTGCCCGTCCGCTTCGCCAGTTCCTCGCGAATCTTCTCGATGTCCTGGCCTTTGCGTCCGATGACGATGCCCGGCCGGGCCGTGCAGATCGTCACGCGAACCCGGTTCGCATAGCGCTCGATGATGACGTCGGCCACCGCCGCCGACTCCAGGCGCCTCTTGACCAGGTCCCGGATCTTGCCGTCCTCAATCACGAGGCTGCCGTACTGCTTCTTGTCGGCGTACCATCGCGAGCGCCAATTCTTGTTGACCGCTACGCGAAACCCGACAGGATTGACCTTCTGTCCCACAGGCTACTCCTTTCCACCCGTCCGTAGCCGCTACTGAGCCGCGGCGCCGTCGTCCGTCAGTGTAATCTTGATATGGCTCGTCCGCTTCCGGATCGGGCTTGCCGAGCCCCGGGCGCGAGGCCAGAACCGCCGCAGCGCCGGGCCGGGCTCGACCACTGCCTCCTTCACGCGCAGCGTGTCCGCGGACAGCTTCGCGTTATTCTCGGCGTTGGCGATTGCCGACTTGATCGTCTTGCCGATCAGCGTCGCCGCCTTCCGCTCGCTGAATTGCACGATCTTGAGCGCCTCCGGAACCGGCAGCCCCTGAATGGCCGACGCCAAGTTCCGCGCCTTCCGTGGCGCGATCCGCACGTACTTTGTCGTTGCCTTGACTTCCATAGTCTCCGTCCCTCTAGTCGCGGGACCCCGCCACCATCAGCAAGCCGTCCCTTACTTCGGGATAGCGGCCGGACTCCGTCTGCTCGATCACGGCGCCGGCGATCTCCCGCCGCGCGTCCACCACCCGGACCCGGGCGACCGGCCGCCCATCACGGACGGCGATCAGCCCCATCCCCGGCCGAATCCCCTGCCGGACGCCCGCGTTGAGAATCAACATCCCCAGCGCCCGGTTCACATCCAACACACTCACTGCGCCCGGCGCCGTCGCCAGCTCCGGTCCGATCCCGCCGGGCGGCCCGGCCTCGTCGAAGCGCAGCCGCTCCGATTCCGCTCGGTCGACATCAGCATCCGCCCGCCCGACCGACCCGAAACACACGCTGACCAGCGCCGCCAGCGCGACGACCCGCACCCGCCTGCTTCCACTCGGGTCCATGCGTCGCATGCGCCACCCCGCAGCCGTCCTACTTCAGCGCCACCGCCTTGTCGGTCGTCGTGCCGTGCTTCCGGAAAATCCGGGTCGGCGCGAACTCCCCGAGACGGTGCCCCACCATGTTCTCGGTGATGTAGATGGCGATGTGCTGCTTCCCGTTGTGAACCGCCATCGTGTGGCCCACGAAATCCGGAATGATCATCGAGCGGCGCGACCACGTCTTGATGACGCGCCGCTCGCCGCTGCGATTCATCCGCTCGACCTTCTTCAGGAGCTTGTCGTCGACGAACGGCCCCTTCTTGATGGAACGACCCATGGCCTACTTTCTCCGCTTGATGATGAACTTGCCCGACGGCTTCCGGCGCCCGCGGGTCTTCTTTCCCTTGGCCAGCTCGCCCCACGGCGAAACCGGATGTCCGCCGCCGGAGGTTCGCCCCTCGCCGCCGCCCATCGGGTGGTCGACCGGGTTCATCGCCACACCGCGCACCGTCGGTCGGATGCCGAGCCAGCGCTTCCGGCCGGCCTTGCCCAGGCTCACGCTCTCGTGATCCACGTTGCCGACCTGGCCCACCGTGGCCATGCACTTCACGCTGATCATCCGGATCTCGCCCGACGGCAGCCGGATGTTCGCGAAACCGCCCTCGCGCGACATGAGCTGGGCCAGCTGCCCGGCGCCCCGGACCAACTGCCCCCCGCGTCCCGGCGTCAGCTCAATGTTGTGCACCGGTGTGCCCATGGGTATCCGCTCCAGCGGAAGGGCATTCCCCAGGACCGCCTCGGCGTCCGGGCCCGAAAGAAGCGTGGCGCCAACCTGCAGCCCGACCGGCGCCAGAATGTACCGCTTCTCGCCGTCCACGTAGTTCAGCAACGCGATCCGGGCCGAGCGGTTGGGATCGTACTCGATCGCCGCCACCTTCGCCGCCACTCCGGTCTTGTCACGCCGGAAGTCGATGATCCGGTACTTGCGCTTGTGCCCGCCGCCCCGGTGCCGAACCGTGACGCGACCCGCGTTGTTCCGGCCGGCCTTGGACTGCTTCGAGGCGATCAGCGACCGCTCCGGCTTCGACTTCGTGATGTCCTCGAACGCCGACAGCGCGGTAAAGCGCAGGGAGGGCGTCGTCGGTTTGAATCGCTTCAGAGCCATGGCTGATTCCTATTCGAATTCGATCTTGTCGCCCTGCTTCAGGGTCACGATCGCCCGCTTCCAGTCGGCCGTCTTCCCGTACTGGGCGGTGCGCTCGCGCTTCTTCTTGCCTTCGTAGTTCATGGTGTTGACCGCCAGGACCGACACCTTGAACAGCTTCTCCACCGCGGCCTTGATCTGCTGCTTGTTGGCGGCCGTCGGAACCTTGAAGAAGTACTTGTTCTCCGCCGCATTCAGCCGGGTTCCCTTCTCCGTCAACTGCAGCGCCGGCACAATCACCGAAACGCCCTTCATGCGGCCCTCCCGGCCCGGCTCGCCAGCCGCGCCTTCAGCGCATCCATCGCGGAGCGGGTCGCCACCACGACTCGATGCCGCACCACCTGAACCGTGCACACGTCGCGAGCCGCCACCAGTTCGACGCCCGCGAGGTTCCGCGAGGCCAGAGCCAGATCCGGCGCGATCCGGTCCACGATCACCAGCACCTTCGCCCCGACGCCCAGCGACTTCAGGACGCCCGCGAACTCCTTGGTCTTCGGCTGTCCGAGCGTCAACTCATCGACGACCTTGACGTCGCCCGCGACGATCTTGTCACTCATCGCCCGGCGGAACGCCAGACGCGCCACGGCCTTCGGCAGCCGCTGCTCGAAACTGCGCGGATGGGGCCCGTGCGCGATCCCGCCGCCCCGCCAGACCGGCGAGCGCCGGTAGCCGGATCGGGCCTGGCCGGTGCCCTTCTGGCGCCACGGCTTCTTGTTGCTCCCCGCCACGGCGCCCTTGCCCTTGGTGGATGCCGTTCCAGCCCGGAGCCCAGCCTGATACGCGACCACTACGTCGTGCACCGCCTGAACGCCCTTCGTCACTTCCAGCAGGCTGTCCGCGAGCTCAAACTCGCCGGAGGACTCGCCCTTCGTGTTGAACACCTTGAGCATGCTCATGCCTTCCCCGCCTCCTTCAGCGCCCGGCGGACCAGCAGGATGCCCCCGTTCGCGCCGGGAACCGCCCCCTCAACCAGCAGGACGTTCTCATCCTTCCGGAGCGCAACAATCTTCAGATTCCGCTGGGTGATCATGACGGAGCCCATCTGGCCCGGCATGCGCTTTCCCTTGTGAACGCGCGCCGGAGTGGTGCGGTTTCCGATCGACCCCGGACGGCGCTTCGAGTGGCCGCCGTGCGTCATCGGGCCGCCGCGCATGCGGTAGCGCTTCACGACGCCCTGGAAACCGCGCCCCTTCGTGAGGCCCCGGATATCGACATACGTCGTCTTCTCGAAGATCGCGCCCGTCACCACCTCGCCGACCTTGGGATCCTCCCCCGCCTCCAGAGGGAACTCGTGCAGGTGGCGCTTGGCTGTCACGCCGGCCTTCTTGAAGTGGCCCAGCAGCGGCTTGCCCACCCGCTGCTCCTTCTGCTCGCCAAAACCGACCTGAACGGCATCGTATCCGTCGGCCGCGACCGTCTTGCGCTGAAGCACGACGCACGGCCCGACTTCGATCGCCGTCACCGGCACCTGACGCCCGGAGTCATCGAACACCCGGGTCATTCCTATCTTTCGTCCTAGCAACCCTTGCATGACGCTCTCAGATCTTGATGGTTATGTCTACGCCCGCCGGCATGTTGAGCTTGCGCAGCTCATCGACCGTCTTTGCCGTCGGCTCCACAATGTCGAGCAGCCGCTTGTGTGTCCGAATCTCGAACTGCTCCATCGACTTCTTGTCCGCGTGAACGCTCCGGTTCACGCTGTAGCGCTCGATGCGCGTCGGGAGGGGAACCGGCCCCACCACGCGCGCGCCCGTGCGCTTCGCCGTCTCCACGATGTCCCGGACGGACTGGTCCAAGACCCGGTGGTCGTACGCCTTCAACCGTATCCGTATGCGCTGTCCTTGCATGGATCTGTCTCTTATCGGTTAAGCAATTGCAGTCGAATCGCGGCCGGCACGACGTCGAAGCAGTCCGGCTCCATCGTGTAACTGGCCCGTCCCTTCGTGAGCGACCGAACGGCCGTGGCGTAGCCGAACAACTCCGCCAGCGGGACCCGCGCCCGGATCACCTGGCTCGCACCCTTGTTCCCCATGCTCGACACGTGCCCACGGCGGTTGTTCAGATCGCCCAACACCTCGCCGAGGTACTCGCTCGGCGTGATGATCTCCATCGCCATGATCGGTTCGAGCAGCACCGCTCCGGCCTGCCGAAGCGCCTCACGGAGAGCAAACACGGTGGCTGTTCTGAACGCAACGTCGGAGGACAGCTGATCGTCATACGCGCCGGCGCTCACGCGCACGCGCACATCGACAATCGAATAGTTGGCCACGATGCCCGTCGAGAGGCCGTCGCGGATACCCTCCTCCACCGCTACGCGGAACTCAGCGGGGATCCGCTCCGGCGACACGGCGAACTCCACGTCAATCCCCGCCCCCCGCTCCGCTGGCTCCACATCCAGCCCGACGGAGGCGAAGTGCGTCCGCCCCCCGATCTCCCGGCGAAACTCATGCTGCGCGCGCGCCGCTACCGTAATCGTCTCGCGGTAGGCTACCATCGGCTTGCCCGCGCTGGCCTGGACGTTGAACTCCCGGAACATCCGATCCTTCAGGATCTCAAGGTGCAGTTCGCCCATCCCGCTCAGAATCGTCTGCCCGGTCTCCGCGTCTGCGCTGAGCACGCACGTCGGATCCTCGTCGGCGAGAGACTGCAGGGCCTCCATCATCCGCTCGCGGTCGGCCTGGCTCTTGGGTTCGATGGCCATGGCCATCACCGGCACCGGGAACCGGATCCCCTCCAGTTCGATCGGCTGGTGCTCGGCGCACAGCGTGTCCCCGGTCGTCGCGTCCTTGAGGCCGGCCACGGCCCCGATCTCGCCCGAGTGCAGGACGTCGACGTCCTCGCGGTTGTCCGCGTGCAGGCGGACCAGCCGCGTCAGGCGGTAGCGCTTCCGCGTCCGCGGATTGAAGACGTTCTGGCTCTTCTTGAGCTGGCCGGAGTAAACGCGCACGAACACCAGGCGCCCGATGTACGGGTCGTGCATCAGCTTGAAGACCAAGGCGCAGAGCACCCCGTTGTCATCCGCCTCGCGCTCTGCGGATTCGTGCGTCTTGGGATGGTGCCCCTGGACCGGAGGAACATCGAGCGGCGACGGCAAGTAGTCGACCACCGAATCCAGGACTTGCTGGATCCCCTTGTTTCGAAGGGCGGAACCGCACAGCACGGGAACCAGTCGCTGAGCCAGGGTCAGGCGCCGGATCCCGGCCTTGAGGGCGGCGGCAGGAACGTCCGCGCTCTGGAGATAGGACTCCAAGACGCCCTCGTCCATCTCGGCCACGCGCTCCACCAGCTCGGCCCGGCTCTTCTCGGCTTCCGCCGCGTGCTCGGCCGGAACAGGAACGATCCGGACCTCCATGCCGAGCGACTCGGATGCATACTCAACCGCCCGCATCTCGACCAGGTCGATCACGCCGCGGAACGTCTCCTCGGAACCCCAGGGAATCTGGATCGGCACGCACGGCTGAGTGAACCGCTGGCTCATCTGCCCGAGTACGCCGCGGAAGTCAGCCCCGACCCGGTCCATCTTGTTGACAAACGCGATCCGGGGAACGCGGTACCGATCGGCCTGATTCCAGACCGTCTCGGACTGGGGCTGTACGCCGCCCACCGCGCAGAATACGCCCACCGCGCCGTCCAAGACGCGGAGCGAGCGCTCGACCTCGATGGTGAAATCAACGTGCCCCGGAGTGTCGATGATGTTGACCTGATGGTCGCGCCAGAAGCAGGTCGTCGCCGCGCTGGTGATGGTGATCCCGCGCTCGCGCTCCTGAGCCATCCAATCCATCGTGGCGGCGCCCTCATGGACTTCGCCCATCCGGTGGACGCGGCCCGCATAGTAGAGGATCCGCTCCGAAACCGTTGTCTTGCCGGCATCGATGTGCGCGATGATGCCGATGTTGCGAACCATGGGCAGACCCCGGAGGCGATCCGCCGCCTCGCGGGAGCGGGCCTCGCCCGGCTTCGTGGCTTTCTGCTTCTGTTCCAAGATCGCAACCATCGGTTGTGCTGTCCCGCCGCGGCCGTTCCGGCCGCCGGCGCCTCCGTATCTCCGAGCCTACCAGCGGTAGTGCGCAAACGCCTTGTTGGCCTGAGCCATCTTGTGCACTTCGTCGCGCTTCTTGATGGCGTTGCCCTGCTCGCCGAAGGCGTCCATGATCTCCAGAGCCAGCGCGCGCCGCATCGGCACGCCCTTGCGCGTCTTCGCAAACTGGATCAGCCATCGCATGGCCAGCCCCAGCTGCCGGTCGTTGCTGACTTCGATCGGCACCTGATACGTCACGCCACCTACGCGGCGCGACTTGACCTCCACCCGGGGCTTCACGTTGTCGATCGCCTTGATCAGCACCTCCAGGGGATCGGTGCTCATCTTTTCCTTGATGTGGTCCAGCGCGTCGTAGACAAGCCCCAAGGACACGGACTTGGCGCCCTGGTGCATCACGTGGTTGACAAGGTGCGCCACCAGCTCGCTGTTGTAGCGAGCATCCGGGATGATCGTGCGTCGAACCGCTCTCCGTCTTCTGGCCATGGGTTACACCTGTGCTACGCGTTGGCTTTCGGCTTCTTCACACCGTACATCGAGCGACTCCGCTTCCGGCCTTCGACTCCGAGCGCGTCCAAGGTGCCGCGGATGATATGGTAGCGGACGCCGGGAAGATCCTTCACGCGGCCGCCGCGCACCATCACCACGCTGTGCTCCTGGAGGTTGTGCCCCTCGCCCGGGATATACGCAGTGACTTCCTGCCCGTTCGTCAGGCGCACGCGGGCCACCTTGCGGAGGGCGGAGTTCGGTTTCTTCGGTGTCTGCGTCTTAACGATCAGGCAGACGCCCCGGCGCTGCGGGCAGTTCGTCAGCGCCGGCGACTTGCTCTTGTACCGAACCTTCGTCCGGCCGTGTCTCACCAGTTGGTTGATTGTGGGCATCGCTTGTTCCTCAGTCTATGGCGCAAAAAAAGCGCGGTAATCTAGCAGATAACTCCTTAGCTCCGCAACACTAACGTAGAAGCTCCTGAAACTTTTTCTCGTCGGCCGCTTCCTTGTCGATCAGTTCCTCCTCCGGAATCGGCTCCGAGAGAGGCACCAGCTTGATGTTGCGGTACATGGGGAAGCCCGTTCCGCCGGGGATCAGGTGGCCCATGATGACGTTCTCCTTGAACCCGTACAGGCTGTCCACGCGACCCAGCGTGGCGGCCTCCGTGAGAACGCGCGTTGTGTCCTGGAACGACGCTGCGGAGATGAAGCTCTCCGTTTCGAGCGAGGCCTTCGTAATCCCGAGCAGCGCGGGCTGCGCCTCGGCAGGTCGCTTGCCTTCGGCCAGCGCTTTTGTATTGACTTCCTGAAAACCCTGGCGCTCGACCTGCTCGCCCCAGAGAAACTCGGTCTCGCCGGGGTCCGTGATCCGGACCTTCCGCAGCATCTGGCGCACGATGATCTCGATGTGCTTGTCGTTGATCTCAACGCCCTGCAGGCGGTAGACCTCCTGCACCTGATTGACCAGATACTCCTGCAGCGCCTGCGGTCCGCAGATCTCCAGAATCTCCTGCGGGACGATCGGTCCCTCGGTGAGCTGCTGGCCCTTCTGCACGTAGTCGCCCTTGAAGACGACGATGTGCTTGCCCATCGGGATCAGATGCTGCTCCTCGTCGCCCGTCACGGCGTCGCGGATGAGCAGGCACCGCCGCCCGCGCTGATTCGGCCCGAAGTCCACGATGCCTTCGATCTTCGCGATCTCCGCTGCGTCCTTCGGCCGGCGCGCCTCGAAGAGCTCGGCCACGCGCGGGAGACCGCCCGTGATGTCCTTCGTCTTGGACTCCTTGCGCGGCGTCTTGGCCACCACGCCGCCGGCGGCGATCTTCTGGCCATCCTTGACCATCACGTGAGCGCCGGCCGGGATGCTGTACGTTGCGAGCGTCGCGCCGTGGCCGTCTCGCAGGATGACCTGCGGGTGGAGGTCTTCCTTGTGCTCGAGAACCACGGTCCCCTTGAGGCCCGTGGCGGGGTCGACTTCCTTCTTCACGGTCACGTTCTCGACGAAGTCCTGCAGGTGCACCACGCCGCTCTGCTCGGCCAGAATCGGCACGCTGTACGGATCCCACTTCAGGAAGCTCTGGCCCTTCTTCACGCTCTCGCCGTCCCCGACGGCAATTACCGCGCCGATGGCCGCCACGTGACGCTCCAGCTCGCGGCCCATCTCGTCCTGGATCGTCACGAGCCCGTTCTTGTTCAGGACCACGAAGCCGCCCTCATCGTTCGTCACGATGCGGAGGTTCTGGTAGCGGACGACGCCGTCGTGCTTCGCAATAACATGCGGCTGCTTGAACACCGAGCTCGCGGTGCCGCCGATGTGGAACGTCCGCATGGTGAGCTGGGTGCCCGGCTCGCCGATGGACTGCGCGGCGATGATACCCACGGCGGAGCCGACCTCGATGGAGCGGCCCGTCCCCAGATCGCGGCCGTAGCACTTCGCGCAGAGCCCGCGGCGCGACTCGCACGTCAGCACGCTGCGAATCCGCACGTTCTCGACGTCAGCCTCGGTGATCTTCTTTCCGGCGTGCTCGTCGATCTCCTGCCCCGCGTGCACGAGCACGTCCTTGGTGACCGGATTGACAACGTCGACGAGTGCGGTTCGTCCGAGGATGCGGTGCTGCAGGGGAACGAGCTCCTCATCCCCCTCCCCGATGGCCCGAACCTCGATGCCATTCAGCGTATTGCAGTCCTGCTCGATGATGCGAACGTCCTGGGCCACATCGACCAGCTTCCGCGTGAGGTACCCGGCGTCGGCGGTCTTGAGCGCCGTGTCCGCCAAGCCCTTGCGGGCGCCGTGCGTGCTGATGAAGTACTCGAGGACGCTCAGCCCCTCGCGGAAGTTCGCCAAGATCGGGCGCTCGATGATCTCGCCGGACGGCTTGGCCATCAGGCCGCGCATGCCCGCCAGCTGGCGGATCTGCTGGCGGCTGCCGCGAGCCTTGGAATCGACCATCATGAAGATCGGGTTGGCCTCCGGGCTGTTCCCGTTCGCCTCGATGGCCCGGTACATGGCGTTGGACGTCTCGTCCGTGGCCTGCGTCCAGATGTCGACGATCTTGTTGTAGCGCTCGCCGTCGGTGATGATGCCCTTGCGGTACTGGGCATCGACCTCGGCTACCTGCTTCATGGCGTTCGAGATGATCCCTTCCTTCTCGTCGGGGATGATCATATCGACCATGGCGATCGAAATGCCCGCCAGCGTGGCGTTCTCGAACCCGAGGTTCTTCAGATCGTCGAGCACCTTGACCGTGGCGTCGTGGCCGCTGATCTGGTAGCACTGCCAAATCAGATTGCTGAGCATGCTCTTGTCAACCAGCCGGTTGATGAACCCCATCTTCTGGGGCCAGATCTCGTTGAAGAACACGCGGCCGACCGTTGTCGTGATGATGCGCGACTTTCGGTCGCCGAACACGGTCTCCATCTGATAGTCGGGGTTGCGGTATCGGATGCGCGTGTGCACCGTGACCGCACCGTCGTCGTAGGCCAGATGGATCTCGCGGGGGCTGCCGAAGATCGGCAGGTGCTCCATGACGGTCTTGCCGTCGCGCTTCCGGGCGTACTCCGCCATCTTGTCCTTCTGGGCCAGCGCGGTGAGATAATAGATCCCGAGCGCGATGTCCTGCGTCGGCGTCATGATGGGCCGGCCGCTCGAAGGCGAGAAGATGTTGTTCGTCGCCAGCATGAGCATCCGCGTCTCCATCTGGGCTTCGATGGAGAGCGGAACGTGCACCGCCATCTGGTCGCCGTCAAAGTCGGCGTTGAAGGCCGTGCACACCAGCGGGTGGATGCGGATGGCTTCTCCTTCCACCAGCACCGGCTCGAACGCCTGCATGCTGAGCCGGTGCAGCGTCGGAGCGCGGTTCAGGAGGACCGTCTTGTCCTTCGTAACCTCGTCCAGAATGTCCCACACCTGGTCGGACTGCCGCTCGATCAGCTTCTTGGCGCTCCGCACCGTATGCGCGATGCCCAGCTCCTTCAGCCGGCGGATGATGAACGGCTCGAAGAGCACCAGCGCCATCTTCTTGGGCAGACCGCACTGGTTCAGCTTCAGTTCGGGCCCGATGACGATCACGGACCGCCCCGAGTAGTCAACGCGCTTGCCCAGCAGGTTCTGTCGGAAGCGGCCGCCCTTGCCCTTGAGCATGTCGCTCAGCGACTTGAGCGGGCGATTCCCGGCTCCGGTCACCGGCCGGCCGTGACGGCCGTTGTCGATGACGGCATCGACGGCCTCCTGGAGCATACGCTTCTCGTTCCGTATGATGACATCCGGCGTCTTCAGCTGGAGCAGGTTCTTCAGCCGGTTGTTGCGGTTGATGACGCGCCGGTACAAGTCGTTGAGATCCGAGGTTGCGAACCGACCACCCTCCAGAGGAACCAGCGGGCGCAGGTCCGGCGGGATGACCGGCAGCACCTCGAGGATCATCCACTCCGGACGCGTGGCGCTGTTCCGGAATCCCTCGACGATCTTCATCCGCTTGGCGATCTTCTTGCGCGTCTGCTTGCTGCGGGTTTGCTCCATCTGCTCCTCGAGCTCGCCCATGAGCTTCTCGAGGTCGATCCGCCGAAGCAGATCCCGGATGCCCTCCGCCCCCATCTTCGCCGTGAACCCGTCGCCGTACTTCTCCTGAGCCTCCCGATACTCCATCTCGCTCAGGAGCTGCTTCTCCTGCAGCGGCGTGTCCCCGGGGTCGACGACCACGTAGTCCTCATAGTAGAAGACGCGCTCCAGCGCGCGAGCCGTCATGTCCAGCACGAGACCGACGCGGCTCGGCGTACACTTGAAGAACCAGATGTGCGAAACCGGTACCGCCAGATCAATGTGCCCCATCCGCTCCCGGCGGACGCGGGAGAGCGTGA
>CAYSLU010000045.1:37366-39982 GCA_964431965.1 uncultured Verrucomicrobiota bacterium
CTTGCCGCAGCTGCACTCCCAGTCGCGCGTGGGCCCGAAGATTCGCTCGCAGAACAGTCCGCCCTTCTCAGGCTTGTATGTGCGGTAGTTGATCGTTTCCGGGTTCTTAACCTCGCCATGGCTCCAGGACCGGATCAACTCCGGGGAAGCCAGGGTGATCTTGACCGCATCGAACCCCTCGGTCTTCGTCAGTCCGAATCTCTCGCGGGCGGCTTGACTATTCAACGTGAGCCTCCGTGCAATTCCGATCGATCCGCCCAATCGGTCAGGCGGGTTCTTCGCTTGTCGACACGACCCGGACGTCCAGGCCGATGCTGCGCAGTTCGTTGATCAAGACGTTGAAGGACTCGGGCATCTCCGCCTCAAGGGCGTTCTCGCCCTTGACCACGGACTCGTAGATGCGCGTGCGTCCGACCACGTCGTCGCTCTTCACCGTCAGCAGTTCCTGCAGCGCGTAAGCCGCGCCGTAGGCTTCGAGCGCCCACACTTCCATCTCGCCCAGGCGCTGGCCGCCGTACTGAGCCTTTCCGCCCAGCGGCTGCTGCGTCACCAGCGAGTAGGGGCCGACGGCCCGGGCGTGGATCTTGTCGCTCACCAGGTGGTGGAGCTTGAGCATGTAGATCTGCCCCACGACCACCCGCTGCTCGAAGGCGTCGCCCGTGCGGCCATCGTAGAGCACCGTCTTGCCGTCGACCGGCAGCTTCGCCTCCTCGAGCATCTTGTGGATGCGGTCCTCCGAGATGCCGTCGAAGACCGGGGTCGTGATGTTCAGCCCCAGAACCTTGCAGGCCCAACCGAGATGCGTTTCGAGCACCTGGCCGACGTTCATTCGGGACGGGACGCCGAGGGGGTTGAGCACCACATCGACCGGCCGCCCGTCCGGCAGGAAGGGCATGTCCGCCTCCGGCATGATGCGCGCCACGACGCCCTTGTTGCCGTGCCGGCCGGCCATCTTGTCGCCAACCGCCAGCTTCTTCTTGCTGGCGATGTAGACGCGGACCTGCTTGATGATGCCCGCGTCGAGATCGTCGCCGCTCTCCAGGCGATCCACCGCCATCTCGTGGTCGTGGTCCAGCTCCGTGAACTTGTGCTGGTACTCACCGATGATCTCCTGGATCTTCATCTGGATCGGACTGCTCTCGATCTCGATGTGATCGCTCTCGGCCGCCAGCTTGCGGAGCAGGGTCTTCGTGATCTTGCGGTTGGCCGGGATGATGATCTCGCCCGTTCCGATGTTGACCACGTCCAGCGGAATCTTCTCGCCGAGCAGAATGTTGCTCAGGGACTCCGTCAGCTCCTCCAGAAGCGTCTGCCGCTTGACCTTGTGGTCCTCCGACACGCTCTTGGTCTGCTTCCGACGCTCGCTCGGGCTCAGCTTTTCGCGGCTGATGTCCTTGTGAGACGAGACCTTCACGTCCATCACGATCCCATACGTGCCGCTCGGCACGGTTAGGGAGGTGTCGCGGACGTCCGCCGCCTTCTCGCCGAAGATGGCCCGGAGGAGCCGCTCCTCGGGGGCCAGCTCCGTCTCGCTCTTGGGCGTGATCTTGCCGACCAGGATGTCGCCGGGCTTCACCTCGGCGCCGACGCGGATGACGCCGTCCGCGCCCAAGTCCTTGAGCGCCTCCTCGCCGACGTTCGGGATGTCCCGCGTAATCTCCTCGGGGCCGAGCTTCGTGTCGCGCGCGCCGACCTCGAACTCCTGGATGTGGATCGAGCTGAACACGTCATCCCGCACGATCCGCTCGCTGATCAGGATGGCGTCCTCGAAGTTGTACCCGCACCACGGCATGAACGCCACCAGCACGTTGCGGCCGAGCGCCAGCTCGCCCTGGTCCGTGCCGGGGCCGTCCGCCAGGACGTCCCCCTCCTTGATGTGCTGCCCCACCCGAACCACCGGCTTCTGGTTGTAGCAGGTGCCCGCGTTGGATCGCATGAACTTCCGCAGCACATACGTGTCGCCGAGTTCCTTGCGGCTCTTCTTGGTTCCGCTCGGGGCGATGACGACCTTGTCCGCGGACACATAGGTCACCACGCCGGCGCGCATCGCCAGCGTGAGCACGCCGGAGTCCCGGGCCACGCGCCCCTCAAGGCCCGTCGCCACAAACGGCCCCTCTGCGCGAAGCAGCGGAACGGCCTGCCGCATCATGTTTGATCCCATGAGCGCGCGGTTCGCATCGTCATGCTCCAAGAACGGGATCAGCCCGGCGGCCACGGAGACCACCTGCTTGGGCGACACGTCCATGTAATCGACCTTGTCGGCCGGAACCTCGAGAAACTCGCCGCGGTACCGGACCGAGACCAGCTCGCGCGCAAAGCGGTTGTGCTTGTCGAGCGGCGTGTTGGCCTGCGCGATCACGTAGTTCTCCTCGCGGTCGGCCGAAAGATACTCGACATGATCGGAGACAACGCCCTTCTCCACCTTTCGGTACGGGGTCTCGATGAACCCGTACTCGTTCACCACGGCATAGATGCCGAGCGACGAGATCAGGCCGATGTTCGGGCCTTCCGGAGTCTCGATGGGGCAGATGCGGCCGTAGTGGCTGCTGTGCACGTCGCGAACTTCAAACCCGGCTCGCTCCCGGCTCAGGCCGCCCGGTCCCAGCGCGCTCAGGC
>CAYSLU010000046.1:0-39388 GCA_964431965.1 uncultured Verrucomicrobiota bacterium
TGGACCTGCGGCCGGTGAAACTCGACCCGTCGCAGGTTGACCAAATCCTTGCCAATCTGTGCGTCAATGCGCGGGACGCCATCGCCGGTGTCGGCGAAATTGCCTTGGAAACCGGAAGCATCGTCATTGACACAGAGTTCTGCGCCAGACACCAGGAAGCCATTCCCGGCACGTACGTGTTCCTGGCGGTCAGCGACGATGGCTGCGGCATGGACAAGGGGACTCTGGCGCAGATATTCGAACCGTTCTTCACCACCAAGGGCCTCGGCAAGGGCACGGGCCTGGGGCTGGCCACGGTGTACGGGATCGTCAAGCAGAACAACGGATTCATCTACGCCTACAGCGAGCCGGGCAAAGGCACGACGTTCAAGATCTATCTGCCCGAGATTGCGGCAGAGACCGTGGCGGCAACCGTCACCAGCAAGACGGAAGCGCCCCGAGGACGGGGGGAGACCATCCTGTTGGTGGAGGATGAGAAATCGCTGCGCGTGACGTGCGGCCTGTTCCTGGAAGCCCTTGACTACAGAGTCCTGGCGGCGGAGACCCCCAGGGAAGCATTGAAGATGACAGCCCAGCATCCCGGTGACATCGATGTATTGCTGACGGACGTGGTCATGCCGGGGATGGATGGGCGGCAACTGGCGAAACGCATCAGCGCGGTCAAGCCGGGCGTCAAGGTGCTGTTCATGTCCGGCTACACGGCTGACGTGATTGCCCAGCGCGGCGTGCTGGACGAGGGCGTGCAGTTCCTCTCCAAGCCGTTCACGCGCGACGACCTCGCGCGCAAGGTGCGCGAGATGCTGGAAGGGCCACGCCCCGGTTGATAACGGGCGTCCGGACAAGAGAACGGACTCCCCCTACACCGTTGGCCGTTGGCAGTGACTGGCCGCTCCGCCGGTTGCGCCCCTCCACGCCCGTTGGCACGGAGCCGCCCCGCTTCGCGCAGACGCTACGCGGGGCAAGCCGGAAGGCGGCGAGTCTCTGCCGTCCCGTTGTCCGGGACCGCGTCTGTGCCGAGGGCGTTTCATGAACGGGTCGCGAAACTACGCCGCCGATGACACACGCACAAGCATCTTGAGTCGGTCAGGTGAAGAGAGACCAGTGACTCCGCCGCACGAGCGGGAGGGGCCGCTACGCCGGGCACTCCCAGTCCAGTCCGTGGAACTGGGCAAACGCGCGGTCGAGCGTCACGAGTCGGTATCCGCCGGCTCGCGCGAACGCCGCCAAGTATGCATCCATAACGACCTTGGGCGACCGTCCGAACGGACGACAGAGATCGGCCCATGTTGCATCCAGACGCGGCGGCTCAAGCACGAGCGAGAATCGTCCGGACGCGAGCAGCCGCGCGTACACGCTCCATGCCTGAGGCAGGGTCAGCGTCTCTTCGCCCATCACCGCCTGCGTGCAGAGCAGGCGCAAAAACCCCATCTGCACCGGTCGGCACAGGTGAAGCGAGTCGGTCGGTCCGAGCCGCTCCAACCACTCCCGCACGTCGCGGTGCCGCTGGAATCGATCCGCGGACAGCGCCAGCAGGACGTTAGCGTCCATCAGTCGCTTCATAGGCGGCCGCCTCCTCGCGCAGCAGGATGGCGCTGATCTCCTCCGGTTCCAACTCGTAGCGTCCCGGAGTGCGGCTCCCAATGAGCGGCAGGGGAAGCGACTGCGCGCGAGACGTAGCCTGGCGGGCGTCCAACTCGTGCTCCAAAGCTGCCACAATCAGGTCCTTCATGCTCAAGCCGCGCCGCGCCGCCGCGAGTTTGACGCGCCTGCCGATGGAATCGGGGATGTCGACTGTCGTTCTCATGCAAGCATATTTATGCTTTTGTGCGTCGGCGTCAAGGACGAAAGCCGTGACGGTTGCCGTGTTCATAGCCAAGCGCCAGGCGAACTGGCAGCGGGCGCGAGCGAGACTGAATTGGATCGGGAAAACGCCGCCTGTCCGCGAAGCCGATGCGAGCCTCACGGCGTTCGGGTTGCACATGGCCGCGCCGCAAAGCGCAGCGGCGGAAGAGCGGGGCGAGCACGGGAAGAAGTGTGCTACCGTCTCCCGACCCCTGGTCGGTCGTGACCGAGAACAACGGAAAAAGCCCGCCTTCGCCAGGAAGATCCGGCGCGGCATCCCGACGCGCTTCGCAGTCGGGATGGCGGAGAGGGAGGGATTCGAACCCTCGGTACCGGTTTAAGCCAGTACAACGGTTTAGCAAACCGTCGCTTTCGGCCACTCAGCCACCTCTCCAAACACAGGGCCGGCAAGTCGGTCGCCAAGACGGTCGCATGCCCGACCTTACGGTCAGGCCACGCGGGTCGGAACTGTACCCAAACCAAGGGGGCAGGCACAAGCAAAAGCCCATCGGGCGACGGGCCGCGCCAGCCCATTCCAGTCCCAACCGCGATCCGGCAGGCTCTTAGTGCTGGACGTAGATCCGGTATCTGCCCCGGCCGTCCTCGCTCACGCGCAGGCCCGTCACGCCGGACTTGCTGCCCACATCGACGTCCTGACTCTGATCCTTCTGCAGCTTGCGGCCGACCGTGTAGGATGTCGTCGTCGAGCCCTGCCGAACCACGAACGTGTTGATGATCACGCCGCCATCGACCACATAGAACCGGACCTTCGAGACGTCGCTCCCCACGGAGATCTCCCGGGCGTTCACCGACGTCACATCAAACTCGCCGACCATGTGCCACTTGTCCTTGGCCATCGCCGAGCCGCCGAGCGACAGCGCCACCATCACCACCACCCACCCGATCATTCGCTTCATCGTCCGCTCCTTTCGCTCCATGCTCTCGTACCGCCGGGCAGTATACACCAAACCGCCCTACTTTCGATCTCCATAGTCGAAGAAGCCACGGCCGGACTTCCGTCCCAGGCGCCCTTCGGCGACCATACGCCGCAGCACCTCGCACGGCCGGTAGCGCGCATCGCCCAGCCCGCGCTCCAAGGTCTCGAGGATGCTGACGACGATGTCGATCCCGATCATGTCGGCCAGCGCCAGGGGCCCCATCGGATGGCCCGCGCCCAGCTCCATGACGGTGTCGATGTCCTTCGCCGACGCGATGCCGTCGCCGAGCGCCCGGGCCGCCTCGTTGATGTACGGAATCAGCAGGCGGTTCACGACGAACCCCGGCGCCTCTTTCACCTCGATCGGCACCTTGCCGATACGCTCCGCGAACGCCCGCGCGGCCGCCACGCAGGCGTCCGACGTCCGGGTCGCCCGGATGATCTCGACCGGCTTCATGGCGGGCACCGGGTTGAAGAAGTGCAGCCCCACCACGCGCTCCGGATGGCGGCACCCGCCGGCGATGGCGCTCACGCTGAGGGCCGACGTGTTCGTGGCCAGCAGGGCCGATGGCGCCACGATCGACTCGAGCTCCGCAAAGAGCGCCTGCTTGACGGCGAGATTCTCCACGATCGCTTCCACCACCAGGCCCGCGCCGGCGATGTCGGCCAAGCGACTCGTAGCCGTAATGCCCGACACGGTCGCCCGCGCCTGGTCGGCCGTGATCTTCTGCTTCTCGACCGCGCGCTGCAGGCTCTTCTCGATTCCGTCCCGCGCCTTGCGCGCCAGGGACTCATCGACCTCGCGCAGGATGACCGGGATGCCCGCCGCCGCCACGGCCTGCGCAATCCCCCGCCCCATCGTCCCCCCGCCCACCACCGCCACCAGCGAAGGAAGAGACAGGGGACAGGGTTCAGGGTTCAGTCCGGACGATCGATCTCTGCCGTTCATAGCTGCCCTGCCCCTCTGATCGCTGTTCTCTGACCTCTGGACTCAGCCTTCCGCCTCCACCACCATCGCAATCCCCTCTCCGCCCCCGATGCACAGGGCCGCGAGGCCGTAGCGCACGCTCCGCCGCCGCATCTCGTACAGGAGCGTGACGAGGATCCGCGCGCCGCTCGCGCCGATCGGGTGGCCGAGCGCAATCGCGCCGCCGTTCACGTTCACGCGCTCGGGATCGCAGTTCAACTCGCGCAGCACCGCAAGGCTCTGCGCCGCGAACGCCTCGTTCAGTTCGAACAGCCCGATGTCCGCGATCGACAGGCCCGCCCGCTCCAGCGCCGAATGCGCCGCGCCCACCGGCCCGATGCCCATCAGGATCGGCTCCACGCCGGCCGTGGCATACGAGCGGATGCGGGCCAGCGGCTTTCGGCCGTGCGCCTTCGCGCGGGCGGCCGACATCACCACCACCGCGGCGGCTCCGTCGCTGATGCCCGACGCGTTGCCCGCCGTAACCGTGCCGTCGGCCGAGAACGCAGGCTTGAGCCCCGCCAGGATGTCCACGGTCGTGGCCGGCTTCGGGAACTCGTCCTTCCGAAACGGAACGGGATCGCCCTTCCGCTGCGGAATCGCCACCGGCACGGTCTCCTCATCGAACCGGCCTCCGCGCTGGGCGTCGGCGCAGCGCGCCTGACTGCGCGCGGCGAACTCGTCCTGCTCGCGCCGCCCGATGCCGTACCGCTTGGCCAGCGTCTCCACGGCCACCGCCATGTGGCAGTCGTTGTACACGTCCCAGAGACCGTCGCGGATCATGCTGTCCACGAGCGAGCCGTGCCCGATCCGGTAGCCGCTCCGCGCCTGGTCCAGCAGGTAGGGGGCGCGGCTCATGCTCTCCATGCCGCCGGCCGCCACGACCTCCGCGTCGCCGGCGCGAACGGCCTGGGCGGCCAGGCACACGGCCTGCAGGCCGGACCCGCACATCTTGTTCACCGACCAGGCGGTGGTTCCGACCGGAAGCCCCGCGGCGAACCCGGCCTGCCGTGCCGGATGCTGGCCCTGCCCGGCCTGGAGCACCTGGCCCATGATCACGTCGCGAACCGAGCCCGGCTCCACGCCCGCGCGGCTCACCGCCTCCCTCAGGGCCGTGCCGCCGAGCTGCGCAGCGGGCACAGCCGCCAGCGCGCCGCCGAAGCTCCCGATGGCCGTCCGGCACGCGCCGACAATCACCGCCTCACCCGCCTGCGACCCCTTGCACATGACCGCATCCTCCGCGCCTGATGCGCTACAGCGCCAGTCCCATGTGCTCCGACCGGAAGATCCGGGCGTCCATCGTCCGCACCTGCGGCGCGATCTCGGGCCGGAACTCCATCCGGCCGAGCACATCCTTTTCCATATCCACCCCGGGCGCCACTTCAGCCAGAATCAGCCCGCGCGGCCCCAGCTCGAACACGGCGCGCTCGGTGACGTACAGCACCCGCTGGCCGCGCTCCCGCGCATAGTCGGCGCTGAAGCTGACCTGCTCCACCGCTCGCACGAACTTCCGGTGCTGCCCCTCACGAACGACGCGCAGGCCGGCGTCAGATATCGCGACGTCCAGATCGCCCGCCGTGAATGTGCCGCAATACACCAGTGTCTTGGCGCTCTGGCTGATGTTCACAAACCCGCCCACTCCGGCCACGCGCGCGCCGAACTTGCTGACGTTCACGTTCCCCCGCTCATCCGCCTGCGCCAGGCCGAGAAACGCGAGGTCGAGCCCGCCGCCGTCGTAGAAATCGAACTGGTACGGCTGGTCGATGATCGCCTCCGGATTCGCGCTCGCGCCGAAGCTCAGGCCGCTCGCGGGTACGCCGCCGATCGGCCCGGCCTCGACCGTCAGCGTGATCGCATCCAGCACCCCCTCCTCGTACGCCACCTTCGCCACGCCCTCCGGCATCCCGATGCCCAGGTTCAGCACCGAGCCGCGGCGCAGCTCGAGCGCCGCGCGGCGCGCGACAACTTTCCGCTCGTCCAGGGGCATGGCCGGAAGCGGAGGCGGCGCGCCGCGCAGCTCGCCCGCGTAGGCCGGGTTGTAGGCCTCCGCGAACGTCTGCTGGTGATTCTCCGGATGCGAGACGACGATGGCATCCACGAGGATGCCCGGCACCTGGACCATGCGCGGATCCAGCGTGCCCGCCGCCACCACCCGCTCCACCTGGACGATCACGCGCCCGCCCGAGTTCCGGGCCGCCTGCGCGATGGAAAGCGCCTCGAAGGTGCCCGTCTCGCGCTCCATGGTGACGTTGCCGCGCTCGTCTGCCGTGCTGCCGCGCAGCAGGGCCACGTGGATCGGAAACGCCCGGTAGAAGAGCCAGTCCCGGCCGCTCAGCCTGACGATCTCGACGAGATCCTCGGCGCTGCGGGCGTTCAGCCGCCCTCCGCCGTTCCGCGGATCGATAAACGTACGCAGGCCCACGTGCGTAATCGTCCCGGGCTTGCCCGCCGCGATGTCGCGGAACAGGTGGCTGATCACGCCCTGCGGGAAGTTATAGGCCTCGATCCGCCCCTCGACCGCCAGCTTGCCGAGTCGGGGGGCGAGGTTCCAGTGGCCGCCGACCACCCGGCGCAGCAATCCCTCGTGGCCGAGGTGATTCAGGCCGCGCGCCTTTCCGTCCCCCTGTCCGGCGGCGTAGACGAGCGTCAGGTCGCGGGGCCGCCCGGTGGCGAGGAACCGGCGCTCCAGCGCAGCGGTCAGCTCCTCCGGATGACCGTTCCCCACAAACCCGCCGCTGGCGATCGTACACCCGTCCGGGATCAACCCGACCGCCGCGTCCGCATCGAGCAACTTGCCGCCCATGGGCACGCTCCCCTCCGCCGCTCCGGGCGCCCGCTATCCCTCGATCACCGGCATCCGGACGGAATCCAGGCCGGCACGGAACTGCTGGCGCGTCACGTCCCTCCGGACGAACCGCAGGTGAATGCCCCACGCGCGCCCGCAGTTCGAGCCCAGCGCCACGACGACCTCGTGCACGCCGGCCGGCGCTTCGAACGGGATGACGACCTTGTCCGCGGTCGACGGATTCACGCCCTTCGGATCGCAGAACTTCGCCTTGCCGTTCACCCACACCTTCACGGGTCCGTCATAGCCCAGGCCGACGGCCAGGCGCATCCGCTCCTCGCAGCGGATGCGGCACGCGAAGAACGCCAGCCGGTCCTCCGGCGCGCAGGCAAACGTGTCGAGGTGCAGGTCGCAGAACGGCGCCGCGAAGTCCCGGGTCTTCAGCCCCAGGACGGACGGGTCCGGCGGCAGCGCGATCTTCCGAATGTCCGCGACCGCCGGCAGCGCCCCGGTGACGCGCATCTTCTGAACAAACGGCGTCACGGCCAGACCGCGGTCACAGCACGAGGCCGGGCTGAACACCGGCAGCGCGCGATCCGCGGAATCCGTGATGTTGCAGTAGGGAGCGGTCGCGTAGCCGTAGGCCAGCTGCGCGCTCCGAACGTCCGACTCGGCGAGGATCGTCTTCAGCAGGACCGCGTCGCCCTGCAGCTCCGTGTGGTAGATGGCGTTGGCCGGCTGCCGCGACACGACGATCTCGAATCCGCTCGGCCGCCCGGCCGCCTGCAGGCGGCCCATGACGTTGCGGAACTTCACCAGGAGGTTCTGGCCGCCGGTCACCGGATCGCGCTGGGCTTCGATCGACCTTAGCTCGATCGGGAGCTTCCCCGCCCCACGGATGCCCGTGAGGACCGCCATCGCCTGGCCCAGCCGCGCGCCCAGCCGGTTCTGGTCCCGGCCGCTGATGTGAATGGTGTCGTCCAGATCGAGGTCGATCGCCGGCACCACGGCGCAGCGCGGGATGCGCAGCTGGAGCATCCGCTGCTGGTCCTGGATCGAGTTCCAGTGCGTCGGGACCCAGCCGATGCCGCACACGCGCGAGATCTGCACCACGGCGATGGGCAGGCGCGGGTTCCTGAAATCGCGCCGCATCGAGCGCACCAGCGTCTTCATGCGCTCCGTGTACGCGGGTGCCTCGGCGGCCGATGCGTCCGAGCAGCCCTGGTACCACACCATCCCCGCAATCCGTCCGCCGTTCTTGCGGAAGCGGCGCAGCATGGCTCCGTAGAGGCTCCGGCCGCCCTCGCCCCGCTTCGCGGGATCCCACTGCTGCATCGAGGTGCCGCCGTGCGCGCACGCCAGCAGGCCCTGCGGAACGCCCGTGCGCCGGTGCATCTCCTGCCCGAACGCCACGCCGGGGCCGACGCCCACGTGCTTCGCCCGCTGCGGCCGCTGGCCGCCCGACAGGATGGCGTGCACGTCGTCCACCGCCTCGCCCAGGTTGTGGATCGGGTCGCAGGCCACGCGCCACTCATCGTGCATGTAGAAGGCCCGGACCGCGGACACCGGCTTGGCCCGCCCCTTCAGAAGGCCGATGCCCTCCATGTTCGACTGTCCGCCCAGCACCCACACGTCGCCGACTAGGACATCGCGCACCACAAGCGACTCCGCCGCCTTCCCGGAGGCGTCCGCAATCTCGAGCCGGATCTCGTAGGCCCCGCCGGTCGGCAAGCCGCGCAGCCGCCCGGAGAAAGCCCCGCGCGCCGCCTTCCCGACCGCCGCGCCGTTCAGTCCGGCCAGGGCCTTCCCGCCCCGCGTCACGGTCGCCCGGAGGACGCCCGCGGCCGCGCACGCGCCCGAAAACACGGCGTCGCTCTGGTTCCCCGCGCGCTGCAGCACCATGTGGTCAAACAGGCCCTGTTCGATCTTCATGCCGAGGCTTCTCCTTAGGAATCCGGGCGGGCCGAAAGGACCCGCGACCGGGCGAGGATGCTACGTCCCGCCCCGCCGCCCGCACAACATATTTTCTCGCGCTCCGCGCGGGCTTGTTAGGCGGTCCTTTTCCTTGCCGAACGGCCGAGGCGGCGTGATATAATCCGCGCCTCGTGTTCGGCCAGGCGTGCATCGTCGGGTGACGCATGCGTCCGGCCGGTCGGCACGAGGTGGAGGATTGGCGCAATGAGCAAGTACAAGTGCACGGCGTGCGGGTATATCTACGATCCGGCAACCGGGGATCCGTCCCAGGACATCAAGCCCGGCACATCGTTTGAGGATCTGCCCGACTCATGGGTGTGCCCGGACTGCGGGCTCGGCAAGGATCAGTTCGAAAAGGTGTAGTCCACATTCGGGGCGGCCGGAGGCTTCGGCCCCCCCCGCTTGGAGCGGCGCGATGCGAGCACGGAAGATTCGAGAAGGCATTTTCTGGATGGGAGCCGTCGACTGGGATCGGCGGATGTTCGACGCCCTGATCCCCCTGCCGGACGGCACCAGCTACAACGCGTATCTGGTCCAGGGGCGCGACCTCACGGTCCTCATCGACACGACGGAGCCCACGCTGGCCGACGAGCTTCGGGACCAGCTGGCCGACGTGCCGAAGCTCGACTACATCATCGCCAACCACGCCGAGCAGGACCACTCCGGCGTGCTGCCGTGGGTCATGGAGAAGTACCCCGCGGCCCGGGTCCTGTGCACGGGCAAGGCGCGATCCATGCTGGTCGAGCACCTGCACGTCGACGAGAGCCGCCTTCAGACCGTGAACGACGGCGACACCCTCGCCCTGGGCGGCCGCACGCTGGAGTTCATGCACACGCCCTGGGTGCACTGGCCCGAAACCATGTGCACCTACCTGCGCGAGGATCGAATCCTCTTCAGCTGCGACTTCTTCGGCTCGCACCTGGCGACGTGCGACCTCTATGTGACCGACGAGGCGCGCGTGTGCGAGGCGGCCAAGCGCTACTACGCCGAGATCATGATGCCGTTCCGCGGCTTCATCCAGAAGCACCTCGAGCGGTTGCGCCCGTACGCCATCGACCTCATCGCGCCCAGCCACGGGCCGATCTACGGGAACCCGAAGCACATCATGGACGCGTACCGGGACTGGGTCGCCGGTCCGCCGCTCAACATGGTCGTCATCCCGTATGTCACCATGCATGGCAGCACCGGTCGGATGGTGGCGCACCTGGGCGCCCAGTTGGCCGACCGCGGCATCAGCGTGCAGCAGTTCAACCTCTCCACCATCGACATCGGCAAGCTCGCGATAGCGCTCGTGGACGCGGCGACGCTCGTGCTCGGCACATCCACCGTGCACGTCGGCCCCCACCCGCTGGCCTTCTACGCGGCGCACCTCGCCAACTGCCTGCGCCCGAAGCTGAAGAACGCCGCCGTCATCGGCTCGTACGGATGGGCGACGAAGGCGGCGGAGCAGGTCGCAAACCTGCTCCCCAACCTCAAGCTGGACGTGCTCGACCCCGTGATCTGCCGAGGCCTGCCGACGGAGGCCGACTACCAGGCCCTGAATCGGCTGGCGGACGGCATCGAGGCCAAGCACCGGGCCATGGGCATCGCCTAGCCGCGCCCCGGCCGGGCGCGGAACGACGGGAGGCGGGACGGCTGGAACGAGCGGTCGCCCCGAGCCGCATGCAGCACCGGATCTACCTCGACTACAACGCAAGCGCACCCCTTCGGGACTCCGTCCGGGCGCGCATGGACGAGGTCTCCGCCCGCTGCTGGGGGAACCCGTCCAGCACCCATCGCGAAGGCCGCGAGGCCAAGGCGGTCGTCGAGGACGCCCGGGACCGGATTGCGGCGGCCATCGGCGCGGAGCCGACGGAAATACTCTTCACGAGCGGCGGCACCGAGTCCGACAACCTTGCGGTCTTCGGCTGCGCGTCCACCGAGCGAACGAAATACCCGCGGGTCATCACCTCGCGCATCGAACACGCCGCGGTGCTGAACGCCTGCCGCCGCCTGCCGGGGCTGAGCGTGCACGTGAGCTACCTGGCCTGCGACGAGAATGCCCGCGTCTCGCCCGACAGCGTGCGCGCGATGCTCGACGAGGACGCCATCCTCGTCAGCGTCATGCACGCGAACAACGAGACGGGCGCCATCCAGCCCGTGGCGGACATCGCGGCGCTCGCCCGCGAGGCCCGCGCCGTCATGCACACCGACGCCGTCCAGTCCGTCGGGCGAATCCCCGTGAACGTGCGCGACCTCGGCGTGGACCTGCTGTCCATGTCGGGCCACAAGATCGGCGGACCGAAGGGCACGGGCGCCCTCTACGTCCGGTCCGGCGTGCCGTTCGTCCCGATCATGCAGGGCGGCCACCAGGAATGGGACCGGCGGCCGGGCACCGAGAATGTGGCCGGCATCGCCGGCCTCGGGCTCGCGGTCACCGAGGCCATCCGCGACCAGGCGGCCGAGGCCGCCCGCCTCGCCCGGCTCCGCCTCGCCCTGTGGGATGGCTTGCGCGCCGCCGTTCCCGGGATTCTCTTGAACGGAGCGACCGAGGACTCGCTCCCGAACACGCTGAACGTATCGTTCGAAGGAGTGGACGGAGAGGCCGTCATGATCGCTCTGGACCTCGCGGGAATCGCGGTTTCGACCGGATCGGCCTGCACCGTCGGCGCCGTCGAACCGTCGCATGTCCTGGAGGCGATGTGTTTCGGCCGAGAGCGATGCCAGGGCGCCATCCGCATCAGCATCGGGTATCGGACCACCGAGGACGACATCCGCCGGACGATCGACGTCCTGCCGCCGACGGTCGCGCGGCTGCGAAAGCCCTGATCAGGGCGCCGCGGCGAGTATCGCCTCGTTCATGCTGCCCGTTCGGTACCCCTCGAGATCGGCCGCCACGTAGAGAAAGCCGGCCTTCTTGACCACCTCCGCCACGCGGGCGCGGACGGCGGGATCGAGCAGGCGCGACACTTCGTCCGGCCCGACCTCGACTCGCGCCACTTCACCGTGGTGCCGGACCCGAACCTGCCGGAAGCCCATGTCGCGAACCGCATCCTCGGCTCGGCCGACGGCTGTCAGCTTGTCCTCGGTGATCCGCGTCCCGTACGGAAACCGCGAGGCCAGGCACGCGAAGGCCGGCTTGTCCGCCGTGGGCAGACCCAGCGCCCGCGAAGCCGCCCGGATGTCCGCCTTGGTCATCCCCGCCTCCAGCAGCGGACTGATCACGCCGCACTCCCCGGCCGCACGCCGGCCGGGCCGGTAGTCGCCGAGGTCGTCCGCGTTCGTGCCGTCCGCGATCGCCGGCAGCCCGTTCCGGTCCGCGATCCGGCGCACCACGCCGAACAGCTCCCGCTTGCAGAAGTAGCAGCGATCCTTCGGGTTCTCCGCAAAGCCCGGGATGTCCAGCTCGTTCGATTCGACGATCTCGTGCCGGATCCCGATCCGCTTCGCCAGCTGGACAGCCTCCTCCTGCTCGCGCTGCGGGTAGGTTGGAGAAAGCGCCGTCACAGCGAGGGCCCGGGCGCCCAGCTCCTGCACGGCCACGGCGGCGAGCAGCGTGCTGTCGAGCCCGCCGGAAAAGGCAATCACGAGCCCGCCAGTCTCCCGGAGCCGGGCACGCAGGCGCTCCAGCTTGTCAGCCGGGGCAGAGTCCAGTGAAGGTACGCTCACAGGTTCATGCTCCCACGCCGTCTGCCGGTTCGGCGGCCGCCACCCGCGCCGCCTGGCGCCGCCGGTGCCACCAGACGTAGACCGCGATGAGACCCGCGCAGGCGACCAGGAGCCAGATCCCGATCCGCTTGGCGTACTCCAGGACTAACGCCTCATTCTGCCCCAGCACATACCCCAGGACCGCGAGGATTGCCACCCAGATCCCCGAGCCCAGCCCGGTGTAGAAAAGAAACTTGGCGAGGTTCATCCGGGCCAGACCGGCCGGCAGCGAGATGTACTGCCGAACGACCATCACCAGCCGCCCCGTGAACGTCCCGATCTCGCCGTGGTCCTGGAAGAACTTCTCCACCTTCGCGAACGTCTCCGGCGGGCAGAAGAAGTACCGCCCGTACTTCAGGAAGAAAGGCCGGCCCAGCCACAAGGCCAGATAGTAGTTCAGGAGCGCGCCCAGCCAGCTTCCCAGGATGCCCATGAAGATCGCGACGTAGAGGTTCATCTCGCCCTTCGAGGCCAGGTAGCCCGCCGGGGGCATGACCACCTCGCTCGGGAACGGGATGAACGAGCTCTCCAGGAACATCATGAACACGATGCCCGGATAGCCCCAGTGCCCCACCACTCCCACCACCCACAGTATCGCCTCGTGCAACCAGTCCATATCACGCTTCCTTGGGATTGTTCCGATCGGGCGGGCGAACCATCCAAACCACCATCGTTCCCCCGTCCATAGCCCGTAAATTGAACCACCGGCCGACTCCGCTTGTCAACGCCGCCGAACCTACAGTCGAACCCGGCGCAGTCGGAGCGCGTTGCTCACGACGGAGAGCGAACTCAGGCTCATGGCCGCGGCGGCCAGCATCGGGCTCAGCCCGACGCCCAGGAGCGGATACAGCGCGCCCGCCGCGACGGGGACGGCCATCACGTTGTAGACGAACGCCAGCCCCAGGTTCTGGCGGGTGTTTCGCACAACCGCCCGGCTCAGCCGCAGCGCCCGCACGATCCCGCGCAGGTCGCCCCGCACGAGCGTGACCGCCGCACTCTCCATCGCCGCCGCCGTGCCCGTGCCCATCGCGACTCCCACGTCCGCCTCGGACAGCGCCGGCGCATCATTGACGCCGTCCCCCGCCATGAGCACGACCGAGCCGCCGCGCCTCAGCTCCCGCACCCACAGCGCCTTGCCCGCCGGATCCACATCGGACGCCGATTCCGAGATGTCCAGCCGCCGCGCCAGTTCGCGCACGACCGGCGCCCGATCCCCGCTCAGCAGGACCACGAAGAGCCCCATGTCGAACAACTCGCGCACCGCCTTCGCCGCGGACGGACGAAGCGGGTCCTCGAGCACCAGCCCCCCCGCCAGAGCCCCGTCCGCCGCCACCCACACGACGGACCCGCCGACGCGCGCGATGGGATCGGTTGCCGCAGCCGGAACCGCCACGCCGCCGGCCTCCAGAAATCGGGCCGAGCCCGCCTGCACCCGATGCCCGTCCACCACCCCCCGTACCCCGCCGCCGGGGACGGATGCGAAATCGTCCGCCGGCCCGGTCGCCAGCCCGCGCTCGCGCGCGGCGGCCACAATCGCCCGCCCCAGCGGATGCTCGCTCAACTGCTCCACCGACGCCGCCAGCCGCAGGCACTCGACCTCGCCCAGCGCATCCGCGGAGACGATCCGGCTGAGCCGCGGGCGGCCCTCCGTCAGCGTCCCCGTCTTGTCGATCGCCACGACCGTCACCCGGTCCAGCATCTCCAGCGCCTCCGCGCTCCGGATCAGCACCCCTTCGCGGGCCCCCCGGCCGATTCCCACCATGATCGACATCGGCGTCGCCAAGCCCAGCGCGCAGGGACAGGCGACGATAAGGACCGAGATCGCGCTCAGCAGCGCATGTGCGAGCCGCGGCTCGGGGCCGACTGACATCCACGCCACAAAAGCCACGGCGGCCGCGCCGATTACGGCCGGCACGAACCACGCCGCCGCGTGGTCCGCCATCTGCTGCACCGGCGCACGGCTCTGCCGGGCCGCTTCGACGAGCCGGATGATGTGCGCCAGAACCGTGTCCGCCCCGACAGCGGTAGCCCGCATCCGGAACGCGCCGGCCTGGCTCACGGTTCCGCCGATCAACGCGTCACCCTCCGCCTTTTCAACCGGCATCGACTCGCCCGTGACCATCGACTCGTCCACCGCCCCGCCGCCCCCGGCCATCACCCCGTCCGACGGCACACGCTCGCCGGGCCGGACCTGCAGCAGATCGCCGGGCCGCACCTCGGACGCCGGAATGTCGGTCTCGACTCCGTCGGTGATCCGGTGGGCGACCGACGGCTTCAGCGCCATCAGCTCCCGAAGCGCCTGCCCCGTGCGGCGCCGCGCGCGGCTCTCCAGCACCTGCCCGAGCAGCACGAGCGTGACGATGACGGCGGCGGACTCGAAGTACACATCCACGCGGCCGCCGTGGCGAAGCGCCTCCGGAAACGCGCCCGGGAACAGGACGGCCGCCAGGCTGTACCCGTACGCTGCCGCCACGCCAAGCCCGATGAGCGTGAACATGTTCAGGCTCATGGTGCGCAGCGATCGCGCGGCACGCGCCAGCAGCGGCCACCCGGCGCCCACGACGGCTCCGCCCGCCAGCACCGCCTGCAGCCACGCCCCGGCGGCCGTCATCGAGAAGCGGTGCACCCCCGACGCGGGCAGCACGTGCGACATGCCCAGCACGAACACGGGAAGGCTGAGCGTCGCAGCAACGAGAAGCCGCCGGCTCATGCGCCTCAGGTCCGCCACCTCCGCCCCGTCGCCCGCCGGACCAGCCGCCTGCAACGGCATGCCGCACGTCGGGCAATCCCCGGGCCCGTCGCTCTCGACGCCCGCACACATCGGACAGAAAAAAGCTCGGCCGCCGCCCGGCTCCGCATCCAGGTCCGGAAGCCCCTGGAACTTGCGCAGGCAGTAGTCCGAGCAGAAGTAGTGCGTCACGCCGTCCGTGACGCACGAGCGGTGCGTGGACTCTTCAACCGACATGCCGCAGATGGGATCAACCGCCATGGGATACATACTCCACGAACTGAGCCGCGCGCGCCGCCAGCAGGTCCGGGGCCCGGGACATGGCCGTCTCGACGCTCATGTCCGACTCCCGAAGCGCCCACGCCCGGTCCACGCCGAACGCGCGGTATTCCGATTCGGGAACGGCGACGCCGCCCGCGATGACCGCGACCCGAACACCCGCCGCACGCGCCTGCCGCACGACACCCGAAACCACCTTGCCCCGCATCGACTGCCGGTCGAACGAGCCCTCGCCGGTCACAACCCAGTCCGCCCCGCATAGCGCATCGCTCAGCCCGCTCGCGCGCATGACCGTCTCGATCCCCGGGACCAGGCGGCCGCCCATGAACGCAATCGCGCCGGCAGCCAGCCCGCCAGCCGCGCCGGCGCCGGGAGTGTCGAGCACGTCGGCGCCCAGATCCGTGCGGATGACGGCCGCCAGATGCCGCAGCCCGGCGTCGAGTTCATCGACCATCGCCGGGGTCGCGCCCTTCTGGGGCCCGAACACCCGCGCCGCGCCGTTCTCGCCGCACAGCGGATTGTCCACGTCACACAGGACCTCGACCGGCGGCAGGCCCATGCCCGAAGGCGGCGCGATACGGGCGATCCGTGCCAGTTCGCCACCACCTTCGCCCACCGGATGGCCGGACCGATCGAGGAAGCGCCAGCCGAGCGCCATGGCCGCGCCCACCCCACCGTCCACGGTCGCGCTCCCGCCGACCGCCAGCCAGATCGCACGCGCACCACGCGCCGCGGCCTCGCGAACCAGCTCGCCCGTCCCCCGCGTCGTCGCCCGCATCGGGTTCAGCTCGTCGCGCTGAAGGAGCGTCAGGCCGCTCGCCGCCGCCATCTCCACGAGCGCGCGACCGGATTCCGGGAACCAGCCGAAACCGGCCGACACCTCGCGGCCGGGCAGTGGCCCGCTGACGCGGACGGGGATCCACTCGCCGTCCATGGCCGCAACCAGAGCCGCCGCCGTCCCTTCGCCGCCGTCTGCCATCGGCTTCTCCGAGACCTCCCAGCCCGCCGACCGAAGCGCCCGGGACGCGATCGCGCACGCCTCGCGCGCGCTCAGGCTTCCCTTGAATGAATCGAACGCCACCACGGCCCGGCGCGTCGTCATGACGGATCCCTCCCTGCGGCCCACCGGAGCCAAGCCGGCCGAACATCCTCCACGAGCCGGATGTCCTTCCGCCGACAGTCCGTCAGGAACGCCATGATCGACTCGACCGCGCTGTCCGGCTGAGCCGACACCGGGAGCGGAACCGACGCCCAGTTCCCGGCAACACGCCTCCGGATCTCCGGGATCACCCGGGTCCGGCCCGAGGGGGTCCGGCCCACCCGGATCGGAATGAACAGGTCGAACGCCCCCCGGTCCCCTGCCGGCAGGCCGTTCTGTGCGAACTGCGCTTCGGCTTCCTCCGTGGTGTCCGCGTGCAGGTTGGCCACCAGCCGGCAGCCCGAGCGACGGAGGGCAGCGTAGCGCTTCAAGTCGTCACCCCAGATATAGCCGTCGTAGCCGCCCGGGCTGATTTCGTGCGCCACGATGCAAGTCCCCGCCGCGCTCTGCTCCCAGCCGCTCCCCGGCCGGGTCACGCAGACCGGCTCGCCCGCCGGCAGCATCGCCAGGAACGCCCCCATGACCGTCGTCTTGCCCGCCCCGCCGGGCACGGCACCGACCAGCCAGGACCCGCCGCGCGCAATCGCGTCGAGGACCAGAGCGGCCCCGGCCTCGTCGATCGTCCCCGCGTCCAGCAGGTCGATCACCGACAGCATGCGCCCCCCGCGCTGATTGGCGCCGTTAACAACCGCCAGGACTGGATCTTGCGACAGGGTCATCATGAGTCGGCGGCTATTCTGCCCGAAAGCCGTTCCGGCGCAAGACGAAGACGACGTCGCACCCATGGACGGACGCTCCCCGTGTTGTCCGCGAGTGAAGACAAGCAAGAGGGCAGGTACATGATGATCGGAGCCAGATATCAGAGCGCAGAAAACATCGACAATATGTCACATCTGACATAGTCTATTGCAGCATCATGGACTCAAAACCGCTGCGGTGGTTGCACGGCGAGGTCAAGACGCCGCCCATGAGCGTGGAGGCGAGACGGGAGATGGGGATGCTCCTGCGGGACCTGCAGGATGGCGAATCACTATCCCTGCCCCACTCGCGCCCGATGCCGATGATCGGGGCACGGTGCCATGAACTGCGAGTGAACGACGCGAACAAGACGGGGCGGCTGATCTACCGCGTGGATCCGGACGCGATCGTGATCGTCGCGGTATTCGAGAAGAAGGCGACCAAGACGCCTACGGTCGTGATCGATACCTGTAGGCGACGGGTGAAATCATACGAGGTGAGCAGATCATGAAGAAACTCAAGGATGGCTGGGTTGAGGGATCGGTCCAGGATTTCCTCTCGCTCTCCGACGCGGACATGGAGTACATCGAGACCCGACGTGCTCTGAGCCGGCAGCTTCGGGCTGAGCGTCTGAAGAAGCACCTGACACAGACCGAGCTGGCCGCCGCGCTGAAGACGAGTCAGTCCCGCGTGGCCAAGATGGAACAAGGCGACCCGACGGTGTCGCTCGATCTGCTCATCCAGGCGCTCTTCCGTATGGGCAGGAAATGGAAGGATCTGGCCGCCGTGGTTTGAACCGCGATGTGACCAACATTGGGCTTGTCGGGGAGTGCGATCGGCGGGTAAATAGCGGATATGACTTCCCGGGAACTGGTCACTCGCGCGATCGAGTTCAAGCGCCCCGAGCGGCTGCCGTTCTGGCAGCATGTCTTCCCCGATGTGCCGGACGATGTCTGCGACTGCTGGGAAATGGACCGCGGCCGGAACGGCTGGTTCTTCGACAACCCCGTGATGGACGACTGGCAGTGCGGCTGGGCGCGCACCGAGAAGAAGAACATGGGACAGGTCGTGCATCATCCCCTGCGCGACTGGTCCGCCCTCGCCGCGTACCGCCCCCCCGATCCGCGCGACTCGTTCTATTTCGACCGACTCGCCGGCGAGATCGCCCAAGCCGGCGACCGCTACACCGTGGTCACCAGCCACTTCAACCTGTTCGAGCGCGTGCACATGCTGCACGGCTTCCCTGAAACGCTGACCGACCTCTACGAGTCGCCCGAGCGCGTCGAGCAACTGCTTGACATGGTGCTCGAATGGAAGCTGACGCACTTTGAGGACTTGCACCGACGGTTCGGCGACCGCGTTCACGGGATCTTCCTGACCGACGATTTCGGCACCCAGGAAGCCCCCATCATCAGCGGCGCCATGTTCGAGTCCTTCTTCCGCGACCGCTACCGCACCCTCATCGGCGCCATCCACGACCACGGCTGGCACGCCATCCTCCACAGCTGCGGCCGGGTGAACGACTTCGTTCCGTATTTCATCGAAGCCGGGATCGATGTCCTCAACATGCAGCAGCCGCGCTGCTACGGCATCGAGGAGCTCGGCCGCCGGTTCGCCGGAAAAGTTGCGTTCCTCACCACCACCGACATCCAAGCCACGCTCCCGACGAACGACGCGCGCGCCATCTGCGAGGAAGCGAAGCTCCTGGTGAAGTGCTGGAGCACGGCGGACGGAGGCTTTATTGTTTTCAACTACGGCGACCCGGAGGCGCTGGGCATCGCCCCCGCGACGGCGCGGATCATGTTCGATGCATTCGTGCGGGTGATGCGAGGTTCGGGCGGGCCGAAATAGGCGGGAGACGTTTCGAGGTAGAAGGGCGCTCGCGCCGAGAGCGCCGCGGACGCCCAGGCGAGGTGGCCCTTCTACCAGCAGGCGGCGCGCGGTTCCGCGCTCGACGACAGCTGAACACAGAGGAGAATAGGTCATGGAACTCGAATTCAAGCCCGGTTTCGACACGGTTCTGAAGCGCTTTGAAGCCTGGTGGCACGGCGAGCTCATCGATCGCCCCCTCTACACGGCTTGGGGAAGATCCGACCGCAAGCCCGCGATGCCTCCGGCGAAGACCTACGCGTCGCTCCGCGACCGCTGGCTGGACGTGGAGTACCGCATGGACTGCGCCGAGGCCGGGCTGGCCGTCGCCGTGTTCCACGGAGAAGCCATTCCGTGCTTCTATCCCAACATCGGGCCGGAGGTTTGCTCCACGCTGTTCGGCGCGGAGCTGGAGTTCAGCGAAACGACGTCGTGGTCCATTCCGATCGTCGAGAATGCCCGGGACATTCTCAAGCTGAAGCCGAACTTCGACAACCCGTACTGGAATACAATCCGCCGCGCCACGGACCTGTCCATCGCGCGCGGCAGGGGCAAGTGGCTCACCGGCCTCACGGACCTGCACACCAACGCGGACCTCATCGCTTCACTCCGGGATCCGCAGAGCACCTGCCTCGATATGGCGGACGACCTGGAGGGCGTGCGGCTGGCCTGCGAGTACGTGACGGACTTCTTCGCGCAGATCTACGACGACTGCTACCTGAAGCTCGCCGCCGCCAAGATACCCAGCACGACGTGGATCGCCGCGCCGACCATGGGCCGGATGTACGCCAGCAGCTGCGACTTCATCTGCATGGTCTCGCCCGAGATGTTCCAGCACGCGATCCTCCCGTCGATCGCCCGCGAGAACAAGTTCCTCGACCGCGCCATCTTCCACCTCGACGGACCGGGCGCGCTCAAGCACCTCGATGCGCTCCTCGAGCGAGGCAACCTGAACGGGATCCAGTGGGTCTACGGCGCCGGCAACGGTCCGAGCCGCCGCTGGACTGATGTCTACAAGCGGGTGCAGGCCGCCGGCAAGAACCTCGAAATCATCTGCGAAGACCTCGAGGATGCCCGCGCCATCATCCCCCACCTGCGCCCCGAGGGCGTGTGGATGATGATCCAGCAGTCGCTGACGACCGATGAGGCCAGAGCCTTCGAGCGCCTGCTCGAGGGCTGGGCGGCGGGAAAGAGATAGGGGACGCCGAACACTCACCCGCGCAGGCCTAGGCGGATTCCCGGCCCTGGCTCGATTCTGGACGTGCCGTGTTCGGTGCTCGACGTCTCTCAACGCCTTCCCGGATGCGCGAGGCGACCTCGCCGGCCTCCGGCCCCAGCGCCTCGATCACCAGCTCGGCCATGTCCCGCAGCTCATTCCACGTGTTGGCGTCGAACGCCGCCGTCAGCATGTCGCTCTCGGTGACCGAGGCCCGAACATGCGCAAAGGCTCCCGGGCGCTCAATGCGCACGCCGTCGAGCGTGCTGACCGAGCAGCCCGATCGCCCCACGGACTGCGCGACCCCCTGCAGCAGGGCCGCCCGATCGCCCCGGAAGCGAAGACCGCGGATGTCGTCCGTGTAGAACGGAGACGCAGGGACCGTCGCGGCCAGCGCCGATAGCGTCCGGCCGAAATGGCGAAGAGCGGCGCCCATGGCGATGGCCGCGAAGAGGCCGCAGTCGCCAGCCGGCACAGGATAGACTCCCTCCGCGCCCCAGAAGAAGTGCCCCGAGTTCTCTCCGCCAAAAAGAGCCCGCTCGCGGATCATCCGCGTCCGGATGAACGTGTGGCCCGACTTCTCGAGCACCGGCTCGCACCCGGCCTCCCGCAGCGCGCTCACGACGGCCAGCCTCATCTTCTGGTCGTAGACGACTCGCCGCCGCCCGCCCGCCCGCCCGCTCTCGACGATAAACCGCACGAGGATGGCCAGCGCCGTTCCGTTATCGACAGGACAGCCGCGCTCATCCACAAACCGCGCCCGGTCCCCGTCGCCGTCGAAGGCTACGCCGAACTGGAACCCTCCGGCCGACACCCGCGCCACCAGCGACGCGATATTCGCATCGACCGCGGGGTTCGGCACAATTCCGCGGAAATCCCCCGCGCGCTCATCGCGAAGAGCCGTCACGCGAAAGCCGAGCGCCTCCAGCCCCCCCCGGGCGCGGCCGGCATAGCACCCGTGCATGCAGTCCGCCGCCACGGCGGCGCCCGCGGCGGACCCGAACGCCTCGGCGGCTGCATCGTGATGGGCCGCCCACGCCGACGCCAGCAACGGATCGGCCGGGGCCGGTCGGGCGTCCGCGGCGGCGGGTCCGGCATCGGCCATGCCGGCCACCTCGTCGCGAATCGCGCCCAGTTCCTCGGGGGTAATCGGCAGGTCCCCGATCTGCAGCTTGATGCCGTTGAAGGCCGGCGGATTGTGCGAGGCGGTCACGAATGCGCTCGCGCCGGCTCCCGCCAGCGTTCGCGCCACGTAGGCCAGCGGCGTCGGAACGCCGACGCCCAGATCCACGACTTCCCGGCCGATCCCCTTCCGCAGCGCGTCGAGCAGGACAGCCGTCGAGGCCCTCCCGTCCCCCGCCAGCACGATCGGCCGCCCCGCCGGTGCGCGCCGGGCGAGGCTCCGCCCGACTCGAAACGCGATGGCCGGGCTGATCGCCGCCGCGGCGTCCGGTCCGAAGATCCCGCGGATGTCGCACGCCTGGAATGCCGAAAGGTTCATCTTCACACGCCCCACCGGCGCCGGCACTCCTCCCGGAATGCCCGATACGGCGCCTCGAAATCACGCCCCCCGGGCTCGTACTCGCGCGCCGGCCGAACCATGGCGGACGACGCGGCGGTCAAGCCGCCGCGCACGCGCGACGCCGCCAGGATGGCCGCGCCAAAGGCGGTCTCCGTCTGCTCCGGCAGGACCAGCGGACGACGCAAGACATCCGCCCGAAGCCGACACCACACGTCGCTCCGCGCGCCGCCGCCCGTCGCGAACACGCGCCGGACCGGGGCCCCCAGCGCCGCCAGCTTCTCATAGCACCACCGCTCGACGAAGGCGATGCCCTGCAGGTATGCCGCATACCGGCCTTCGCGCGTCGTGCCCGGGCCGACCTCGAACGCCGCTATGTCCCGCTTCTTGAACGGGAACCGCTCGTCCCGCGAGGTCCCGAGCGGATAGGCCAGAAGCGGCGTCGGGACCCGCCGATCCACTTCCGAATCCAGAGCGCGCAGCACCTCGCCGCGGCCCGCTGGCTCGGGGGCGAACGCGGCGTTCAGCGCGGAGCACCCGACGTTGCTCGCTCCGCCGGGCAGCCAGTACCCGTCCGGATGGCGGTGACAGTAGACCACGCCGTCGGGGTCGCGCACGATCTCCGGGCTGATCCCCTTGATCGTGATCGTCGAGCCCAGAGCCGTGTTGAAATCGCCCGGTGTGCCGGCGCCGCTGGCGAACAGCGACGCGGTCCCGTCGCTCGCGCCGGCCACCACCACCGCGCCCGCCCGCAGCCCCGTCTCGGCCGCCGCCCGCGCGCTCACCACGCCCAGCTCCGAGCCCGGCGCGACGACGCGGTCCGGAAGCTTGTCCACTGGGAACCCGAGCGCGCCGCCGATGAAGCCGGGCCACTCCGCCCGGTGCAGATCGCAGCCGGACTTAAGCGCGTTCGACCAGTCGGTCGCGGGCGCCCGGCCGATCAGCCGGGCGTTCACGAAATCGGACTGGTGCAGGACCTTGAAGGCGCGCCCGAACGCGGGATCGTGGTCCTTCATCCACAGCATCCGCGAAAGCGAGAAGTCGTCCTTGAACCGATATCCGTGCCGGGCCGTGAAATCGGCCGCGACCGCGTTGATGCGCTCCGCGTAGCCGGTCGCCCGGGCGTCGTTGTACATCGATCCCGCGCCGAGCGGCCGCAGCTCGCGGTCCACCAGCACGATCGTGCCTGACGTGGCATCGACGCAGATCACCCGCACGGCGTCCGCGTTCACCGCCCGCAAGGCGGCCCGCAGAGCGGCGGCGGCGGCGGCCCACCACCCCTCCGCGTCCTGCTCCCGGCGCAGCCCGTCCACGCGCGGGGCAGGCAGATCGACGCTGGCGCCGGATACGACCGCTCCGGCCAGGTCGCAGACCATGACTCGTACGGCGCTGGTCCCGACGTCGATTCCACAGACAAGCTCGTCCATCGGCGCCCCTTACCGGTACCGGATCGCCAGCTCCACGTCCGTGATGGTCAGCGGATCGCGGTAGCTCTTGATGGTGATGTAGTTGATGCCCGTCTGGAGGTCGATCGCGCGAACCGGGTGCCGGCGCACGAACTCGGCGGCCGGCAGCGCCTGCCGGCGGTTCGGCTCCGGGAACAGCAGGACGTTCTCGGGCTTCGTCGCGAACGCCTGGTAGGCGTACTGCCGCGCGAGATCCACCGCGTTGAGCCGCAGCGTGTAGTTGTTGTAGCTCGCACAGTCCGAGCTGACCGTCTGCAGGTCGATCGAGCGGATCCGGTTCTCCCGTGACGCGGCCGCGATGTCGTCGCCCACGAACAGCCGGAGCGTCGCCTCGCCGCCCGCCGGAACCGTCACGGGCACCGTGGCGAGCGGGCGGTCCGCGCCCGGCGTCCCGCGCGAGGCCAGGTAGAGCTTGTCACGATACGCCAGCGTCGCCGGGTCTCCGAGCTCGTGCATCAGCTGGGCGTCGGCGCATGTCGGCGCCTGGCCGCCCGCCACCTTCAGCATGGCGGGGAGTCGGGCGAGGTCCATCGTCCAGTCCATAACGTTGTACAGGTAGATGCCGTCCGCCCCCTGCCGGTAGTAGGAAGAGGCCATGGCCCGGTACGCCTCCAGCGGCACGACGCGGCCCGGCCAGTCGACATTGCGGTCGCAGCCGCCGTACACCTGGACACCGGGCAGCTTGAGCCGCGTGTCGGCGATGTCGCGATCCAGTTCGGCCAGGAACGGCGACGACAGGCAAACGATGTCGATGAGCCCGAGCCGGGCCCAAACGGGAAGATCGAGCCCCTCGCTCCGCGCGCCGTACAGCGAGTATGGAATCACGACGCTCACCGGGATCTTCCGGCTCCGCTTCCTGCCGATTGCGTCGAGCGCCTCACGCACCTGCCGTACAAAGTCGGTCATCACCGGCGCGCACTCGGCCGCCCCCCCCTGCAGCAGGTCGCCGGCGGGGAAGAACCGACCGTTCCGCGTGCAGTCCAGTTCGACGCCATCGACGTCATATCGGCCGACCGCCTCGACGATGGTGCTCAGCATGTGCTCGCGGATGGCCGTCTGGCGGTAGTCGAACTCCGTGTTCACGCGCCCGTGAGGCGTGCCGATCCGGCGGCCGAGGTTGTCGTAGTAGAAGAACGGCACCCAGGGGTTGAAGATCTGGTCCAGGTAGTGCGTGTCGTTCATCCGGAAACTGGCGAACAGCTCGATACTCCGCTCGCGAGCCCGGTCGAGCACCATGCGGAAGGGATCGCGCCCCGACGCATGGATCTCCGTCATCGTGTTGATGCAGGGGTCCGTCTGCGGGTGGCTGTAGAGGCGAACCAAGTCAGGGTGGATGAGCTGCTTCGGGTCCGCTCCCGGCCCGAGCGTGGACGGCACCATGAGCGCCAGCGTATCCACCTGGGAGCCGGCAATCCGGTCCACCGCCGCATGGATGTCGCGGTCGGTCACCGGCGGCTCGACCTGAAAGATATTGTAGAAGTCGTTGTTGAGGATGATGCGCCGCTTCGTCATGTCTTCGTCCTCGCTATGATCACCGCCGTCCGACCCGCGCTCAGGCGAACACTGATCCCACGGACAGCGGGTGACCGCACACGAACGCTTCGCCGCTCATCCGCTTCCCGCCTTCCGGCTGGACTTCGAGGAGCCGAACGGCTCCGTGCCCCGCGCGAACCAGCGGCCCGCCGCGCGTCTCGATCACCTCTCCGGGCGCCGGCGCGCCGCTCCGATCCTCGGCCTGGGCTCGCAGCACGCGCAGCAGGCGCCCGCTTCCGGGCGGCCAGCCGCAGCAGGCGCACGGCCACGGGTTGAAGCCCCGCACGCGGCTCACAATCTCGGCCGCGCTGACCGCCCAGTCGATCAGCCCATCCTCTTTGCGGAGCTTTGGCGCATAGGTGGCAAACCGGGGGTCCTGGGGACGCCGGGGCACCGCGCCCCGCCGGAACGCCTCGAGCGTTTCCATGACCAGCGGCGCGCCGGCCGCCGCCAGCCGGTCGTGCATCGTCGCCGCCGTATCGTCGGGCCCGATCGGCAGTTCGCGCTGCAGGATGATGTCTCCCTCGTCCATGCGCGCGTTCATGTACATCGTCGTGACGCCGGTCGTGCGCTCGCCGTGCGCGATGGCCCACTGGATCGGCGCCGCGCCGCGGTAGCGGGGCAGGAGCGAGCCGTGCAGGTTCACGCAGCCGAGCGGCGGCAGCGCCAGGAGCGCGGGGCCGAGGATCTGACCGTAGGACACCACGACCAGCAGGTCGGGCTGCAGCGCGTGAATCTGGGCCAGCGCCTCAGGCGTGTTCACCCGGGGCGGCGCGAGCACCGGGAGCCGGTCCCCCAGCTTCGCCTTCACCGGGCAGGGGGACACGTGCAGGGATCGACCCTTGGGGCGGTCGGGCTGCGTGATCACCGCCGCGATCGAGTCGAGCCCCGAGCGCAGCATCGCCTCCAGCGTGGGGCACGCAAACTCGGATGAACCCATGAACACGATGCGCACGGCACCCCCTCGGGGACGGTTGCACGGAACGACTGAGCCGGCGGTCACCCGCGGAACGGGCCGCCCTCGCTCAGGATGCGACGGAAGGCCGACTTCGACGCGGACTCGACCCGCTGGTGCAGACTCCGCCCATGGGCGTCGATGGTCACGATTGCCGGGAATCCCTTGACCACGAAGTCCCACAGGGCCTCGGTCGGCCCGAACTCAGACACAAAATGAGCGCCTTCGACGCGGTCGATCTTGGCGGCCAGCATCTGGCCGGCTCCGCCCACGGCCTGCAGGTACACGCAGCCGCACTCCGCGCAGGCCTTTCGGGTCCCGGGCCCCATGCCGCCTTTTCCGATCACGATCCGGATCTGCTGCTCCTTGATGATCCGCGGCATGTACCGCTCCGCACGGATCGACGATGTGGGGCCGGCCGCCCGCACGATCCAGCCGCCTTCCCGCCGGACGACCACCGGCCCGCAATGGTAGATGGCCCCGTCCTTCAGGGGCACCGGCATGCGCCCCCCTTCGAACACGTACTTGTGAAGCCGGTCGCGAAACGCATAGAGGTGGCCGGAAAGCGACACGATGTCTCCGATGCGCAAGCTGCGCACGGCGTCCGCCGTGAACGGATGCTGGAGCTCCCGGGCGGTCAGTAGAGCCATCGCTGGATCCTCCCCCGGGTGTTCAGCATGGCGCCCCGCCTCCGGAACGCCCAGCACATGTACGAGACCGACACAAAGAACGAGGCCGGAAGCCGGCTGACGGCGCCGATCTTCACGCCCAGGAGGCAGTTTGCGCCGCCGACGCCCATGGGGCCGATCTTCAGCTCTCGGGATTCCTTCAGAATCCGCTCCTCGAGCCGGGCCAGCGTCCGGACCGGCGACCGGTCGTCCACCTTCCGGAGAAACTGCTCCTTCGAGAACCAGTAGCCGGTGGATCGGTCGCCGCCGATGCACACGCCCAGCACGCCAGGCGCACAGCCGAACCCCTGCGCCTTGACCACCGTGTCGAGGACGCAGCGGTGCACCCCCTCCAGGTCCCGGCCGGCGCCCAGTTGGTCGTCCGGCAGGCTGTACTGCCGCCCGACGTTCTCGCAGCCGCCGCCTTTCAGCATCAGCCGGATGTCGACGGTTTCGCGCGCGCCCTGCTCGTAGTGGATCACCGGGGCCCCGTGCGCGATGTTGGTCGCATAGGGCTGGCCGGACAGGGAGTCGACGGTGTTCTGCCGGAGGTAGCCCCCGCGCGTGGCGCGGGACACGGCCGCCCGTATCATGGCCGTCAGCGCATTGGTGTCGAAGCCAACGGGCACGCCGCAGTGGAAGATCAGTGTGCCGGTGTCCTGGCAGATGGGCGCGTCCGTGCGCCGCGCAATGTCGATATTTTCGAGGACTGCCTCCAGCACCCACCGCGCGTGGGTTCCCTTCTTCTCCCGGTCGCAGAGCCGCCGGAGCGCGTGCTCCACGTCCGCCGGCAGGTCGACCGACGTGCGGCGAACCAGCTCGAACAGGCTCTGCTCCCAGTGTGTGTCCTTCCTCATAAGGCGCCGAGTTGATAACACCCCGCCCCCTCGGCGGGCAAGGACAATGACAGGCGCGGGCTCAGCGGCCCGGTCCGGCCCGGCGCAGCTCATCCATGACCGCCGACGCGGGATAGCCGCTCCTCAGCGCCGAGGCCATCGCCTCGAGCACCGGGGAGGCATGCGTGAAGAACCGGCGATGGCCCTCGCACAGCATGCTCAGCTTCCGCCCGCTCGCCGTCTGGCGCAGCCGATGCTTCGGGCAGTCGCCGTAGCAGAAGGGCAGCACGCCGCACCGCTCGCACTCGGGCGGCCGCTGCGCCTTCCCCTCGCCGAACCGGCGCTGGGCGTCGCCTTCGATCACGGCCGGCAGCGCCTCGCGAGTCACCGCGCCCCGCGCGAACTCGGGGTATACGAAGTGGTCGCACGCATACAGGTCGCCGGTGTGCTCCACCACGAGCGCGCGGCCGCAGACGGGCGAGTACACGCAGACCGCCGGGGGCTGCCCCATCATCACGCTCAGCATGGACTCGAACACCTGCACGAACACGCGCCCGACGTCGTTCCGCGCCCAGTGGTCGAACACCGCACAGAGGAACTTCCCGTACGGCTCCGCACGCACGGACCACGGGGTCAGGTTCTCGCTGAACGGCGGATCGGACTCCACGATGGGGATGAACTGGAGGAAGCGGATGCCGAGCCCGGTGATGTGCCGGTAGACGCGGACCGGATGCGGCACGTTGCCCCGGTTCACCGTGACCAAGGCATTGTGCTCGACCCCGTGCCTCTGGAGGGCGGCGATCCCGGCGCGCACCGCCGCATGCGTCGGCCGCCCGCCCAGATCCCGCCGGAACCGGTCGTGCAGGTCGGCCGGCCCGTCGATGCTGATGCCGATCAGGAACTCGTTGCGGGCGAAGAAGGCGCCCCACTCGTCGTCCAGCAGCACCCCGTTCGTCTGCAGCGTGTTCGTGATCTTCAGGCCGGGACGGGCGTGTTTGCGTTGCAGCTCCAGCGCGCGCTCGAAGAAGGCGCGCCCCATGAGCAGCGGCTCCCCCCCCTGCCAGCCGAACGCGACCTCCGGTCCGGGGTGGTTTGCGATGTACGCCTCCGTGACACGTTCGAGCGTCGCATCGTCCATTCGGAAGCTGCCCGCCGGGTAGAGTTCGGTCTTCTCCCGGTAGTAGCAGTACGTGCACGCGACGTTGCACACGCCACCTGTCGGCTTGATCAGCAGATTGAACGGTCCGCAACTCATGTTGGCCTGAGCCCTCGCCTCCTGAGCTGCAAAGGATACCACATCGATCCGCATGGGACGGAAGCCTGAAACCGGTTGAGTCTTCACCGCACGCGTGCCATGATCCGCCGCTTTTCCGGAGGATCGAGCGCACAGGCATGAGCGGGACGACATCATACGACGGTAGGCAGGGAACATGGCTCCGGACCAACCTGCACACGCACTGCGCCGAGCACAGCCCGTGTGCGCGCATCCCGCTCGCGGCGGCGGCCCGCATGTATGACGCCTTGGGCGCGCGCGTGGTTGCGGTGACCGACCATGACCACGTCACCGAGCTGGACGATCTGGACGGTCGACACCCGAACACCCTGTTCCTCCGGGGCTTCGAGTACACGCGCGACGACAACCTGCTCTTCGTGGGGCCCCGCGTGCCCCCGCTGTACGAAGTCCCGCTCACCGAGGCCGTGGCCCGGGCAGGCGAACTGCTCACGATCGTCTGCCATCCGGCCCCGCGCCGGGATTCCGCCTACTGGACCGCCGACAAGATCCGCGCGCTCGGGCGGATGCCCGACGGAATCGAGGTGTACAACGGCCATTACGGGACACCCCGGATGCTGGCCATGGGCTACACGCCCCTCTACTCGCGGATGTGGGACGAGCTGCTGACGCTCGGAATGCGGATCTGGGGGTTCGCGAACGACGATTTCCACGATTCGGACGATTTCGACAACGCCTTCACCATGGTGCTGGCGGACGACCGCTCGCCAGCGGGGATCGTGCGCGCGCTGAAGGCCGGGGCCTGCTACGCCTCGACGGGCCTTGTTGCAGAGCGCGTGTCTGCGGCCGACGGCGAGATCGACGTGCAGTTCAGCAAGCCCGTGACCGGTCGCCTGATTGGGCTCGGGGGCCGCCTGCTGAACGAGGAGAAGGGAACTCGGTTCCGCTGCCGGGCGAACGTCGACGGCTACGTGCGCTTTGAGGCCGAGGGAAACGGCGCCATGCTGTGGCTCCAACCCGCGTTCGGCTGACCGGAGCGGAGCGGCAGGCGGGCCGCCCCGCATGCCCCTACCGGCCGCCGCGGCGGGCGGTCAGCTGCTCGCGCAAGCTCCGGACCTGACGGCTATCCAGCAGCGGCGAGGGCACGGCGGCGGCGGCGTCCAGCTGCTGGATCGCTTCCTCGTACCGGCCCGTCGCGCCCAGCGCCGCCGCCAGGCGATACCGAACGACGGGATCGCCGGGGAGCTGAACGGCCGCGTTGCTGATCAGCTTGACCGCTTCATCGTACTCCCCGCGATTGTACCGGGCCCACCCCAACGTGGAGGCCACCGTGGGGTTGGCCGGGAACTTGGACCATGCGCTCTCGGCCAGGCCGACCGCCTCGTCCAGCCCTTCCTTGCCTCCGCGCTCCAGAAGAAGCTCGGCCAGACTGACCAAGACCACCGGATCACCGGGTGAACTCGACAGCGCCGTCCGATAGCTGGCTATGGCCGACCGATAATCCTTCAGCCCCAGGTAGATCTGGGCCAGCTGGATTCGCGGCAGGGGGGAGTTCGTCGCCCACTGCGCCGCCTGACTGAGGCAGGCTCGCGCTTCATCATGCCGGTTCATCGCCTCGTAGCTGGCGGCCAGCAGCAGCTGAGTTTCGACATCGCCCGGCGTGCTCTTGGCCAGCTTGGCCAGCGTTTCGGCGGCGGCTTTCGCGGCGCCCTGCGCCAGGTACGCACGAGCCAGAAGTCGATGTGCGCTCACGATCCGCTGATCCTCCGCCAAGGCCTGCTTCGCGTAGCCGACGGCCAGGCTGGCGAACCCGCGCTTGAGGAACATGTCCGCAAGCACCATCAGCGCGGTCGCGTCCTTCGGCCGCTCGGCCAGCACCTTCGTCGCCTCGTTGTACGCCTCGTCGATGCGCCCGCTCACCACGAGCACCTCCGCCAGGCGGTTGCGGACGTCGTACAGCCCGGAGTCGCGCTTGAGCGTCTCCCGGCACAAGTCGATGGCGTCGGCGTAGCGCCCCGCTTCAACCAGAGTGTCGGACTGCTCCAGCACCGCCTCCATGTTGCGCGGATCGGCGTCCAGGATGGCGCGCAGGTCGCGCAGGGCGGAATCCCGCTGCCCGCGCAGGCGGGCGACCCGGGCCATGCCGATCCGCGCCCCGACGTGGGCCGGCGCGATGTCCAGAACATCGCGATAGGCCCGCTCGGCATCATCCACTCGCGACATCGCAATCGCCACGGCGGCCCGCAAGAGGTGCGCCTCCGTATTCTCCGGGGCCATCGTGACGACGGCATCGACCGCTTGGCGGGCCTCGGCCAAGCCGCCCATCGCCAGAGCGCACCGGCCGAGCAGGATCGCCGCCTGTTCGTCGTCCGGCAGCAGCTGCTGGGCCTTTCGCGCATGGGCCAAGGCAGTCGGATAGAGCCCGTCTTCATACGAAAGCCGCGCCAGCCGCCGGTGCGCGCCCCCGGACTGCGGGTCCAGCTGGGCGGCCTGCTGGAAGGCTTCGACGGCCTCTTCGCGCAGGTTGAGGTTGAGGGAGCACTCACCCAGCAGCATCCACGCCTCCGAGCTGCCGGGCGTCATCTGGATGGCGTTCTTGCACTCGATTCGCGCCTGCCCGTACAGATTGCGGGCCATCAGTTCCTTGGCATGCGTCACATACCCGTTGGCCGCCGGAGAGAGCTCCTGACGCTGGGGCGACACGGCGGGGCGCGGCACGGCAACGGCGGGCCGGCGCGCCGGGCGGCTCGGCTCCGCCTTCGGCGCGCTCATCGGCCGCACGAGCCAGGCGACTCCCATTCCGATACCGAGCCAGACGGCGACCAGCACCAGCAGCGTTCCCGTCAGCCGGCCGTAGTGGGTTCGATAGCGCCCGTCCCGCGCGCAGTAGTCCATCCGCCCCTGCTTGCGCGTCACCGCGGCCGACCCCGACGGGCACAGCAGGCGGAACAGAACGGGCGAGCCGTACCGGAAGCTGCTGGGGCACGAGCGAAGATGGGCTCCACCGCCCTGAGGGGCACGCTCCGGATCGACGCGACACAGCGGGCACGTTCCATATCGCTCGCCGTTTCGGTCGACCCCTGTGCTGAGCAGCCACCAGCACAACCGGATCGCATCGACCGTGAGCAGAACCAGGTCAAGCGGCAGGCGCAGAATCCGGAGGAACAGGCTGTTCACGCTCCACCTCGCTGGCGGCGCCACTCCGGCCGGCCGGATTTCACTCGCCACGCTTCACCCAGTAATCATGCTCGAATGGCCACCGGTCGCGGTTCATCTCGACCAGTCGCCGAAAGTAGCCGGCCGTCCGGACATGGACTTCCCGCTGCTCGGGGTACACGCGCCGCTCGGATATGGCCTGCGCCAGCCCCCGGCCCAGGTCAAACGCCTCACGCGAGGCAGCATCCATGACTCCGGGCCCCGCGCCCAGAGAGACGCCGACCTGCCCGGTTACGTAGGCGCCAAAATTGAGGAGCGTGGTATTGAGGTACCCGGTGACCTCGCCCCATCCGGGCCCGCCCGCGCTGGCCACGGAACACCCGTACTTGCCGTCGAAGAGCTGGCGGTGGATGGCGTCGCCCATCCGGTCGATCACGGCCTTCAGCTGCGCGGTCACCGACCGGAAATAGTTCGGGCATCCGAGCACCAAGCCGTCTGCGGCCAGCATCCGGTCCAGAACCCCGGCGAAATCGTCGCTTTTCCGGCACCCGCCGGTGCGGTAGCACGCCTCGCAACCCGTGCAGGGCTCAATCTGCAGCTGAGCCACGTCGACGAGGTCGATGGCCGCGCCGGACTCCGCCGCTCCGGCCAGAGCCTGCTCCAGCAGCCGGCGGGAGTGACTGCGCTCCCCTCTCGGGCTGCCGCTGATCCCCAGAACCCTCATCGGGGCACTCCGCTCGCGGGCTGACCGTCGGCCCCGGCGGGCGGGGCAGCCGCGGCAGGAGCGCAGGCCGGCATGGCCGAAAGCCGCTCGTAGAGCTCACGGCACACCCACGCATCGGTCGCCGCGTACTGCACCTGAGCCGGAGACAGGTCCGCCCGGCTCCAGTCGCTCCGCTGTGCTCCCTTGGAGATCCGGATGCCCAGCGTGATCGCGGCCAGCCCGCGGAGCCCGTTGTGTCCGATTCCCACGCGCCCGGCCAACCGCTCGAGTTCGACCAGCCCGCCCGCCTCGAACGGGACCAGATTCTGAAGCTTGCGAACGTCGAACGACAGCGCCACCCCGGCCTTCCGAACGGCCGGATTCGCCAGAATCGCCTCCGCTCCGCCCAGTCCCGTCAGGTATCGGAGCTGGAACAGGTACACCGCATCCCGGCACGCAAACTGAATAAGCGACGTGGGATACGACTCGCCTTTCCGGAAGCAGGCCCTGGTTTCCGTATCGAACCCCAGCACGTCCACCTCCTGAAGCCGGCGCACGGCGGAAGCCGCATCGCCATCGGACCGGACCAGATGAACCGGCCCCTTGTACCAGCCAAGCGGCAACTGGTTGATCGCCTCGCGGCTCATCGTTAGAACGTTGGCGTGTGTCACGGATGCCTGTTCCATTCCTCGTCCGCCCGGCACCGGCCCACCCGGCGGCGCCTCATGCGGCACATAAGCTTTGGATGATACCGCACAACGCACGCGGAGGAACGCCATTTTTCTCGCAGCGGGCGGCAACGCCCCCGTTTTCCCGCCTTTTCGACCTTGTGACGCCTTCGTGACGCCGGTATAATTTCGCGCCTTAGACAGAGTGGTGAGAGCGTACGGAGCGCGCGCAAGACGGATCATTCACAAGGAATCATGAACATGGACTATGGGTTGACCGAGCAGCAGGTGATGATTCGCGACTTGGCCCGGCAGATTGCCGTCGAGAAGATCAAGCCCGTCCGGGCTCACTACGACGAAGTGAACGAGTTCCCGAAGGAGATCATGAAGGCCTTCGCCGACGCCGATCTCTGCGGCCTCTACATCGAGGAGAAGTACGGGGGCTTGGGCGGCGGCGTCATGGACCTGTCGATCGCCGTCGAGGAGCTCTCGAAGATCTGCAGCGGAATTGCGCTCGGCCTCGCCGCCACCGCGCTCGGCACGTTCCCCATCATCATCTTCGGCACGGAAGAGCAGAAGCAGCACTGCCTGCCTCGGATCGCGCGCGGCGAGTCGCTCGCGGCATTCGGGCTGACCGAAGCGAGCGCGGGAAGCGACGCCGGATCGGTCGAGACGACCGCCACCAAGGACGGCGACAGCTACGTCCTCAACGGAACCAAGCAGTGGATCACCAACGGCGGCGAAGCGGACATCTACACGGTGATCGCGAAGACCGACAAGTCGAAGGGCGTCCGCGGCGCCAGCGCCTTCATCGTTGAGCGAGGCACGCCTGGATTCACCTTCGGGAAGAAGGAGAACAAGATGGGCATCCGCGCGTCGGCGACGCGCGAGCTGGTGTTCCAGGACTGCCGCATCCCGAAGTCCAGCCTGCTGGGCCGTGAGGGCATGGGATTCATCGTGGCCATGAAGACGCTGGACCAATCCCGGCCCGGCGTGGCCGCCCAGGCCCTCGGCATCGCGGCCGGGGCGCTCGACGAGGCGGTCGACTACAGCCGCCAGCGCCGGCAGTTCGGCCGCCCCATCTGCTCCTTCCAGGGCGTGCAGTTCCTGCTGGCCGACATGGCGACGCAGGTTGAAGCGGCACGCACGCTGATCTATCAGGTGGCCCGCCACGTAGACAGCGGCGCCAAGGACATCTCGAAGGTGTCCGCCATGTGCAAACTCTTCGCGTCCGACACGGCCATGAGGGTCACGACCGATGCGGTCCAGGTGTTCGGCGGGTACGGATACATGAAGGAGTACCCGGTCGAGAAGATGATGCGGGACGCCAAGATCACCCAGATCTACGAGGGCACCAACCAGATCCAGAGGGAAGTCATCGGCTTGGCGCTCATCAAAGAGGCCGCAACCCGGAAAGACTAAGAAGTCGCGCTTGGGGCGCCACAGCAGCCACGGCGATCGAGTTCGACCGGAGCGGAGCGGGAGCGAGGTGTGCGTGAAGGACGGCGCGGCTTCGCTTGCGGATATGCGCTTGGTCGCGTTTGACCTGGACGGCACCCTCATCGGGCACCGCCCGGAGTTCAAACTCTACCGGAGCTTCCGGGACGCCGTCGACTCGGTCCACCGGCGCGGCGCCATCTGGGCCATCTGCACGGGTCGTTCGATGCGCAGCTTTTCGGGCGCCTTTCTCCCCCTGCGCAGCTACGGAATCGCTCCGGACTATGTCATCACCAGCCACGCCTACGCCTTCAGCCCGGGCCGCTGGGGATATGTGCCCCACTGGTCGTGGAACATCCGGGTGCGTGAGCTGCAGTGGCGCAACGAGACGCTCCTGCACCAGGCCATGCCGCAGCTCCGCCGGCTGATCCGCAAGCGGTTCCCGTTTCATCATATCGTCCACAGCAGCCGGGAAAACCTCATTGTCCGCTTCCCGGAGGACGACATGGCGGAGGAGGCCGACCGGGCGATCCGGACCGCAGCGCAGCCGTACCGATACCTGCGTGTCTTCCGCTATCAGAACGAGGTCGATGTGCGGTCGGTGCCGTTCACGAAGGGGCTGGCGCTGGCCGAGTTGGCCCGGCGGCTGTCGATCACGGCCAACCAGATCCTGGTCATCGGCGACGGCCACAACGACACCAGCATGATGGATCCGACCGTGGCGCGCATGACCGGGTGCCCATCCAACGCGGCCCCGGAAGTCATCGAGCTGGTACACCGCAGAGGCGGCCACATCGCGCAGGACCGGGCGATGGCCGGCGTTCTGGAGATCCTCAAGGCATATGAGACCGGAACCGTCTCAAGCGCGCTGCCACCCGACTGGCAGGATCCCACCACCATGGACACTCCGTTCGAGCCGCCCAATCCGGAGCACCGCCGCGAAACGCGCCGCTTCAGCCAGAGCATCCTGCTGTTCCTGCTCTGCGTCTACATCATCCTGTTCGTGTTCGCGCACTTCCACCTGATTCCGGGCTCAAGTCTGATCCACCGGCCGTACGACGCGGTGGTCTGGCGGCTGCAGAAGGCATTCCCGAACTGGACGCCGTAATGCACGTTGCGCGAGGACGACGCAGGCCGGAGATCCCACAGGCAGACGGGGCGGCGGGCTATTCGTTGGGATCCGGCAGCTTCCGATAGAGCGTGGCCAAGCTGATCTGCAGCACCTGGGCGGCCTTCTCCTTGTCGCCACCGACCGAGGAGAGCACCTGATCCAGATACTCCTTCTCCTTCTCACGGAGAAACGCGCGCAGAGACTTGGCCCGATAGTTCTCCGGCTTGGCAATCGCCTTGCCCGCAGCCGACCCGCCGGCCGCCGACTTCACCGCGTGAACGAGCTTCGGCGGAAGCACGTCGGCGCTGATCCGGTTGTTGCGGGCAAACGTGACCGCATGCTTGACGGCATTCTCGAGTTCGCGCACGTTGCCCGGCCACGTGTACTGCTCCAGGATCTCCCGGACGTCGGGATCGATAGCCGGCATCTCCTTGTCGGCCCCGACCTCCGACCGAAGGAAGTGGTACACGAGCGGAAGGATGTCCTCCGTGCGCTCCGCCAGCGGCTTGACCTCCAGCGGAATCACGCTCAGCCGGTAGTATAGATCCTCGCGAAACTTCCCCTCCGCCATCAGCGTCTCCAAGCGGACATTGGTGGCGGCCAGCACGCGCGCATCGACCGGAATGGTGTCGTTGCTGCCAACGCGCCGAACTTCCTTCTCCTGGAGCACCCGTAGAAGCTTGCCCTGAATGCTAAGCGTCATCGCGCCGATCTCGTCCAGGAATATCGTTCCGCCGGTGGCGGCCTCGAACAGGCCTTCCTTGCTGGTCGATGCTCCGGTGAACGCCCCCTTCACATGGCCGAACATCTCGGACTCCAGCAGGGGCTCGGGAAGGGCCGCACAGTTCACGGCCAGGAACTTGTTGTTCTTCCGGCGACTGTAGGCATGAATCGCCTTGGCAACCAGCTCCTTGCCGGTTCCGCTCTCGCCGTAGATCAGAATCGTCGCGTCCGTCGGCGCCACCCGCTCGATCATCTCGCACACGTTCCGCATCGAGGGGCTTTCCGCCACGATGTTCTCGAAGCGATAGCGATTGCCCAGCTGCGCCCGAAGATCGATGTTCTCGTTAAGCGCGCGGCTGTACTCCAGCGCTCGCTGCACGGTGATCAGCAGCTCGTCCACCTTGAACGGCTTCGTGACATAGTCGAACGCGCCAAGCTTCAATGCCTCGATGGCCGTCTCGACGGTCCCGTAGGCTGTCAGCATGATCACGGTCATGCCGGGTCGCTCCGCGCGGGAGATCCGAAGCACCTCCATCCCGTTCACCGGGCTCATTCGGATGTCCGAGATGAGAAGGTCAAACTCCTGCGAGCGGATCAGCTCAATCGCCTTCTCACCTTCGCGAACAGGAACAACGTCATACCCCTCGGCCTTCAGAAGCGTGCTCAGCACGCTCAGAATGCCCGGTTCATTATCGACGAGCAGTATTCTTGCCATATTTGAGAAAGCTATCATAGAGCCAATGGCGAGGCAATCCCGATTGACATCCCGATTGGCGGCGGGGGCGGCGGGACGATCAGGGCGACATGGCCAAGAAGCAGCTGCATGCGGAGATGCCGCTCGCCGCGGCCTCCCCCGTCAGAGACGCCGGGATTCCGCGACCCCTTCGGGCACCACGGTTCGATCCGCGTCCGGTGGGGACGGCGGCCGCAGCCATCCTCGTGTCATCGGTAGACTTCCTCAAAAGCGGGAACAAACTCGACGCCCTTGAAGAAGATCCCGACTGAAAAAAGGCCGGGGGCGATCGGCTCGTTCACCGCGAGGCTGCCCACCCGCACGGTTTCCTCGCTCTCAACCCCGCCCACCCAGAATCGCCCGCGGTGGACGCACGGGATCCAGACGCCGCCCGCGAAGTTGGTGTATCCGCTGTAATCGTACTGGCCGGTCTTGCGACTCATGTCGGACGATGCAAAGAACTCGATCCGGGCCAGTCGACCGGTGGGATCCGCCGAAAGCACGACGAACACCTTGCCCGCATCATAGGCGGCGCGCACCGGAAAGCCATCCGCGGGCGGCAGGGAGATCTCGCTCAGGCCCCGGAGTCGGGACAGGTGGTCCGCCGCGGTGCCGGGGATCTTCCGGAGCTGAAGCGACATTTCGCCGTCCAAGTTCGTCACGGCGCGGCAGAACCCCTTGGGATCGCCTTCGATGTAGCTGTAGAAGTTCGTCCCGTCCGCCACGATCTGGCGCCGCACGGGAGAATAGTTGTCCACGCGCAGGCGATCCGGACGCTGATAATACACGCGGCTCAGCGTGCGAACCTGCCCCCCCTCGCTCCGGGTGTCGCGCTGGATCTCGCAGGATGCGCTGCGGATCGATTCGTACGGGGTCAGAAGGGACTCCGCCAGATTCCCTGCCTGCCCCGCGGCCGGAATCAGGGACGCCGCGGCCAAGACCATCAGCAAGTTCCTCATCGTCGATCCTCCTGCTCGGCGGCCCGAAACCACTGGCCTCCGCTACCATTCGACGCGCAGCCCGTCGTACGACACCTCGACGCCAACCGGCATTCGTCGCTGGGTCTCCTCGTGATCGAGGTCGTGCGCCATATGAACGATGAATGATCGCGGGGCCCCGATGCGGGCCAGGAGCGACAGGCTCTCGCCAACGGTCAGGTGAGTCGCGTGAGTCCGATCTCTCAGCCCGTCCAAGATCATCACGTCAACGCCGCGCAGACGCGCGATCGCCTCGCCCGGCATCTCCTTGCAGTCCGGAACGTACCCGAGCGATCGCCCGTCGGCCTCCATCCGGTAGCCGTACGTATGCTCGATCCCGTGGATCACCGACACGGGCTCCACGCGGATGCCACCCACGGCGAACGGCGCCTCCACCGCCCGAAAATCGAGCTTCGGCCGATAGGTTCCGTTCGGAAGGGCCGGATTCCGGATGTAGTCGAAGATCCGTTCCAGATCGCGAACGGCCTTCGGTGCTGCAAAAACCGGGATCGCCGACTTCTGAATGGTGTTGTACCGCCGCAGGTCGTCGAGCCCGAAGATGTGGTCCGCATGCGAGTGCGTGATGAGCACGGCATCGACGCGCGGCATCCGGAACGCAAGGGCCTGGTCGCGGAAGTCCGGCGGCGTATCGACCACCACATGCGTCCCCGCCGCTTCCACGTAGAGGCTGGTCCGGCGGCGATTGTTCCGCGGGTCCCGCGATGTGCAGACCGGGCAGTCGCACGCGATCATCGGCACGCCGGACGACGTCCCCGTCCCGAGAAAGGTGATCTTCATCTTCCGGCCTTGCCTCGCGCCACCAAGAAAAAGGGCCGGGGCCCGCCTTTCGGACCCCGGCCGCATGCCCCGCATTCGCGGAGAGCCCTACTTCGCCGACGCATCCTGCGGGATCCGCATCCCGTAGAACGAGCGGTACACAAACACCAGCGCCACGGCGAAGAGCGCCACGCCGATGCCCAGTTTCAGCGACTGATTGACCATCGTCACGGCAATCTCAACGGCCAGCAGGCCGAACAGAGTCGTGAACTTGATGACGGGATTCATCGCCACTGAAGACGTGTCCTTGAAGGGATCGCCCACGGTATCGCCCACCACCGTCGCGGCGTGCAGGTCCGTGCCCTTCATCCGCAGATCCACTTCGACGATCTTCTTGGCGTTGTCCCATGCGCCGCCGGCGTTGGCCATGAAGATCGCCTGGAACAGACCGAAAAAGGCGATGCCGATCAGGTAGCCGATGAAGAAGTACGGGTTGAAGAACGGCAGGGCCAGCGCCAGACAGAAGATCACGATGAAGATGTTGACCATTCCCTTCTGGGCGTAGACCGTGCAGATTCGCACGACTTCCTTGCTGTCTTTGATCGAAGCCGTGGTGGCGTCGAGCTTGATGTTGTCCTTGATGTAGACGACCGCCCGGTACGCGCCGGTCACCACGGCCTGCGTCGAGGCTCCGGTAAACCAGTAGATCACGGCCCCGCCCATCAGAAGCCCCATGATCATCTGCGGCTTCACCAGGCTCAGGTACTCCATGAC
>CAYSLU010000047.1:0-17850 GCA_964431965.1 uncultured Verrucomicrobiota bacterium
GGCGCCGGGGGCGGCGCTGTACTCCTGTACGCGCCGTCCCCCGGCAACGCCGCAGGCGGGGCGAGATGCCGCGCCGCCGTTCGGCCCAAGCCGCGTCGCTTCTTCATCGCCGAGCCCGCGGCATCGCATGCGCGCGCACGCGGCTCAGCCGCGGAGCGTCCAGCGGGCTTGGCGCAGGACGGCTTTGGGGTTGTCCTTCAGGTGCTCATACCAGACGGTGACGATGCGGCCGTCGTCCAGCTCAACCGAGCTCGGATAGCCGAGGTCCGTATCGAGACCGTCGGCGCTGACCGTCATCGGAGCCGACCACGTCCGTCCCGCGTCGGAGCTCACACGCGCCTGGTTGCCGAACGGCGCCTGGCGATAACCGTAGGTCATCAGCAGGCGCCCGTCCCGCAGCCGCAACAGGTGAGAAGGCGTGCCCCAGACCCCGATCGAATGCGGCACGGACCACGTCTTCCCGCCATCGTCGGACTCCGTCTGGATGCTCTCGCCCTTCCACGGCGTGCCATGATTCCGGATCTGCACGACCAGCCGGCCGCCCGGCGCCTCGGCCACGTGCGCCTCGTGGTAGTCGGACGGCTGATGACCCGCCGCACACGGGATCTCCGACACCAGCTTCCAGGACCGGCCGTCATCGGTCGATACCGAAACGCCCATCCCCTGGCTCTCGTGCGGACTGCCCCGGATCCATGCGACCGGCTGAGCCGTAAGCTTCCCCGCATACATCAGGCGCCCGTCCGCCAGCTCCGTCGGGCCATGCGGGCTGTTCACCACCGTGGGGATGCGCTCGGACCACGTCTTCCCCCCATCCTCCGACCGGATGATCCAATCGCCCATCCAGTCGCGCACGCGCACGGTGTCGGCGATCTCCTGCCGGACCGGCCGCCACGCCCGCTGCGTCTCCAGCGGCAGCCAGTCGATCTGCCCCGTCTCCTGCCGGTAGAGATAGTTCTGCCAGGTGAGCGAGGTGAACCAGTTGACGAGCAGCGAGCCGGCGCGCGTCTCGATGACGCCGGCGTCCCGGTCGTCCAGCGGCGTATCGGCGACCACCTGCGGACCGGACCACGTCCCGCCGCCGTCGTCGCTTCGGATCAGGTGGACCTGACCGAACGGGCACACGTGCGCCTCCCGGCCGCCGGATGCCGCCACCAGCAGCTGGCCGTTGCGCCGGCGCCCGACCGTCCCCCAGCCATAGTAGGTCGGCTCGATGTTGATGACCTTCACGTCGTGGATGACTGCTTCAGGCATGATCGCGCTCCTCGTGTATGTCCGCGTCCGAATAGGCCGGCTCCTCAGCGGCCGCCAGGATCTCGTCCGGCGTCGCCGTCCCGGTCTGCTTCAGCTTCCGCACCGTGACCGCTGCCGCGAGGTTCCCCAGCCGGGCCGCCTGCGCCGGGGAGCGGCCGGCCGCCAGCCCGAGCGCCACCCCGGCGACAACCGCGTCGCCCGCGCCGACGGGATCGGTCGGCCCTTCGATCCGAATGCCCGGCACCTCGTGCGAGCCCGTCACATCGCGCACCAGGCATCCGCGCCAAGACCGCGTGATGAACACCGGCCGGCCATGAGCCGCATGCAGAGCATCGGCCGCCGCCAGCACCTCCGCGCGAGGCACGGGCCGGCCGCGCGGGCGATCCAGTCCGATCCGCTGCGCCGCCTCGTGCTCATTGATCTTCAAGCAGCTCCCGGGATAGTCGGCGCTGTGGTGCCGGCTGTCCACGACAAATGGCGTGGCCGGGTGCTGCCGGATCAGACCCGCGAGCTGGGTGCGCAGCCGCTCGGCGTGGACCCCCTCCCGAACCTGCTCGTTGACGACCACGGCGCCGACGCTCGGGAGCAGGGCCTCAAGCCGGTCCATCAGGCGATCGGCGACGCAGTCGGCCAGCCGGTTGAACGCCCCGAAGTCGATCCGACTCTGCTCTTCGCCGCCGATGTGCGGCTTCACGTAGGCCGGCGTGTCCCATCCCTCGGCCTGCTCGATCAGCCCGTCCGTCTCCACGCCGGACGCCCGAAGCAACCGCGCGAGCTCGCGGCCCCACGGATCGGGCCCGACCACGCCCAGGGCACAGACGCCCCCGCAGCCGATCGCCGCCAGGTTCACCGCCACGTTCCCGGCGCCCCCCGGGGCCTGGCGGGAACCGCGAACCGGAAGCGTCGCCTTTCCCGTTTCGATCGATGGCTCTCCGCGCGCGGGATCGAGAAACCAGTAGACATCGAGACAGAAGTCGCCGAGCACCAGGACCCGCGTCCCGCGGATATCCCTCAGCAGGGCCTCGAGTTCGAATCGGGTCATGCCGGCTCACTCCAGACGGCGCAGTTCGCGCTGCAGAACCGGCCACGCGAGATCGGCATAGAACCGGTGCCCCCCCGGGCCCTCGACCAGGTGGCAGCGATCGGCCGCGCCGGCGGCGCGGTAGATCCGCAGCAGGTCCCGGAACGCGCGGCGCGTGCCGGCGATCGGGAAGATATCGTCCTGCTGTCCGGCCACGATCACCAGCGGCTTCGGCGCGAAGAGGCCCATCACGTCCGCCATCTCCGCGACCTTCAGCAGCCCGGGGACATAGTTGTCCGCGCAGTGGTAGATCGCCATGATCGAGTCGCGGAAGGTGCAGAAGTAGCAGGACGGCATCGCGAACGCGAGGCGCGGCAGCAGCGCGGCGGCAAACAGGCTGGTGGTGCCCCCGCCGGAGTTGCCCATGATCCCGACGCGCCGCATGTCGACGTCGCCGCGCGACGCGAGGTAGTCGATGCCTCGATCGACGTCAAACACCCGCTCGCCCAGCAGCGTCTTCCCCAGGAGGAGCGCCTGCATGACGGCATCGTGGCACCCGTGCGGCGAAACCTGCTCCTGCCGACGCTCGCGGCGGTAGCCGAACGAGCGCTGCTCGATGCACAGGGCAGGGATCCCGCGGGCCATGCAGCCGACGGCGAAGTCGCGGTCGCCCTCCGCCTGGAACGGCTGCGTGTCGTCCTCGCGATCCACGCCGATCGAGACGTGCATCCCGGTCGAATGCCCCTGCACGCAGATCATGAACGGGTAAGGCGGCGTGGCCGATCGTGGGATGCACACGTAGGCCGGCACGTCGGCATGCGGCTCCGACGTGAAGACGATCTTCTCGATCGTTCCGAGCGGGTGCGGACGAGACCACACCCGACGCACGCGGAGCGGACCGCGCGAGTCGGGGAACCCGCCGACCAGATCCGTCACCTTCCGCCGAAGCCGGCGCCGCCACGCGGAGAGATCACCGCCGGCGTAGCGCATGGCCGGGACGAGCTGCTTCATGACCGACCGATGATACTCGGACGGCGAGAGCTGGAGCCCGCCTTCCCCGGCCGTCGCGTGTTTGCTTTTTCCGTTCATTCCGCTATCTTGCTCCCGATTTCGGGGTGCTGATGGACGCCGCTTGCCGCCCCGCATGCTTCGAGACCATATCACACGCGAGATCGGCATCAAAGAGCCGGGATGGCGGAATGGCAGACGCATCAGACTTAAAATCTGATATCCGTTTGGATGTGCGGGTTCGAGTCCCGCTCCCGGCACCATTGACACACCGGCCGCTCCCAGCCGGGCCACCCGTTCAGCGCCGCGTCCACAGCCAGTTCCGGAGGGGATGGTCCGGGGCGCGATCATAGACGAGGACGAACTTCCGGGCGGTCGGGAACTTGCGCCGGCTCGGGTCGCGACGCATCGCGGGAGCGTCCGGATCGAAGACGTACTCGGCGTCGGGCCGCCCGAAGCGGCTGATCACGCGGCTGCGCTTCAGGGCCACGCCGAGGAGATCGACGTTCTCATCGTCCGCCACAACGAACGTGACCTCGGGCGGCGGCACGCCGGCGCGGGCATCGCCAAAGTACAGGCTGCCGTGCGAGCAGTAGAGGAACGGATCGAGGTTGCCCTGAACATGCGCCGTCCGGAGTCCCGTGCGTGAAAACATATTGATCGGAATCGCATCCCAGTACCCGGAAATCCCGAACCGGAGCCCGTGCTTCGCCTGGATCTCATCGACGAACCGAGCCAGCGGCGGCCGAAGCCGATGGAGCGGAGTGCGGACCGGGGGAAGCGCCAGCGCGAAGGCCGGCGGCACCAGCGCGGCTGCTGTCAGGGCCAGGGCCGCCACGGCCGCGATTCCGCGCGGCCAGCGGGCCGCCCGTTGCTGCCCCCACCATCCAAGCGCCGCCGGCAGCGTCAGCACCGGCAGCAGCCAGAGCGGAATGCAGTAGTGAGTCGGGTAGTCGTATTCCTTCGAGACGGCCAGATAGCCTTCGCCCCCGAGGATGACAGCCGCCACGCACGAGGGCCCGGCCAGCAGAGCCCATCCCACCCACAGGAACCGAGCCGGGTCCTGCCCCGTGCCGCGGTCGCGGACCATGCGCACGACCCAGACGGCACCAACCACGGTCCACGCTACAGCCAGAAGGTGGAACGGCTCCAGTTCGGCCAGCTTTCCGCAGAATCCGTCCGCGAATGTGGCCAGGGCCGACTGCATGCGCTCCAGGCTGACGACGGAGCGAACGGAAATATCATAGCTCTTCAGGAAGAGACGCCCCAGCGCCATGCCCACGGCCGCGCTGACACCGCTGACCACGAAGGGCGCAGCCACCGCTCTCCAGGAGCAGAGACGGAGAGCGGCGGCCAGCAGCAGAAGGAACCCCACGGTCGCCGGCCCCTGCGGCAGGAAGAGCCGGTCGCTTGCGGCCGCCATCAGCGAGACCCCGCCAAGCAGGATCAACCACATGCTCCGGGCAAAGCCCGCCGTGGACCGCATATGCTTCAGAACGCACACCAGGCACAGGAGGGCCATCGCCGTCGCCGTCGGATGAAAGCCCGGCAGCACGAAATACGAGATCATCCAGGTGGTGTACGGTGCGTCAACGAATGCGTAGAAGACGATCGCCAGACTGCCGGCCAGGCACGCCAGGCCGACGGACAGCGGAGCTCGAGCCCCGAACACCAGTCGGCACGACCACGCGAACAGCGCGAGCAGCAGGCCGAACTGGATCGCCATGCAGGCGAACAGCCCGAGGATCGCATCGTCCCACAGCAGGGCGCACGCGCCGCTCAGCAGGATGTCCGGGAAGAAGCAGGACGACACCCCGTAGTACCAGCCGCCCAGGCACATGTGCTTGTGGACGGTGTCATACAGGAGCTGCGGGTAGAACAGCGTGTCGCTGTTGATCGGGATGCGGCAGGGGTCGCGCGCGCTGCAGACCAGATACAGCAGCACGATGCAGGCGACACCGACCAGGAAGGCGAACGCGTCCAGCCAGGCCCGGAACACGGAGAGCCGGGCGGGCGGCGAGCCCGGCTGTCGCCCCGTTGCGTTCGTCATCCCCTTATCCTTCCTCCCCGCCCAAGCCGAACTGCCCCCGAAGCCACGCGTTGATGTCCCGCTGGGCCTGAGGCCCGGCCTTGTCGGAACCCGGCCCGTCACCCGGACGCTCCTTCCGGCTCCGGGCGGCACGGAACTCGGCCACGGACATCACCTCCGCGCGGCAGGCGCGAACCGTCCGGACGATCTCGGCGTCATCCGACACGACCGTGATGCGCCGGCTGCCCGCGGCCTGCCGCACGGAGTCCATGATGAACCGGTCGGCGGGCTCTCCGGTGCGCGTGAAGACAGACCGCACGCCGGCTCCGCCCATCGGGGACGGAGCGCCCCGGACCGACGAGTCGCCGTCAAACACCACCACGACATCCAGGATGTCCCGCCGCGAGTTCCGCCAGCCGGCGCAGTAGGCCGTTAACGCATCCCGGGCGCGGGCTCGATTCCGGTGGAACGCGGTGTTCCACTCGGGAACCCTCCGGATGACGTTGTAGCCATCCACATACACGATGCGATCGCCCCCCATGGTCCATCCTCTCCCGCCGGCTGCATGCGCGCGGCACGTCCGTCACCACCCGTGCAGTGTGCCCCGTTCGTCGGGCGCACGCAACGATTCGCCGCGGCGCGCCCGTCGCCGCTCCAGGGCAGACGCATCTAATCCCAGGTTCGGCAGATGATGGCCGCAAAGACGCGCAAGAAGCGCAAGACAGATAGGTTCCGGAGGCTTCGGTCGGGACCAAGCAAGTGAAGCAAGAGCGATCCGCAAACAATTCGCGTCTTGCGCCTTCTGTGTCTTTGCGGCTGCTCTGCTCTCTCTCGGATTAGATGCGTCTGCCCTGGTCGCCGCTCTTGCCCCCCTCCCCTCCCCGGCATAGAATGCCGGCCGTGGCGCCTCTGTCGCGGGATCGGCAGGGCCCGGATTCGGAACGAAGAACATGCCCAGAATCGACGATCTGCTCCGCACGGTGCTTGATCGCAAGGGGAGCGACCTCCATCTCACCAGCGGTCTTCGCCCCTACATCCGCGAGCACGGCTCGATGATCACCATCGACGCATGGGACGTCCTCACGCCCGAGGCTAACCACGAGCTCCTCTGGGAAATCACGCCGCCCGCCAACCGCGCCGAGTTCGAAAGGCGCCGCGACACCGACTTCGCCTATGAGATCGCCGGCCTGGCCCGCTTCCGCGTGAACGTCTTCTGCGACCGCCGGGGCATCGGAGCCGTGCTGCGCCAGATCCCCAGCCGGGTGCCGACGGCCGACGAGCTGGGCCTGCCTCACGCCGTCCGCGAGCTGTGCTACCTCACGAAGGGCCTGGTCGTCGTCACCGGCCCCACCGGCAGCGGCAAGTCGACGACCCTCGCCGCCATGATCGATCTGATCAACAAGACGCGCACGGACCACATCATCACGATCGAAGACCCGATCGAGTTCGTCCATGAGCCTCAACGGTGCCTGGTCAACCAGCGCGAGATCCACTCGCACACCGAGAGCTTTGCCGGGGCGCTGCGGGCGGCCCTCCGCGAGGACCCCGACATTGTGCTCGTGGGCGAGATGCGCGACCTCGAAACCATGGATGTCGCCATCGAGACGGCCGAGACCGGCCACCTCGTGTTCGCCACGCTGCACACCAACACGGCGGCCACGACGGTGGACCGGATCATCAACAAGTTCCCCGCCGACCGGCAGAACCAGGTCCGCACGATGCTCGCCGACTCGCTCAAAGGGGTGATCGCGCAGACGCTCTGCCGGAAGATCGGCGGCGGACGCGTCGCCGCCATGGAGATCCTCGTCTGCACCCCGGCCGTATCCGCCAACATCCGGGAGGGGAAGACTCATTTCATACCGTCCGCCATGCAGGTCTCCAAGGGCATCGGCATGCAGACCTTCACGGACTCGCTCATGGATCTTGTCACCCGGGGCCTCGTCACCACCGAGGAAGCCTACCTGAAGGCAACCGACAAGGAGTCCGTCCTGCGGAAGATCCATGACGCGGGGCTGTCCTTCGCCGCCCCGGTCGACCAGGCATCCAGCGCGGCCGAGCGCGCGGTCCGGGATCACCGCGTCCTCCAGCTCAGCCGGATGATCCTCGATACCGACCCGAACAACGGCGAAGCCCTCAACAACATTGCCTGGATCCTGGCCACCAACCCCGATGCATCCCTGCGCGACGGCCCGGAAGCCGTCCGCCTGGCCGAGCGCGCCCTCGCTGCGGGGCGGGACGACGACCGGATCAGCATCATGGACACCCTCGCGGCGGCCTACGCCGAGGCCGGCGATTTCGACAAGGCGACGGCCACGGCCCGCCAGGCCCTGGAGGAATCCCAGGAGCAGGGGCGCGCTCAGGCCTCGCGCCTGCTGCAGCGGGGACTGAACCTGTACGAAGAGAGGAAGCCGCTGCGCGACGAATAGCGCGCCCCGGCGGGAGATCATCGAGCATGGAGTCCAAAATTTTGCTGATCGATGACGATCCTGAGCTCGTCTTTATGACCCGCATCCGGCTCCAGGCCGCCGGCTACCGCGTGTCCACCGCCTGCGACGGCGAACAGGGGCTTGCGGCCGCCCGGCAGGAGGAGCCGGACCTCATTCTGCTGGACGTCATGATGCCGGGGATGGACGGGTTTTCCGTGCTGGAACGGCTGAAAGCCGATGACTCGACGCGCTGCATTCCGGTCATCATGCTGACCGCCAGCGGTGAAACCAAGTTCATCTTCAAGGCGGAGCAGATGGGGGCAGACGACTACGTGGTGAAGCCGTTCGAAGCGCCCGCGCTGCTGCGCCTGATCGCCGGGCACATCACCCGCAGCCGGACCGCGTAGCCTCCGTCAGCGGATCTCGAGGACCGCCCCGAACCCATCGCGCCGCTCGACCGGCCCCGATCGGACGAACAGCCCGTTCGATACCTGATTGAGCCAGCACGAGTGAAGCCAGTTCGACGATCGCGCCACTCGCGACAGCCGGACTTCGTCGAAGTCGGCGTCACTGTAGAGGGTTCCCAGCGCACTGCCGGCCACGTAGAGGTGGCGGCCAACGTTGTTGACGCCCCCGGTCCCGACCGCCATCGAACGAAGCAGAACTCCGTCCACGTACAGGCGGATATTCGTGCCGTCGCGCTGGCCCGCGTAGTGATGCCACGTGTTGGTCGAGATGGAGGTCGCGCTGACGACCACGTGGGCCGTCGCCCCGATCTGCACCGCAAAGGACCCGTAGTTGTCGTTGACTCCACCCGACAGGCCAAGCGACCACTCGTTGGATCCGGGCTCCGCCCCCGTCTTCCACTTGTTCATCCCCCACGTGTTGTCCCAGTTCACCGTCCCCTTCCGTCTGCGCACCATGCACTCGGCCGTGAAGTCGTTCGTTCCGAAATCGAGAGCCGGCGCGTCCGTGACCATCAGGTAGTCGTCGATGCCGTCGAACGAGTAGGCGCCGTCCACCACTCCGGTTCCCCGCGTGAATACGCCGCCGTAGCCGACGCCGTGGAGGCGGTTGGACGAGGAGTCGACCGCGTTCGACGCGGCCAGGTGCCATACGCCGACAAAGCCGTTCGCCCACACCGCCCCGTTGCTCGCCCCCGCCGGGGGCGCCACCGGCTCCCCCCAGTAGGCGTAGATGAACGAATTGGTGTCCGCGATGCTCGGCGCCTGCACCCAGACAAACGAGGCGCCGCCCGTGCTCCAGCTCTCGATCTCGTGATCCAGAGCCACGCGTCCGCTGGCATCCGAAAACCGGAGGTCGGCGCCGGACCTCGGAGAGCCGAAGTCGGAGTACCGGAACCCCGCGATGTTCGTGCTCAGCACCACGAGCGCGGGGAAGTTCGTGACCGACCCGGACGCGCCGCTCGGGAAGCGAACTTTCATGCGGAACGGCCAGTGGTCGAACGGGCCGGCCGGTGCCACCGCCGCCAGCGCGCACACCGCCGCCAGCGCCGCGACGCCCCGGCGCCGACGGGTCCGGCCCCATGACTCCGGCTTTCGCGCCGTCATGCGCGCGCCTCCGCCGGAACGCGGTCGCCCCGATAGGCCCGTCGCCCCCAAGGCAGTTCATCAGGAAACAGCACGCCGATCCCGCACCGCCACCGCCCGCCCGCCTCGACGTGCTCCGCCACCGCCCGCTGGAGCGCGGTCCCGCGCGGCGCATCGGCCAGCGGCATGTCCGCACGCCCGAAGACGCGGCGAAACGTCTCGCCCTGCATGGATCCGCCCATCGGCAGCAGGTAGAACTCCTGCTGGAACCGGACGATGTTGGACGAGTCGGTCAGCCGCCCCTCGAACTGCGGATCCATCAGCCACGAACCGCATGTGAACGCCCGGAACGCATGCTCCGGGACGTGGCGGGGGAAGAACGCGCACGCCTCCGCCATCGACAGCCCGCACGCCGCATGATCGAGCGGCCCGGAGGCCGGAATGTGTATGCCCAGCACGGCATCGCCCGGCCGCAGCGCCGGCGCCCACTCCGCCGCGTCGAGCGCCACCTCAGCGGGCGCGGTGCGGCCCGAGGCGCGCATGGGCGTACCCCCGATGAGGCGGCCGTCCTCGCTCAACCGCGCCACACGCGCGTCCGGAGCGGCGACGCCGTCCGTGCCGTCCAGCTGGCCGTCCCCCCGGAGCCGAACCCCGTCGCCCGCCAGGAACAGCACCTGCCCGGTCCGCCGGCTTCGGAATGCATGGAAGGGCGCCTCATACCGCTCCAGCATGAACTGAAGCCGCCCCAGCGCGAACAGGCGCCCGGCGAAATGGACGTGCAGCCACGACAGGTTGTCGAACCCCCACGCGCCGCGGGTCCGGCGGTGCTCGCCCATCCACAGGCCCAGATCGGCCAGCGTGGCCCGCGTCACCGACTCCGGAATGCCGCGCCGCCGATGAAGTTCCCGGACGAACGGCACGCCGGACAGAAGGATGAATGCATAGAACATGGGTCCGGCGGGATGAAGGGACGCCGATACGCGCGGCCACGTGTGGAACTGGCACGCCCGCCGGGGCTCCTGCCGGAAGAGCATCCAGTGACAGTGCCAGGCGAGACGCGCGAGGGCCGGCGCGTCGGCGAACAAAGCCAGCCCGCATCGAAACGCCTGCCGCACCTCGCCGCTCAAGGCCAGAAAGGCGGCGGACTCCTCCACAAACGCCGGATCGAGGAACGGAACGGCGCGCCCTCCCGGCCACGACGCTTCCGATCCGGCCCACGTCTCGGCCCAGTCCGGCACGGCATCCGGGTGCCCCAGCAAGCGGAGTACGGCGTCGCAGTCGATGCAGGCCGGATCCGTGTCCCTTTGCGGTGCGGCGGGCATATGCTATGGTCTCGTCCGCGGGCCGGCTGCGGCCCGCGCGACGGATCATATCACCGGCCGGTCGCGCCGCACAACCGAACGAGGGCCCATGTACACTAGCCTGCTCTTCGACGTCGAGGATTACACCACTCCCGCCCGCCACGGCTTGGACGACATCCCCAAGTGGATGGCCGAGCTCATGACCGAAGAGAAGGTCACGGGAACGTTTCTCGTGCTCGGCGGGAAGGCCCGCTCGCTCGCCGCACGCGGCCGCACCGACGTCATCAACGCCATGCGCCGCCACGAGATCGGATCGCACACGGACAACGGCTCGCACCACCCCACGCTCTGCGAATACCTGTCCGGCCTGGACTGGCACAAGGGCGTTTCCCTCTGCCGCGAGAAGGAAGGACGCCACATCCGCGAGCTGGAGTCGATTTTCCGCACGAAGGTGACCACGGTCAGCCGGCACGGCGGCAACTTCGCGGCGCAGCACGTGGCCGTGGCCGCCGAGATGGGGCTGACGCACCTGTACTCCCACGCCACGCCGGAAGGACTCGACCCCGCCTGGTACTGCGGCACGCTGAACTTCGGCCGCTACTCCGGGCTCTCGGAGAAGACCTATGCCAGCCGCCGGGCGGTGGACCAGGCCCTCGTCCGGCTCGACGCCGAGATCCGGGCCGCCGCCGCCGCCGGCTGCGCGTGGCACGGCACGTTCATGGCGCACCCGCTCATGGTCAAGAGCCGCCAGTTCACCGACGTGCTGAACTATGCGGACGGCGTGAACCGCGAGCCGTGGGCGCTGCCGGACTTCGTTCCGGAACGCGACGTGCGCGAGGCGCGCAACGGGTTCCGCCGGGTCGTGCGCTTCCTGCGCGACCACGAGAAGCTCCAGGTGCGCCCCCTCTCGGCCGTGGCGCAACGCCTCGGCCGCACCCGGAAGAACCTGACCCGCGAAGAGCTGGTGGGATACGCCGACCAGTTCAGCCGGGAGTCCCGGATCCCGGACCGGGAGACGGTCAGCGCGGCGGAACTGATCCAGGCCTGGGCGGAAATCCTGGCCAGCGGGCGGAGCCGGATCCCCGGCACCGTGCCGATCCGCAGCCTGCTGGGCCCGGTCGAAGAGCTGCAGCGATTCACCATCCTGCGCGCGTTCTCGTGGCCGGAGGTCCAGGCGATCGCCTCGCGGTTCGCGGAGCGCAGCCGGCGCGACGGACATCTCACCGCCAACCTCGCATGGGATGGGGACGCCGCATCCGGCCGGCTCGGGCTCGGCATCCTCTTCTTCCTGTTCGCGGAGGCGGTCTGCGCCCTCGCGGCCGGCAAGCCGGGCCGGGTCCGGATCGGACGCCAGTACCCGCGCTACCCGGAGCTCGCCTTCGAGGTGGACGCGCACGCCCGCCGCGGCTACCTGGGCTGGATGATCTTCGACGTCAACATGCCCATGGACGCGCTGTGCCGCCACGCCCGCCTGCAGACATGGACGTGCAAGCGGACGCTGGGCGGCTGACCGGAGCCGGGGTGCTTCAGGAATACGCCCGAAGCGCCTCCAGGACCTCCGCCGGCCCGGCGACGCGCAGTCCGTCGCGGATGTCATAGCCGGGGTTCCCGGTCGGGCACACAACCCACGCGGCATCCGGCTTGAGCGCGGACAGGGTTCCTTTGAGCCCTTTCGATAGCCGCCCCGCCACCACAAGCGACGCTGCGTCGCGCGCCTCAATCGCCCGGATGCCAGGATTTCGGGCAGGAGGAACGGCGTCAATTCCATGCAGTGAATCCGGCCAGCCAGCGTCTCCGAACCTTGACGAATCAAGTTCTGCGAGGCCGATCCCAAGACGAGGAATCGCCCTGGCCGACGCGCTTCAGCCACAAGAGACCGCACGATCGCAAACAGCGCAGGCTTCCGCCGCACTCTATCGATGCAGACCAGCCAGTCGAAGGCCGACATGCCCCTGAACCACCGTTCCGGAGTCTGCGACGGAACGGGGCTGCGTCTATGCGACCGCTAGCTACTTCGAGGACGGGAGCGTCAGAAGTTGCCGCCGCCGGCCGGCTGGGGGAAAAGCGCGTCGATCTTCTTCGCCGCGTCGTCCGGGATGACGAGGTCCGCGGCCTTCACATTGTCCTGGATCTGCGCCACCTTCGTGGCGCCGATGATCGTGCTCGTGACTTCCGGACGCCGCAGGCACCACGCCAGCGCCAGGCAGGCCGCGCTCGCACCCAGGTCATGGGCGATGCGCTCGAACTCCTGGCACTTGCGCTTGTTCTCGTCGGTCCAGTAGAGCGACTTCAGCACCATGTTCGTGTCGTCGCTCGACATGCGCGTGCCGGCCGGGACATCACCCCCCGGCTTGTACTTGCCGGTCAGCATGCCGTGCGCCAGGCCGGAGAAGATCACGTTGCCGATCCCCTCGGCCGCCGTGGTCGGAAACACGTGCGCCTCGGGATAGCGATAGAGCAGGCTGTAGCGCGGCTCGTTGACCGAAATGCCGCGCGCGCCGATCTCGCGCGCCACGCCGTTTGCCCGCGACATCAGCTCCGCCGGCCACTCGCTCACGCCCCAGTACAGGATCTTTCCCTGCCGAGCCAGGTCCTCCATCGCCCGCACGGTCTCCTCGAGCGGAGTGTCGAGGTCCGGCCGGTGACACATGTACAAGTCCACGTAGTCCATCCCGAGCCGCTTCAGGCTCGCGTGGCACTGCTCGAAGATGTGCTTCTTGGAGAGCCCCTTGTCGTTCGGGCCATCGCCCATGGGCGCAAAGACCTTCGTGATGACGAACAGCGACGAGCGCGGGAAGCCGGCCAGGCACTTGCCGAGCATGCGCTCGCCCTCGCCCGTGTTGTAGGCGTTCGCCGTGTCGTAGAAGTTGATCCCGGCGTCGTAGGCCGCCTTCACCGTCTCGCGGGACGCCTTCTCGTCGAGCTTGTAGCCGATCGTGAGGTAGCTGCCCAGGCCGACTGCGCTCAGGCGGACGCCCGACTTGCCCATCTTGCGGTACTGCATGGTCTGTCTCCCTGGCCCGTAAGCCGTGGCTTCACCCGCCGAGTGCGATCACCCGGCTCTTCATCTCCGCCAGCCGATGATCCATGACTGAAATCTCCGTCAGGCAGGCGGAGACCAGATCCGTCTTCGCCGACGTCAGGCGGGCAATCTCCGCCTCCAGCGCCACCTCGGCCGACTGAAGCCGGGCGACCTCGGCCGACTGGTCCGAGCAGCACTGCTCCGCGGCCGCCGCGCGGGCTTCCGCATTGCCGATCTTCTGCCGCAGATCGCGAACCTCGCGCTCGATCTGCGCCGCGAGGCGCGCCGACAAGTCGTCGAGCGGCGCCGCCGCCGCGGCCGGCGCCTCGGGCGCCGCGGGAGCGGCCGGAATGATCGGAACGGGCGCCGGACGAGGCTTGACGGGCTCGTTGGCGACGGAACACGCCGCCGCCCCAACCGCAGCCGCACGCACCGGAATGCCCATCGGAATCGATGAGGGAGCGGGGACGGCCGGAGCCGCATCAGGAACGGGAGCCGGGGACGGCGGAGGCGGCGGCTGCTGCACGGGAGCCGGCTCCGGAGGAGGAGGCGGAATCGGAGACGGAGCGGAAGCCTGGACGGGAGCCGGCTCCGGAGCCGGCGTGACCACCGGCGCCTGGACCGGATCCGGAGCGGGCGCCGAAACGGAAGGCGCGGCGGCGGGCGGAGTCGGGGCGGCAGAAGGCGGAACGGCGGGCGCCGCGGGTGCCGCAAGACTGGACGGGACGGATGAGAGAGCCCCGCACTGCCGGCACTTGATCTTCTTGCCGGCCATCTCCGGCCGCACGGCGATCTGGCGCTTGCAGCCCGCGCACAGGACGAACGGTCCGGCAGCCGCCGTCTCGCCCGCGGATGCCGCAGCGGCCGGGGCGGAAGCGGAGGGCGCGCCCGCGCCGGACGCCGCAGCGGGAGCCGAAGCGTCCTTCGGAGCCGGGGCCGGCTGGCCGCCTTCCTTCGGAACGGGCACCCGCTTCCCGCACTTCACGCAGCGGACGTCCGCCAGCGTCGGCACGCCGGATCCAACGCGAACGCGCATCTTGGCCCCGCACGCCGCACACTCAACCTGTACGATGCTCATGTCGGTCTCCCTCGCATCCGATCCGCGCCCCGCCCGCGCGATCCGACATGCGCAGGCGTTCCGGGAATACACCTCGACTGACAACCGCGAGATCGTAAGGGACCACCGCCACCGGGATCAAGGGCCATCCTCACTCGGGCCGAACGACGACACGGCCCGCTTCGACCAGATCCGCCGGCCGGACGCGCCAGGAGCGGCCGCGCGGTTCAAGGCGGTAGGTGGCGATGCGCCATGGCGCCAGAAGGCCCAGGCCGGCGCGGGCGCCCAGCCACGTCAGCTCGCACCGGGCCGGACTGTCCGCCTGGAGCTGGAGCCTCAGCACAAACCCACGTCCATCGGCCGCCGGCTTGAGAGCCAGCAGGCGCACGGCAGCCGGAGCGATCTCCAGCAGCGCCCCGGAGCGCCCCAGGGGCCCACCATGCGGCGTCGCGAGCACAGCGGCCGGCGGACGCTCCAGTTCGTCCGCCCGCGCGCCCAGCGGCGCCCCGTGCGGCGCCAGCAGGAAGCGGAACCGGTGCTCCCCCAAGTCCGTCGCCGGCCGGCAGGACTCATCGCCTGGCTTGATTTCGGAATCGTCGGCATAGCGAGTCGAGCGCACGAGCGTCGCCCGCAAGGCGCCGCCCGTGCAGTCAAAGCAATAGAGGGCGTCGCTGGCGAACCCGAACCCGCCCCGCGGGCGCCGGGCTTCGACCCAGCGCCCGCCCGGCACCTCGCCGATCGACCCGCGCTCGACGGCGCCGCCGGGCACCTCGAACGTCGCTCGCTCGCATCCCGGCATGACCAGCTTCAGCCGCGCCGCGCGCTCGTTCCACAGCAGGCGCGCCTCAACGTCAACGGCCGCCCGCCCCCGCCAGAGCCGGAAGATCAGATCCAGAACCGAAGCGCCGCCGACCAACCGCACCGCCAGCGCCGCCCGTTCCGGCCCACGCTCCACTGTCTCCGCGCGCTCCACCCGCCACGCGTGACGCACCTGCGAGAGGTTCAGGCACTCGGCCCGCTCGCCCATGTCGCCCCACGACCCCAGCGGATCTTCAACCGTGACCGCATGCAGGCCCGGCGCCGTCAGAAGCGAGGCGCGTCCCCGCCGGATCGTCACGCCCCTCCCCCCGCGACGCGCGGATACCGTCAGGAGGCCGTTCGCGATCTCGCCCGCGCCGCCGGCCCGGGCCGGCGCACCAGCCGCGCGCGGAGTTCGGGCGCCCTCGACCCAGCCGAGGGTGTAGACCTGCCAGCCCATCGGCGGGAGATCCGCTTGGAAGGCCACCCGCTTGCGCCAGGGCAGCGCCGCGAAACTGCTGTGCTCGGTCGCCACGACCTGGTGCGGAACCGCGCGTCCGCCCGGGCCCCGCAGCTCGATCGGAACCTGATCGACCTTGTCCTTGTATGTCCACACCGGCCGGTAATCCAGCGCGGCTTCCAACTCCAGCGGACCGCGATAGCGGCGAGGGTGCGGGTTGAACACGACGACCGCGGCCGCGCGCGGATGATCCGGGGGAACGGCCGCCACCCGCGTGTCGGCTGCCTGGGCCAGGGCGGCGAGCGCATCGTGTTCGGCCACACGCGCTGCGTGCATGGTCCCACCCAGCCACTCGAGCTGCTCGTCGTAGGCCCGCTCGATCGAGCTGCCCGGCAGGATGTCGTGGAACGAGTTGAAGAGCAGCCCTCGCCACGCCTCGCCGAGGTCGGCGGGCTGCCGCGCCAGCTTCGCCGCGATGGCCGCATCGATCCGCTCGGCCCGCCCGAGCAGCGCCTCCGCGCGGCGATACGGGAACTTGAAGCGAGCCATCGAGGCGTAGCACCCGCGCAGGCAATAGCCCAGATCACCGCGCACGATCGGCAGGTCCACGGCCTCAGCTCGAATCGCGTCGATCAGCCGGTGCAGGCCGGAGAAGCGCACGTCCACCTCGGGATGCGCGGCCGCCCAGGCCCGGACCTCCGCAAGATGACGCCGCGTGGGCCCGCCACCGTGGTTGCCCATGCCAAGATAGACGCCCACGTTCGCCAAGCCGCCCGCGTCGGCTGCTGCCAGCGCCTGATCGAGCCGCCGGGGCATCTCGTCGCGCTCGCAGCCGTACCAGCCGGCCGGGATCCGGTAGCCCAGCACCCGCGCGCCGCTCTTTGCCTCCCACCAGAACGCCGGGCGATCGAGATGGAGCTGGGCCTCGCCCGGACGGCTGAACGAGTACCCCTGAATGCCGGCCGCGGCCAGAATCTCCGGGAGGCCGCCGCTGTGGCCGAACGAATCAGCCGCCCACGCCACGCGCACGGATTTCCGGAACGCGCGCCGGAAGTAGCCCTGCCCCTCCAGAAAGTGCCGCGCGAAGGTCTCCGTGGCCGGCAGGTGGGTGTCGGCCTGCAGCCATGTGCCTCCGACCACTTCCCACCGCCCCTCGGCAATGCGGCGACGGAGCCGCTGAAAAGTGGCCGGATCCTGCTCCTCGATGTGCCGGTACAGGACGGCTTCGCCGCGCATGAAAGTGAGATCCGGGTCCTCATCCATGAGATCCAGGATGCACCGGGTCGTGATGAGCCCCTCATCCAGCCCTTCGCGCCAGTCCCACAGCCAGACCGGGTCCAAGTGCGCGTTGGGAAGCAGATGGAATGTGTAGCGCGGCATGACACCTCCGATGACGGAGCGGAGAGAGAGGAAGACCTTGGACCAAAGACCTTAGACTACAGACCGCTGACGACTGACCTCTGATAACTGATCACTGACAGCTGCCCCCCCCACTTCTCTAGTGCGCCGTGGGATCGACTTCCTTCAACAGCTCGCCGCCGGCCTTGGGCGCGATCCGATCCTTGTACTGCACGGTCGCCGGCCGCACCACGATCGGGTCCGCCGCGGATGCGCCGATGCCCGTCACTCGACCCTTGGCAGCCACGCATTCGCCCGTCTGTACTGTGCCGACGATGCCGAGCGAGACCTTGCCGGACACGAACAGCAGGACCTTCAGATCCGAACTCGGCTCGATGGTCAGCAGCCGCACCTCGTTCGTCGTCGCCGGATCGCCCGCCCGCTCGATCACCTTCAGGTAGCGGAACGTGTGATACATGCCCGTCCGCTCCTTCACGAGTTGGGCACGCGCCGGCGCCTCGATCCGGGTGAGCTCCAGCGCCAGCTCGTTGCCGTTCCGGACCGGCTCACCCAGCGCCACGCCACACGC
>CAYSLU010000047.1:17950-30473 GCA_964431965.1 uncultured Verrucomicrobiota bacterium
CCAATCCGGATCCACACAGCCGCCACCGCCGAACCGACGAAGTTCGAGACCAAGTCCCAGCCGGTGTTAACGTAGCCGCCGACGTTGGTCTCGGGCACGGTGAGCGTCGCGATGAACTCGACGATCTCGTTCGCCGCGCCGAATCCCATCCCGGCCGCCGCGCAGATGGTCAGCAGCCCCGCCGTCGGCGCCACCGGTCCGAACCGCCGGAGCGAAGCACGCAGCCCCTGCCAGCACACCCACGTCGTCACGCCGAATCCGTAGGCGTGAACGACCTGATCGTACTTCAGCCGGTCCGGAATGATCCACCAACTGTACAGCACGCGGATGTCGCCGGCGATTGGCCAGGACGCCGGCACCGGCACGAGCCCGCCGGCCATGTGCAGCAGGCCCCACAGGCTCAGGCACCAGAGCACGGCCGTGGTGAATCGCACCCGCGCATGGATCCAGGCCACGAGCCCGAGCAGCCCGACCATGACGGCGATGTAGAGCAGGAACTCGGAGTTCGACGTGCGCGTCGTAACCACCGCCGCGAGGATCGTGTACGCGCAGGAAAAGATCCCGACCGGCAGCAGATTGCGAAACGGCGGACGGCCATCGGCATCGCAGGCTGTATTCATGCCGCCAACGATACCCGGGGCCGCAGCGTGGTCAACCGCAGAATCTGGCCGTTTCAGGAAATGCTGGCATCCACCCCATCCGCGGAGTTCTCGCGGCGCTCGTTCCCGCGACCGAGCCCGTGACACCACCCGTCCTCTGTGACCGTCCTCACGGGTCCCGCCATGCCGTCAGTCCACCTCACCGCCGATCCGCAGCCAACCTTGTGTTGAATGCCGCGCCCTGACCCCTGACGCATGGCCTCAGAACGGCCTGAAGGCCGCACTACGAACACCAAGACTGGCCTTCCAGCGCTTGTAGTGCGGGCTTCAGCCCGTCATCCGGACGGCACGCCGGCCATCGCGCGAATTGCTGCAGAGGCAGACGCCAGCCTTGACAGCCACCCGTCATCCACGTTAGGGAAAAGGGGCAGTGTGGGCCCCGGGGGAGCAAGGGGCAGGCCCGCGCGCGCCCGCACGTCCGGAGGACGTGTGATCGGCATCAACTCCCGCGTCGGGGGCGTTGTTCGCAGGCGGGCGCGCCCACTCACGAACTCGTCGTTCGTCACCGTCCACTCCGCCGCCGCGCAGCGGACCCTCGCCATCGTGGCGCTGGTCGGCGCGTGCCTGCTGGTTCACCGGGCCATGCTGGAGCGCTCCGACGGCTTCTTCGCCTGCCTCATCCGCTGGGACCTGTGCGAGTTCATGTGGCCCAAGCTGGCCTACCTGTCGGACTGCCTGCGCAACGGGATCTGGCCCGTATGGAATCCCTACGACTTCGCCGGGACCCCGGTGTTCTCCAATGTGCAGACGCTGTACCACAACCCGCTGGTCGTGCTGTATGCGGCTACGGTCGGCTTCTCGCTCGGCTCGCTGCAGGTGTATCTCCTGCTGCTCTACGTCCTCGGCGCCGTCAGCATGTACGCGCTCGCCCGGCACAGCGGCAGCCCGCGTCCGCTCGCCGTGCTCTTCGGCACGCTCTACGTCGCCAGCGGCTTCGCGCTGGGCAATGCACAGCACCTGCCGCAGATGAGCCTGTACCTGACCGAGCCGCTGGCGCTGGTGTTGCTCATGCGCTTCACCCGGCGCCCCGGCTCGGGCGCGTTCGGCCTCGCCGTGACCGGCGTCTGCCTGCTGATCAGTTGCGGCTACCCGAGCATCCTGGGTCATCTCTCGATCTTCAACGTGCTCGTCACCGGCGGCCCGCTCCTGCAGAGCCGACAGTGGCGGCCGCTCGCGGGCGTCCTGGCCATCCATGGCGTCGCCCTCGCGGTCATGCTTCCCATGCTGCTGCCCGCCGCGCTCAGCCTCCCGCACATCACGCGCGGTGCGGGCGTGAGCTACACGGACTACGTGAGGCACTCGCTGCCCCCGGCCAACTTCGCGAGTTCGTTCAACCCGTTCCTGGGGCTGATGAAGCAGGTTGGGGAGCCCCTCGACATCTCGCTCCGCAACTGCGCGCTCGGGCTACCCGTCGCCATGCTGCTCCTCTATGCCGTCGCCCGGCCAGCCGGCAACGGGCTTCTGCTGGCCTACGTCGCCGTGGCTGCGCTCGGCTGCCTCGGGGGGCGCCTGCCCACCGGGAAGATCTTCCACGCCATCCCCATTCTGGGAAACAGCATGCACGTGACCTACGAGTTCCGCGTCCTGCTGATCGTGTCCGCCTTCCTGCTGGCGATCCGGACCGCGCCCCGGTTCCTCGCTGCGCGCACGAGCCGGCTGGCCACCATCTGCATCGCAGCGCCGCCCATCGTGTCCGTCGCCCTGATCCTTCCCGTCCTGCCGCGCCTGCGCATCGACCACATCAGCGCGTCGGCCGAATCGTTTCTGATGCTGCACCTCCCCGATGCGAGCGTCTGGGCCCTTGTGCTTGTCCTGCCGGCGATCTTCGCGGGAGCCTACCTGTCCGGCCTGACCCGGCCGCGCCTCTCGCTGCCGCGCATCGCCGTGCTGGCCGTGTTCGAGGCGGTCCTGTCATCCGGATTCAACTACCTCACCGTCGTGTCGCGGATGGGCCCGCAGGATCGCGAAGCCTGTGTCAGCGCCGAGCAGCGCCGCCCGGCCGGCTTCGCCGTCCCCGACCCGTTCGTCCGCTACCGAATCCATCCGGACCCCACCAGCATGGGCTCGGTGTTCAAGATGCACTCCGACTGGGGCTACGACAGCACGGTCCTGCGCACGACCAGCGCGCTCGTGAAATCCCCGCGCGCCCACCTGCTATACGGCCCCTACCTGCGCGTGATGCCGGCCGGAAGCGCCGGCGACGAATCGCTGCGCGCCATCGAGCACCGGATCACGGCCTATGGCCCCAATCGCGCCGAAGTGGCGTTCGCGGCGCCCGGCGAGCCAGTCACCGCCGTGCTGAGCTTCGCCTACTACCCGGGCTGGCACGCCACGTCGGAAGGGAAGGAGCGGCCATGTCACGCCGTTCTGGGAGGGCTGACGGGGGTCGATCTGGAGCCCGGCGACCAACAGCTCGCGCTGCAGTTCCGGCCGACCTATTACTACGTCCTCGGCCTGTGCAGCTTCGCGATACTGGCGGCCTTGCTGGTGGCTGGGGTCCGAGAACATCGCCTGACTCACTGATTGTACCGCTGGCGGGTCGTCTGGCGCAGGGCTTCGACTTCCTCGGGCTTCAGGCCCTTCTGCCACAGATGCTCCTCGGCGGTCAGAAGCTCGGCGACCTTGGCCTCATACTTCTTCTTCATCTCGGGGCTGCGCGACGCCGCGGCTTCGACGACGGCGGGCAGGAACCGGGTGTAGAAGTGCTTGCTGACCTCGTACATGCCGTGCCAGTGCGTATAGTCGGGCCCCATCATGCTCGCGCCGTGCCGCGCCCGGCGCCCCTCGTGGTGCCACAGCTCGTAGAACACCCACTGCACCTCGTGCTCGAACGGCGCCTTGGCGCTCAGGACGCCGTCCGCCACCAGCTCATCCATCAGGCGCTGCGCCGGCTTAGCGAACTTGTCGTTGTACAGCACGACCAGGGAGTCGTACTGGCTGTAGAAGTTGTCGATGAACGAATCGTTGTGGCAGTTCAGGCACACGCCCTTCATGTTCTGCCGCCGCTCCTGCCAGGCGAGCGTCGACGCAACCTTCCGGTCCACATTGGTCGCCACAAGTTGCTCGCCCACCAGGATCCGCTCGCGGGTCGATACCGTGTCGCCCACCTTCGGCAGCGGCCGCGTGTCGGGATAGTCTTCCTTGAAGCCGTCCGTGAACGTGACGAGGTTGATCTTGGTGCTGATCGCGGGGCGCAGCGTCCAGCTGATGCGCTCGCCGACGTCGTGGCTGTTTCCGGCCACCGGCCCCTTGGGCGTACTGTAGCTGCCGATGTGGCAGCTCGCGCACGTGGGAGCCGCCGAGTAGTCCTTGCCCAGCACCCAGTCGCCGTCCTTGTCCAGCGCCATCCGGTCGCGGCTCGCGTGGAACGCGATGCCGTGCTTGGACTCGTTGTAGATCTCGATCTGCGGGTGGTCCGGCCCCATGTGGCACTTCCCGCAGTTCTCGGGCGAGCGCGACAGCTTGGCCTCGAACCCGTGCCGGGAGTGGCAGGCGTGGCAGGACCCCTTCGACCCGTCCGGGTTGAGGCGGCCCACGCCGCTGTTGGGCCACGACATCGGGTCGATCAGCGGCTTGCCGGAGGCCGCGCGAACGACTTCCCCGCTCGCGTTCCGCTGGAACTTGACGATCCCGCCGTGGCACTGCCAGCACCCGTTGACGGCGTCGGCGATGTTGCCGGGCTTGCCCGCCACCTTCTCGGCCAGCACGTTGTCCAGGCTCGCGAGGATCTCGCCGGCCTTGGCGTGATGGCTGCGGGTGAACTCCTGGAACTCGCGGTCGTGGCACTGCGCGCAATCCTTGGGCGTGACCAGCGCGGATACGTAGACGCCCTCGTGCAGCCAGGCGTCGGGCTCGCCCTTCGTCGCGCCGTGGCACTCCAGGCACCCCACGCCTTCCTTCCCGTGCCGGGAGCGCTCCCACTCCATCACCAGCGCCGGGGAGACCGTGCGGTGGCACTCCTCGCAGGACTTCGCGCCATTGCCCGCCTTCGGCTCCTGCGCGGACGCCACCGGCACCAGGCTCCCGATCCAAAGCGCACCCGCCAGCCCCATACCGACCCGCAGACTTCGCGTTCTCATGTCTTGCTCCTGGTGCTGACCGTCCTATGCCGTCGCGCCATGCCGGGCTTATACGGGAATGACGTTGCAGCGTCCACGGGAACTGCAGGCGCGCGGAATCCGATTCGAGCAGGCGGCACACGACAGGCGGGCCCGTCACCGTACAATCAGAATCATGGACCGACCGTAGGCGGCCTCGTATGCGCCCATGTCGATCTGGCCGCCGCTCAGCCGCCTGGTGCCGCCGAGGTCGACGCCGCCGTGCAGGTCGGGCATCGCGAGGCCGCTGTCGATGCACGGTGAATCGATGGCCAGGTGATAGTCGCCGACGGCGTGGGCCAGTCCGTAGCCGCTCCCCGGATCGATGAAGCGGGGATTGTTCGTGGTATTGCCTTTCCCCGCGGGTTCGTGGGCGAGATCCGGCGAGCAACTGAACCCGACGCTGTTGGTGCCGGAGATGTCATTGGGGCCGCTGCCCCCGCGGTTGTTCCACACGATGAGATTGGTGGCGCTCCCGGCCAGCAGCATGATCCCGCCGACGTCGGGCGCCGCGTTGCCGGTGATGGTGCAGTTGCGGATCCGGGCGCCGCTGCTGTTGACAAACAGGCCGCCCGGACCGGACGTGCTGACGTTCGTGTTGCCGGCGATCAGGCAGTTCTCCACCATGCCGGCGGCGGTCACGTGGACCGCGCCATTCAAGACGCCCGACGCCCCCGCCGTGCTCCCGAGGATGACGGAGTTGCGAAGGGTGGCAGGCCCGAACATCCGGACGGCCGCCCCCAGGCGGAGGCTGGTGTTGCTGACAATCGTGCAATGGGTCGCCGTGCCGGCGCCCATGTAGATCCCACCGCCCTGACCGGATCCGCCGCTTCCCCCCTTCGTGTTGTTCGCGAGCAAGATGCAGTTGCTCACCACCCCGCCCAGCATATAGACCCCAGCCCCGTAGACCGCCGAGCCGGCGGTGATCGTCGAATCCCGCAGGAGTCCGGCCGTCAGCAGCACTCCCCCGCCAACATCATCGCTCGTGGCCGCGATGCCCTTCGTGAGCGTCACGCCCTCGACCACCGCCGCCGGATTCGCCAGGCTCAGGATGCGGGTCGTGGCTCCGCCCGCCCGCTCAAGGATCGTCGCCGCCCGCCCGCCCACGCCCTGCACCGTGACCCCGCGCGTCACCATCACCTGATTGCTGATGAAGTAGGTCCCCGCGCCGATCAGGACCGTGCCGCCGGTCATCACCAGGCCGATGGCGTCCTGAATGCTCGAGGCCGCGGTGCCCCAGTTCGTATAGGGAGCCAGATTGGCGCCGTTTGTCGCCACATAGGTGGTCGATGCGTAGACCTTGATGAAATCGGTCCTGGTCACGGAAGCGACTTCGCCCGCCTCGTTGCTCGCCGTGAGCATGACGGTGCGGAACCCGGGCGTGGCGTACAGATTGGTGACGGACGCGATGGCATACCCCTCCCTCGTGGTGCCGTCCAGATCCCACCAGTAGTAGAGGTTGTTCGTGTCGCCGCCGGCAACGCGCGCCGTGAACACGGCCTCCAGCGAGAGCGGCGCCTCGTGGATATCGGCAAGGAAATCCACGTCGAGCGGCCCGGTCCCAAACGCGGGCGATTCGAGGGCGCCCATGTCGTGCCGGGCCGCGCCGTCGCCGTCACCGTCGGCGGGGCGCGCCGTTCCGCCGTAGTCGGTGACGACCGCGGCGATGTTGGTTCCGGCATCGATGCAGGGCGATCCCACACCCAGCGCAAAATCGCCGTTGGGCCGGTCCGCGAAGGAGGGGTCGGTCACGATGTTCCCGCTGCCCCCCGGGTCGTGGATCAGGTCGGGCGAGCAGCAGCCCCGGACATACGTCTCGGAGCCGTTCGTGTTGATGTTGTCGTCCTGCCCCGACGACAGCGTGTTGAAGTAGACGATCGTATTGGTGACGCCGCCCGCCAGGCGGTACACCCCGCCGCCGTCCATGTCGGAGGGCGCCTGGTTGTCGACGACCGTGCAGTTGAGCACGCTGGCGCCCGCATGCCCCACATAGATGCCGCCGCCACCATAGACGAACGACCCGCTCCGGTTGCCGAACACCACGCAGTTCATCACGCGCCCGGCGCCTTCGATCGCGATGCCGCCACCGTGGTGGCCAGCGGCGTTCTGTGAGACACGGCAGCGGTCCACGCCCCCTCCGGTCATGCAGATGCCGGCGCCGGCCCGCCCCGAGGTGTTGGACGAGACGCGGCAGTCGACGAGCAAGCCGCCGGTCATGTAGGCGCCGGCTCCGCGACCGGCCGCGCCGCCGCCGCTCAGCGTAACGTTCTTCGTGAGGACACAGTTCGTGACGTGCCCGCCGATCATGTAGACGCCGGAGCCATAGTAGGCGGAGTTGTTGGTGACGATGCAGTTCCGGACCGTCCCGTCCGCGAGGTAGATGCCGCCGCCGTTGCCGTTGGTCGTGCCGCCGGTGATGGTCAGCCCGTCAATCGTCGCCCCGGCCGCGGCCACGGAGAATACGCGCCGGCCACTGACGTTGCTGGCGCTGACCGTGGTCTGGCCCGCGCCCGCGACGCTCGTCACGGTGATGCTGTTCGTAACCACGATCGTTGCGCCGATGTAGAACGTGCCGTTCGAAAGCACGATCGTGTCCGTATCGTGGGCTTTCGCTACAGCGGCGTTGACCGTCCTGAGCGCACTGGTCCACGTCAGACCGTCCGCGCCATCGTCTCCGCTCAGCGCAACGTGGTAGTCCACGGCGTATGAAGACGCAGCCAGGAGCATCATGATGCCGAAACCGAGACGCATGCCGTCCTCCAATCCAAGTGCCACAGAATACGACACGGGCCGCATGGATCCATCACTGTGAGTCTGCGCCGAAGAACGCCGCCAATCAACGCGTCAATACTCGCGCGCTCGACAGGCAGACCGGGCAGGCGTCGCGTGCCGTGCGGCGCCACGGTTCGCGCCGGGCAGGCGACGACGCGCCCGGATGCAGCGGCTTGCCCGTCTTGATTCGCCCCCAGCCTCCAACCATACGGCGGGCATGAAGAGGTCCGTCATCGCGACCGATCCCGACGTCATGGGTGGGACCCCGGTGTTCCGTGGGACGCGGGTACCGGTACAGACGCTCCTGGACGACGTGGAGGCGGGCGACTCGACTGATGACTTCCTCAAAGGATTCCCGACTGTGAGCCGCAAGCAGGTGATCGCCGAGCTATCGGGCGGTGCGGCACACGCCCTCACGGCGGGAGGGGCAACGGCCTCGGTGCCCCGTGAATGACAGGCAGCAGTCAGGTGCCTGGCGTGCTGTCCCCGAAATGGGCGGCAGAGTGAAGGTCATCCTGAGCAAAGCGAAGGATCTCGCGCCATGCGACCAGGCCGAGGTTCCTCTCTCCGCTCGGAATGACAGGACGCTCGCGTCTTGCCGTGTCACTTGCGGGACAGCACACCAGAGACACTGATCTTGCTCCGGCCCGCGAGGCCGCGGGCCATCCCGCAGTCTGGACAGCACCGCGCAGCACTGGGGCACCCTGCGACACGAGGGCGATAGCCACCGGCGAAGCATCTCCATCGCAGCGGCTCGACCGAACCGCAGACCAACCGTTCCGAGTCCGCGATGGAACGGGGCGAACTGCGACGCGGCTTGGGTCGCGCCGAGTCTTCGAGGCGTCCAAACGGGAAGGCGCTGGACTGGCACAGATGGGCGGGCGTCGGGGGCGGCGCGATACTCCGGTATGCGCCGTCCCCCGGCAACCGCCCAGATGGGCCAGTATCGCGCATTCCCGTTTGGCCCAAGCCGTGGCGCTTCTTCAACGCCGGACGCAGGACCGCATCGTCTACGTGAAGAGGCCCGTTTGAAAGCAGTGCCTCGACCGACGGGGCGCCGCCCGGCAGGCGGCGCCTACTGGCCCGGCGCGCCCGATCAGAACTCGCGGACGATGTCGTAGAGAGTCGTCCGCTGGGCGGGGCGCAGGCCGGTCTGGCGGATCAGCGCCACGATCTGGTCGGGCGTGATCACGTGCGCGATGCCAGTGGCCTTCACCACCTTCTCCTCCATCAGCACACCGCCAAAATCGTCCGCTCCATAGCCCAAAGCCAGTTGCGCCAAATCCGGGCCCTCGGTGACCCAGCCCGCCTGAATGTGCGGGACGTTATCCAGCACCAGCCGCGCCAGCGCCACCATGCGCAGGTAGTCGAGGCCGCTGCACCGGGGCCGGTCCAGCTGCGTCCGGGCCGGCTGGAAGCTCCACGGGATGAAGGCCGTGAAGCCGCCCGTCCGATCCTGAAGCTCGCGAATGCGCATCAAATGCTCGACGCGCTGCTCGGTCGACTCGCCCAGCCCGTAGACCATCGTGGCGGTCGTCTTCAGCCCCAGCTCCTGGGCCGCCGCCATGACCTCGAGCCACTCGGCGGCCGAAATCTTGTGCGGCGAAACCTCCTGCCGCACCGCTTCAACCAGGATCTCCGCGCCACCGCCGGGCAACGAGTCGAGCCCCGCCGCGCGCAACCGCTTGATCGTGTCGCTCAGCCCGAGCCCGGCCCGGCGGGACATGAACAGGATCTCCGCCGGCGACAGGCTGTGCAGCCAGACGTTCACGCGCCGCTTCACCGCCCGCAGCATCTCCTCGTAGAACGCGAGGTCGAGATCCGGATTGAGTCCGCCCTGAATCAGCACCTGCGTGGCTCCGCGGGCCGCCGCATCGACCACCGTGTCCACGATCTGGTCGATCGACATCACGAATCCGCCCGGCTTGCCCGGGGCAACATGAAATGCGCAAAACCGGCAGCCGGACCGGCAGATGTTCGTGAACGAGATGTTCCGGTCCAGCACAAAGGTCACCCGCGGCTCCGGCACCATGCGGAAGCGCGCGTGATGCGCCAGCCGTCCGAGTTCGTGCAGATCGGCGTGGTCGTGCAAGGCAACAGCCTGCTCGGTCGAAAGCCGCCGGCCCGAGCGGGCGGCGGTGAGGGCGGACTCCACGAGGGATGTCGACCCACCCCGCCCTTCCGCCTTCGCCAAGGCTATGGCGGACAAGTCGGGCACCCCTCCCCAGAGGGGATTGCTCTCGCCTGAGGCAGCCCTGCGATCCCCTCCTTGGAGGGGTCCGCGAAGCGGGGGGTGGGTTGCGGCACCGGCGCCGCTCGCCCCACCCGGCTCCCGGTAGGCGCTGCTCACCAGCACGGGCTTCAGCCCCAAACCTGAGAGAAACTCCCGCATCTCGTCGACGCCCAACATCCGCCGCGCGTCCGGCGCGCCGGCGGCCCGCGCGATGCGCTCGTCGAGGCTGGTGGGGCCCACGTCGTCCGCCCCCGAGTGCGCCAGTACGCCGAGCATCTTGCGGTCAACGTAGTTCGCCAGAGCGCGCACGTGAGGGAAGTTATCGAGGTAAAGCCGCGCGAGCGCCACGACGCGCACCACGCGATGGCCGCCCGGGCCGAACGGCACATCCAGCCGCGTGCCCTCGGGATGGAACGGCAGCGGCACGAACGCCTGGAACCCGCCGGTCTCGTCCTGCAGGCGACGCAGGCGGTCGAGGTGGTCGACGATGTCCTCGGCGGACTCGACGTGCCCGAAGAGCATGGTGGCGTTCGTCGGCATGCCCAGCGCGTGCGCCGCGCGGTGAACGGCGAGCCATGCGTCGCCCGAGATCTTGTGCGCGCAGATCCGCGCGCGCACGGAAGCGCGCAAAATCTCGGCTCCGCCCCCCGGCAGGCTGCCAAGCCCGGCCGCGTGCAGCCGCCCCAGGACATCGGCCACCCCCAGCCCGTGCAGCCGCGCCAGGTACTCGACCTCGACGGCCGTCAGCCCCTGCACGAGCGTGTCGGGCAGAACTTCGCGGGCCAGCCGGAACAGCGATTCGTAGTACGCCAGGTCCAGCTTCGGATCGCATCCGCCGACGACATGCAGATCGGTCAGCCCGTCAGAGCGCGCCTGCTCCAGCCGGCCCCGAACGTCATCGAGGGTCATCGTGTAGGCGTCGACCGCGCTGCGCTCGCGCCAGAACGCGCACAGCTCGCAGCGATTCTCGCAGACGTTGGTCGGGTTGATGTTGAGGCTGTGCGTGAAGTACGTCCGCCGCCCGTGCCGGCGGATCCGCTCGGCCTGCGCCCGCCCGGCCAGCTCGGCCACCGGCGCGCGCTCCAAGAGCTCGAGCCCCTGCTCCGGCGTCAATCTGTTCTCTTCGTTCGGCATACTTCCAACCAGCCTCTCGCCACCCCCTCCTCACCCGCCGTCCGCGGCGGGGGCGAGCCGCGATGCGCATTGGGTCGCCCGAGTCTGCGAAGGGCCCGAATGGGGACGCGTCAGACCGGTCCGGGTGCAAGGCGGCGCTGGTGGCGCTGGGCTCGTGCCCGCGCCGCCAGCGCCAACGCCGCAACCGGGCTGGGATGGCGCGTCCCCATTCGGCCCAATGCGCATCGCATCTCCTCACTCCTCCAGCCCGGCCTCATCCCCCCATGCCATCGGCCAGCATCTCGCGAAACCGGCGCATGGCCTCCGCTTCGCGCGGACCCACATCATAATAGATGCACCGCTGAAAATACTCCTGGCAGCGCGCCAGCGGCAGGCCCAGCCGCACGGACTCCGACCGCGCCAGGTCGGCCAGCGCCCGCACTCCGGCCTCCTTGACGCGCCGAAGCGCGTCCGACAGCTCGCCCATCCGCGGATGCCCAGCCCGGCACACCCACACCGCGAACACGAACGGCAGCCCCGTCAGCGCGTGCCACTCGGCCGCCAGGTCGCGGTCGCCGCACGGCGCCGGCGGCGCCAGCAGCGCCCGGTCGCCGATCATGACCTCCGCATCAAGCGCCTCGCCGGCCGCCGCGAGCCTCATCTCCGCCGCGCGCCCGTAGCGCCGCTCCAGGATGATCCGCGCCAGCGCGTTCGACGTGCGCGACGCGGGGTCGAGCGCCACCGTCCGCACGCGCCCGATCGGCTGCCGGCACTTGAGCAGCACGCTCTGCACCCGCTCGCACGCGCACACGCCGATGCCCGGGATGATCTCCAGCCCGGAGCGCACCAGCGCGTCGGCCACCGGCACGAGCGCGACATCGGCCTCGCCCGACGGGATCCGGTCGGCCATCGAGGCCGGCACGCCGTTCACCACGCGCGCGCCGGGGCACACGTCGCGGATAAACCGCACCAGCGGCACGCTGTTGGCGAACTCCGACGCCGCGAATACCAATCCATCGCCGTCCATGACCGATCCGTCCTCCGGCCCCGCCCGGCTCAGCGCGATGGCGCGATGCCGGCGAAGATCGACACAATGCCACCGTTCAGGGGGCGCCAGCAAGCGCCGCACAACCCCGCCCGGGCCATCAGCCCCAGCACCTCGCGCGGCTCGGGAAAATCCTCGATCGACCGGAACAGGTACTGGTAGGCGCTTCCGTGCGACAGCAGGCGCCCCATCAGCGGCACGGCCAGCCGGTTGTACGCCCGGTGCAAGGCGCGGAGCGGACGCGAGGCGGGACGCGTCAGCTCGAGGATCACCAGCGGCCGCCCCGGCCGGAGCACGCGGACGGCCTCCGAGAGAAAGCCGGCCCGATCGGCGAGGTTGCGGTAGCAGAAGGCGGTGATCATGCCGTCGATGGACCCCGGGGGGAACTCGAGCGCTCCGGCGTCGCCGGTCCTCAGCACGACGCGATCCGAAAGCCCGGCCCGCCGAACCTTCTCGGCGCCCAGCCCGAGCATCTGCTCCGAGTGGTCCAACCCCACGACCTCGGCATCCCGCCGCCGCCGGGCCACCCCGATCGACATATCGCCCGTTCCGCACCCGATGTCGAGGATCGTCAGCCGCTCGCCCTCGGGCGGGAGCCGCTCGA
>CAYSLU010000047.1:30573-39320 GCA_964431965.1 uncultured Verrucomicrobiota bacterium
TAGCCCTTCTTCCAGCGCGCGTCGATGAGGATCGGCGGCTCCAGCACCAGCCGGTTCCCGACAACGCGCCGGCCGGCCGGATGCAGGTCAGCCAGCGGATCGAACCGCGTAAACCAGCCCCACAGCGACATCATCAGGTTGTCCACGGGCACATCCGGCGAGACCAGCACGTGGAAGAGCCACGGCTTCGTGGCCGGGTGGCGGGCGAGCGCCTCTCGGACCGCATCGCGATCCACGTCCTCGCGCACTTGCACCGCCAGGAAGGCCGGCCCGATGGCCGCCATCTTGAGGATACCCGGATGCACATCGACCGGCGGCGGCGGGTCCGGCGGCAGCGGCCTGGCAGTCGCCGCGCCGGGACGACGCGTCGCCAGCAGAATCAGGCGACTGCCGGTGTTCATCGAGGGGCCCGTGAAGTCGAGCGTATCCTGCGCGGTCGGCGCGATCACGTGCAGCCCGTCCGCCACGTCGAGGTTCTCCCAGACCGCGCGGCTGACCTGCCGGAAGTCGCGGACGTTCACGCCGGCATCGACGACGATCAACACCTTGGAGAGCGACATCTGGCCTTCGCCGAGCAGCCCGAGCGCCTGCTTGAGCCCCTCGCGGGCATAGCGCTCCTTCACGCCCAGAACGGCGAGCGGATGGAAGCCGGTCTCCGGGTAGGCCCAGAGGTCGCTCACGCCCGGGCGCACGAGCTTGAGCAGCGGGAGCATCAGCTCCTGCAGCGCCTCGCCGATGTAGTAATCCTCCTGCGGCGGCTTGCCCACGACGGTGGCGGGGTAGATTGCATCCCTTCGCGCCAGCACGTTCCGCACGCGGAACACGGGGAACTCGGAGCTGTACGAATAGTGCCCGAGGTGATCTCCGAACGGCCCCTCCATCCGGACGTCGCCGGGCGTCACCGAGCCCTCGAGCACGAACTCCGCGCGGGCCGGCACGCGGTGCCCCGAGCCCGGCCGCCGCAGCACGTCGAGCGGCTGCCCCATGATCAGCGCGGCCAGCAGGCGCTCGTCGAACCCCTCGGGCATGGGCGCAACCGCGGCGAGGATTAGCGCCGGCGGCCCGCCGAGTACCACGCTGATCGGCAGGGCCTGCCCCATCTCGGCCGCCCGGTGGAAGTGGAATCCGCCGCCTTTCTCGATCTGCCAGTGCATGCCGGTCGAGGCGTCGTCGAACACCTGCATCCGGTAGATGCCCAGGTTCCCGACGCCGGTCCGCGGGTCCACCGTGTGAACGAGCGGCAGTGTGAAGAAGCGCCCGCCGTCCAGCGGCCAGCAGGTCAGAACCGGAAGCCGCCCCAGCCGCGGCGCCCCCTCGTCCTCGAGCACGGGCCCGCCCCGGACGTCGCGCATCCGGACGCGGAGCAGCTTCATCAGCGTCCGTCGCTCCCGCCACACGCTCCTCACGCCCGGCGGCACGAGCCGCTCGGCCAGCCCCACCAGGTCGCCGGCGATCTCCGCCGGGGGACGGCCGAAGGCCATGGCCACGCGCCGCGGCGTGCCGAACAGATTGCTCACCAGCCGGTACGGCGAGCCGCGCACCCGCTCGAACAGCAGCGCCGGCCCGCCCGCCGCCAGCACGCGGTGCTGGATGATCGTGATCTCCTGGTCGCTGTCAACCTCCGCCCGGACGCGCACAAGCTCGCCCGCTCGCTCCAGGTGGTCGATGAATGATCGAAGATCGGCAAAGCTCATGCGACGGTTTCCCAGGTCTGCTTCAGTTCGTTGCCCAGAACGGCGAGCACGCGGTCGAGCAGCGCCTCGAGCATCTCCTCGGCCGAGATCGCGCTCAGGTCGCACCGGCCGGCCATGTAGAAGGGCGGCGACATGGGCATGATGATGCCCCCCGCCGCGGCAACCGCCCGGGCGTTGTCCAGGTCGACCAGCGTCCACGGCGACTCGCGCACGCACAGCACCAGGCGGCGCCCCTCCTTGAGATGGCAGTGCGCCGCCCGCGTGATCAGCGTGTCGGCCACGCCCGACGCCACCTTGGCCATCGTGTTCGTCGTGCACGGCAGGATCACCATGCCCGCGGTCTTCACGGAGCCGGACGAGATCGGCGCGGCCAGGTCGTCGTTTGCGTAGACCGCGCCGGCCAGGGCCGCCAGCTCGTCGAACGGCCCGCACTCGCGCTCATACACCTTCCGCCCCCACTCGCTCGCCACGAGCGCCACGGGCCAGGGCGACTTCCTGGCCAGCAGGTACGCCGCCCGCGCGCCCGTCGCTCCCGTCACAGCCAGCACCAGGTTCATGGCAGCCCTCCCAGGATCGGAATCACGGCGCCGGCCACGCCGGCCACGGCGGACACGGGAAAGAACCGCGCCGGCAGCGGGATGGCCGGCACGTACGCCGCCACCATCGCGCCCGCGGCCACGGCCAGCGCCGCGCCCGCCAGCATCCCCCCGCCCTGCAGGCGCCAGAGCCCGACCAGCGCGGCCATGGCCGCCGCATGAACCAGCGCGGCCACGACCTGGGCGCCCGCGCTGCCGAGCGCGGCCGGCAGGCTACGGACGCCCGTGCGGCGGTCGGACTCCATGTCCTGCAGCGCGTAGATGATGTCGAATCCGCTGATCCAGAAGAAGGCGAACGCCGCCAGCAGGCCCACCTCGCGCGAGAAGAGCACGTTGCCCGTCACCGCGACCCACGCGCCCAGCGGGGCCGCGGCCATGCATGCGCCGATCCCGAAGTGACAGAGCGGCGTGAAGCGCTTCAGCAGCGAGTAGCCGAGCAGCAGCACGGCCGGCGCGGGCGCAAGCATGAGGCACACCGGCCCCAGCGCCGCCGCGGCCAGCAGGTAGACCGCCAGGGAGGCCGCCGCCAGCAGGTACGCGGCGCGGACGTTCATCGTCCCGGCCGCCAGCTCGCGCCCCGCCGTCCGCGCATTCCGGGCGTCGAGATCGCGGTCCAGTATCCGGTTGGCGGACATGCCCAGCGCACGCGCGCCGACGCCGGCCAGCGCAATCAGTCCCAGCACGCGCCACGGCGGCATGCCCCCGCCCGCCGCCAGCCACGCGCCGCCGAACAGAAGCGGAAGGCTGAACACGGTGTGCTCGACCTTCACCAGCCTCAGCAGCCGTCCGAGCAGCCCCGGACGCGCAGCCTCGCCCGGCCGAAGCGCCGGAGCCAGCACCGCGGCCAGCCGGCGCGACACGCCGTCGATATTGCGGCGCAGCGCCTCGCGCCCGCCATCGTCGGCCGCGTCGCTGACGGCCTTGATCAGGCTGCACGGCACGCCCCGGCCGGCCGCCGCTCGCGCCACCGCGTAGCCCTCCATGTCCACGAGATCCGCGCGGGCGGCCAGCTCCGCCCGCCGCGAGCCGCCGAACACCGGCTCCCGCACCGTGGCCAGGCGCGCGCGCGGCAGCGTCGGCCAGGCGCCCGGGCCGAGCTTCAGTGACCCCTCCACGGCCGCATCGCCATCGACGACATGGGCCACGGCGAAAACCGCCCCCGCCGACGCCGCGCCGCTCACCGCCCCGCAGATCCCGAAGTTGACGATCGCCTCCGCTCCGTGACGGGCGATCACGTGCTCGGCCGCATCGGCCGCCGCGGCCGGCCCCATGCCGCTGATGATCACCACGCCGCCCGGCCGCTCCGCGGTCCCGCCGAACCGGTAGACGCGAAAAGCCTGATCCGGGACACGCTCCGCGCCGAGCTGCTCGAGCAGCGGCTGGGCTTCGGGCATTGTGGCAGCCAGCAACGCGATCACGACAGCACCCCCGGCTGGCCGGCCAGTTCCTCGAGCTTCGCCACGGCCGCGCGCCCCTGCGGCCCGAGGTCGAGGCTGAACTCGTTCACGAACGTGCGGACGTGCTTCTGGAGGACTTCGGTATCCATCTCCTGTGCGTGCCGGCGCATGTAGTCGAGCGTCGACGCCGGGTCCGCCATGGAGTCCTCGATGCCCGCCCGAAGCGCCGCGCCGACCGCTCGGATCGTCTCCCGGCCCAGCGCGCGCCGCGCCACGATGCAGCCTAGCGGGACGGGCAGCCGGGTCTTCTCCTCCCACCATGCGCCCAGGTCCTGCAGGAGCCGGAGGCCGGCCCGCTCGTAAACGAACCGCCCCTCGTGGATCACCACCCCGCAGTCCGCCCGGCGGTCGGCGACCATCGGGATCACTTCGTCGTAGCGGACGAACACCCGGCTCGCGGCCGCCGGCTCCCAGAGCCGCAGGAGCAGATGGCCCGTGGTCAGCTCGCCCGGGACCACGATGCGGCAGCGGCGCAGGTCCGGCGGGGCCTCGCCGGCGCGCGCCACGACGATCGGCCCGCACCCGAACCCCAGCGCCGCGCCGCAGTCGAGCATTTCGTAGTGCTCGCGCGCCCGGAGCCACGCGAAGAACGAGATCTTCGTCACGTCGTACGCGGCCTTCAGGGCCAGGCGGTTGAGCTGCTCCACGTCGTGCATGTGGACTTCGATCGCGCGCCCCGGAACCCCGCGCCGGCCGGAGGCCAGCGCGTGGAACATGAACGTGTCGTTCGGACACGGCGTATAGGCCAGAGTCAGCTTCTGCACGATCCGCATTCCTTCCCGCGGGCCGCCATTCGCCCGCACGCCCAGCCATGCTACCCGCAACCGCCCGCCAATCCAAGCCGGGCGACGTCGCCGCAGCCGTTCGCACTATGGCCAGCGTGCCGTCCGGATGACAAGCGCTGGAAGGGCCAGTTCTGGTGTTCGTAGTGCGGCCTTTAGGCCGTTCTGAGGCCATGGTGCGAACTGCTGCGTGCCCTGCAGCCCCAGACTCCCGCAGGATGAAACGGAACGCGACCCTGCCGGAGGGCGCCACCCGGCAGGTGGCGCCTACCCGGAGCGATCGCGGGCCCGCACAACCGGACGGCGCCACTCATGCATGGCGCTCAGCCAGGCTCCATTCTTGTTTCACGGCATGTCGCCTGATACGTTCTCCCCCGTCTTGCGGGCGGAGTTGCGGCACATGAGCGAGGTCTGGTGTAGCGTCCCGCAGATGGGTAGACGTATGTCGCGAAACGAAGAATTGGCCGCAAGAAGGCGCAAGAGGCGCCGAAAAGCCGCCACTTTCCATCCTTCTTGCGCTTCTTGTGCCTCCTTGCGGCCATTCTGCATAACGGATTCTATGCATAATCACTTACGGGACACTACACGAGCATGACAGCGGGAACGCATTCCAAGGAAAAGGCGCTGAAGGACGAGAAGGTCATCCGAACGGCTCGGGCCAATCCGCTCGACAAGTTCCAGATGGGCATTCGGAAACTGATCGAGGATCTCATGATCCAGCGCATGGCCGACAACGACCGGATCGTCACGCGCTACATGGATGACCACGAGTTCCAGAACTCCGCCTTCCCGATCCTGGCCAAGGAGATCTTCGAGTCCATCCAGGCGTCCGACGCACAGCGGTAACGGCGGAGCCGATCAGGAGGTGCGCGATGAAGCGGATGACGATCGCGGGTGTGTGGGTGGCGGTGGCGCTCGGGTGCGTGGATGCCCAGGCCGCGGAGCAGCTGAGCGGACGATTCATTGAGACCGGGCCGGCGGCCGTAGTCCTGCCGCCGACGGGCCTCGTGTACCATGTCGCCCAGGCGGTAAAGCCGCCGGTCATCGATGGCCGCGACGACGAGTGGACAACCGTGCCGGCGATGGCGCTCGACCGCAAGGAGCAGGCCGGCCGCAACTGGAACGGCCCGGCCGACCTCAGCGGCTCGCTCCGGTTGCTGTGGGACTCGTCGGACCTCTACTTCTGCCTCACCGTCCGGGACGACGTGCATCACGCGCCCAACGGCGACCGAAGCTGGTGGGAGAACGACTGCTGCCAGTTCGCGTTCGACCCGCATCTGAACGGCCCGGCCGGCGGCTATGACCCCGACGAGTTGAGCTACCTCGTGGGCGACTCGCCCAAGGGGCCGGTGCTGGTGTCCTACCGCACGCCCGGGACCGGCCATGAGGTCGAAACCCCGGTGCCCGGCTCAGCCGTCCGCATGACGGCCCGGCCCGACGGCACCCGCGTATTCGAGTGGACCATGCCATGGCCGCGCCTGGCGCCGGTCTCCCCCGCCCTGCTCGGCCGGTCCGGATTCTCGTTCACCCTGAACGACAATGACGGCCAGGGCTTCAAGAGCGCGGTGTTCTGGACCCCCGGCATCATCTGGGGCCAGAACGCCTCGCGGTTCGGCGAGCTCGTCTTCGATGGCGCGGCCGACGCGCGCCCGGCGCTTCTGGGCCTGCGCCCGGAAAACCGCATAGCCGGCACGGAAAGCAACAGCTACTGGCTGACCACGCCGGGCGCCGCCCCATGGGACTCGGCCCGCCTGCTCGTGCAGTCGCCCCGGGCGCTGACGGCGGAAGCGCGGATCGCCGTCTACCGGCAGGACGAGCGCAAGCCCGTCGCCACCGGCACGCTGCGGCACGAGCTGCCCGCCGGGCGCCCCGCCGTCTTCGCGTGGGACGTGTCCGCCCTTCCGAACGGGCGCTACGAGATCGTCTACGAAGCCCCCGCCCTTCAGGCCGAGCCGTCGCCCCGCCTGCGGTTCTACCGGCTCAACATCGACGCGCTCCGGGCCCAGCGCGACGCCCTCCGCGCGCGCTTCCGCACCGACCAGCCGTGGGACGACATGGCGGACGCGTCGCCCCTGCTCCGCCGCCACCGCGGGATGGTCGCCGCCGCGGTCGAGGCGATGGCCGACGACCGCTGGACCCTCGGCGTGAACAACAAGGACTCACGAGAGCAGCATCTGGGCATGCTGGCCTACGCAGCCGACATGGCCGGCGCCATCGAGCGGGGCCGCGACTTCCTGGGCGAGCAGCGCGGCGTGTTCTGGTCCGCGTACTACTGCCGCGCCGACGGCTCCGGCCAGCGCTTTGTCGTCAGCCTGCCGACCGACTTCCACCCCGATCGCTCGTACCCCCTCTTCGTCCACATGCACGGGGCGGGAGGCGTGCCCACGCCCGGCGACGTCGGCCAGCGCGCCGCGATGCCCTACATCGAGGTCCAGCCGTGGGGGCGGGGCGTGCGGGGCTCCTATCGGGGATTCGGCGAGTTGGACATCCTCGACGTCATTTCCCACATGCGCGAGTGGTACCGGATCGATCCCGACCGGATCTATGCGACGGGCGCCTCGATGGGCGGCCGCGGAAGCTGGCGGATCCCCAGCCGCCACCCGGACCTGTTCGCCGGAGCCGGGCCGGTATGCGGGTGGTCCGACGAGCTGCCGCTCGAGAACCTCCGCAACGTGCCGGTCCTGAACCAGCACGGCGGCCAGGACTGGACCGTCCCGATCGACCAGAGCCGCTTCGGCGTGAGCCGGCTTCACCAGCTCGGCTATGCCGTGTGGCACCACGAATTGCCGGAGAGCGGACACAGCGTGACCGGGCTCTATCCGGAGCGCGACTGGCTGCTCACGCTCCGCCGCAACCCGCGGCCCGAGGCGGTGACATTCACCTGCCGGCGGCCGGAGCCGCCCTTCAACCGCGCGTACTGGGTCACCGTGCGCGAACTGGCGGACCCGCACCGCCCGGCGCGCGTCCAAGCCCACGCGGCCGGCGCCGGAAAGGCCCAGTCGCTTAGCCTCGGGCTCGATAACGTAGCCGCCCTGGAGATCGACACCGCGCTGCTCCCGGTCGATCCCCGAGGCGGATTGCTGATACAGGTCAACCGGGCGTTCATCCCGTACGCCGGCCCGCTGCCGGAGCGGCTCTTCGTGCTGCCGGATGGAGACGCGTGGACCGTCACCAACCGGTGGACGCCGGCCGCGGCCGGCCGCCCGTACCGGGCCGGCGCGGCTGCCAACCTCGTGACAGACGAGCCCCTCATGGTCGTCTATGGAAGCCGGGCGCCGGAAGAACACGTTGCGATTCTGCGCCGGACGGCCCTGGAGCTCTCCCGGCACGCCGGGTTCGGCACCGAAACGATGTCCGGCGGATTCCCCGTGCGGGCGGATCGCGACGTCACCGACGACCAGATCCGGCGCTTCAACCTGATCCTGGTCGGCGGCACCAACGACAACATGCTGACCGCGCGGGTTCTGGCGGGCGCCCCGATCGAGATCACGCCGGCCGGCGAGCTGCGCGCCGGGCGGCGCCCGCCGGTCAGCCTGGCCGGCGCCGGCCTGTGCCTGCTCTGCCGGAACCCCCTGGCGCCCGAGCGCCTCGCCTACGTGGTCGGCACCGAAACGCGGGGCCCGGCCGCGGCGGCGTGGTATGGGCGGGGCACCGAGCTGCTCGCCGGCATGTTGAACGACGAACCGGGCGATGCGGCCGACCTGGTGGTGCAGCGGCTGGACGGCGCGTTCCGGCGCCGCATGCAGTACACCCACGGCTGGCAGTGGCTCGACCGGCCGGGCGCCGATCGGCCCGCCCCCGCGGCTTTCGCCGATCCCATCGCGATGACCAAGGCCACCCTCACCGTGATCCGCCGGACGGCCCGCGCGGACTACGCCTTCGGCTGGGGCGTCGAGAAGCCGACGCCCGCATACGAGTCACCCGCCTACACGCTGGCCGACATGGCCGTTGTGCACAACCCCGGGCAGACGCTGGTCGGCCGGATCGCCGGTTCCGCACTCCTCGAACTGCGCGAGCGCCTGGCAGCGAAGGGAGAAGCGATCACCGTCCCGGAAATCCAATCGGCGACGATCGAGACGGGGCGCCTCTACCGCGTCGCGATTCAGCCGGATGCGTCATGGATCCTCACCAAGTTGCAGCGTAACCTGTCCGACGTGGAATGCGGCCCCGACTGGCGTCCGGAGGACGTGTGGGGCGAGATCGGGTTCCTCGGACGGT
>CAYSLU010000048.1:0-39250 GCA_964431965.1 uncultured Verrucomicrobiota bacterium
GGGAGCACGCATGCGCGTGACCGGCGAGCGCCGGGCGGCGGACGACGGCGCCCTGGCGGCCGCGGCGCGGGCGCTGGCCGTGGCGTGCCGCTCGGAGATGCAGCACGTGGAGCAGGTGACGCGGCTGGCCCTCGCGATCTTTGACCAGCTGCGCCCGCTGCACGGCGGCGGCGACCGCGATCGGCTGCTGCTGGAGTGCGCGGGGCTGCTGCACGATATCGGGTGGATCGGCGGCGGTCCGAGTCATCACAAGCGGGCGATGCGGATGATCCTCGACGACGCCACGCTGCCGCTGGGGGGGCGGGACCGGCTGCTCGTGGCGAACGTGGCGCGCTACCACCGGCGGGCGCTGCCCCGGGGCGGGCATCGGCGGTACGCGGCCCTGGGGCGGGCCGACCGGCGGCGCGTCCGGATGCTGGCGGGCATCCTGCGGGTGGCGGATGGGCTGGACTGCACGCATCGCGCGAGCGTGGGCCGGCTGACCTGCCACGCGACGCGGGCCCAGATCATCGTGTGCGGCTGGGCCAGCCGCGAGGCCGAGCTGGAGATGGTGGCGGCGCGGGAGAAGGGCGACCTGCTCGAGCGGCAGCTCCAGCGGCGCCTGCGGATCCGGATCTAGGCCGCGGGCCAAACGGAGGAGGGGCGGGAACCGCCCGGGAATGCGTATGGCGAAAGCGAAGACGAAGCGCGGCGGGGTCATGCCCGGCCTGAACCCGAGGACGGAGCGGCTCACGGCGGCGACCGAGGCGCCGTCGGACCGGTACGTCAATCGCGAGCTGAGCTGGCTGGAGTTCAACCACCGCGTGCTCAACGAGGCGCGCGACCCGCGGACGCCGCTGCTCGAGCGGGTCACGTTCCTGTCGATCTTCACGTCGAACCTCGACGAGTTCATGATGAAGCGGGTGGGGCTGCTCAAGCGGAAGCTCCAGGCCGGCCTGATCGGGGGGGGCGAGAGCGGGCTGACCAATAGCCAGCTGCTGACGGCGATCCGCGGGAAGATCCGGCCGATGCTGGCCCAGCAGGCCGACCTGTACGCCTGCGAGATTCTGCCCGCCCTGGCCGCGGCGGGCGTCCGCATCCTGCGCGACACGGAGCTGTCGGAGTCGCAGCAGGCGGAGGCGCAGGCGTTCTTCCGAAGCCGCGTGTTTCCGGTCCTCACGCCGCTTTCGGTCGATCCCGGCCATCCGTTTCCGTTCATCTCAAACCTGTCCACCTCGCTCGGCGTCACGCTTCGCCAGCCGGGCCGGGAGGAGAAGTACTTCGCCCGCGTGAAGATCCCCGAGGTGCTGCCGTCGTTCGTCCCGCTCCGCGCCGCGGACGGGGAGCGGCACGCGTTCGTGAGCCTGCTGGACCTCACCCGCCGTCACCTGGCGGATCTCTTCCCCGGCATGGAGATCATCGGGGTGATGCCGTTCCGGGTCACCCGCAACGCGGACGTGGAGCAGGAGCCGGACGACACGGAGGATCTGCTCGACCAGGTCGAGCAGGCGCTCCGCCAGCGGAAGTTCGAGCGCGCCGTCCGGCTGGAGCACGGCCCCGACCCGGATGCCGGCGTGCTCGAGTACCTGCTGTCGGAGCTCGAGCTGTCCCCCGAGGACGTCTACGAAATGCCGGGCCTGCTCGACTATCGGGCGCTCAAGCCCGTCGGCGAGCTCCAGGAGCCGCGGCTTCGGTACGAGCCGTGGATCCCGCTGCGGCCCAAGGTGCTGGCGGACGACGAGGCCGACATTTTCGCGATCATCCGGGGCGGCGACCTGCTGGTGCACCACCCGTACGAGAGCTTCGACGCGAGCATCGAGCGCTTCATCCGCCGCGCGGCCGACGACCCGGCCGTGCTCGCGATCAAGATCACGCTGTACCGGACCGGCGACGACAGCCCGTTCATCCTCAGCCTGATCCGGGCGGCCGAGGCCGGCAAGCAGGTTGTGGCCGTGGTCGAGATCAAGGCCCGGTTCGACGAGCAGCGCAACATCCACCTGGCGCAGGCGCTCGAGCAGGCCGGCGTTCACGTGGTGTACGGCTTCGTCGGGACCAAGACGCACACCAAGATCGCGCTCGTCGTGCGCGCCGATCCGGACGCCCTGCGATGCTACGCGCACATCGGCACCGGGAACTACCACGTTCAGACCGCGAAGCTCTACACGGACCTGAGCCTGCTGACGTGCCAGCCGGAGGTGACGGGGGACGTGGTGGATCTCTTCCACTTCCTCACGGGCCGCTCGCTGAAGCGCGAGTACCGCAAGCTGCTTGTGGCGCCGGTGAACATGATGGAGCGGTTCGTCCAGATGATCGACGGCGAGATTGCGAACCGGCGGGCCGGGAAGCCGGCCCGGATTGTCGCCAAGATCAACAGCCTCGAATCGCGGGAGATCGGCGACGCGCTGTACCGCGCGTCGCAGGCCGGCGTGCCCGTCGACCTCATCGTGCGCGGCTTCTGCTGCCTGCGGCCGGGCGTGCCGGGCCTGAGCGAGAACATCCGCGTGATTTCGGTCATCGGCCGGTTTCTCGAGCACGCCCGCGTCTTCCATTTTGCGGCCGGCGCGGAGGATCCGCGCGACGGGACGTACCTGATCGGATCGGCCGACTGGATGTACCGGAATCTCTACGGCCGCATCGAGGTGGTCACCCCGATCGAGGACCGCTCCGCCCGGGCCCGGATCTGGGAGGTGCTGAACGTGATGCTGAGCGACCGCCGCCAGGCGTGGGAGATGAAGCCCGACGGATCATACGCGCAGCGCCGCCCGGCGCCCGGCGACACCGGCGCGATGCTGCTGGGCACGCACCAGGCGCTGATGGACCTGACGCGGCAGACGCTGCTCTCGGAGGCCGAGCGCACGCTGGCCGGCGGATCGCCGGCGGGCTCCGGAGCCTAGATCGGGATCAGCCGCACGCGTTCGGCGCTCAGCGTGACCGCGCGCGACAGCGCGGCGGCGTGGGGGCGGATACACTCCCGCACCAGTTCGACCACCGCCCGCAGGCTGATCGGCTTGCAGACGTAGTCGTCCGCCCCCAGCTCCATGGCCCGGAAGACTGTGGCAGAATCGCTTCGGGCGCTGAGCATGAGGATGGGCATCCGCCACGTGTCCGGCTGCTGGCGAAGCGCCTCGAGAACCTGCAGCCCGCTCCGCTTGGGCATCTGCACATCGAGCAGGATCACATCCGGGCGCTCGGACCGGATGGCGTCGAGCCCCGCCTCGCCGTCGAGCGCCCGGCTGACCGAGAATCCTTCCGAGGTCAGGCGGTGCTCCAGGATGTCGATGAAGTCGACGTCATCATCCACGATCAGGACTCTGCGCGGTGTGCTCATGGGTACGCTCCGTGTTTGGGCGCCGCCGGGCGGCGTCGCTGATGGTCCCAGTATCGCGCGCGGGCGCTAGCGGGGAGCGAGCGACAGGTGAGAAATCGGTGAGGCGGCGCCCGTCTTCGGAGCCGGAGGCGAGGCCGAAGCCCGGGAGCGGGTCAACGCGGGCTTGAGCCCTCTCGCGCGGGGCCGCATACTCTGCCACTCGCCGAACGGGAGAGCCGGGGGACCCCTGCAGCCATGGCAGATCGCGACATAGACGGTGGCCGCGGGCCGGCCGAGGCATCGGCCGCGACGGATCGGTCCGCCGACGATCAGGTCCGGCGGGCGCGCGGGCAGTTCACCTGCATGGCCGCCACGTACGCCCTCGGCGTCTTCAACGACAACTTTTTTAAGCAGGCGGCGCTGGTCCTGGCCGTGGCCGCCGGGCGTCCGCAGATGCAGGGCTACGCACTCGTGGTGTTCACCCTGCCGTTTGTCCTGTTCGCGGCGCCGGCCGGCTGGCTGGCCGACCGGTTTCCCAAGCGGCGGGTCGTGATCGGGGCCAAGTGGCTCGAGCTGGCGGCCATGCTGTTCGGGGCGGCCGGGATCTGCACGAGCCACTGGTGGCTGATCTTCGCGATGCTCGGGATCATGGGGCTGCAGGCGACCGCGTTCAGCCCCGCGCTGAACGGATCGATCCCGGAGCTGTATCCCGAGAGCTACGTGATCCGGGCCAACGCCGTTCTCCGGGTGGTCGTGACCGTCGTGATTCTGGGCGGCATCGCGACGGCCGGCATCGCTTTGGACTGGGCCGGCGCGGCGGTCTGGGGGATTCCGCGCGGGCAGCTGATCGTGGCTGTCACGGTGGTCGCCGTGGCGCTGCTGGGGCTGGCGAGCAGCGCCGGCGTGCCGTCGCGGCCGGCCGCGGACCCGAAGGCGCGGTTCCCGTGGCACGGGCCGGTGGATACCGTCCGGCAGCTGTGGTGCATACGGGAGGATCCGCTGCTCATGGCGACGGTCTTCGCCAGCGTGTTCATCTGGTTCATGGGCTCGCTCCAGATCCTGATCATCAATCCCATGGGGCTCCTCCAGTTCGGGATGAGCAAGTCCGCCACGAGCGGCCTGATCGTGTGCCAGCTGGCGGGGGTTGCGGCGGGCGGGGTCCTCAGCGGCCGGATCGCGCGCCGGGACCGCTGGATCCACATCCTGTGGCCGGCCGGCCTGGCCTTCTCGACGCTCCTGCTGGCGGTGGCGGCCGTGCCGTGGCTGCCGGAGCCGGCCCGACTCCCGTCGCTCTATGCGCTGATCGCCGGCGTCGGCATCGCGGGCGGCGTGTTCCTGATCCCCGTCGAGAGCTTTCTCCAGATCCGGCCCCGGCCCGAGCGGAAGGGGACCGTCCTGGCCGTCGTCAACTTCGTCACCTTCTCGGGGATCCTCCTGTCCGGGCTGTCGGCCAATGCGCTGAACGCGCATCTGTCTCCGACGACGAGCTTCGGCCTCCTGGGGCTGTTTTCGTTCGTCGTCAACGCGTGGCTTCACATGTTCTTCCGCCGGCACCGGCAGGAGGTCTGATGAGGTTCCTGTACGTGATCGCGGGGCTCCTGCTGCGGCTGCGCTACCGGATCCGGGTGACGGGCGTCGCGCCGGCGGCCGCTCGCGGCCGGCGCGGCGTCCTGTTCCTGCCCAATCACCCCGGGCTGATCGATCCGGTGATTCTGGCGACGGTGCTGAACGGCGCCTTCCGGCTGCGGCCCTTGGCGGACGAGAACCAGTTTGCCTCGCCGCTGATGCGCTGGTTTGCCCGGCGCGCGGGCATCCGACTGATCCCGGACCCGGCGAAGAACGGTCTGGTGCGGCGCGGGGAAGTCGATGTCGTGATTGAGCAGTGCGTGGCCGGCCTCCGGGCGGGCGAGAACGTGCTGCTCTATCCGTCCGGGCACATCTACCGGCAGCGCTACGAGGATCTGGGCGCGAACAGCGCCGTGGAGTCGATCCTCAACGCGCTTCCCGACGTCCGCATCGTGATGATCCGGACCCGCGGCCTCTGGGGGAGCAGCTTCGGCCGAGGGCCGGGCGGGGCGCCGGATATCTTCGCCAATCTGCGCCGGCGGGTCCGCGACGTTCTGCTGGGCGGCGTGTTCTTCATGCCGCGCCGGCGGGTCACGATCGAGCTTCAGGAGCCGGCGGACCTGCCCCGGACGGGCGGGCGGAGCGCGATCAACCGGTACCTGGAAGCGTTCTACAATGCCGATGCGCCGCCGAACACGTATGTCCCGTACCGCCATTGGGAGCCGGGCGGGGTGCGGACGCTGCCCGAGCCCGAGTGCGGCGGCGTGGCCGGCGACCTGGAAGCGGTGCCGGAGCGGACGCGCCACGCGGTGGTCGAGCATCTGCGCAAGCTCGCGGGGCGGAGCGCCGTCCGGCCCGAGGACACCCTGGCGGGCGACCTGGGGCTGGACAGCCTGGCTGCCGTCGACCTGTGCGTGTGGATCGAGAGCGAATTCGGGTTTCCCGTGGGGAGCGCGGATGCGCTGGTCACGGTCTCGGACGTGCTGCTGGCGGCGTGCGGCCACGTGGTGCGGGCGGGCTGGGCCCCGCTCAAGCCGGTGGCCCCGGCCTGGTTTCGGCCCGGCCCGGCTGACGCGGGCGCGATGGCGGGCGGCGACACCGTGGCGGCGGCGTTCCTGCGCCGCGCGCGGCTGGCTCCCGACGCGGTGGCCGCCGCGGACCAGGCGTCCGGGACGCGCACGTACCGCGACCTCGTGACGGCGGCGCTTGCCCTGGGGCCGGCCGTGCGGCGGATCGATGGCGAGTACGTCGGCATCATGCTTCCGGCCTCCGTTGCGGCCGTGACGGTCTACCTGGCGCTCCTCTTCTCCGGCAAGGTTCCCGTGATGGTGAACTGGACGTCCGGCGCGCGAAACGTGGCGCATGCCCTGGACCTGCTCGGCGTGCGGCGGGTTCTGACCGCGCGGCGCCTGCTCGATACGCTCGCCGCCCAGAAGTTCGACTTTGGCGATCTGGCTCCGCGATTCGTCGCTCTCGAGGACGTCGGGCGGAGCCTGAGCCGCGGCGCGCGGTTCGCCGCGTGGGCGCGCGGCCGGCTGAGCTGGCGGTCGCTGGACCGGGCGCGCGTCGCGCCGACCGCGGCGGTGCTGTTCACGAGCGGGTCGGAGAGCCTGCCCAAGGCCGTGCCGCTGTCGCACGCCAACGTGCTGACGAACGTCCGGGATCTGGCGGGCGTCTTCCGCGTCCGGCGCGAGGACCGCATGATCGGCATGCTGCCGCCCTTCCACTCCTTCGGGCTGACGGGCACCATGCTGTTTCCCCTGTGCCTGGGCCTCCGCGTCGTCTATCACCCGAACCCGACGGAGGGTGGCGCTCTGGCCCGGGTGATCCAGGCGTACGGCGTGACGCTGATGGTGGGCACTCCGACTTTCCTGGGAGGAGTCACCCGCGCGGCGTCCGACGAGCAGCTGCGCTCTCTGCGGCTTGCGATCGCCGGCGCCGAGAAGTGCCCGGAGTCGGTCTATGACGTGCTGGCGCGGCGCTGGCCGCACGTGATTGTTCTGGAGGGATACGGCATCACGGAGTGTTCGCCGGCGGTGGCGATCAACGACGACCAGGCACCGCGCCGGCAGACGATCGGGCGCGTGCTCCCGTCCCTGCGCTGGGTGCTGGTGGATCCGGAAACCGGGCGCCGCGCACCGGAGGGGGGACCCGGCATGCTGCTGGTCAGGGGGGCCAGCGTATTCGCCGGGTACCTCAACTACGCCGGTCCGTCCCCCTTCGTCACGTTTGAGGGCGAGTCCTGGTACCGCACGGGCGACCTGGTGACGGTGGCGCCGGACGGGGTGATGACGTTCGCCGGCCGGCTAAAGCGGTTCGTCAAGCGGGGCGGGGAGATGATCTCCCTGCCGGCGATCGAGGAGGTGCTGGCGCGGCGGCTTCAGCGGCCCGATGACGACAAGCCGATGCTGGCTGTCGAGGGGACGCCGTCGGACGCGAACCCGGAGATCGTGCTGTTCACGGTGCGGGAGTTCAGCCGCGAGGAGGCCAACCGCTGCATCCGGGAAGCTGCTCTCTCCGCGCTGCACAATGTCAGCGCGGTGGTGCGGGTGGAGGAGATCCCGACGCTGGGCACGGGAAAGACGGACTACCGGAAGCTGAGGGATCGCGTGGGTGCGGCCGCCGGCGGAGCGGGAGGGGCGCGATGACGGGCCGCGAGAAGATCGAGGCGGCTTTCTCGCCGCGGGGCGCGGACGAGATCCCGGCCGCGCTCTGCTACGAAGGAATCTACATCCGCGACCACGCGGACGGTTTTCCGCCCTGCCCGTGGTGGTACATGCGCTCGCCAGACGTGGAGCAGCAAGTCGAGTGGTTCAGCGCCGTGATCCGAGCGACGGGGCAGGACTGGTTTGCCCTGCCCGGGTGCGCGCCGCGGGCCGAGCGTGCCGGAAAGAGCATCGCATGCATCGATGGAGTGCCGGTTCTCATCGACGGCGCGACGGGCCGGCGGGCGCCCGTCGAGCGGCCGGCGGTCGGCGGCTGGCGCGGGACGTCCGGGCACTCGCACCATCCGGATCGCCCGCCGACAGACGAAGCCGGGATCGACGCCGTGATCGGCGTTGACGATTCGCTCGACCCGCGCCGGCCGCTGGACGAGGGGCGCTGGGACGTGGCCGCCCGGCTGCTCGAATCGTTCGGCCGCACGCATTATCCGATGGGATACGTCACGTCGCCGCTCTGGAACTGCTACGGGCTGTGGGGGTTCGAGGGGATGATGACGATGATGCTGGACCGGCCGGAGCTGGTCCGGCACGCATGCGAGCGGTTCCTGCAGCGGTGCGAGCGGGTGCTGCGACCTCAGGCGCTGGCGGGCGCGGCCGGGGTGTGGGTCGAAGAGTGCATGACCGACATGGTATCTCCATCTGCCTTCGCGGCGTTCAACCTCCCGTACCTGCGGCGCTTGGTGGCGCTCATCCGCGGCTGCGGCATGAAGAGCGTCTACTACTACTGCGGCAACCCGTGCGACCGATGGGATCTGCTGCTCTCGGCCGGCGCCGATGCGCTGTCGCTGGAGGAGAGCAAGAAGGGGTGGGACGTCGACATTGACCGTGTCGTGGATCGGGTGCAGGGCCAGTGTACCGTGATGGGCAATCTGGACGCGATGGGCCTCTTGCGCTCGGGGTCGGACGCGGAACTGGCGGCGGAGATCGTTCGCCAGGTGGCGGCGGGGCGACGGAACGGGAGCCGGTTCATCATGGGCATCGGAAGTCCGGTCACGCCGGAAACTCCCGTCGCGCGGGTGCGACGGTTCTGCGATCTGACCCATGGACTCGGCGGGGGTGGCGGATGAACCGGTTTCCTGTACTCGGGCGTCCAGCGCGAGCGGCGGGGGGGGAAGGAGGGCATCTCGGCTGCAGCCTGATTCGGGGAGGCGGCCCTGTCGGCGTATGCCCTTGACTTTTCGAGCTATCGGCCGCTTAAATCACGGCCAAGAGCGCCTTCCGTCGTATGGTGATATCGGGCGGCGTACGCGATTTGTTCAAATTCGTGCAGTCGCGCACAAACGGGGCATGTGGGACGGATCATGTACAAGATGTGGGGGATGCCCGGCTGTGGTGGCGCGATGTGTTGGGCTGGGATGGCTGGCATGGGGAATGCTGGAGATTGATCGGGCCGTTGTTGTTGACGGTGTGCGCAGTTAACCGCTCTGGACGGGAGGCGTTATGGCGATCGCATGGCGGTGGGTGGCCGTGGTGGTGCTGATGGCCGGCGTGGGGCTTGGGTCCGGTTGTCGCACATCCGCCGTACGGGAGTTTCCGATCGCGCACTCGGTGCCGGAGCTCACCATGGTGTTGATGCCGGGGGACGAGTTGGAGATCGTCTTTTTCGGTGCGGCCAACTTGAACACGACGCAGACGATCCGGCGGGACGGGCGGATCGCCATGCAGTTGGTTGGCGAGGTGGAGGCAGCCGGAAAGACGCCGCTCGAGCTGAAGGACGAACTCACCAAGCTCTACGAACCGCAGCTTCAAGTGAAGGAAGTGACGGTGATCCTGCGCTCTCCGCCGCCGGTCTTCGTCACGGGAGCCGTGACCAAGCCCGGCCCGGTGGCGCTCGGGCATGCCACGACCGCGCTCGAGGCCATCGTGCGTGCGGGCGGATTCGACGTGCAGTATGCGGAGGTTCGCGATGTGGTCGTGATTCGTCACGACGGCGGCCGGCGGTACGGGTTCGTGCTGGACTTCCAGCGCGCCTTGGCGGGCTACGACGATGAGAAGGACCGGCCTTTCTACCTCAAGCCGTTCGACATCGTCTACGTGCCTCAGACCCGAATCGCGAAGATCGACCGCTGGGTGGACCAGCACATCTCCAAGATGATTCCAGTGCTCGGCGTCCGGTACGATGTGGGTAACAACTTCTCGGTCTACCGCTAGTCGGGGCCGAGAGCGGCGTGCGGTCGATGTCGCGAAGTGCGGGGGGATGGCGAATATGTCCCGGGATGGGGGGATCATCAGCTGGCTGTTCGGCCCGTCGCCGAACGTGGGCCGGGACGGCTTGAGCTCGCGGCGCGAGTTCAAGCTGATCCTGGAGCGCGAGCGCAGTTTGGTCGATCGGAACAACCGCATGTTCTCGGTGCTGATCTTCGGCAGCGAGAACGGGCGGTACCACCGGGAGTCCGTACGCTCGCTGATGGATATCCTGTCCCGCCGGCTTCGGAAGACGGACATCGTGGGATGGATCGATCGGCACAGCATCGGCGTCATGATGCCGGACACTCCGCCGGCGGGCGCTTGGATCGTGGGCAACTCGGTCTGCGAGCTGATTGCGTCCGAGCTTTTCTGCCCGACATGCACGGTCTGGGCCTATCCGGCCGAGCAGCCGCCGAAGCCCGCGGCGAACGACCCGGCCCAGCTGGAGCTATTCAAGATCGAGGAGTCGGCGTCCGAGGAAGACTCCTTGGCGGAGTCCGAGCCGTCCGGCGGCGAGGCGGCCACGGCGAGCGATGCCCGGCACCTGGTGGCGGGCATGCCGATCCCCTTCTGGAAGCGGCTGGTGGACATCGCGGGATCGGGCTTGGGCCTGCTTCTGGTGTCGCCGCTCATCCTGGGCTCGGCGGCGGCCGTCAAGCTGCTATCGCCCGGCCCCGCCTTCCTGAAGCAGGAGCGCGTGGGGCACCTGGGGCGCCGCTTCCACTGCTGGAAGATCCGGTCGATGCACGTCAACGCCGACGCCGGCATCCACCAGCAGCACCTGAAGACGCTGATGCAGGCCAACACGCCCATGACGAAGCTCGACAAGGGGAACGACCCCCGTGTGATCCCGGTGATCGGGAAGGTGCTGCGGGCCTCCGGGATCGACGAACTGCCCCAGCTCCTGAACGTGCTGCGGGGCGACATGAGCCTGATCGGGCCTCGCCCGTGCCTGCCGTACGAGTATGACGGGTATCAGCAGTGGCAGAAGAAGCGCTTCGACGGGCTGCCAGGGCTGACGGGGCTCTGGCAGGTTTCGGGGAAGAATCGGACGACGTTTGTGGAGATGATGCGCCTGGACATCGCGTATACGCAGCGGAAGTCGGTGTGGCTGGACGGGAAGATCTTCTTCCAGACTCTGCCCACGCTGGTCAACGAGGTGCGCGATGTGCTCGGGGGCAAGAGAAAGGGCTCGAAATGAAGCCAATCCAAGTGGGCGTGGTGGGCTGTGGCTACTGGGGACCCAATCTGATCCGGAATTTCCGGAGTCTCCGGGACTGCGCGCTGAAGGCCGTGTGCGACAAGGACCAGAAGCGGCTGAGCCACATGAAGCGCCTGTACCCGGAAATCGAGACCTACACCCGCTTTGAGGATTTCCTCGGGAAGGGCGAGCTCGACGCCGTGGCGGTCGCCACGCCCGTCCGGTTCCATCACGCGCTCGCGCTGGCCTGCCTCGCCGCGGGGAAGCACACGTTCATCGAAAAGCCCATGGCCTCGACCGCCGCCCAGTGCCAGGAACTGGTTGAGACGGCCGAGTCGCGGAAGCTGACGCTGATGATCGGGCACACGTTCCTCTATTCGCCGGCCGTGCGGAAGATCAAGCAGATCGTGGACTCGGGCGACATCGGCCCGATTCGCTACATCAGCTCCCGCCGGCTGAACCTGGGGCTGTTCCAGAAGGACGTGAACGTCGTCTGGGACCTGGCGCCGCACGACCTGTCCATCATCGTTCACATCATGGGGGAGTTCCCGATCAGCGTGAACTGTCAGGGCAAGGCGAACGTGACGCCGGGCATCGAGGACGTGACGATCATGAGCATGGGCTTTCCGAGCGGGCGCTTCGCGACGATCCAGAGCAGCTGGCTGGACCCGCGCAAGGTGCGCGAGATGACGATCGTCGGGAGCCGCAAGATGATCGTGTACGACGACATCGAGCCCTTGCAGAAGATCCGGATCTTCGACCATCGCGTCGAGGTGCCTCCGCACTACGACACGTTCGCCGAGTTCCAGTACTCCTACCACTACGGCGACATGTACGCGCCCTACCTGAACCAGGAAGAGCCGCTCAAGGTGGAGTGCCAGCACTTCATTGACTGCATCCGCGGCGGGACGAAGCCGATCACGGGCGGGGAGGACGGCTGGAGGCTCGTGCAGGTTCTGGAAGCCTCGAACGAGTCGCTGCGGCAGAAGGGCTCGGCCGTGCGGATCGAGCCGGCCCGCCTGGCGGGAGGCGCGGCGTGAGCGATCCAGCCGGCGGATTTCGGCGGATCGCGCCCGACGTGAAACTCGGACGGGACGTGAAGATCTACGACTTCACGAACCTGTACGGTTGCGAGGTGGGCGACGAGAGCAAGATCGGCACCTTTGTCGAGATCCAGAAGGGCGCGCGCGTGGGCCGGCGCTGCAAGATCTCGAGCCATACGTTTGTGTGCGAGGGCGTGACGATCGAGGACGAGGTGTTCGTCGGGCACGGGGTGACCTTCATCAACGACCGGTACCCCCGGGCTACGGCGGCGGGCGGCAAACTGCAGACGGAGAAGGACTGGGCGTGCATCCCGACGGTGGTGAAGCGGGGCGCGTCCATCGGATCGGGCGCGACGGTCCTCTGCGGCGTAACGGTCGGTGAGGGCGCGATCGTGGGGGCGGGCAGCGTGGTCACCCGGGACGTGCCGCCGGGCGCGACCGTGGCGGGAAACCCGGCGCGTGTGATGAAACCGAAGGCAGACAGGGGCTGAACATGAAGGTTCCGTTTCTCGACCTGAAGGGTCAGTATCAGAGCATTCGCGAGGATGTCGCCCGCGCGATCAACGAGGTGCTGGAAAGCACGGCGTTCGCCGGCGGTCCCTTCGTGGCGCGGTTCGAGAGCGAGTTCGCTCCGTACTGCGGGGTGCGGCATGCGGTCGGCATGGGGAACGGCACCGACGCGATCTGGCTGGCGCTGCTCGGGCTCGGCGTGGGGCCGGGTGACGAAGTCATCACGGTTCCGAGCACGTTCATCGCCACGGCTGAGGCGATCAGCTTCTGCGGGGCGAAGCCGGTGTTCGTCGACATCGAGGACCGCACGTACACGATGGCGGCGGCCGGCCTCGAGCGGGCCATCACGCCCCGGACCAAGGCCATCATTCCGGTCCACCTATTCGGGCAGACGGCTGACATGGATGCGATCCTCGAGATCGCCACCCGCCGGAAGATCCCGGTGATCGAGGACGCCTGTCAGGCGCACGGCGCGGAGTACCGGGGGCGGCGGGCGGGCTCGCTCGGGATCGCGGGCTGCTTCAGCTTCTACCCGGGAAAGAACCTGGGCGCCTACGGCGAGGCGGGGGCGACGGTGACGAACGACGACGGGCTTGCGCGCCGGATGCAGGTGCTGCGCGATCACGGGCAGCCTCAGAAGTACTACCACACGGTTATCGGGTGGAACGCGCGCATGGACGGCATTCAGGGCGCGATCCTGAGCGTCAAGCTCAAGCTCCTGGACTCTTGGAATGATAGCCGCCGCGCGCACGCGCGCCGCTATCGCGAACTGCTCTCCGGGTTGCCGGGCGTGGTGCTGCCGGAGGAAGCGTCGTACGGCAAGCACGTCTTCCATGTCTACGCCGTCCGGGTGAAGGACCGCGATCGGGTGATGAAGGCCCTGACGGAGCGCGGCGTAGGCTGCGGCATCCACTATCCGGTGCCGCTCCATCTGCAGGAGGCCTACCGGTCTCTGGGCCTTTCGGCGGGAGCCTTCCCCGTGGCCGAGCGGTGTGCGGCGGAGTTTCTGTCCCTGCCGATGTATCCCGAGTTGACGTCCGAGCAGGTGGAGTACGTTGCGGGCAGTCTGCGGGCTGCGCTCTAGGCTGCCGGGTGCAGCGATCGGCATGTGACCTCATGCGGTGCAATCGCTTATGCGTGCATAAGTGACGGGGACGGAGTGTATCCAGACGCCTCAGAGCAGCCGCTCGGACGGGTCATCCGAGCAGTCAGCCCGCTGGACACGCAGGCGTGGAACAGCCGTGTTCAGGGCGCGCCTGCAGCCACGGTCTTTCATCTGGCCGAGTGGGCGGAGGTTCTGCATACGGTCTACGGGTTCCGACCGTTCTACGTCACCGCGTTTGAGGCGGGCGCTCTGTGCGGGCTGCTTCCCGCGATGGAGGTCGGCGGCCTGCTGGCGCCTCGGCGCGGGGTTTCGCTTCCGTTTTCGGACTCCTGCGAGCCGCTTGTCGGAGACTCCAGCCTGTATCAGGAGCTGTTCGGCGTCCTGCGGCAAGTCGCCAGAGATCGGGGATGGCGGAGCCTGGAGCTGCGAGGCGGACGATCCTTCCTGCCCGGTCAGCCAGCCGCGCGGACCTGCAGGGAACACATGCTCGACCTGTCCGCCGGCGAGGCTGAGCTATGGCGGAAACTGAAGCCGACGGCGCGTACGGCGGTGCGCCGGGCTCAGGCGGCGGGCGTCACGTGTCGGATGGCCGTAGACATCGAAGCGATGCGTGCCTTCTACCGGCTCCACTGCTTGACCCGGAAGCGACATGGTGTGCCGCCTCAGCCGTTCGCCTTCTTCGCGGAGATCTGCCGCTGCTTTCTGGGTCGGGGGCTCGGGATGGTGCTCTTGGCCGAATGGCAGCAGCAACCGGTTGCGGCGTGCGTATACCTGCGGGCGGGGCGATCAGTAGTCTATAAGTTCGGCGCCTCCGACGAGCGATTTCAGCACCTGAGGGCGGGCAATCTGGTCATGTGGGAGGCGATTCGCCACTATGCAGGGGAGAGTTGCGCGACCCTGTCTTTTGGCCGGACGGATCATGAGGACGAGGGATTGAGACGGTATAAGTTGACGTGGGGTGCCCAGGAGCGGCTGATCGAGTACTTTCGGTTCGACTGTCGGACCGACGCATTCATTGGCGGAGACGGTCAGCCGACGGGGCAGTGGATGCGAGGGGTCTTTCGCCGTCTGCCGGTGCCCCTCTTGAGGCTGGCTGGGAGCCTGCTCTATCGGTACGCTGGCTGAACGTCGTGCGGCGCCGTGCCCACGCCATGGTCTAATGTGGAGACTCAAGGACTAACCGCTATGACTGACGAGGTGCCCAGGGATTCTGCGTCGGGTCTGTCGGCGCGCGAGGTTTACTACATTCTCTTCCGCCACAAGTGGCTGATTCTTCTGTCCAGTCTGCTCGGGCTCGTGGCGGCGGTCGGCATCTGGGTGAGGACGCCGACGATGTACACCTCCGAAGCCAAGCTTCTGGTGCGATACGTGGCGGAGCGCACCGGGTTCGACGCGGAGGTTCGGGACGGCCAGATCATCTCGCCGACGCGGTCCGGCGACTCCATCGTCAACTCGGAAGTGGAGATCCTCGGCAGCCGTGACCTGGTTGAGTCCACTCTTGACGAGTTGGACGCGCGCTCCGCACCCGTGCAGTCCTCGAACTTGGAGAGCCGAGCGGGTGCGGTGGCCAATGCCGCGCAGAACCTGCAGATCACGGTTCAGAGGAACAGCAGCGTCATCCGTGTTGCGTTCACGGCTGCGAACCCCGCCCTGGCTCAGGAGTTCCTGATGAGACTGGTCTCCAAGTATCTCGACAAGCACAACGAAATCCACCGCTCTGCCAGCGCGTACGAGTTTCTCTCGCAGCAGACAGACCAGATCCGCTCGCGACTGATCCAGACCGAGGAAGAGCTGGGCCGGATGTACAGCGCGGCGGGCGTCATGTCCGTGGCCGAAGGCAGCGCGTCGCTCTCCGCGAGGCAGAAAGAGCTGCAGACGGCCATTCAGGGGGCGGAAGCCGAGCTGGCCGCGACGAAAGCCAGGGTGCAGTTCATCCGGTCGCAGTCAGCGGCTGATGCGTCTTCGTCGGCGTCCGTGTTCCGCCCTCATGTGGGGGGGGGGGCGAGCGAAGATAGCGTGGCGCTGCGGGGCCTGCTCGAGAAGGAGGGGCAGCTGCTGGCGGCGTTCGCGGAAGACAGCATCCCGATCCGCGAGATTCGTCGTCAGATCGCCATTGCTCGCGCCGGGCTTCGGGTGCAGCCACTCCCGGAGGGGGCGGTTGGCGACGGAGCGAGTGATGGGGGGACGGGTGCGGTGGCGGCGGCGGTTTCCCCCTCGATGTTCGACGAGCAGGTGACCACGGCGGCGCTGGAAGCCCGGTTGGTCGTGCTCCGGGAGCAGATGCGGCAAGTGAAGACCGAGACGGAGAGCTTGGACCGGGTCGCCGACAAGATCGGCGATCTGGAGCGGCGCAAGGAGATTCAGGCCGCGAACTACAAGTATTTTGTCGAAAGCCTCGAGCGGGCGCGGATTGACGACGCCTTGGATACCCGAAGGCAGTCAAGCATCAGCGTGGTTCAACCGGCGACTTTCCCGGCCGGTGCGATTATGGGGGCGATGCGTCGGCAAGCCGTGATCGCGCTGGTGCTGGGCGTGCTTGGCGGCTTGGCCTTGGCCTTCCTTCGCGAATACGTCTTCGACCACTCTCTGCGGCGGCCGCGCGACATGGAGGCCGTATTCGGCGTGCCCACGTTGATCTCGATCCCGAGGAGCGACCTGGCGCCGCTCTTGCATGGTGATCGGCCTGCTACGGCGGGTCTGCTGACCGCTTCGGCCGGAGAGGCCGGAGGCAGGGCCGGCGTCTGGCCTGCGGACTCTGAGATCGGCGATTACTGCGAGGCCCTGCGAGACCGGGTTATCTGGGCCACCGAGGGCGTCGGCTCCAGGCCGATCGTTCTGGGCGTCGCCGGGTGCCAGGACGCATCCGGCGTGAGCACGGTGGCCACGGCCCTGGCGCTGGGCCTCGCGCGGAACAGCGAGGACCGGGTGCTGCTGGTGGACGGGAACCCGGCGCATCACGCGGCCAATCGGATCTTCGGCGTTGACTCAAGGACCGGACTGACGGAGATCCAGATGGACAGCAAGGGGAACACGGCCGTGGTCCAGACGAGTGTCTACGTCATGTCGACGACGGCGGACGAGCGCCCGCCGCCCCGAGGCGCTGCGGGCGCGATGGAGGACCTGATCCGGCGGCTGCGCGGAGCGTCCGCTGCGTTCGTGGTTTTGGATCTTCCTCCGGTGACGGACACGAGCCTGACCCCTCGGGTGGCCCGGTTGCTGGATGGCGTGCTTCTCGTGGTCGAGGCTGAAAAGGTGGATCGGGCGATTGCCGCTCACGCTCGTCGTCTGCTCGAACAAGCCCAGGCCAAGATCATCGGAACCGTGCTGAACAAGAGGCGGCGGTATGTGCCCGCCTGGCTGTCGGCCGAGGCCTGATCTCGCGCACGAAGCGAACTGGCGCCGAGTCTGTCGGTCGGTATTGTCCCGGCGCACCCTGCAAAGTGGAGCTGTCCATGACGTCCCTTTCATCTCCGGTCTCCTTGCGGTTTCGCTACATGGTGAAATCGCTCTTTCCCCGCCGGCTGGAAATAGCCCAGCGGCAGGCGATCGCCCAGCGCAAACTACCATCGGTCCGCGATGTCTGGCCTATTCTGGAGCCGGCCGGAAACCCGCCGGCCGGTTGGCGGGGATGGCCCGATAACAAGCAGTTTGCGGTTGTGCTGAGCCACGACGTGGACACGCAGCGCGGACTGGATCGGTGCCTGGAAATCGCCGACTTGGAAGAGAGCCTTGGGTTCCGCTCGGCGTTCTATTTTGTGCCCGAGAAGCGATACACGGTTCCTCGGGAGCTTCGCGAGACGCTTGTGCGCCGCGGCTTTGAGGTCGGCGTCCACGGCCTCTATCACGACTGGCGAACCTTCACCATCCGCCGGGTGTTCGAAGAGCGCGCCCCGCTCATCAACCGCTACATCAAGGAATGGGGCGCGGTGGGATTCCGCGCGCCGTCGATGATTGGCAACCTCGACTGGATTCGCGAACTGGACGTGGAGTACGATGCCTCGACCTTTGACACGGATCCATTTGAGCCGCAGCCGGATGGCGCCGGCACGATCTTCCCGTTCTGGATTGACGGGCGGGGCGACCGGCCCGGCTACGTGGAGCTTCCCTACACCATGCCGCAGGACTTCACGCTGTTCGTCCTGCTGCAGGCCAGGAGCATCGATGTCTGGAAGCAGAAGCTGGCCTGGATCGCGGGAAAAGGCGGGATGTGCCTGTTCGATGTCCATCCCTGCTACGCAGACCCGACGGGTGTCTCGCGCCTGTGCGATTCGTATCCGCTGGGGCTCTACGAGTCTTTCCTTCGACACGTGAAGGAGGAATACAAGGATCGGTACTGGCACACCGTGCCTCGGGAGCTGGCGCGCTGGTGGCGTTCGGAGCATCGAGGTGACGCGATCTCTGAGCCCGCTCGGGCGCGTGTTGCGCGGGACGTGCGGCGTCGGCCGCTGAAGATATGGATTGACCTGGACAACACCCCGCATGTCCCGTTCTTTCGGCCCATCATCCGCGACCTGGAGTCACGCGGCTACGAGGTGGTCGTCACGGCGCGAGATGCGTTCCAGGTGTGGGAGTTGGCCGACCGCATGGGGCTGGCATGCGCCAAGATCGGTCGCCACTACGGAAAGCACCAGGTTCTCAAGGGGATCGGCCTCTGCTACCGGGCGGCGCAGCTCGCCCCGCTCGTGCTTCGGGAGAAGCCGGACCTGGCCGTGTCGCACGGGTCGCGCTCTCAAGTGATCCTGTCTTCCCTCCTTCGCATCCCGTGCGTGGTGCTCAGCGACTACGAGCATGCCCGTGGCCTTCCCGTCTTCCACCCGACATACTACATTCTGCCCGATGTGATCCCGGACTCGGCCGTTAGCGGGGCGCGCGGACGCGTGCTTCACTACCCCGGGATCAAGGAGGACGTGTATGCGCCTGACTTCGTTCCGGACCCGGCCTTCCTCGGTGAGCTCGGCATCAGTGGCGGCGACATCATCGTCACGGTACGGCCGCCTGCCACGGAGGCGCATTACCGCGCGCACCTGAGCGATGTTCTGTTTGACGCAACGATGGAGTTCCTGCTCGAGTTTCCCGGCGTCCGGATCATCCTCGTCCCGCGGAACAAGCGGCAGATCGAGAGCCTCAAAGCGGAGAAGCCGGCGTGGTTTGCCGGCGACAAGATCGTGGTTCCGACTCATGCCGTTGATGGGCTGAATCTGCTCTGGCACTCGGACGCGGTGATCAGCGGCGGGGGGACCATGAACCGCGAAGCGGCGGCTTTGGGTGTGCCGGTCTACAGCATCTTCGGCGGTGCCGTCGGTGAAGTGGACAAGCACTTGGAGTCGGAGGGCAAGCTTGTTTTCGTTCGCGATCCCAAACACCTCCGAGAGTGCTTGGTCATCGGGAAGCGCGACAAGAACACCCGATCCGTCGATCCCAGCCGGCAGACCCTGAAGGCGATCGTCTCCCACCTCGTGGATCTGATGGCAAAGGGCGTCCCCCGCAGGTGATTCCAGTCAATGAAGAGCCCCGCTGAAGAGACGATGTCGGCAAGGAAGGGCAAGCCCACGATTCTGATGATCGGCGCCTTGCCCCCGCCGGCCATCGGCCCCTTTCTGGCGATGCAGCGGCTTGTCGGCTCGCAGGTCCTGAACGATGCCTTCACCCTCAGCTTTCTCGATCTCTCCGATCGCCGCCCGCCTGCCAGTATCGGCCGGTTCGACGGCGTGAACTTGGTGCTCGGAATCAAGCATGCCCTCCAGTGTCTGGGGCGTCTGCTGTTTGATCGTCCTCGGATCGTGTACCTGGCCGTTGCGCAGGGCACATGGGGTTACTTGCGTGACCTTGCGTTCATCGTGCCGGCGCTGTGCCTGAGGAAGCAGCTCGTCATACACCTGCGCGGATCGGAGTTCAGGGCGTTCTACGAGCAGATGCCGGCCGTCTTGCGCTGGGTCACGCGGGTGGTGCTGGCCCGGACGGCCCGGGTGATCGTGCTGGGGGAGCGGCTGCGGCCGCTGTTCGACGGGTTGATCGATCCGGACCGCGTCGTCGTCATCCCGAACGGCATTGACTACGAGGCGTACACGCGGCCGGCCGCGGTCGGCCCGGTCCCTCCGGGCCGGCGGCTGCTCTATCTCGCCAGCCTTCGAAGGCGAAAGGGCCCGTTCCTGCTGCTGGAGGCGCTTCCGAAGGTTCTGGAGCAGTACCCGGATGTCCGCCTGACCATGGCCGGGCAATGGCGAAGCGAGGCAGAGAAGATGGAGGCCGATCGGTTCATCAGCCGCCTTGGCCTGGCGGAGAAGGTCCGGTTTACCGGCGAGGTCAGCGGATCGGAGAAGACGAGCCTCTTTCACGAGCACGACCTGTTCGTCTTTACGCCGCTGGAGCCGGAGGGCCTGCCGTGGGTCATCCTGGAGGCCATGAGCGCATCGCTTCCGGTGGTCTCGACGGACCAAGGCGCTATCGCCGAAGTCGTCGAGCACGGGAAGACCGGACTGCTTGTCGAGCCCACCGCGGAGAGCGTGGCGGGGGGGATCTGCTCCATGCTGTCAAGTCCGCCGAACGCGCGTGACATGGGGATGCGGGGGCGCCGCCGAGTGGAGTCGTGTTTTTCCGAGCCGGTCTACATCGCCCGGCTGGTGGCGCTGTTCCGGGACGTGGCAGAGGGATCCACGCGGGCGGCGTGATGCAGCGGCTTCCGCCGAAGCGATCCACATGAACTCACCCGTGACAGCCGGCGATCAGGTCCTCCTGATAACCAACATTCCCACGCCCTACCGCATTCCGCTCTTCAACGAGATCAATCGCCAGCTCCTGGCCCGGGGAATCGCGTTCAAGGTCGTTTTTGCGGCGCTGGGCTATGCGCGGCGAAAGTGGCAGATCGATATGGCCCAGTGCTCGTTTCCCTGGGCGGTGCTCGGCGGCGGGCGGGTGCCTTCGCGCAATCCCGAGAGCGCCATGTTCACATACTCGGGCCTGGGGCGCTTGCTTCGGTCCGACCCCCACGCGCTCTACGTGGTCGGGGGCTTCTCCGTGGCCACCACGTGGCTCCGCCTGGCGGCGCTGCTCCGGCGCACCCGGTATTACATCTGGTCGGGCGCCATCGAGCGGAAGGGGCGGCCCGATTCGTGGGTCCGGCGCTGGCACCGCCGGTGGCTGGTCGGCGGCGCCAGCGGATTTGTCGCCTACGGCGTGCGGGCGGGCGAGTATCTCGTCGGCTTGGGCGCCGACGCATCCCGCGTCTTCATCGGCATCAACACGGTCGATACCGCCTATTTCCATCGGGAGGTCAGCCTCCATCGCGAGGCACAGGCGCCCTCGGTTGGTGACGCGCGGCACATTCTGTACGTTGGGAATCTCGAGGCCGGCAAGCGCCTCGATCACTTGCTCGAAGTGACCCGGCTGCTGGCGCAGTCGCGGAGCGATTTCGTGCTGGACATCGTTGGCTCCGGGTCGCAAGAAGGACATCTCCGGGAGCTGGCCGATCGCCTCGGCATAGCCGGGCGCGTTCACTTTCACGGATTCGTTCAGCGCCCCGAGGTCGCGAGGCACTTGGCCCGGGCCGCGTGTTTCGTGTTCCCGTCAGAGTATGACATCTGGGGGCTTGTCCTCGTTGAGGCCATGTCCGCCGGATTGCCGTGTGTCGCGTCGTTCCACGCCGGCGCGACCAGCGACCTGATTGAGGACGGCGTGACGGGATTCGCCGTGGACTTCTCGCAGTTCGAGCGCGTCGCGGGGCGTCTGGCGTGGCTGCTCGATCATCCCGCGGAGTCGGCGGCGATCGGAGATCGCGCGCGCGCGTTCATCCTGGCTCGCGTCAACCTGAAGGAGTCGGCGGCCGGGTTCGTGGCGGCGGTTCGGAGCGCTCGGGGTGACGATCCGTGCGTCTCGACCTATGTGCTTCCGTGCCGCAGGCCGGCAGCCGCAGCTGCCCGCGAGCCACGCTCCGCGGAACCGGGCGAGGGGCTCGGTTCGTCGTCGGCGGGGCAGGCGGGCGTACGTCGCGATTCCTGATTGTATGGCCACCGGAGACACAGATTCGCGCTTCGCGGGCGCGTCGTTGCGGCCGCCGGTCTCACCGGATCCGGCCGCGCCTTCCGCGTCCCGCGTCAGCTGCCTTGACTTCATCAAAGGCGTGCTGGTTCTCGGAATGGTCCTGTACCATGCCGTGAACTACTTTGCCCCCCGGCTGCAGGACCTGCTGCTCTACCTCAAGTTCGTCAGCGGGGGGTTCATCTTCATGTCCGGCTACATCGTGGTGGCGTTCTATGGCGCCAAGTGGAGCTCGGCGCCCGGGCGCACCGCCGTTCGGCTCGTCGTCCGCGGGCTCAAACTGGTCGTGCTCTTCTCGGCGATCAACCTCGCCATCGGCGCCCTGTCGATTCGCAACTTCAACTCCGTCCAGTTCGGGCTGGATACGTTTGCGGATCGCGCCTTCGATATCCTGGTCTTCGGCGGCGGGCGAGACGTGGCGTTCGAGATTCTCCTGCCGATCGGCTACATGCTGATGCTGTCGCCTGTGGTGCTGTGGCTCCAGCGCCGGCGGGTGATCCTGCTGTCCGCGCTGGCTCTGATCGCGACTTACGGCCTGTTCCTGAGCTGGCACCTCGGGAACTTCTCGCTGCTGCTGGTGGGGTCCGGCGGGATGCTGGTGGGATGCTTGCTCCCGCCCGATCGCATCGCCGCCCGGAATCATCTGTGCGTCAGCCTGCCCGCCCTGGCGGCCGTGATGGCCGGACTGCCGTGGCTGAGGTCCTGCCTGGTTGGCTACCTCCTCTACATCGTGGTGGTCTTCAAGGCCATCGCGGACCTGAGCCTGCTCTGGTCCCCGCGCTGGCCGGGGCGTCGTCTGATCATGCTCAGCGGCGAGTATGTCCTGTTCAACTATCTGACGCAGATTCTGACGCTGCAGATCATTTTCCGAGCCCTGTATCCCTGCCGGGACAGCTCCGTCGCGGTCCTGGGCCTGGTCGTCATCGGCGCCTGTCTGGTGATGTGGACGTGCGACCTGGCGGTCACGGCGGCCAGGCGACGCTTCCGTCTGGTTGACCGGATGTACCGGTTTGTGTTCGCCTGAAGACCGACGACACGCATGCTGGCCCGTTTCGGCCTCCGCCCGGAGCGTGCGGACCCGCCCGATCGGACCGCGGCGGGCTGAACGACTCGGTCCGCGGTGAGGGGATGGATCTTCTGGTGCCCGACATCGGGTGAGGCCGACCGGCCGCTTCACGCGTTCGCACGCCTGCCGTATATACGCCATGTTCTTGACGCGCATGCTTCTGCTCGGTCTGCTTGCGGGGAACGTTCTGCTCCGGTTCTTCACCAACTGGCTCGGCGTTCTCCCTCGCTCGCTGAACATCTGGGATCTGATTGTGACGCTGATCCTGGCCGGGCTTGCGCTGGCCGCTCCCCGGTCTCCCCGCCTGGCGCCGGACACGCCGCGGCTGCTGGTGCGTCTCCTGCTGTTTGATGCGGTGTGCGTCGTTGGCAGCGTCCTCAATCCCACGTATGTGCATCCGCTGGCCGCCCTCAGCCAGTTGCTCATGTGGAATGAGCCCATCCTTCTCTTTGTAGCGGTAACCACCTTGCCCTTCTCGCTGCAAGACATAGCGAAGTTCAGGCGTCTGCTCCTGTTCCTGGTCTGCCTTGAGGTCGTCATCGGCGTCGGTCAAGTTCCGTCCTTTCTGAAGACGGGCGAGTCCGAGCGAATCATCGGCACATTTGCGGGCAATGCGGAGCAGTTCCAGTGGTTTGTTCTTCTGGGCCTGTTCTACCTGTCGGCCGAGATCCAGCTGCGGCATCAGGGCAAGGGCGTGCGGTTTGCCGCCGTGCTCCTGATCCTGGTGCTTGTGGTGCTCATCGACAACAAGGCGTCGTGGATCGCGCTGGCCCTGACGCTTGCGCTGTTCATACCCAGATTGCCGGCTCGGGGCAATCGGTTCGTCACGGTCAAGAAGTACGCGTTCCTGGCGATTCTGCTTTTCACGGGGTGGCAGGCGATCCAGATGACCTCCGCCACGTACACGCGGAAGTTCGGAAGAATTGCCGAGGCGGCTCGGACCGGAAACCTGATGAACCTCGGGAAGGTCAAGGCCGTCCGCGATGTGGCAAACGCCTACGCCAACCATTGGCAGATGCCCTTCGTCGGTTCGGGTCTGGGCACCTTCTACTCACGCGCCGCTTTCCAGTTCTTCCCTTTTCATATCTTCGAGCTCTACGATGCGGTCCCCGCTTCGGGTGAGTTTGTGAACGATTCGGCCTCGATGGCGGGTATTCTGGATCCTATCGCCGGGATGAAGCCGTTCTACAAGGTCTTCTATGACTACGAGAGGATCTTCACGACCGGCAGCGGAACGGCTGATTTTCCGACGTCTTCGTATATATCCTTGCTGGGGGAGACGGGAGTGATCGGGACGTGCCTGTACCTGAGCTTCTACGTTTTTGCCGTCCGTGCGGCTGCCGGATGCATCCGGCGGACTGCTCGCGACGCTCAGTTCTTCTCGTTCGCGGCCACCACATACGCCAGCCTCGTCTACCTGCTATTCATGGGCGCCTACAACTTCTGGCTGGATTGTGGCCGCGTGAACACGATTGCCTGGTGTATGCTTGCGCTGTCGATCCGCTACACGGCGATCAGAGCGGCGACGGCCCAAGCCGATAGCAAGAGCGACAAAGCTGCGGTGCAGGTCCCGACGCAGCTCGCCCGAGCTCGATAGAGCGGATCTCTATGCGAGGAGCGCGGGCGGCACGAACCCGGAAGCGGCAGCCCCGAGAATCGCGAGGAAAACAATGACCGCACGCCCCAAGAGAATCTGTCCATGGCGCGGCGCACTGCTGGCCGCCTGCTTCATTCCCCTCGCCGCGGCCCACGCTGTTGACGGCTTCTGGCTGATGGCAGGCGACCTGGCGCTGACAAATCAGGCGAACTGGCGCTTCTACGACGGCGGCGATGCGCCGGAAGGCGGCTATATGGGCTGGCTCTGGGCCGGTGCAACCAATCTGTCGGGCACCGTCTCGCTCGGCCGGACGCTTCCGGCGGGCACATACTATGTCATGGTCAAAGTGGGTGACTACATGGGAAACCCCGGGCAGCTCCAGGTCCGGCTCGGCGGTGGACAGGCCGAATTGACGGCCGATAACAATGACTGGAACAAGCACTGGACGCTTCCGGGCATCATCCAGGCGCCGCAGCCTGCTGATCGCTTGGACATAACCCTGGTCAAGACGATCGTCGCCACCAACGTACAGAAGTATCTGATCCGTGGCGTCTACATTACCACCAACGCCAACGAGAACGTTCCGCTGTATGGGTATGACCGAATCGTCAACTGGGAGTACCCAACGGCCTCAAACGCCCCATCGCCATCCCGCGGCAATCTCTTTCAGAACAGCAGTTTTGAGGTGGGCGTCAGCCATGGTTGGGGGTTCAAGGCTGCGAGCTACGCCAGATCATACTCGATCGGAGCGCTTTGGGACACCAACTCCGCATACCATGGGCGGGCGAGCGTCCGATTCAGGGCGGACAGCGACTGCTTGATTTCGAGAGTCTATCGGCTTCGGCCCAACCGCAGCTACACCGTCTCCGCCTGGGTCCGTTCCCTGACACCTTCGAGTGCCGGACTCGTTATACGCAACGTGGGTGTCCCGCCACCGGGCGCCCCCCCGGTTCGGAGCATCAACCAAGGGTTCAGGACGAGCACGGACTGGCAGCGAATCAGCGTGAGCGGGTTCATGCCCGCCTACCCTACGGCCGAGTATCAGGTCACCATCGTCGGCAAGTCCAATGTCTGGGTTGACGCCGTCCAACTCGAGGAGGGGGCGCTTTCGGACTTCGTCCCCCGATCTTCGGTCGACGTAGGGTTCGCAAGCGCGGAGCCCGGTCACGTTCTGTTTGACGACGGTCCCCCGGCGCTTGACTTGGCGGTCTGCACCCCTGCGGCGGCGGCCTTTTCCGGGAGTATCTCCTTTGAGGTGTTCGACATCTTCAACCGCAAGGTTCTGACTGGGGCAGTGCCCGTCACCGTTCCGGCCGGGGCGCGCAGCGTCATCCCCTTTGCCGTCCCGCCCGACAAGAGGGGTATCTTCCGCGTTTCCGCGTGGATCGATGGCGTTGATGGGACTCTGGAGGAGTTCGTCTATGCGGTCGTTCCGCGCCCGTCCGTCGCATCGACCGACGAAAGCTCGATCGTCGGGGTTCACCCCAACTTTCTGGATTTTCAGATGGCGATGCATCAGCGGCTCGGCTTCAAGTGGGGGCGCGCCATGAGCCCCGAGTCCATCTTCCGATGGTCAGCCATCGAGCCGGTGGAAGGGCAGATCGTCTGGCGCGACGAGAAGGTGGATCGGGCCGTTGCCTCGGGAATGGTCATTCTGGGCACCATCGGGTCGAACCGGTACTGGCCGGACTGGGCCGAGACCAACGGCTTGCCGGATCTCGACAAGTGGGAGATCTTTGTCGAGCGGCTGGTGACCCACTATCGGGGCCGGGTGCGGTACTGGGAGATCTGGAACGAACCGATCTATGCTTTCACTCCCGAGTTCTATGCGGAACTGCTCAGACGCGCGGCCGCGGCGATCCGCCGTGCAGACCCGACCGCGAAGATCGTTGGCATGGGCGGGGTGTATGACCGCGACTGGGTTGTTCAGGTGATGGAGTTGCTGGGATCCGACTGGCGCAGATACATGGACTATGCCTCGACTCACCTTTATCCGCCCAATACGGATCCTAGCGGCGGCGAGACGGAAGCCCGGGCGGTGGAGTTCAAGAACCGCCTGATCGATCACTACGGTGTCGAGTTGTGGAACACCGAGTCAGGCGTCTTGGACGAAGGCTTCTACAAGGGGCCTAACTCCAACTTTCAGCCCGGCGGCGAGCCGATCTGGCCCTATGCCGACAGCGAGCGGTATGTCCGCGGGTGCTTCTACGAGGCCGAGCGGCTGCTTGAGAATTTCGCGCACTGCGTGGGCAACGGGCTGACGAAGTTCTTCTACTACGATTCCAGGATCTATGTCGATCCGAGCTACTCGAAATCCCATCCGACCATGCTGGAGTACGACGACTCCATTCGGAGCAAAGGCATAGCATACGCGATCGCGGGCAGCTTTCTGGGGCATGCGCGCGGGCTGGGTAGCGTCTCTCCGTCTCCGCAGACGACGTATGCCTATCTCTTTGACTGCCTCGGGAAGCCGACGGTCGTCTTGTGGGCCAAGGACAAAGCGAACCACTCGATTTCCGTTGGTGTGGCAGACTGGCAGGTCTTTGATCTCATGGGGAACGCGATCACGGTGACGAATGGGGGCTTCGCGTATGGCCGGACGCCGGTGTATGTGCTGTCCCATTCCCTGGCGCTGGATGGCATGCGCTCGGCGCTCCTGTCCGCGACCGTCTCAGACGCAGCAGACACGCTTCCGCCGAGCCTCTCCATCGATGAGTTCCCGCCTGGCCCGGTAGCCGGAGAAGACGTCCGGCTGCGATGGCTGGGGATTGACGAAACGTCCATCCCGTCGGCGGCTCAACCCGATGCCGTCACATACTCCTACAGGCTCGACGGCCGTGATTCCGATTGGTCGCCGTGGACCGCCGCCGTCCAAGTTACCTACGCCTCGCTGCAGCCCGGACGCTACACGTTTGCCGTGCGGGCCCGGGATGCGGCGGGAAATTACAGCCTGCCCGAGAGTCGGCAGATAGTCGTCACCGTCGCTCCGGCAGACCCGGCTGTCATATCGCCGGGCCCTCCCCGGAATCCTCGATTCATCGGGCGGTGAGATGCAGTTGAGCGCGCGTGCGGCGTGTCTGTACCCTCGGCCCAAACGGATGCACTCGAAAGACGAAAGGCCTCGCCTGTGTGCCATGCAGCCAAGCGATGAAGACCGGAGTCACCCTTGCCGAAACGTGCGTCTGACGAGGGTCGGGCGGCTGTGCCCCGACGGCCGTCGTGGCACGGAGTCTCTGCGTCCGCTGAGCGCCCTCCCGTTTTCCGTCCTGGCGCACGCAGACCGCGAAGATGGCGGTGCACCTCTATGAGAGTAGTTCACATTCTCTGGTCGGGCCGGATTGGCGGGAAAGAGCGGGCGATCTCTCAACTCGTGAGTTCGCAGATGCGGCTTTCCCGTTTCCGTCCTGCGATCGCGTTTGGCCAAGCTGGAGGCCACTACGCGGAACTGGCGAAGCAACTGGGGTGCCCGGTGGTTGATCTCGGACTCAAGAACGGTTTTGATGTCGGCGGGCTGCTCCGTGTCCGACGAAGCCTGGACTCCTTTGACGTTCACCATTTCCATGTGGCCGAGTGGACCATCATGCTGGGCAGCCTTGCGTGCAGGGGCAAGAGCCGCGTCTACACGCATCGGGGCGGCGTCGCAGCGCCGAGTCTGAAGAAGACGCTTCTGCATCCGCTGATCCGCCTGTTGTTGCGTCGCGGCTTTGATGTGCTTTCCGCGAACACCCGCCATGCCGCCCGGGCTGCCGCCGCCATGACTCGGTTGCCGGTCGAGCGGTGGAGCGTGACCTACAACGGCATGGATTTCGATGCCCTCAAGCCGAAACGATCTCGGTCGGAAGTCGCCGTGCAACACGGTATCCAGACGGGTCGGAGGATGATCATTGGCACCACGGCGCATCTGCGTGCGCTGAAGCGCATCGATCTGCTCCTTGATGCCTGCGCACGCCTGCCGCCGGATCGCTATCAAGTGGTCATCGTCGGCGACGGGCCGGACCGGCAGAGACTGGAATCCAAGGCCCGGGAGTTGGGTATCGAGGGGCAGACATGCTTTGTGGGCATGCAGAAGGAAGTTGCCGACTACCTCGCCGTCATGGATGTGTTCGTTCTGCCATCCGGACCGCGAGAATCGTTCGGCAATTCGATTGTTGAAGCCATGGCGGTGGGGTTGCCTGTGGCGGTGTTCGCGGATGGCGGCGGACTCGTGGAGCATGTTGAGGACAACGTGACGGGATTCGTCGTAGACGGGGTGCCCGACCTGGCCCAGCGGCTTGAGCGCTGCCTCGCCCATCCGGAGCTTCGCGCGGAGATCGGTCGGCGAGCAGCCGCGCATGCCCGGACAAGATACACCCTTGCGAACATGGTCGGCAGCTACGACCGGTTGTACGAAGCTGCGCTCGGCGCGAGGGCGGCCGACGCCCGAGCCGTCGCGGGCGCTGAATCGGGGCGGGGGTAACCGAATGGCCTGGGGTCGAGGGCAGCTCGCAGCAATCCGTACCGCGCTCGCATCACGCGGCGTGAACCGGAGGTTCGCCACCGACACGGGGTGGGCGATGACGGGGCAGGCCATCGCCGTGGCGGTGAGCTTCCTGGAGACCATTCTGCTGGCACGATATCTCGAGGTGTCACAGCTCGGACTGTTCCTGATCCTCCTGGCGGCATGCGAATTGACATTCGGATTGCTTGACTGCCGGAGCGGCGAAGCCGTCATCAAGTTCCTGCCCGAGTTTCAGGAAGCCGGGGGGCAGAGGCTGGTTGGCGCCATGATGCGGTGCATCATCCTGGTCGACAGCCTGCTGGGTGTTATGGGCTTCGCCGTCGTCTGTGGACTCGCGGTCGGCTGCGGGAGGTGGTTTCCGAGTCTGGCCGAGCATGGCGGGCTGATGATGGCCATCGCGGCCGGGTACGCCGTGAAGGCCACGATGAGTTCGGCCGGCTCCTACCTGCGTGTGACCAGGGCGTTTCCGCTGGCTGTTAAGGTGGGGATGCTGGCGAGCCTGCTGCGCTTGTGCTTGCTGGTCGCCATGGTTCTAACGAGCCCCAGCCTCCGGAACGCCTGTGTCGTCGTGGCTCTGGCGGAGGGCGTGACCGGCATATGTCTGCTGGTGGCGCTGCTCTGGCGGACGCGGCACGATGGCATTACCGTGTGGGGCAGACGACTGGGCGTGCCACGGCACAAGCTCGTGCCAATCATTCGGTTCATGGTTCAGACCAATCTGGCGGTCACCATCCGGGTCCTGGCCAAGAAGGGCGATGTCATCGCCATCGCGGCGCTCAGTTCCAGCAGCGTGGTCGCCCTGTACAAGATCGCCCTGCGGCTGGCGGGGACGGCACTGCTCTTTTCGGATCCTCTGGTGACCGTCGTGTATCCGACCCTGTCCCGCCTGTCCGCAAGCGGCAAGCACAAGGAGATCCGGACGCTCATTGGCTTTCTCAGCCGGATTTTTGCGCTGGCCGCTGTCTGCCTCATCATCGGTTTCGCCCTATTTGGACGGTCCCTCTTCGGCTGGGTACTCGGGAGCCAATACCAGGCGGCATTTCCCGCCGCCCTCGTCATGCTCACCGGGTTCTGCTTCACCCTCGTCTTCTTCTGGACGCGCCCCCTGATGTTGGTGCATGGTTTGACCCTGCAGAATCTGAACATCGGGGTCGTCGCCATTGTGGCGCAATATATGGGGCTCGTGTTGCTCGTTCCCAAGTTCGGGCCGGTTGGCGGCGCCGTCTCAGTGGTTGCCTACCAGGTGACCGCCGTCACCTGCGGTCTGTACGCCATCGCGGTTTATCAGAAGAAACTGGCTCGCCAGGAGTCTCAGCCGACACGCCCCCCTAAGCCGGGGGGCGAGTGAGTTCCGGTGGCGTCCTCCTTGCCGCCCGCCGCATGCCGTAGCGGACGGGTGGAGGACGGCAGGCGAAGAGGAGGAAGCGCGCGTGAACGAGTCTGATTCAAGCGGTCAAGGGGAGCGTGTTAGCGCCGGCACCTCGGGCGATCCGCTGCCGGTCAAGGAGAAGGCTCTGCCTCGGGGGCGGCTGTTGCGGCGGTTCATCGAGACCCGCTGGTGCTTGTTGCTTAACAGGGCGCACCGATCGGTCAAGATCGGACGGGGGGTTCACCTTCTGAGCGGCGCTCGGCTCAAGGGGAACATCGAGATCGGTGATTACAGCGTGGTTCAGAGGAGTACGATCCTGGACTCCAAGGGGGGATTCATTCGGCTGGGGCGCGAGTGCACCGTGAACCCCTTCTGCGCCTTGTTTGGACACGGCGGACTGACCATTGGGGACTATGTGCGGATTGCCGCGCACACCACGGTGATCCCCGCGAACCACGTGTTCAGTTCCACCGCCGTGCCGATCTGCCGCCAAGGGCTGACGCGGCAGGGCATACACATCGAGGATGACGTGTGGGTCGGCGCCAACGTGACCATCCTGGACGGGGTTCGGATCGGCCGGGGCAGTGTGATCGGAGCCGGGAGCGTGGTAACTCGCGATGTCCCCCCGTACAGCATAGCGGTGGGGAATCCGGCGCGGGTGATCAAGAGCAGGCTCCAGGCGCCCTGAGAGAGCGGAGTCCGCCGGTCGCCCCGTCGGCGACGGTGAGTGCGCATGCCAAGACCGAGCTTCATCTACTTCAGCCACAACACGCTGGACGTGCCTCGTGTGGCGCGCCAGTGCATGGTGGCGCTCTGTGAGGGCGCCAGCATGCTGGGCGCTGACGCCGAGATCGTGTCGATCCTCATCCGGCGAAACCCGTCCGAGCCCCGGCATCCGCCGCTCACCGAACTGTACGGCGTGCAAGCGCCCCTGCGATTCGTCTCCTATCGGCTCTGGGGGGTGAGCGTTGGGGAGGGCGGGGGGCGCGTCGCGATACTGCGGCTGTGCGTCTATCTGCGGCACATGCTCTCGCGGTCGGTGAGGCGAGCCGTGAGGTCCGGAGCGCTTGTTACGTTCAGCGCACGCAATGCCAGCGTGCTGGCGATGCTGGTGTTGTTCCGCCGGACGCTCTACCGGCACGCCTGCATTCTCGCGGACGTGCACGGGAAGCCCACGTCTCGGTTCATGGCGTGGATGCATCGCCTCGTGGATGGGAACGTGTGCATCAGTCAGCACCTCGCCAATCATCTGGTTGAGCAGTGCGGCGTCGAGGCCGGGCGCGTACGGGTGGCTCACTCCGGCGTGAAGCCGGAGCGGTTCCGCGTGGACGCCAGCCAGGACGAGGCGGCGGCGCTGGTCGGGATCGACCGGAATCGTCCGATCGTGTGCTACACGGGCAAGGTGTACTTTCGCTACGAAGAGATCGGCTACCTGATCGAGGTCGCCAGGCGACTGGGCGATGAGATCACGATGGTGATTGTCGGCGGCCGGCCGGATCACATCCCGCCCTGGCAGGACGAATGCGCGAGGAGCGGGGTGACAAATGTCGTTTTCACCGGCTTTCAGCCGCCATCCCGCATTCCGGCCTATCTTCGCGCGGCGGACCTGCTGGTGCTGTACTATTCGCCCAGTCCCCTGAACGACTACCGGTCGCCGGGGAAGCTGTTCGAGTACTTGGCGGCGGGAACACCGATGGTCGCCAGCCGCTTCCACGGCATCGCGGAGATCGTGCAGGACGGCGTGAACGGCTTCCTGATCGAACCGTATCGACCCGATGTGCTCGCTTTGCGGATCCGCGAACTCCTACAGGATCGGTCCCGGTGGACGGAAGTGGGGCGTCAGGCCGTCGCGACCGCAGAACGCTACACATGGACGGCCCGGGCCGGGGCGTTCCTGGATTTCGCGACGCAGCTGGACGCGGGGCGCAGGGAGCGCGCGCGCATCAGGGCGAACGGCAAACAGGGGGTGAGATGAAGAGCGTATTGCAGGACTACCGATCCGGCGAAGTCAAGGTGGTTGAGAGTTCCACCCCGCAGTTGCGCCAGGGCTGGATGCTGATCCGGACCGCGTATTCCGTCATCTCCGCGGGGACGGAAAAGACCAAGGTCGACATGGGCACCAAGAGCCTGATCGGCAAGGCTCGGTCGCGGCCCGATCTGGTCCGTCAAGTCGTCGCCAAGGCTCAGCGCGAAGGGCTGTGGAGGACTTGGCAGACCGTGCAGGAGCGGCTCAGCACGCCGACGCCGCTCGGCTACTGTGCGGCGGGCGAAGTGATCGAGTCGGCTGGCGACGTGAACGGCATGCGTCCGGGTGATCGGGTCGCCTGCGGGGGCAGCACGGCCAACCATGCCGAGGTCATCTGCGTGCCCCGCAATCTCGTCGTCCCCGTCCCCTCCGGAGTGCCCGTGGATCACGCCGCGTTTGCCACCCTCGGTGCGATTGCCATGCAGGGGGTGCGGCAGGCTGACGTGCGCGTCGGCGAGAAGGTTGCGGTCATCGGCCTCGGGTTGATTGGCTTGATTACGGTGCAGATCCTCAGAGCCGCAGGCTGTCGCGTCTTTGGAATCGATATCGCCACCGACAAGCTGGCGCTCGGCGTGAAGCTCGGCTGCGCCGATGCGGCGCTGGCGAACGACGAGTCACTCGAAGAGAAGATCCTGAGCTTCAGCGACGGCTATGGAGTTGATGTCACCATCATCACCGCCGCCTCTTCCTCCAATCAGCCCATCGAGCAGTCTGCGGAGATCACCCGGGAGAGGGGGCGTGTCGTGGTCGTGGGCCTGACCCGCATGGAGCTGCCGCGCGAGCCCTTCTACCTCAAGGAGCTGGAGCTCCGGCTCTCTCGCTCGTACGGGCCCGGGCGCTACGACAAGGCCTATGAAGACGAAGGAGTGGACTATCCCTACCCCTATGTGCGGTTCACCGAGCGTCGGAACATGATCAGTTTCCTCGAGCTGGTGGATTCGGGGCAGGTGGAGGTCGACTCGCTGATCAGCCACCGGTTCGCCATCGACGACGCGCTCAAGGCCTATGCGCTGTTGCAGGGGGCCGCCCGCGAGCCGTACTTGGGGATTCTGTTGGAGTACCCGCGCAAGATGGAGGGCATCCGGACCCGCGTCGAACTGCATCCGCGGCCGGTGGGGAAACACAAGTTGACGGTGGGGGTAATCGGGGCCGGCAAGTACGCGGTGGCCAACCTGCTGCCATTTCTCCGGTCGCGTCCGGATGTTGTCCTGGGAACCGTCTGTACGGCATCCGGAGTCACGGCGGCGCACGTCGCCGAACGGATGGGGTTCGCGGCTACCGACGCCGACGTGGACGCCATCATTCGCGAATCGGACGCGGTGCTCATCGCCACCCGGCACAATGAACACGCACCCCTTGCGACCAAGGCCCTGGCGCAAGGCAAGCCGGTCTTCGTCGAAAAGCCGCTTGCGATCACCGCGGAGCAGTTGGGGCAGGTCCGGCACTGTCTCGAGTCGCTGGCGGATGGCCCTTCGCTCATGGTCGGATTCAACCGCCGATTCGCCCCGGCAACGCGGGCCGCGCTGGCCCATCTCGAGTCCGCTCCGGGTCCTCGGCAGGTCTGTATCCGCGTCAACGCCGGACCGATACCCGCCGATCACTGGATTCAAGATCCTGCCGTGGGGGGAGGGCGGCTCCTGGGGGAGGGGTGCCACTTCGTCGATCTCGCCGTGGCCCTGGCCGGGTCCATCGTCAAGACCGTTGCGGCCGTTGCGGTTGTCGTACCCGGCTCAGACCCAAGGGCTTGGGACACGTTCAGCCTCTCCCTGGGGATGAGCAATGGATCCATCGCCACCGTGACCTACGGCAGCACGGGAGCGCCGGGGCTGGCCAAGGAACGGATCGAAGTCCATGGGGGCGGACGATCTGCGGTTATCGATGACTACCGGCGCCTGGAGCTCTGGAGTGGTGACAAGCAACAGAAGCACTCGAAGTTCACCCAGGACAAAGGGCAAAGCCACCAGATGGAGGCATGGATTCTCGGGCTGAAGGAGGGACGCAGCCCGATTCCCCCGGACGAGATTCTCAACGTGCATGCCGCATGCTTCGCTGCGCTGGAGTCCCTGCAGACGGGCGCGATCGTCACGCTCTAGGGACACCCCGCGCGCGGCCGACCGCGCCGGATCGACACGGAAATTCCGTTTCTGCATTCGCCGTGAACCTGGACACAGCCATTGGGGAACTGCTGGGCTACTGCCGTGCCCAAAACTGGGTCGGCTATGATCCCTTTGACGGACTGAATAGCCGGCTCTTCCAGGCAACCCCCCTCCGTCGAAGTGCGTTTGCGCGACTGGCGCTGATTCAGGGGGTCAAGCGCAGTCCCATCAATTTCCGTCCCTTGCTGCGGATTGCGGGGCAGGAGAATCCCAAAGGCCTCGCCATCTTTGCTTCGGCTGCCGTCAAGCTCAGTCGCCTGGGGTTGGCTGAGCAGACCATGGCGCAGACGATGATCGATCGCCTGCTTCGGCTGCGGTCGCCCGGTTTCGAGACGCTCTGCTGGGGCTATCCCTTCGATTGGCAGAACCGTCACTTCATGTTGCCGCGCCACCATCCGAACATCATCTGCAGCACCTTCGGCGGCCAGGCCCTGCTGGATGTCTTCGAACACGACCACGACACCGCCTGCCTGGAGGCGGCCAACAGCGTGACCCAGTTTGTTCTCACGAAGCTGAACCGGACGGCTGACGGCGATCGCTTCTGCTTCAGCTACACCCCGCTCGATAGCGGGCAGGTTCACAACGCGAATCTGCTGGGAGCCGCTTTTCTCGCCAGAGTCTGGCAGCACACACACGCGGAAGCGCTCGAGCGCGAGGCGCTGCGCGCCGCCCGGTTCTCTGTTGACCGCCAGCGTCCAGACGGATCCTGGGTCTACGGCGAGGCAGCCACGCAGCAGTGGATCGACGGATTTCACACCGGCTACAACCTTGTGGCCCTCAAGCGATTGCATGCCGCGTATGGCCTGCCGTGGCTGAAGGCCTCGCTGGACCGGGGCGTCCGCTACTACCGTGATCACTTCTTTGCAGGGGGGGGGATCGCGAAGTACTACGACGACCGCATCTATCCGCTCGACATCCACTCCACCGCGCAGGGCATCATCACGCTGGTGGAGTTGGCCGGCACGGTGCCTGACGCCATTCCGCTGGCGGAGACGCTGCTGGACTGGGCCAACAGCAAGATGCGCTCGTCGGCAGGCTACTATTACTACCAGAAGCACCGGTACTGGACCATCCGCATACCGTACATGCGCTGGGCCCAAGCGTGGATGCTACTGGCCATGGCCTACCTCGCCGAGGCGAAGGCGAAGGCGGACCGCGATCCCTCGGCGGTTTGCTCTGGTCCGTCGGGTTCCTGATGGACTCCCGGCGAGGTCACGGAGAATGGTGCGCCAGAACCGATTCTCTCTCGCGTCTCCCCCCCTTCCCTGGATACCAGTCGCTCACTCGGCGAGAGCGCTCATCGGGCAGAGGACGGTCTGCCGGGTCGTTCGCCGCAGGTCTTGGGCGCAATAGGGGGCGCATGAAGTCGATCGTTGCCGGGGGCTGATCTGGAGTGCGCATGCAGCGGAGGAGGGACCGACCATGACGGAATCATCCATCGGACCGAATGGCGAACGGTTTGCAGTGCCGGGAAAGGCGGCCTATGGGGCCGAGTTTCGGAGGGTGCAGACGCGCGTCCGGGCGGCGCGGAAGGCGGACCAGGAGATCGTGGTGGTGATGGGGCTGGGGTTTGTAGGCGCCGTGATGGCCGCGATCGTGGCGGACTCCGTGGACCGGAAGACCGGCCGGTCCGGCAAGTTCGTCATCGGCTGCCAGCGTCCGAGCACGCGGAGTTTCTGGAAGATTCCGTTGCTGAACCGGGGGGAGTCTCCCGTCAAGGCCGAGGACCCGGAGGTCGATCCGATGATCGCCCGGTGCGTCCGCAAGAAGCGGACGCTGATGGCGACGTTCAACAGCGACTGCCTGCGCCTCGCCGACTGCGTTGTGGTGGACGTGCAGTGTGACTTCCTCAAGCGGAGCCTGGGCAACGTGCGCACAGGCGAAGTCGAGATGGCGGCGCTGGAATCGACCATGCGCTCCATCGGCGAGCGGATTCGGCCCGATTGCCTGGTGCTGATCGAGACCACCGTGGCGCCGGGAACCACGGAGTTCGTCGCCTACCCGATTCTCAAGAAGGCGTTTCACAAGAGAGGCATCGAGAGCGCCCCGCTGCTGGCTCACAGCTTCGAACGGGTGATGCCGGGCCGCGAGTACGTCCGCTCGATCCGGGACTTCTGGCGGGTGTGCTCCGGGTGCACGCCCGAGTCCCGAGATCGGGTCGTGAAGTTCCTGACCGAGGTTCTGAATACGAAGGACTTCCCGCTCACGGTCATGGACCGACCGATCGAATCGGAGACCACAAAGATCGTCGAGAACTCCTACCGGGCGGCCATTCTGGCGTTCCTTGACGAGTGGAGCCTTTTCGCCGAGCGGAACGGCGTGGATCTCGTGAAGGTGATACGGGCGATCAAGGTCCGTCCGACTCATAGCAACATCATCTTCCCGGGGCCGGGGATTGGCGGCTACTGCCTGCCCAAGGACGGCGGCTTGGGCTGGTGGGCGTATAAGCACATCCTTGGATTCGAGGACGAGGTGTTCCGGATCACGCCGCTCGCGATCGACATCAACGACACGCGCAGCCTTCACGCTGCGGAGCTCACGCGGGATGCGCTGCGCAACATGGGCCGCTACATCGCCGGGGCACCGATCCTGCTGTGCGGAGCGAGCTACCGGGAGGATGTTGGCGATACGCGGTACAGCGGCTCCGAACTGGTCGTGCGCAAGCTCACCGAGATGGGCGCGGAGATGCGCGTTCACGATCCCTATGTCGATCACTGGTACGAGTTGGAGCAGCAGGACCAATACCCGGCGGTAGGCGAGTCGCGCTCGCGCTTCTTCCGAAGCCAGCGCGAACTCACCGGCATGCGCGTCGAGAAGGATCTGAAGAAGGCCGTGCGCGGAGTGGAGGCGGTGGTGTTTGCCGTCCGCCACGCCGCCTATCTCCGTCTGAAGCCGGAGGACGTGGTGGCCTGGGCCGGCGGCCCGCTCGCGATCATTGACTGCTTCGGCATACTGGACGATGCGCAGATCACCCGGTACATCGAGTTGGGTTGCGAGGTCAAAGGAATGGGGCGTGGGCATATCAAGCGGCTTAAAGATGCCTCGCAGGCAGCGAAGCGCCCAGGGCGGCGGTGATGCGGGGGACCTCGACGAGCAGAAGGACGACGGCTATGGCGCATTCAGGGTTCTGGGCGGCATCATCTGGGGCTCGTTGGCTGACGGGCGTGGGCCTTTGGCTTGCTCTGGCTGCGCCCGCTCCGGCCGCTACCCGGCACGTGCGGCCCGGCGGGACCGGCCCTGCGCCCTATGCCAGTTGGGCGGCGGCGGCGGCGACCGTGTCCGAGGCCGTGTCCGTCGCTGGCGATGGGGATGACGTCCTGGTCAGCAATGGCACGTATGCGCTGGGCATGCCCGTCGTGATCACCAATGCCGTGGTCGTGCGCGGGGTCGGTGGCGCCGCCGTCACGATACTCGATGGCGGTGGCGCCGCGAGGTGCATCGAGATCCGCCACGCCGCCGCCGCCGTGGAAGGGTTCACCATCACCCGCGGCTTGGCGACGGTGGGCGGCGGCGTGTATCTCGGTACCGGCGGGACGCTGCGAGCGTGCCGCGTGGTTGAGAACCGGGCGACCGCATACGGAGGAGGCGTGGAGTGTGACCACGGCGGATGGCTGCTTTCATGCGTGATCGAGAGCAACCGGGCCGTTCAGGTGGGCGGAATCGACTTGGATTCCGGCGGGGTGGTCTCCGGGTGCCTGATCCGGGCCAATGCCGCAACCGATACGTGCGGAGGCGTGTTCGGCTACTACGGGGGGAGCGTTCTGGACTCCGTCATTTCCGACAACACGGCGGTCTCCAATGGCGGCGGGGTATACTTGAAGGGCGGAGGAATGGTCAGCAATTGCACGATCCGAGCCAACGTCGCATCGCAGGGCGGAGGCGTCAACATCGACTACGTGGGTACGGTGGTCAACTGCGTCCTGTCCGGCAACCAAGCGACGGATGGCGGCGGCGGCGCGTACCTGTACTTTGGCGGCGATCTGCGGTATTCGACGGTGCATACGAACCGTGCGACCAGCGCCGGGGGTGGGGTGTACTGCCAGAGCGGCGGTCGAGTGGTCGCGTCGATTGTTAGCGGCAACTCTGCCGCGGACGGCGCCAACTGGTATGACGCCGGATCGAATGCCGTGTTTCTGGCGTGCTGCAGCCAACCCGTCCGCCCGGGTGTGACAGTGATCGGCGGCCCGGGCTTTCTCGATCCCGAGCAGGGGGACTACCGGCTGGCTCCAGGATCTCCCTGCATCGACTCTGCCTCGGGCGGTGGTCCTTGTCGTGATCGACAGGGATATCCGCGCCCGTTGGACGGCGATGCCGACGGGACCAATAGCTGGGACATTGGCGCTTTGGAGCATGCGGGATTGAGTTCCGACACCGACGGCGACAGCATGTCCGATGCGTGGGAACTGGCGGGCGGCTTGAGTCCGATCAGTGCGGCGGGCGACGACGGAGGCAGTGGTGATCCGGATGCAGATCGAGTTTCCAACTGGGACGAGTATGCTGCCGACACTCGGCCTCACGATTCTTATTCCTTCCTGAGGCTTGTCGGCGTCCACAGCGTGGGGGGCGGCGTCGAACTGGTGTGGGGGGGCGGACGCGACGCCGTCCAGTATGTGGAGACCCGTCAGGACTTGCGGCAGACTTCGACTACATGGGTTGCCATCGCCACGAACTATCCACCTTCTGGAGAATGGGTTGCGAGCACGATCAGCGGGCCGATCGGACCGCAAGCAGTGTTCCGTATCCGTGCTGAGCGGCCGTAGTTCGCGCCGGTTGCGGAGTGGCAGATAGGGGGCGAGCGCCACCGATTTCGGGAGCGCTCGCCCCCGGCGCTTTTAGGTGGTCGGCATGGCCGAAAAACCGACATGATACTCGGAAAACTTCAA
>CAYSLU010000049.1:0-38675 GCA_964431965.1 uncultured Verrucomicrobiota bacterium
GCGCCTCTTTGCGGCTGCTCTGCTCTCTCTCTCGGTTTAGATGCGTCTGCCCTGGCCGATCCTATTCGCCGCCCGCGGCCAGGTCGACCGTCGCGATCCCGTCGGCCGCCCGCACCGTGCGCCGGCTCACGCGCTGCACGCTGATGGCGTCCACCGGGCAGGCATCGACGCAGGCGTTGCACCGGATGCACTCGGAGGAGTCGATCCAGATCAGCTTCGTCGCCTCGGTGCTCGTCGCCGGCCGGTGGCTGGCGATCCGCCCCTCCGCGTCATACACGAGGTCCGCGGCCCGCACGATGCAGTTCGGGCGAGGCTTGGCCTTCAGGCACCAGTCGCAGTAGATGCACCGGTCGGGATCGATCTCGTACTTCGCGTGACACAGGTAGCAGCGCTGGGCCTCCTCGACGGCCAGCGGCTGGTCGAAGCCGCGCTCCACCTCCGCATCCGGCGATCGGCTGGCGAGCGGCAGGGAGGGCATCGGCTGCCTCGGCACGGCGTCCATCTCGCGGATCCGGCCCGTGCCCTCGACGTCCTCGATCCGCGCGACGTCCCGGAGCCGCTCCCCGCCCATGAGCGCCGAGTCCACCCGGCGCGCGCAGTCCGTCCCGTGAGCGATCGCCTGGATGAGGCTGGACGCGCCCGTGGCAAAGTCGCCCGCCACGAAAAGCCGATCGACCGCCGTCCGCGGGCTCTTCCCGCTCGCGAGCCACCCGTCGGAGCCGGCCAGCGTCGAGCGAAGCTCGGCGTCGATCCACGCCGTGTCCGGAAACTGGCCGGTGGCCAACAGGACCGTATCCGCCGGCACCTCGAACTCGGACCCCGGGATCGACACCGGCCGCCGCCGCCCGCTCGCGTCCGGCTCCCCCAGCCGGGTCCGGACGAATCGCATCGCCTTCACATGGCCGCCTTCGCCGACGTAGGCGACGGGCGCCACCATGAACTCCATCGGGATGCCCTCGTGGTTGAGCTCTTCGACTTCGCCGGGCGTGATCAGCATCTCGGCCCGGGAGCGCCGGTACAGCACCTTGATGGACCGCCCCGACGAAGCGGGCGAATCGGCTCCGATCCGGGCCGCCGTCCGGGCGCAGTCCATCGCCGTGAACCCGCCGCCGATGACGACGACGTTCCGGCCGACGCCGGTGGCGCGCCGCTCATTGGCGCCCAGCAGGAACGACAGGCCGTGGTGGATCCCCGCCAGCTCGGCGCCCGGGATGTCGAGCAGGTTCGGCCGCAGCGTGCCGCAGGCCATCACGACGGCATCGAAATCGCGGAGCAGCCCCGCGAGCGGCCGGTCGGGTCCGACCGCCGCACCGCACTCGATCCGCACGCCCAGCTTCCGGACCTGCTCGACCTCGCGATCGACAACCGCACGCGGCAGGCGGAACTCCGGGATTCCCTGGTTCATCATTCCGCCGGGGCGCGCGTACTTCTCGTAGACGGTGACCCCGTGGCCCATGAGCGCCAGGTTCCGGGCGACGGCAAGTCCGGCCGGCCCGGCGCCGACCACGGCAACCGTGCGGCCGGTTGGCGGGAACCAGGGTGCCAGAACGACCGGCGCCTGCTGTGCGAAGTCAGCCGCCGAACGCTTGGAGAAACAGATGGCAACCGACTCCCCCAAACCCTCGCGACCGTGCCGGCACTGGGCCTCGCACGGGCGCGAGCACACCCGCCCCAGCACGCCCGGGAAAACGTTGTCGTGCAGATTGATCCGATACGCCCGCTCGAAGTCGCCCCGGTAGATCGCGCCCAGATACCCCGGGATATCGGTTCCGGCCGGGCATGCCGCCTGGCACGGAATGCCCCGGTTGAGCCAGTCAAAGTCCCGCGCGGCCGTCGCGTCGCCGCGCAGTTTCGACAGCGCACTCGACACGTGAGGTGATGCCACGTCGACCGGGCGACGCGTCCGCGGTCCCCCCAAGCCGTGCGCCGCGACCGACCATGAGCGGCCACCCGCATCCCGGCCGCCTGCCGCCGCCCGACGCGCACGCTCGAGCGCGTCGGCGTACTCCGCCAGCTCGGGCCGTACCCGCGCCGCCCGCTCCAGCCACGGAATCGCCTCGGCCGCCCGGCTGCCGTGCAGGAGGGCGAGCCCGTAGACATACTGCGTCACCGGCGGGCTCGCCTCATCGGCGCACCGCCCGAAGTACTCCGCCGCTTCCTCGAACAGCTCCTTCCGGAACGCGGCGGCTGCGCGGATCGCGTACAGCTCCCGACTCGCGAGGCCCAAATCCATCGCGCGGGAGGCGAAGAAGTGGCTGGAGTACACGTCGCCCCGGGTATCGCCACGCTGATGATAGGCCCGCGCCAGCAAGGCACACCGCGGCGCATCGTTCGGGGCATCGGCCGAGCGCAGCAGGTCGATCGCGTCGTCGCTCCGCCTGGCGGCCAGCAACCCCTCAGCCCGTCGGATCAAGCTCTCATCTGCCACGGTCATGCCACACTCCCGCTTCGCCCACCCGGGCGCGGTCACATCTCCCAGGCCACAGCCTCGTCGAACGCCGGCTTCAGCGCCAGGTTGCGCTCGCTCGCCGGCTCTCCGGCTATGGCCGGGCATCCCAGCCACGCCGCGTAGGACTCCGGTCCGACCCGCCGGGCAAACGCGTCGAACGCCTCGCCCGCCGCCCGCCGCTCGAGATAGATCTCCAGGATCCGGCGCACCGTCTGCGGGAGCGCCGCCGTCGGCACCGCGCAGACCGGCTGGGCGATGGAGCCGGGCCCGGCCATGCTCCCGCCGAGGCAGACCTGAAACCCCTCCTCGCTGCCGGTCGGCACCGCCTTGCGCATGCCGCGGAGGCCGATGTCGGCCGTCCAGTGCTGCCCGCAGGAGTTGGGGCACCCGTTCAGATGAATGCGAAGCGGACCCACGGCCGTCCAAAGCGCACGGTCCGGACCGAGCGCCGCCAGGAGGCGCCGGCACGCATTGGGGGTGTCCGAAACCGCCAGATTGCACTGCGTCGTGCCGACACACGCCACAATGTCCGGCAGCCGCTCGAAGCCCTCGGTCGAAAAGCCGGCCGCATGCAGCCGCTCGAGCAGCGCCGGCACGCGCGCGTCCGGCACGGACCGGAGCTGCAGGTTCTGCCGCGCGGTCAGCATGATGGTTCCATCCCCGAACTCGCGCGCCCAGCCCGCCATCGCGCGCGCGTCGCGCCCGCTCATCTCGGAGCGCGGCACGAGCACGCGGACGGTGCTCAGGCCGGCCTGGCGCTGCGAGATGACGGGCTGCCCGTCCACGAACGCCGGCGCGATATCCGCCGCCGCCCCGCCCCGCTCGAGGCGCTCCAGCCCGAGCACCCCGCGCGCGCGAAGCTCCGCCACGACGCGCTCGGCGAAGCCGTCCACCCCAAGCCGGGACACGACATATTTCAGGCGGGCCCGGGCCCGCACGCGCCGGTCGCCTTCGACGCGGAACACCTCGGCCGCCGCCTGTGTAACCGGAAGCACGAGCTCCTCCGGCACCCAGCGGAAGATCACCTGAGCCATGAACGGGCGCGCGCCAAGCCCTCCGCCGGCGTGGTGCCGCCAGCCGATCTCGTCGCGGCCGTCCGGCCGCTTCCGCCGCACCGGATGCCACCCCTGGCAGTTGATCAGCGTCTGGCCGCAGGCTCGGCCGCAGCCGATCACGCTGACCTTGTGCTTGCGCGGCAGATTGCGCTGCCGGTCCTTGAGCTCCGGATCGTTGGCGATCGCCAGCAGGGCCGGTCGAACGTCCGTGACCTCATGCGGGCACACGCCTTGCAGCGGACAGGTCACCACGTTGCGCGTCACGTCGCCGCAGGCATTCCTGGTGTCGAGCCCGACTTCGCCTAACCCCTCCAGAACCTTCCACAGGTCTTCCTTGCGGAGCCAGTGGTACTGCAGTGTCTGCCGGGTGGTGATGCAGAGCTGCCCCTGGCCGTACGTGTCCCCCAAGTCCGCGATCCGGTCCAGCTGCGCGGCGGTAACCACACCGCCCGGGATCCGGATTCGCATCATGAAGAAGCCCTTCTGCAGCTGGGCATAGATCCCGGTCCACTTGAACATCGCCAGCTCGTTCGGAGTGATCTCCGAGAGCGGCCGGACCGCAATGTCATTCCGGAAATCGAAATCCGGATCGATCGCGAGCTTGTCGCGCTCAACCTGCGTCAGTTCGGGTCGTACGGGCATGGACGGGCTCTCTTGGTCGGCTACCGACAAACAGCCACAGCGTGACACGTGGCCGAGAATTATAGGTGAGCGATTCGCTCATGTCTACGCCCTGACACGGCCCGTGGCGCATGACTCCGGCTTGCGCCAGCTGAGGGCGCGAACCGGCCCTGCGTCGCACTCACGGCGCAAGCGAAGCGGCAACGCGGGCCATCTCCTGCTTCAGGCGGTTCGTAACCCGGGACTCACGGCCCGTGAAACCGCCGGACACGTCCAGCCCCATGACCGTGTCGCACGCCAGCCAGGACCGCTCCTCGCTCTTGAGCACGGGCCGGGTCATCAGGCTGAGCAGAATGAGCGCCAGCGCGTAGACCGGTATCAGCGACCGGCTCCGGCTGCCCACGTAGAGGCGGCTCTGACGCCACTCCCGCACGTAGACCACACGACTCCACACCAGGGCCGCCACCAAGCCGACCCCAAACGCGACCAACACGGCCAGCCAAGCTTCCATGGCGACGTCCCAGCCCGTCACCGGCAGCAGCAGACGCCGGATCGGAAGGAGGCTCACGCCGCCCAGCACGGCCATCACCGCCACCGCTGCGCGCCTCGCGAGGGGTCGATCGCCCGGGACCGGGATCAAGAGCATCTGACACCGCCGGCGGACCTCCCGCCGCACCAGCTCCCGCGGGATCCACAGGATCGCCCACATGGCCACGATGGCCTGGATCCCTAGCCGCGGGAGGTTGAACGCCATCCCGTACTCGCGCCCGCCGGCCGATGAGAGCCGGCTGATCGCGTAGAAGACGGCCAGCGGCAGCACAACTCCGCAGGCCAGGATTCGGACGGTGCTGCCCCACGACGGCAGCAGGAGCAGCGGCGCGGCCCCGCGCATGCGGGCGACCAGCGTCTCGGTCACGCTGACCGCCGTCCCCAGGAGCAGCAGCATGCTCAGGAGGCTCACCCCGACGCTGTCGGCCACGGCGTACTCCACCATCCGGGCCGGCTTCAGCTCCGCCGCCTCCAGCGGCTCGTTGCCCAGCGCCGGCAGGAGCATCAGGCAGAGGATCGACATCCGGTCGGCCAGCCGCACCTCGGGATCGTCAGCCTGCCGGCGGCTCCTCCATTCGGCAAGCGGTGCCGCTAGAGCCTGGAGCCGCGAGCGGGCACGCTCGGCCGCGGCGGCGTCACCCACCTGCTCGTAGACCGCCGGCACGGCCGCAACGGCCTCGCGAGCAATGGTCCCGGCCACCAGCACGTCGATCAGACACCAGCTGTCAGCGTTCATCTGGATGCACAGCCGCTCCGGGGCGCCAAGGAACACCCGCGCTTCGGCGGCTCTCCCCTCCGCCGCCAGCAGGTCGGCGTACCGCGTGCTCAGCCGGGCCAGGTGCCTCATGATGCTGACGTCCGGCAGCGAGGTTCCGGCCGCCAACCCGATCGCAAAGACCTGCTCCGAGACCGTTGCCGGCGGGCACAGAATCGCCATCCGGCGGCCGAGCATCTCGCCGCTGTAGCGGCCGTAGGCAGGCTTGGACAACCCGCTCGCGAGCACGGACATGGCCTGGTCGAACTTCGCCCGATCGGTCACACGCAGCAGCTCGCGCGGGCGCGCCACCCGATTGGTGGGCGCGTCCTCATGAGCCAGCTCGGCCGCCTGCCGCGCCAGCCGTTCGGCCAGGATGTAGTCGAAGCGAGCGTTGTCCGGATCCATGGGGCGTACGGATTCCACCACCTGCTCCAGATCACGATAGCCATTCGTGTCGAGCATCGATCCGGACTCGCCCAGAACAGTCGTCAGATAGTGGTGAGCAAACGCCCGGTCCGTCGGCCACCGTTCCCAGATGGCCTTCTGGATCCCGACCTCGTCGGTGCGCGACCGATCACCGCGGATCAACAGTCGCTGCTCCGGGGTGAGACGCGCAGTCGGGCCGGTCGAGGTGTCCCATGTACCGGTATTCAGTTGCGTAAACGCGGCGATTAACCTCGGGCTGGTCTCCGGGTTCCATGTGAGAACGGCCACGATAACGGAGAGCGGCACCAGCACCCATTGCGCGACATGCCGGAGCAGCGCGCGCCACCGCATGCGGGCCCGGTTGGCGTCCAGAAGGTCGCCCCCGAGCTCCGCCGCGGGCCCCATCGCGGCCAGGGGATCGTCCGATGCCGCCCCGTGTTTCGGGTCGGCTTGGAGCCGCTCCTCAATGTGCGACCTCAGCTCGGCACGCACGTCCAGCTGAAGCTCTCGGTCGTCTGCGAGCCCCGAGGTCGCCGCGTCCAGGTACTGCTCGATTCGATCGTCGCACATGGCGCACCTCACGCGGGAGCGGTCAGGAGAACGGCGTTGATGGACCGGGCGAACACGGCCCACTCCTCCCGGCGCGTCTTGAGCGTCGCCAGGCCGGCGCGCGTAATCGCGTAGTACTTCCGCTGCCGGCCGGTCGGCGCCTCAACCCACTGGCTCGTGATCAGCCCCTCGCCCTCGAGCCGATGAAGCCACGGGTAGAGCGTGCCCTCGCGCCAGGCCAGCGCCCCGTTCGTCCGCTCATTGACGACGCGGATGATCTCGTACCCGTACATCTCCCGCTCGCTGAGCAGCTGGAGAATCACCGGCACCACCGTCCCCTTCATGAGATCCTGCATCGAGTCCATCGCTCGTCCTCCTCAACAGGTGAATGCCTGCACCGCAAGCACCGGGCCCGTCCAATACATCGGGCTGCTAGGTATAATACCAAGGGCGCCTATGCATGCAAGTCCAATCTCTGCCCAAGCGCGGATCCGCATGGTCGTTTCACGCCGAATGCAGTCGGCCGTCACTCCGGACCAAGGAACCGTTCAACAACCGACGCCAACGCCTGGCGGCCGCGCTCGTTCGCGTGGTATGGGTCGCGGAGAAAGAACTCCCGCGGTGTCTCGATCCCGCGCAGGTAGTTGCCCCACGCGCCCTCGAGATCAAGGTAAGCCGCTCGCTCCTCGGCGGCCAGCGCCATGAGAAGGCTGCGGTAGTCCGTCCCGCCGACCTCCGCGGCCTGCTTCCAGACCGCATCAGCCCGCGCGTCGGTGCGCCCGACGGCGCCGGTCATCAGGACGATCTCCGGCTGCTGTCGCGCGCGCACCAGCCGAATCACGTCGCGCAGCGCCTCGACGCCCTGCTCGGGAGAGAGCTTGAGGCAGTTGCTGATGCCCCCGATGATCAGGAGGTCCGGCCGGTGCGCGAGCACGCTCGACTCAACCCGGTTCTGCTCGCGGTAGTACCAGCCGCCCACGCTGCCGGAGACCGACTGTACGACATTCAGCCTCGCCCCCGGATAGTGCCGCTCAATCCGCACGTCGATCGCCGCATTCGCCAAGTCGTTGATCGCACTGTCGCCCAGCATCACGACCGTGAGCGTGGCGCCTCGGCCGAGCGAGGCGCGCGTTCGCCCCAGGTGCGTCCACCGGTCCGGGTCCGGAACGAACGGCATCGGCGGAATGCCGGCATACACCTGATCCGCCCAGCCCGCCGCATCCGCCCGCTTCGCCCGCCGCACCTGGACACCCGCAATCCAGATCCGTCGGCCGCAGATCGGCCGGAACCCGACCCGGGCCGTGCTGGTGCCCGCCCGCCCGCGGAAGAAGAACCGGTGATCGACCCAGCCGGCCGAGGCATCGAGCAGGGAGTAGTGATCGGCGAGCACCCGCTCGCCGGATGGCGTGAAGAAGTCCGCCATCCAGAAGCACGGTCCCTCGGCGCGGCTCCGGACCCGCAGCTCCGCATACTCGAATGGCTCGCTCGGAAACACGGGCGACGTCCACCCGCCGCCGGTCGCCGTGATGCAGCCGCATCCCTCAGCCGTCACCCACTCGCCCGAAGCCTCTCCATTCGGATCGGCCGCATAGGTCCAGCCGCTCCCGTCCGCCGGCCCTTCGAACCCCGCGACCAACAGCTCGCCGCCCGCATCCGTCCGCCGGTTCGTCGTCATGCACCCTTCCCTTTCCGAGACGGCCGCTTCGCCGCCGGCTGGACCTCCACGACCCGCGCGCCCCGCACGGCCAGCATGATGGTCACCACCTCCCGCGGCTCGGCGACGAGCGGGATCGCACCCGAATCCATCCGCAGCACGCGCCCCGGAGTCTCGTCCATCCGACACAGCCGTGCCGAACGGACCGGCAGCGCCGTCAGCACCCGCCCCCGCGTTACCCGGTCCGCAGCATTGAAAAAGCGGACGATCACCGCCTGCCCATCCTCGGCCGGCTTCACCGCCGACAGCACCCATGCCTTCTGGTCCACGCTCACGAGGCTCGCGTACGGCAGGCGATCCGCCTCGAACGACTGCACCGCGCGCGGGGGCAGGTTGAATTCGAACGCCCGACGCACCAGCGCGGGATCGTCCGTCTCCATCGTGAGGCCGACCCCGTACTCCGCCACCTGCGGCCCCGCGCACTGCCCCTGCCCCGCGGGATGAATCGCCATGGTTCGTGTGATGGTGCCTGTGGCCCGCAGCAGGGTCAACCCCAGATCCCCAGCCTCCAGTCGCGTATGCTCATACAGTCCGCGGTTCGGGAGAAACAGCGTGTGCCCCTCCCCCCGCGCCCACACGCCGAACTGCATGGGCCGGCACGTGCAGGCCGGCTGGCCGTCGATCTCGCCGTACGGCACCGGGTCCCGCGCGGCCACATCGAACGGCATGTGCGCCCGAACCTGCTGCATCGCCGGCGGCAGCGGGAACAGGGCCTGGATGCGGTGATCGACCTCCCGGTTGTCGATCTCGGCACGGACCGACACGTATTCGTCGGCTGCCGCCAGGCTGATCCGCAAGGTCGCCGGCACGCGAACGCGACGCAGGCGCAGACTGGTCCGCACACAGACAGAGCCCCGAATGGGGCCACGCTCGACAACGGCCACACGGCCGGGGGCGGCCGCGCGCGGCTCCTCCCCCGCGCGCCGCTCGAACGCATAGAGATCCCCGGCATCTCCCTCAATCACCAGCTGGTTCAGGCCGACGAGCGTCCGACCGGTCCGACGGTGCCTCAGATCGAGTCGGCCGTCCGGATGAACCGTGACCTCGAGCAGCTCGTTCCGGAGCAGGGCCCGCTTGCCCTGCATCGCCGCCGTCGTCGCCGACTCCGCCGTCGCCGGGCGATCGCCCAGCACGACCTCGAACGCCTGCGCGGACATCGGCGGCCAGTCGGTCGGGGCCACGACAGCCCGATAGCGCGTCACATCCTGGATCGTCGGAATGGTGTGGTCATGCCACTGCCGCCGCCAGATGCGCTCGGCCGACGTCACCTGCAGGGATACGCTCCGCCCGGCCTGCTGCAGCGACACCGGCTTCCGCTGATCGGCCGCGGGCACGTCGATCTCGCACTCCCACGTGCGCGTCACCGGCCAGCCGACCGGCTGGTACACGCAGATCCGGCTCGAATCCCCGGCCTCCTGCTCCAGCGCCCGGAATCCGCCCAGCGACTCCATCGCCTCGCGGGTCACGGCTTCGCCGATCTCATGGGCACGCCGGAACCGAACGGCTGCGTCCTCGGCCACCGAATCCGCGTGGCAGCCGCAGATCGTGTCGTGCGCGTGGTTCTTCATGACGAACGACCACGCGCGATGCAGAAACGGCCCGAAATCGGAGTGGCCGCTGGCCCAGGCCCATGCCGACAGCGGCTCCGCGTAGTGCACCAGGAGGTTCTCGCACTGGCGGTTACGCGCCTTGAGCCAGCCGCGAGAGGACAGCGTGCCGTCCAGCCGGGGCGCGAACGCCAGCTCGCCCGAGAGCCCGACCTCGGCGCCCGCGCTCGACCGCGCGACGGCCAGGAACTCGGCCAGCGATCCGTGCCGGACGCGCAGCCCGGGATGCCGCTCCTCGATCTCGGAGAAGCGGGCGGCCAGGTCCGCCGTCGGCATCGCGTGATCGATCCCGTTCATCAGCAGAATCGTGCCCGATCCCGCCTTCTCCATGATCGTCGGCAGCGTGTGGTCCAGGCGCTCGCGCTGATCGGCCAGGCTGGATCGGCGGTGCAGCTCCTGCTTCCCCAGCGCCGCCGCCGCCGAGTAGCCCTGGACGAGGCAGACGGCCACGACGCGCGTCCGGTCGGCCCCCTCCCAGAGCGTCTCCGACTGCTTGAGCGTGGAGAGCCGGTAGCCGCGCCAGAACACGGCGTTGTCGATCCCGAACCCGCGCAGCATCTGCGGCATCTGCCCGATGTGCCCGAACGTGTCCGGCAGATACCCGATCCGGTTGTCCTGGCCCCAGGCGCGCATCTCGCTGACGCCCCGCAGCAGGTTGCGGATGTGCGACTCAGCGCCAACCAGAAACTCGTCGCCCAGGACATACCACGGCCCCACGAGGATGCGGCCACCGCGGATGGCCGCCTCCAGCCGCGTGCGGTTCTCGGGCCGCACATCGAGGTAATCGGCGATCGCCACCGTCTGGCCGTCGAACCAGAACGAGTGGTACCCCGGCTCCCGGTCGAGGATGTCGAGCACCGCATCCACCATGCGCACCAGGCGAAAGCGGGACTCCTCCACGCTCCAGTACCACTCCCGGTCCCAGTGCGTGTGGGACACCATGATCGCATTGAACCGCTTCATTCCTTGGGTCCCTCACCTCACGACGATCATCAGGCTTCGAGCAGGTGCTGGGAGCCACACCCAGACCACGCTGCCATCCACGCCGTTCGAACCCTTGCCCGCGTCTCCCGCGCCGCCACCCGCTGTGACGTCGAGGCCAGACGCCTTGTCGAACACCCGCTGAATCGCAATTCTCCCGCCCCCGCCTCCCCCGCCGCCGATGGTGCCCCCATTGCCACCCCGCGCAGAAAGCACACCGCCCGCGCCGCCAAGCGTCACGCAGCTGAGGAAAATCCCGCCGCCGGAGCCCCCGCCCGAATAGGACGCCGCACCGGCCGATCCGCCGTTGGCCGTGATGGTCCCATTCACGGTCATCGTCCCGGACACCTCGACCCGAACGAGCCCCCCGCCCCCCGAGTCGTGCTTCCAAAATGTTGTGTGGGTTCCGCCCTGACTTCCCGGGGCTGTCGGCGCGTTGGATGACCCGTACGTCACGCCCCCGAAGCTCCCCACATACGAACCATTGCCGCCGACCCCGCCGTAGCCGGCGCCGCTGCTGTCGTACCCGCCGCCCGGCCCGAGCCCCCGGTACGCTCCCGACCGCTCGCGAAAGCCCGTCCCGTTTGCCTCAAACCCAGCCCCCGCATCGATCGTCAGATCCGCAAACCGGAAGCCCGCCGAACCGCCGTTGGTCGCATCCGACCATGCCCGGATCCACGCGTTGCTGGCCAGAACCGCCCCGCCCGTCACCACGATCAGCGCCCCCGTGCCGGGGCGCTCAGCATTGGTTGCCGCCGCGAAGATCTCGAACAGCGCGTTCGTCGCCAGCAGTCCGGACGACTGGAGCCATGCGTTCGACGGCGGGGTTGCTCCCGGTGTCAGCGCCAGTCGCATGCGGCTCAGCAGCAGGCGCCCGCACCGGATCCGGCCGCCCGCCATGTCAACGCGGGATTCGCGGGTGTTCTGACCGACGAGTTCCAGGTCGTTGCTGACGGCCAGCACAAACCCGTCTCCCGGCAGCCGGACCGCGCAATTCGAGAAGAGCAGACTCCCGACGGCCCAGTTGGTGAACCCGGGTATCAGGATCTCGCCGCTATGCCGAAGCACGGCCGTCAGGAACCGCGTGTCCGGTAGCCACAGCGTGCCCACCTCCCCCACGTACTCCTGATACGCGCCCGCCGGATGCCCACCCCCGTTCGCCGACATCACCACGGCTGGAATCGAAACCGCCGACTGCGCGACCGGATCGTACCGCACCGCAATCCGGCCGCCGCCGCCCCCGGCCCCGTACATCGAGGGCCCGGATCCGCCGTTGGCGCTGATCACGCCGCCGGCCCCCCGCAGGGCGCGGCACCCCAGATTGACGCTGCCACCCGAGCCGCCGCCGTCATACAGGCCGCCCCCTGCGCCGCCGTCCGTCGTCACCACGCCGTCGACCGTGATGTCGCCGGACGTCTCGATCCGAACGCAGCCGCCACCGACATTCCCGGGCTGGTAGAGCGTCGGCGAATGCTTCCCGCCGGCGCTGCCAGCCGTAATCGGGTTTGTGGCGATCCCGTAGACCGGCGTGCCCCAGTCCATGGCCGTGTAGCCCGTGTTTCCCCCTCGTGATCTCCCGCCATGCGAGCCGCCGGAATTCTGCACGCCGGCGCCTGGCCCGCTGCCATTCACGTCATCGTACGGAAACCGCCGGATGAACCCGCGCGCCGTGGCATCGATCCGGCCGCCCTTGGCCACCGTCACGCCTGCCGCTCGGAACAGCACGGTTCCACCGTTGGTAGACTGCGCGTATGGCCAGATCACCGCGTTCGTTGCCACCGTGATGTCGCCCGTAACGCTGACCAGCGCGCCATAGTCCGTTTCGTTGGAGCAGCCGCTGAACACGCATAGCACGGCGCCCGTGCCTACGAGCACATTCCCGCCCACGTGCAGCACGGGCCCAGTGGTGCCGATGGAGCGATACAACCGACCGTACAGGTCGTCCGTCCGGCCGATCTCGAGCCGAGCCAGTCCACCAGTCAACACCAGATCTCCATCGACTGCCATCCGAAGCCCCTCGATCGGAAACCGCATCCACCCGTTGCTCAGCGTCAGGCTTGGCCAGGCGAAGTCGCTCTGTCCTGCGGGCAGGATCTGGCCGTCCCAGGTCAGCGGCGACACGAGCAGTTGTCCATCGCTCAGCCCCAGCGTTCCGATGTCCCCGCTGCGGCCTCCGGCCGTACCGCCCCGCGCCGAGAGCCAGATGGACGGAGGCCCGGCGGCACTCTGGGCGGCCGGATCGTACTGGATCGCCACACGCCCGCCGCCGCCGCTGCCGTAGTACCCGCCGGCACCCGCGTTCCCACCTCGGGCTGTGACGCGACCGCCCGCTCCAGCGAGGACCCGGCATGTGATCCAGATCGCGCCGCCCGAACCCGCCCCTTCATATTGCCCGCCAACCTGGCCGTTGGCGGACATGGTTCCGTCAATCGTGACTCGATCCGCCGCTTCGATCCGGATCGCGCCGCCGCCCGACCCGGCCGTATACCAATGCCGCCCCCCGCCGCTCCCCGGCAGGTCAGGCGCCTCGGCAGACCCATACGGCCGGGCCGCATAGCCCATGCCGTTCTCAGAGGCGACGCCGCCGTAGCTGCCGCCGACACCATCGCTGCCGCCCCCTGGGCCCGCCCCGGCAATCGCATTGCTGTCATACCCGCCCCGGTACCCGCGGCCGTCGGCGACGATCCGCCCGGCGGCTCCCAGCGTCAGGTTGCTGCAGACGATGTGTACCCGACTCGGAGCCGACGTTTCGAACGGGCCCGCCACGGTCACCAGCCCGCCGCTCACCGTGAAGCTCGCCGCCGAGAGCGTCGTGGGCCAGTTCGTAAAGACCAGCGCTCCGCCCGTCATCGTGAACGCTTCGAGCTGCGGCGTGTCGTTCGTCAGCAGCACCACGTTCGTGCCGATCATCACGGAATCACCATCGGCCGGGACGTGTGGCGGAGCCCAGTTTCCGGCGGCAAACCAGTCGCCGGTGCCCCCCGCGCTCCACACGAGGCTCTCCGCCTGGATGCCGACGGCGCACACGGCGATCAACACCGCTAAACACCACGGCTGCAACTTCATAGTCTTCCCAACCTGCATGGACTTCAGGCGCCCCGCCTCCGTCGCCGCACCGAGCATCTCCCGCCTTGCGTTGTGGGCTTTGATTGTGCAAGTTGCCACCTCGAATCGCAAGGAGAACAGCCCCATGACCGCCGGACCGAATGCCCGCTGCCACGGTTACCGTATGCTCCGCGGGTCCGCGCTCGCCGGAATCATCCTCGGCGCCGCGTGGGCACCCGGCGTCTTCTCCGCTCCCACCAACGAAGTCGCGGCGCGCGCCCGCGTCCAGCTCGACCGGCTTCTGCAGCGGGCGCCCCAGATGGCGAAGCAGGAGAAGGCCGCCACATCAGCCATCGACGAGCTTCAGCTCCGGCAGGCGTCCCAGGAGATGATCGCGTTCCATCGCCGCCGGGCGGCCGACCTGACGAGCGACCGCCGCCGGCTGGATGCCGACATCGCGTACTGGACGGCCGTGGCCGCCGGCGACGCCGACGCCACCCGAAAGCCGGACGGGGATCCCCGCCTCGACGCACCCTACCAGGGGTACGCCGACCTGCTGCGGCGCCGGGCCAGCGGCTCGACCAACGGACTGGCGCAGGCGGAGAAGGCATTCAGCAACGCCGTCCAGAAACTCACGGCCGACGAGGCCGCCCGCCACCAGCCGGTCCTCGACCTGTACGGCCGGGTCCAGGCCCTGGCGGCCGGGCTCGACATGGTGGAGCACGGTCGCAGCCGGGTGCGCCAGCGCGTTCTGGAGGACCGCATGGCCACGCTGGCCCGCGCCATCTATCACATCCGCAACCTCCAGGGCGGACACATCCCCAACGCCCAGTTCGACGAACAGTTCGCCAGCCTGTACGGTCGAATCGTCAAGACGGACGCGCCGGGTGACGATCCGGCCATGCGGCTCGACACGGCGCTGAAGGCGGCGCGGACACTGACGGGCAGCGCGGGCTCGGCGCTGGATGCCACGCGCCGGGCGTATGTGACCTACTTCTACTCCATCGACGCGGCCTGGGCCGGGCGCAGCGCCGCTGAGCTTCAGTACCTCGCCCGCGTCCTGGCTGACGCGCCCGAGCTCCTCGCGGAGGCGGCGCGGCAGCTCGACCGGGCCGAGGCGACGATCGACGGCGCCCTCAAGCCGTTCGGCTTCGACCCCGGCGCGGAGCTTCGGCGGCCCATCGCCTTCGATGCGGCGGGCAATCCCTCCGACGTCGTCTTCGCGCTGGACGGACGCGCCGGCCGCTGGCTCCCGATCCTCGAAGGCGACGCTGCCGGCGCTCCCGTCCGCTATCGCATCACCAACGAAGCGGCCGGCTTGTCCATCCAGGCGACAGCCTCCCCCGCCCCCGGGATGGAGGGACTGAAGTGGACCGTGAACGACAATCTCTTCAACCATTCCAGCAGCCCGGCGCTGGCCGGCGCCATCCCCGGCCGGGATCTGCGGCCCGAGTTGTACGACATGAACGAGGAGGGCGGACGCGGCTCGCTCGTGAATATCTGGCACCCCGACGTCCGCGCCGCGACCGCCAGCCGCTACCGCGCCTTCGGCCGGGCCAACCGCCAATTCCCCGAGATTCTCTTCTACGATCATCTCACCTGGGAGCCTGAGGCTCAGATCTACACGCGGAAGGGCCCCTCCACCCCGTTCGGCTTCTCCATCGAGTCCGGGCGCAGCCCCGAAGCGATCCGGGCGTTCCAGGACTGGCTCACCCGCAAGTTCGGCACGATCGATGCCCTCAACCGAGCATGGACGACCAACTACCCGGCGTTCATCGCCGTCCAGCCGCCACCCGACCCGTTCCTCGTGATGCGGCGGCAGGCCACGCCGCTCGCCTACGAGCACGAGGTGTTCCGCCGCGAATCGATCGCGGACTTCATCGCGATCGCCGTGAAGGCGCTCAAGGAGACGGATCCCGGCCGCCCAGTCGCCCACGAGTGGCACGGGATGATGAACTACGCCAACGAATCCGCGTTCGACAACCACATGCTCATCACGCGTGTGCCCGCCGAGATGATCGAGATGCACAAGAACAACTTCTGGCCCTCGATACCGACAACGGTCTTCCATGCGACGGTGGTGCCGGCTTACGGCAAGATCCCGGTCCAGAACGAGTTCATCTGGAACTGGGGCCGCCGGCGCCCCCCGGCCGGCGAACCCGAGACCTATCGCCAGGGGCTGCAGAGCATCTGGCGCAACTGCGCGTACGGCATCCGCACGCTGACCGCGTTCGCGTGGGACGCGTGGCCGGCCTACAACAACGCCTACATGGACATCCTGGTCACGCGCGGCTGGGACGGACGCCAGGGGGAGATTCTCCGCGAGGCGGCAGCCTCGCTTCCCGTCGGCTTCCGCCGCGGCCGCCGGTTCGGCGACGTGCTTCGCACCACGCGGCTGGCGCCGCGCGAAGTGGTCGTCCTGCAGCCCAGCACCGCCGCCATCAACGCCTACCCCTACTACTGCATCGGCCTCTCGTTCAGCGTCCATACCATCGAAGCCCGGATATTCCACGACCTGCTCTTCAACCGAAACGTCCAGTACGGCTACGCGCTGGAGGAGTCCCTCTTCGACGGAAAGGCGAACCTGGCGGACTGGCCCGCCGTCGTGCTCCCCTACGCGGTGCACTTCCCGGCCGGGCTCACCGACAAGCTGCTGGCGTACGTCCGGAACGGCGGCACGCTGATATGCTCCGGCGTGCCCGGGCAGTACGACGCGTACGGCCGCCCCGACGGGCGGCTCGTCCGCGAGGTGTTCGGTGACCTGGATGTGGCCTACACCGGAAACGACTACATCTGGCAGTACGCGCTCACCCCGCGCCAGCTCAAGCCGGACGTACGGATTCCGGTCGGACCGGCCACGAGTCCGCTCCTGCTGGACGCGACGTACGGCAAGGGACGCATGCTGATCTCGGCCATCCCGTTCGGCCATCGCGCCGGGTCCGAGCGCCTGGTGCCGTTCTTCCAGGCGGCCATCGACCAGGCGCTGGACGGCCAGCGCGCGTGCACGCTCTACGACCGATTCGAGCTGGTCCTGCGCACAGACGGAAAGCGCGACTACCTCGCCGTAATGAATTACGATCTCGGCAATGCGTTCGAGGACCGGGTCGTGCTGAAGGGCGAGTACGCGCGGGCATACGATCTCGGGATCGGCCCGCGATTCGCCGTTCCGCTCGCCGGCCACGCGGTCCGCGAGACGCTGAAGATGCCCTACGACAGCGGCATCCAGTACATCGACGACCACGTGCCGGCCGGCAGCACCGGTTTCTGGCTGAAACTGGAGCCGGGAGAGGGAACGATCATCGCCCTGGAGAGATAATGAAGACAGTCTGCACACTGACCGCCGACGGGTGCGACCGTGCGACGGCGTACCACATGAGCAACAAGATCGTCCGGCGATCCGACGGGCTCTACGTGACGTGGCTGGACGCGGCGTACCGCTGCATCCTCGCCCGCGTCGAGCCGGACTCGGGCCGGGTCGCGGCGGCCTTCAGCCTGGCCCAGGGCTTCGACAACCACTGCGGCGCCGCGCTGGCCCAGGCGCCGGACGGCCGGATGCATTTCATGGCCGGAAGCCACCGCCGCGGCGCGTTCATCCACCGGTGGTCCGACACGCCGTCGGATCCGGCGTCCTGGTCGCTGCCCGAAGCGGTGGGCGCTGAGCCGACCTATCCGAGCTTCGTCTGCACCCCGGGCGGGCTCCTCTGCCTGGCGCACCGGCAGGGCTGGGATGCGCACTGGGGCGTGAACTGGCTGACGCGCAGGCCGGGCGACCAATGGTCCTGGCCCTACATGCTGGTGCAAGCCCCGGACCTTCGCTACTCCTTCCCCACCAACTCGCTCGCGGTCGGCCCCGATGGCTCCATCCACCTGCTCGTGGAGTTCTACAAGACGTACCCGGGCGACCGAGTGTCCCCGCACAGCATGGCGGTGACCCACCTGGTCTCCCCCGATGGCCTGAAGTGGTTCCATGACGACGGCCGCGAAGTGAAGCACGCGCCGGTCCGGATCGAAGACACGCCGCACGTGCGGTTCAAGGCGGGCGGCGACCTCCGGCCCGGCAACCTGACGGTGCTGCCCGACGGCCAACCGGCCTTCGCCTTCTGTGACTCGCACGCCGGACGCACCGAGCTGGCGACCCGCCGGGCGGACGGCAGCTGGCGCTGCACCGACGTCACGGCGCACGCGCTGCGCCAGCGTCCGGGCTGGCGAACGGCCCCGCAGGCGCAGATCGCCGTGGACCGGGACGGGTTGCTGGTCCTGGTGATGCCCATCGCGCCGGACGGGGCATGGGGACACCCGGAGACAGAGCTGTCCGTTCTGTGGGCCGAGCCGGCCACCGGCCGCGTCGTCCACCAGGCGATGCCCACCCGCTTCGCGGCTGGCGAGCCCGACTGGCTGTCCTCGCTCGAGAAGGGCAACGTCGGACTACCCGATCACGGTCTCTACCTGATGCACACGAGCGGCCGACGCGGCGAGGGCTGCGTCAATGCCGCCCGGTGCGCCGTCCGCCTGCTGCAGTTGGGGAGATAGACACCATGAGCATCACCGTCATCCGCGATATCGTCTACGCCAGCCCCGGCGGCCAGGAGCTGCGCCTCGACCTTCACATACCCGACACCGCGCCTCGACCGATGCCCGTCGTCGTCGGCATCCCGGGCGGGGGCTGGCAGCGGGCCGCCCGCGAATCCGCGTGCCTGCTGCCGCTCCCGCTCGGCATGGCCGTGGCGGGAATCGAATACCGCACCAGCCAGGTCGCGACCGCGCCCGCAAACGTCCAGGACTGTAAGTCCGCCGTTCGCTGGCTGCGGACGCATGCCGCGGAGTACGGCTTCGACACTTCGCGGATCGGCGCATGCGGCTCGTCGGCCGGCGGACACCTGACGGCCCTGCTGGCGCTCGCCACGGGCGTGCCGGAGCTGGAGCCGGGCGACGGGCTCGGGTGCACCGACTCGCGCCTCCAGGCCGTATGCGCCGTTTGCGGCCCGTGCGATCTGGCTAGGATGGGCGATCCGTCCCTCCGGGCGCGGAATCCCGGGCTGGGCGATGTGACGGACAAGTACCTCGGGGGCCCAACGGCGGAGCGCCGGGACCTCGCCCGGCTCGTCAGCCCGCTCACCTACGTCCGCCGGGACGCGCCGCCCATGATGCTGGTCCACGGCGACGCCGACCCGGTGGTGCCGATCGAGGAGTCGGAGATCCTGTACGCCGCCCTGAAGAAGGCCGGCGCGGACGTCTTGCTCCTCCGGATTCCCGGCGGCGGGCATAGCCGGTTCGACAAGGAAATGCAGCCCGAGTTCGCCGCGTTCTTCACGCGCGTGTTCGGCCTCGCGCGAGCCTGACAGCCGACCGACAGACGAATCCCCGAACCGCATGGGTCGGGGCCCCGTGGCCCGTCGCGCACCGAATTGGCTCCGTAGCGCCCTTCTACCGGACCCACAGCATCGCGCCCGTCGGCGGAGGTTGCAGCCGGCCCCAGTGGACCGAGCCGGCCTCACCGATCCGGGCAAGCACGCCGGTTCCGCCGGAAACAACAGTCGTGAATGGCGCATTGGTCGCGTCGAATGCCCGCCAGACGGCGATCCGTCCGCCACCGCCGCCACCGCCGCCGCCGCTGGTGTGACCACCCCCGCGGCCGCCGCCGGCCAGTATGATTCCGCCGTCGCCAGCCAACCGGAGGCAGCTGATGTAGACCCCGCCCCCCGATCCTCCCGCCGAGTAGCCGTTCGCACCCGCGTATGCGTCCTGGCCCTGCGCCGATATCAGCCCGTTGAGGAGCACGCGTTCGCGGGCCACGATCCACACCAGCCCGCCACCGGCCCCGCCATTCCCGTTGCCTCCCCCGCTGGAACTCGCACCGCCACTGCCGGGCTGCGCCGGCTGAATCGCACTCCCGTAGTTCGTGCCGCCGCCGCCGCCGATCGGCCCCCCCAGCCCGCCGTGCCCGCCGCCCCCGCGCTGAGGCGTCGTGCTGCCTCCCCCGGGGCCGAACCCGCGCGCTGTCGTTCCCAGCGGACCGCCTGCGTATCCGCGCCCGGCCGCGTCGATCCCGGCGTTGGCCGTCTCGACCAGGAGGTCGCGCGCCGAAATCCGAATCGATGCGCCATTCGTCGGGTGCGACTGCAGCCTCAGCCAGCAGTTGGTCCCGATCCGGATCGCGCTCCTCACCGTCACGCGGCCACCCCACGGTCCACCGGTCGCATTTGCTGCACCAAACACGCTGACGAATGAGCGGTCTGCCATCGTCAGATCGCCGTCAACCTCAACGTCAGGGGCCGATGTCTCGCCGGCAGCCAGGAACACAGTCGCCCAGTTCGTCAGCACAAGGCTCCCGCAGCGCACCACCCCGCCGGAAAGATCCAGCCGCGCGCCGCTGGTGATGAGCGCCTCGTTCGTCACGGTCCAGACGAAGCCGGGCGCCGGAAATCCAATCCACACGTTGCTGAGTACCGTGGCGCGCGCCGACCAGCGCTCAGCGCCCGGCGCCAGCCATTGACCGCTGTGAACGATCGGGTTGCCGAGGAAGCGGCTGTCCGGGAAGTAAAGCGTTCCGAGGCCGCCATCCATGGCGTCGTCATTCAGAAAGCCGAGCGTCCGGCTCCGGCCGCCCGCGGTCGAGAATCGCACACTCACCGGCGGCATCCCATCCTGCTGAGCCGGGTCGTAGAGCACGGCGATCCGGCCTCCGCCTCCGCCGCCGGATACGTTAATGCTGTCCCGCCCCAGACCGCCGTCGGCGCGAAACACGCCGCCTGTCCCGGCCAGTGTCGAGCAGCTCAGAGCGATCCCGCCGCCAGAGCCGCCGCCGCCACGCCGGCCGGCATTCGATCCGCTGTCCTCTCCGTTCGCCGTGATGGTTCCATTGATGACCGCCGCGCCGGTCGCCTCAATCCGCACCAGGCCGCCGCCTGCCCCGCCCACGGCTGCCTGGCCGGCGCCGCCGCTGCCACACTCCTCCGGGCTCATTGCCAATCCGTACGGCGCGTACGACTGGTAGCCGCCCTTCCCCCCCGTAGCTCCCGCCGCCCGACGGGTATATGCCCCGCCCGGGGCCCCAGTTGTCATTCGTGTAGATCGCCAGTGCACTCCGATACCCCGCGGAGTCCGCGCTGAACCCGCCGTTCGGCTCCACGTACACGCTACGCGCCCGAATCAGGCACGAGCCGCCGTTCGTGGGATGCGAGTAGAGGTAGACCCAGGCGTTCGTGGCGACAGACAGGTCGCCCGTGACGGAGAGAAACCCGGCATACTCGCCGGGGCTTGTATTCGTCGCCGCGCTCTGCAGGACCACTCGCGCGAACGGCGCCAGCCGCAGATCGCCGCCGACCCACAGGCCGCCGCGCTCGACCAGACCCGTCGCGCTGCGCACATACTGCAGCATCGCGCCGTTCGTCAGCAACGCGCCGCCGCCCACCTCCAGTATCCCGTTCGTCAAATCCAGCCGCCCGGCGTCATACAGCCGCACGCCGTACGCATCCACGGCGTTGTCTCCGATCAGCGTCAGCTCGTTGGAGACCGTCAGCCGGAACCCCTCGTCCGGGAACGACAGCCAGCCGTTGCTGATGGCCAGGGACGAGAACGCGAGGGCGCTCACTCCGTCCACCATCCAGCGCCCCCGGCACGTAACGACGTCTCCCTGCAGCAGACGGTTGTCCGGGAAGAAGAGCGTGCCGGGCTGGCCGGACGTGACGCGCGTGCCTGCGGCTGCCGACACACGCACCAGGGGCACCGGCGCCGACGCCTGAGCGGCGCTGTCATAGAGGATGGCAATGCGCCCGCCGCCGGCGCCGGGGCCGTAGTCGGTGGACGTCGCCAAGCCGCCATTCGCGCTGATCCGGCCGCCCGGCGAGCTGCCGGCGAGGAGCTGACACGCGATGTAGATGCTGCCGCCCGAGCCACCGCCGCTGCGCGTCCCCGCCGACCCACCGTTGGCGGTGATCGTCCCGTCCACTGTCACGCTCCCGCTCGCGTCGATACGGATCGCCCCGCCACCGTCGCCGCCCGCCGCCCAGGAGTCACCCGCCCCCCCGCTTCCCGGCTCCTGCGGCCCCCGGAAGTCGCCGTAACCGCCCTTGGTTCCACCCGCGCCCCTGCCTCCGTAGCTGCCCGCCCCCTGGCGGGCCAGGCCGCCGCCGGGACCGCTGCCGTCGGTGACGCCCGGCACGCCTCCTGCCGCCCCGCCCCTCCAGCCCTTCCGATCCGCATCGATTCGAGCCGCCGCGCCCAGCGTGAGGTTGGAGCAGACAATCCAGACCCGGTTCGTCATGAAGCCGTTCGAGAACGCCGGCGGAAGCGTGATCACCCCGCCCGTGAGCGTCACGGTCTCGGCCACCAGCCGCGCGCCCCAGTTCGAGCAGATCAGCGTCCCGGCCTGCATCGTGAACGCCGCGAGCGCCGCCGTCTCGTTGGTGAGCAGGCAGGCCCCCGCTGCGATCACGGCCTCGTCGCCGTCCGCCGGCACGCCATTCGTCCAGTTGGACGCGCTGAACCAGTCCCCGGTCGCCGTCCCCCCGCGCCACGTCTTGACGTCGGCCGCCGCTGCACGCGCCATCATCAGCGCCACGATTGCCGATGTACACAACCCGCCCAATTTCATGAGTCGTTCCCCGGGCGAGTGTCGCCACCGCCTGAATATCGTCTTACGCTCTTCGCTTCATCGATCGAGTCTACGGAGGCTGTCTTCGTAGCCGCGCCCGTGAGGGCGGCGCTCTTCGCAGGCCACGCGCGCACGCGCGCGGCTGCACGGACAATCGACTCACGCCTGAATGGCCCGTTACGAGTCCACGACGGAATGGGGTAACCCGGTGCGCCGATGATTCAGTCCAAGACCGACACCCGATCCGTGCTGGCCACGACCTGCCCGTAGTCCGTCTTGAGCGGAACTCCGGCGTAGTTGACCACAACCAGCACGGACTTGCCACCGTTCGTCACCCGCACCGCCTGGGCTTGCCGGAGGCCGGCCGCTTTTCCCGTCTTCGCATCGAGCAGCCGCACGCGCTCCACGGTCGCACCCGGCACGTCGCCCTTCGCGTGCGGCTGCAGCATGACCGCGAACGCCGCATCGGCCGCGCGCCTCCTGAAGATCAGCCCGTCCATGCTCCACTTCGGGTTTCGCGTCCGGAACAAGCCCGGCTTCGGATCATCCGTCAGCAGCGTCATCCTCATCCCGCTGCCGTCCTTCCGAGCGTACGCAATCTCGGTCCGGCCCGACGCCACCTTCACTTCGTCGGCCGGCAGGAAGTACTGATAGCAGACGGTGTCGCCGAGCGTCGTCAGCCTGCCCCGCGGCGAGTCCGCGGCCGCCCGGCCGTCGAGCATGCCCGCCGCCGGCGGCAGCTCACCGATGACCCGGACCGCCTCCTTGACGGCCGGCCCGTTCGTCCACGCGAACTGGCTCAGCGTCGAGTGGTACAGCCAGTCATACGTGTGCGGCGACTCCGCGAGACAGCGGTCCAGGATCAGCAGCCAGTCTGCGGTCTGCACCAGCGTCCGCTCGTGCTCGACGTCCTTCCACGCCCCGCGCTCGCGCGCGCTCACGACCTCGGCCGCCGCGGTGCTTCGCTGCCAGAGCAGCTCACCCGTGTCCGCATCCTGGCTGCGGCCGTCGACCATGATCGTGCTCGAGCTGGCGGTGGGCTCCACGAAATCCAGGAATCCCTCGCCGTAGCCGCCCCACTGGTTGCGGATGAACCAGCCGCCCTTTCCGTACGCATTGACCGACAGCTTGTTGAAGTGCCCGTGCACCAGGTGCCGGCCAACGGCCAGCGCCGCGTACATATCCGTGCCCGGCGTGCGCAGCACGGCGACGCCGTAGTCGGGAAACAGCATGCTCTTCGGCTCGATCGGCTTGACCGGCCGCGCGCCCGAGACCGGGGCGCGGGCGCGGAACGCAGCCGCCACGCTCTCGAAGTATGGGCTGGCCGCGCTGCCCCAGCTCGCCGACACCCGCGGGTGCTGGGCGTCGATCCACGCGATCTCCGGATCCTTCGAAAGCCGCGCGATCGACTTCACTCCGTTGATGAGAATGCCCATGCCCGGAGGCCCGCCGGTGCCCAGCGTGGGGAAGCGGCCGTCGGGCGCGGCCAGGTACCACGGGGCCTTGTAGCGCAGGTCCATCTCCGGCGTGTACGCCAGGATGCCCGAGTCGAACAGCACGGACAGCACGGGGTAGGCGTTGAGCGCCATCACGTTGATATAGCTCGGATTCTCGCACCACATGCCGTCCGCCCCATACCCTCCGGCCATGAGCGGTGCCACGCCGTGATCGCCGTACACCGCCCGCGCCACGACAGCGGCGTCGTCCGCCGCCAGCCCGGCGAACACGGCGGCGCCGTTGATCATCCACTGCAGGTTCATCAGGCCGACCCGGTGATCCATCATCGTGCTCGCGGACGGCACCAGGACCCGCTCCCGGATGGACTCCACCTCGTCCTCCGTCAGGGCCCCGCTGTCGCGGATGCAGTCGAGCGCGATCGCGAGGTCCGTCAGCCAGTCCTTCTCCTGCATGAAGCTTCCGCCGATGCGCGTGGCGCCCGACGACGGGATCTGCGTGTGCAAGCCGGCCGTCAGGGCTCCCAGCGGCAGGCGCAGATACGCGTCGATATACCCGCGCAGGATCTCCGCCGCCTTCGCCGCGTACGCGCGGTCGCCGGTGACGAGATAGTTGATGCCCGCCCCGCGGGCCTTGGATCCGTTGGCGCGGTGGACCCCCGCCCACCCCTTCATGGCCGCCTCGTAGAACATCCCGCGGTAGAACCGGCCGCAGTGCGGACACTGGTACGTGGCCTCCGGCAGGTTCGCCATCGCCACCTCGACGAGATTGGTCTGGTCCACCGGGCACACGGTGTATCCGTATCCGCCGTTCGCGCACGGAGGGTACTGCGGCCGGTACGCCAGAACGTTGGTGCCCATGGCGACCAGCTTGACGAGCATCGGGTCCAGGTTCGTGCGCGTGGCGGCCGAGGCGTACTGCTCGCGGATCCACCGGGCCTGCTCCGGCAGCGCCAGCAGGCAGGGGTGCCGCGGCTGCGCCGGACGAATCCCCGCCGGCAGCAGCGTGCGCAGCCGGAGCTCCGGCACGTCCGGCATCGCGAACTCCGCCTGAACCATCTCCCCCGTGTACGGCGGCGACGCGCGGACGACGTCCGCCGGAATGGTGACATCGACAACGAACGTCACCGACGTGCCCGCCGGGACGTCCGCCTCCGGCGGCGACACCGCCCCGCGGCAGCGGCCCGCGCTTCCCGCGGCGATAGCCGCCTGCACGCGGTGCGCCGCCGCGTCGCCATTGCGAACCGGAATCGAGAATCGCCAGCGCTGGCTGCCGTCGCCGGATGCCGACCACTCGCCGGCGTACGTGCGCTCCAGGCCCAGCACGTTCCGCATCAGGACAACGTCGTCGATGCTGATCTCCGTCGCACCCGCGCCCGCCAGCTGGTTGATCTCGAACCGGAACTCCTGCCGATCGCGCGAGTACGTGTTCGGCCAGGAGTTCTCCACGAGCCGCAGGTCGAGCGTGAACGTCTGCCATTCGCCGAGCCGCACGTCGAGCGTGTCGATGCAGTAGTAGAGCGCGCGGTACCCCTGCATGAAGGGGTACTGCTGGACGATCGGATTGATGTTCCAGATCGTCTTTCCAGCCACCCGGTATCGGAACTGGAGGATGTCGTAGCGCGAGAAGTCGATCCGCCGCCGGTCCAGGCCCCCGAACACGATGCTCCCGATCCCGTCATCCCGCGCCGTCCACCGCAGGAACCGGTTGCTGCTCCCCGGGTCGGAACCCCACTCCATCCGCGCCGAGTCGGCATTCGTCCACGCGGCCACGCCCTGCTCGAAATCATCGACGACGAAAACGAACGGACATCCGTTCGTGACGGCGCGTGCAGCCGCCACGCAGCCAACCGCCAGCCCGCACCACACCCACACCGTGAGGACGGCACGCCTCCAATGCGGGCCGCACGCCCGAGCGGACGCCGCCCGCCGCCCGGCATCCTTTGTCATTGACTGTGCCGGCCCAAAATGTTCTGGTTTCGGAGGCATTGACGATCGTATTGGAAGGAGTCTCATCCATGGCCCTCTTTCACTCGCAGCGCAAGCTGTCCAACATGAAGCTCACGCGGCAGTTCCACTTCCGTCACATGGGGCTCTGGATTGTCCTGAATATCTGCTTCCTTGTCATGTTCAACGTTGCCTTTCACTTCTTCATCGAAGAGCGGTGGAGTCGGATGGACCTGTCCGACCCCGGCCTGGCGAAGGACCTGTCCTTCGCTCGCGAGGCGCTCCTGATGGCCCAAGTCATCGAAACCATCCTGTTCTGCGTCGCGATTGTCCTGCTGGGAAAGCTGACAAGTCATCGAATCGCAGGCCCGCTCATCCGATTGAAGATGGCGTTCAACGAAATCCGCGATGGCAATCTGGCCTATCGGCTCAAGTTCCGAAAGACCGACCACTTGGGCGAGTGGGAGGACGCGTTCAACGACATGATGGATTCGCTCCGATCAAGAGTCGCGGAGCAAGCGAAGGATCCGTCGGAATCTCATCCCCCCGGTTGACCCACCGCCGCCCCGGGCACACTAGAAGATCAGCCGACCGTCCTTCATCAGGCGGTCGACATCCTCCTTGGACGGCGTCAGACCGTTGTCGTTTCCCTCGTTTTCGCGCAGTTCCCGCCGGAGAACGGCATCCTGCTCCATGAGATGACGGGTGGTTTCGCCGCCGGGTGCGGAGACAGGGGTGTCTCGGGAGAACCGGCCCGCGTGGTTCGTGCCTGTGAGCGCTGCGTCTGCGGTTGAGCCCGAGCCGGGCCGAACAGCCGCGCCAGTCGCTCTCAACCCCGCCGCTCCGCCCGTCCCCTCAGCCGGCGCCGCGAGTTCGACCGGCGCGCGCAGGAGCCGGACGGTAAGGCGAACCGCCCAGGCGATCACGCCGAGGTTGAGCGCCACGACGGCGATCAGGACGCCTCTCCAGACGGAGACCGAATCGACCGGCCGCTCCGGGTCAGCCATCAGCCGCCCTCCCGCCATGTGGTCCACGTCAGCTCATCGCTCAGCATGGGGTACTCCGGCGGCGGATCGATGGCAAACCGGCTGTCGTACGTGTACCGCTTGTCGAACCCGGAGGTGAGCGTGCTGCCGGAGAACGTCCCGACCGCGCCGCGGTAGCTCTGCACGATTCCGCCGCACACCTTGAGGAAACCGCTGGGATGCCGGGTGCTGTAGCTCTCCACGCCGAAGCTCCCGTCCGTGCTCCCCCCGGTCGCGAGACCCGTCGCGATCATGTGCGCATAGATCGATCCGTTGTCGGGGAACGAGGTCTTGACGACGATGTCACGCCCCGAAATCAGGCCCAGCGCGTCGTCCGACGCCGCATTCGTCAGCGGGTCGCTGGTGTACGTCAGGTTGTTCACGATCTCGATATCCTGATCCGCCGCGACGGTGACCCGCCCGTCCAGCGCGCCCCGCACCGACACCCGCCCGTACTGCGCGCCGGCCGTCGCCACGTAGATCACCGGCGTCGTGGATACGCCGACCGGCCGCGCGGTCCACCCGCGCCCCGCATTGCTCACCAGCGCATTCGTCCCCTGAAAGACAATCGTGGTGGTGCCCGTCACCGTCAGGGCGGACTTCGCCTTCAGCGCCGCGAAATCGACGCTGGCCATTGTGTCCGTCGGAACCGGCCGGATGAACCCCCGGCGGAAGATGCACTGATTGGTGCTGCCCCCGTAATCGCTCACAGCAGACGTCACCTCCGCCAGGAACTCGGGGTTGCCGCTGAACCACAGCTTCGTGTTCGAATGGACGGGGCCGTCGAACCGCTCGCCGGACTTGAAGTAGATGCTCCGGTTGTTGTCCGACCACAGCGCATACTTCGCCCAGGTCTTGTTCCGCGCGCCCTCGACCGTGATGGTGCGGGACTTCCCCTGCACCGTGCCGACGGACCGGATCACGTAGGCCCGAGCCGCGGACCCCACGACATTGGTCAGGACGACCCGCGCGACGAAACTCGCCGTTCCCACGGTGCCCGTCAAGACGGTCGGGATGCTCCCGCCGGCGCCGATGTAGGCCGCCGCGCTCTCCGCCCCTCCCTCTGCCACGTACCGGGCCTGCTCCATCTGCAGCTGCCCCCGCGCCACGCTGGCGCGCGAGCTGAGCCCGAAGACGAAGCCCATCGCGACCACGTTGACGATCGCCATCAGCAGGACGACGACGAGGATCGTCACCATGCCCGATTCGGAGCCGGTCGCACGCCCCTCAGTCATCGTGGTGGTTCCGGAATGCGACGAATGTTCGCATCGAGTTTGAGCACACATACCGCCCCTCCGCCACGCCAAGGTCCAGCCGCAACTGCACGCCGTCCCCCAGCAGGTTCGTCTCGGCCGCGGCGAACACGACATGCCGGCACAGCACGCGCGCCTGGGGAACGTAGACGATCGTGCCGGCCGCCGCGTTGTATGAGTAGGCCCGGCTGACGCCCGCCCCATCGCGGTAGCTGAGCGTCCATCCGTTCGTTTCCGCCGTCACCTGCGCGCCGTCCGCTTCCCGGAGCCCGCCGGCGCCGTCCGGCCCGTACACCAGGCGCTCGAGCGTCCGGCTCGCGTCCGCGGACACCCGCAGCAGCAGCTCGGACCGCCGCCACCACCCCATGCACATCAGCATGACGCTGAGCGACGCCGCCAGTACGAAGGCCACCAGCCCGATCGACATCATCAGCTCGATCAGCGTCAGCCCCCGAACGCCTCTGCCATGCGCGATCACTTGTGAAACACCGAAGACATGACCGTAGTCAGGCTCACCCGCGAGGTCGTGCCGTTCGGCGTCAGTACGTCGAACGAAACGGCAACCGTCTTGGTCGATGGGAATCCGTAGGTCGAGACCTCGTATTGGCCACCCGAGATCGAGTGCACTCCCGGGGCCAGCTCCGGCGCGGAAAAGGAGATGCCTTGCAGCTCTTCGAGCGTCTTCCGCCCCTCATGCATCGCCCGCGTGCGCGTGTCGAGGAGGCGAGCCGTGCGCGTGAGCACCGAGAACGACACCAGGACGCCGGCCAGCCCGACCGCCACCATGGCGGACGCGACCAGCACCTCCGTGAGCGTAAAGCCGTCTCTGCCACCCATCACAATGCCCTGCCTCCTCATCGGACCCGCCTCGCACCGCCCGCCGGACCGGCCGCCCGAGGGGCCGCAGCCTTACGCTGCGTCGCCCGCTTCGCCGGCGGGGGAAATGCCGCCTCCACGGCCTCGAGAAGAACATGCATCACAACCTGATGCGCCTCCTGGACGCGCGCGGTCTCCTCCGACCGGACGATCAGCTCGTGGTCCCCGCAACCGGCCATCGGGCCGCCGTCTCGCCCCAGGAGGCACACCGTGGTCACCCGCTTCCGCCGCGCGGCCTCGAGGGCGTTCTGGAGGTTCTTCGCCCGGCCGCTCGTGCTGAACAGGACCAGCACGTCGCCCTTCCGCGCGAGCCCTTCCACTTGCCGGCGGAAGATCTCATCGTACCCGAAATCGTTGCCGATGCACGTCAGGGCCGTCGGATCCGCCACCAGCGAAATCCCCGGCAGCGAGCGCCGATTGCCCTTGAACCGGCCCACCAGCTCCTCGGACATGTGCAGCGCCTCGGCCGCGCTGCCGCCGTTGCCGGCCGTCAGCACCTTCCCGCCGCGCCGGAGCGCGGCGACCAGCACCTGCCCGATCCGCGCGATGACGGAAGCCTGCAGGACCAAGCCGGAAATTGCGTCCGCGCTGGCCCGGATGCTCGACCGAACTCCCTCGCTGGAATGCGTCACAGGTACCTCCGATAGCCCTGATTATTACGCCCCAGACGCGTGTCAGCCAATCTTTATCTTGACCCTCCGGCGAGGCGCCTTGTAGTGTCTCGATATGCGTCTGACAGCCCTCTGGATCGTCTTGTTGGCCACGGCTCTGGCGCCGGTGGCCGCTACCGCGGCCGACGAGGCCGGGACCGCCGGATCCACCCGCGAGCGCAAGCGCCCGGGCTGGTTCTCCCACCCCGCCATGCCGGCCGCCGCGCCCCAGCTGCAGTACGCGGCCATGCTCCGCGACCGCGGCAGCCTGCGCCAGGCCGCCAAGCAGTACGAGCGGCTGGTCCGGTCGTGGCCCGAGTCCCCCGAAGCCCCCGTCGCCCAGCTCGAGCTCGCCCGCATCCTCGACAGCCGGGGCAAGACCCAGAAGGCATTCGACGAGTACCAGTACCTAATCGACCACTTCGGCGGACGATTCCCCTACACGGAGGTCATCGAGGCCCAGTACCGGCTCGCCGAGACCGTCATGGACGCCCGGCACGCCACGCTCGGCGTCTTCCCCGGATTCCGCTCGCCGGAGCGCGCCGTCCCGCTGTTCGAGCAGATCGTCGAAAACGCCCCCGGCTGGGATCGCACGCCCGCCGCCCAGTTCACCGTCGGCCGGATCCACCAGGACGGCGGCGACTACGACCTGGCCATCCCGGCCTTCGAGTCGGTGCAGTACCGCTACCCGCGGAGCGAGTTCGCTCCCGAGTCGGCCTACCGCCAGGCCGACTGCGCCTACCGCATCGCCATGCGGATGACGCACGACGAGCAGGCGGCCGCCGAGGCGCGCACGTACCTGGAGCAGTTCCTGTCGTCTTTCCCCCGCCACGAGCAGGCCCCGGCCGCCCGCGAGCAGCGCGATGCGATCGAGCGCCGGCTGGCGGACTTCCTCTACGAGCGCGCCCGCTTCTACGATCAGCTCGCCCACAAGCCGGAGTCCGCGCTCATCGTCTATCGGGACTACATGGAGCAGTTCCCGTCGTCGGATCGCGCTCCGGCCGTCCAGGCTCGCATCAACGAGATCGCATCCACCGTGGAGAAGCAGAAGCTGTGAACACCATCCGCCCCCGCTCCGCTTCCCGCCTGTGCCTCTTCTCCCTCGCCGTCGCGCTCGTCAGCCTGCCCGGCTGCACGGGCTACAAGATCGGCTCGACCCTCCCGCCGGACCTGCGGACGATCTACGTGCCCACGTTCGCGAATGTCACCGGCCAGCCGCGCGTGGAGTTCCAGGTGACCAGCGAGACCATCCGCGAACTGCAGCGCCAGGGCACGCTCCAGGTCACCGGCGAGGGCCAGGCCGACCTGATCCTCGAAGCGAAGCTGACCAAGTACGAGCTCATCCCGCTGCAGTACCGCCGCGACCAGGCGCTGACGGCCCGGGAGTACCGGCTGCAGCTCCAGGCGGAGGTCGTGCTCAAGCGCGCCGGAACCGGCAAGGTCCTGGTGACGGACTCCGCCGTCGTGGGCTGGGCCACGTTCCTGTCGCAGGGCGGGGATCTGAAGGCCGCCGAGCGAAGCGCGCTGCCGGCCGCCGCCCGCGACCTCGGCTTCCACATCGTGGAAGCGGTTGTCGAGTACTGGTGACCGGCCCGGGTCAGGCGCAGCAGCCTCACCAGGCCCCGCCAAAAAGCAGGGGGGCGGCCCCCGCCCGCTGGCGGATGCCGCCCCCCGTGATGACGCCCGGACGCCAGCCGTCAGGCCAGCGCCGTACGCTTCGCCGCCCGCCCCTTCAGACGGTCCGCGGCGTTGCGCTTGATGATGCCCTTCTTCGCGGCCTTGTCCAGGGCCGAGCAGTAGGAGCGGAACGCCGCAACCTTCTGATCCTGCTCGCTGGACTTGGCCAGTCCGTCCACGCGGGTGCGCAGCGACTTGATGGCGGACTTCACAGACCGGTTCCGGCTGCGAGCTTGAGTGGACTGACGCATGCGCTTGTAGGCGCTCTGAATGTTCGGCATGGCCTGATCGTCTCCTGTGTTTTCCTTGCTTTGGAAAAAACGGCGTAATAATACGCATCGGGCTGGCCCCGTCAACCCATGTTTTGCACATGAGAGCGATTCGCTTCATCTTCGGCGTCCTCCTGCTGCCCGCCTGCGCCGCCGCCACCCTGGGCACCGGCCGCTGGCTGATCGACTCCTGGCCCGCCGCGATCACCGATTCCACGGCCTCCGCCTGGGCCCTTGCGATCGGGCTGGTCCTCTGGTTCATCCTGTACGCCATCGTGCCGCCCTCCACGCGCAGCTACGTGCTGGCCCACGAGCTGACGCACGCCGTCTGGGGCCTGGCCATGGGCGCCCGCGTGGGCCGGATCCGCGCCTCGGAGTCCGGCGGCAGCACGGCGCTCTCCAAGACCAACTTCCTCATCATCCTCGCCCCGTACTTCTTCCCCTTCTACGGCATCCTCCTCGTCGGCATCTGGTACGGCATCAACCTGTTCTGGGATGCCGCCGTCTACCGCCCCTTCTGGGCCGGGCTGGTCGGCCTCGCCTGGGGCTATCATGTCACCTTCACGGCCACCACGCTGATGCAGCACCAAAGCGACATCGCCCTGTGCGGCCGCCTCTTCTCGTACACCGTCATCTACCTCTTCAACCTGATCGTGCTGGCGCTGATCCTCGCCCTCGTGGCGAGCGCCAGCCCGACGGCCTGGGCGGCGGCCCAGCGGCACGCCCAGGCCGAGGCGTGGATCTGGTGCGGGCGGAATCTCGCCGATCTGGCACAATATCTGGCCGCCCTCATTCGTCATCCGACCAGATAAGGAAGACCGGAAGCCCGGTTTATGGACGCTGCGGACCAAGACCTCCTGCGGAGCTACCGGTCGGGACAGACCGCGGCGCTGGGACAGCTCGTGGAGCGATACAAGAGGCCCCTGTTCCGGTACATCCTCAATATGACGAGACCCGGCGAGGCCGACGAAGTGTTCCAGGAGACGTGGTTCCGGGCGATTCGCAAGATGGACACGTGCCGCGACGAAAACCTGCTGGGCTGGCTGATGCGGATCTGCCACAACTTGGTGATCGACCGGGCGCGCGTATCGAAGCGGACGGTCAGCCTAGACGGCGCTCGGTCCGGCGACGGCGACGATCCGGCCCCGGACACGCTGCAATCGCCTGGCCCCGGTCCGGCCGGGCTGGTGGAGGCCCGCGACTTGGGCGAGCGGATACGCGCCGCTGTTCGGGCGCTTCCGGACGATCAGCGGGAGGTGTTCCTGCTGCGGACGGACGCCGAGGTGCCGTTCAAGGAGATCGCGCGCATCCAGGGGGTGTCGATCGGGACAGCACTCGCCCGGATGCGGTATGCGGTGCTGAAGCTGCGGGCGGCGCTGGGCGCCGAGTATGCCGGTATCGGAGGTGGAGCATGAACTGTCAGGATGCACAGGATCTGATGCTGCTCGAAGACAGCGGCGAGCTGACTCCCGCGGATGCCCGCACCCTCGCGGCCCATCGAGCCGCCTGCCGCGCGTGCGAAGATGCCGCCCGCTCCTGGCCGCGCCTGGCCGCCGAAGTCCGCGCCGCGCTGAAGGATGGCGCCCCCTCGCCCGGCTCGCTGGAGGCAATCCATCGCGTCGCCACGTCGCCGCGACAGGCTCGCATACTCCCCTTCCCCAGGCTGGTCTGGCTGCGGGCGGCAGCGGCGGCGGCGGTCGCCATCGTGCTCGTGGGCGGCGTATCGCTGGCCCTGCTCGGCGGCATCGATCGGGCGGCCCAAACGCGGCATCGCGAGCGCATCGCGAACCTGCGCGCCATCATCGGGATCACACTGGAGGCTTCGTCGGGCCGCGCGACCGAGGCGGCCGCCTCCCGGGACGAGGAGCTTCGGGAACTCGCCGAGCAACTGCTGCTGTTCGAGGGGATGACCCACGAGGAGATCCCGTCCGCGATCACGGACGAAGTGTCACGCCATACGCCCCCCGCCGGATGGCCTCAGGCGGTCGGCTGACCGCCTCTCGCGGGACCGGTCGCGGGGGGTCACTCGACGCGTTTCGCGGACTCCCACAGCGTCTCGAACGCATAGTAGGCGCGTGCCTCGCGCGACAGGACGTGCACCACGACATCCACGTAGTCGAGCGCCATCCACCCGCTCTCCGGATCGCCCGCCTGACGGTAGCAGTGCATGCCGGCGTCCTTGAGCGCCCGCATCACGGCGCCGGTCAGCGCCTTGAGGTGCGGCGGGCTGTTGCCGGTCGCCAGCACGCAGTAATCGGTCAAGTTCGTGAGGTTCCGGACGTCCAGGACGAGAATGTCCTCGGCCTTCTTGCCGTCGAGAGCGACGCGCGCGGCGCTGGCCAGTGCTGGGGTATCGAGGGAAATAGTGTCAACTCCTGTAGAGGCGGTGTTCCTGAATGTACATCTCGACCGACGCGGGAACAAGATACCGGATGCTGAGCCCCTCCGCAACCCTGCGTCGGATGTCCGACGATGAGATGTCGATGGCATGCGCCCCCACCACGTTCGCCAGCAGGCGCTCCGGCCAGGGCGGATCCAGCTTGAGCCGGTCCGGCCGCAAGGCCGATGGGTCCGCGCCGGGCCGCGCCATCGCCACCACCGTACACATGCCCAGCAGCTCGTAGACGTCCTTCCAGAGGTGAAGCTCGAGCAGCGAATCCGAGCCGATGATGAAGTGGATCGCCGCACCCGGGTACAGGGCCCGGATCTCGCGGAGCGTATCGACGGAATACGACACCCCGCCCCGCTGCAGCTCCACGTCGCACACGGCGAAACGCACGTCGTCCTGGATGGCCAGCTCCAGCATGGCCGCGCGGTGGCGGACGGGCAGGACCGCCGCCGGGCTCTTGTGCGGGGAGATGTGGCTCGGGATGAACAGCACCTGCGACAGCTCCAGCCGCTCCAGCGCGTCCTGCGCCAGGACCAGATGCCCCATGTGCACGGGGTTGAACGTGCCCCCGAACACCCCGATGGCCGTTGACTGCATATCCTTCATCCGCGGGAAACGTCGCACACGCCGCCGGTTGAATCAAGATCGGCCGATCGTCGCCGCGCCAGCCCGTCCTCCCGCCGCAGCATGAGCACGATCGGCACGATGCAGCCGCCCAGCAGGCCGGCGGAGGCCACGTAGGGCCGCAGGGAATCGGCCCGGTCCCACGCCAGCGCCCCCAGCAGGATCGGCCCGGCGATGCTGCAGGCGCCGAGCAGCGCCTCGTTCAGACCGACGCTCCGCGCCACGTTGTCGGGGTCCGCATTCGAGTAGTAGATCGCATGGTACACGATCCCCGTGAACGCAAACCCGAACACGCCGAGCGGCAGCGCCACGGCGGGCCACCCCCGCACGAACGGAACCGCCAGCACGCTGGCCGCCGCCAGCCCCAGCAGGCACAGGAACAGGCCCGGGCGGACGAGCCTCGGGCTGAGGCGCGCCCACAGCAGGGACCAGGCGGCCACCTGGGCGCCCATCGCCGCAATGCCGATCCCGATCTGCTGATCGCTCAAGCCCCGCATGCTGCCCAGCCCCGGCCAGATTGTCGCGCACAGCCCGCTCAGCACGAGCGACGCGACCCCGCCGCCGATCCACCCCATCCTGCGCTGCGCGGCCGTCGACCGGAAGGCGGCGGCCGGATGGCCGGCCTCGCCGCCATTGCGGTCCGCGCGCGGCAGCGAAAGGATGAGGGCCAGGTGCACCGCCAGGGCGCACCACGCGACGGCAACCGGCCACGCGGGGCCCGCGCCGCGGAACGTCCCCGCGATATAGGGCGATAGCGTGAAGCTGCACCCCCAGCTCACGTCGTAGAACGCGATCGTCCAGGCCAGCGTCCGGAACGGCTGCACGTTCTTCATCTTCACCTGGAACGGCACGAAGTACTGCCCCATCAGCACGCCGAGCACGGTCGCGCACCCGACCATCACCGGAAAGCTCGACACATACAGCGAAGCGCTCCCGAAGACCGTCGCCAGCACCAGGGCGCCGGCCATCTGCCGGCGGGCGCGCGCCGGGGTGCTCCACCGACCCGCCGCATGCGCGCTCACCGCGTAGCCTGCGGCGAACAGCCCGCCGATGAGCGCCTGGAAGCGCGGCGGCACGCCCATGCGAACCGCCGAGACGTTCATCCAGAACATGAAGAGCCCGGCGGGAAAGTCGGCCAGAAAGGGGCCCAGCACCAGCATCGCGATCTTGCGTCGGCGCTCAGACATCAGGGATTCACGGGGGCTCGACGAATTCGTAGGCTCCGATGTCCGGCCGATCGCGCGGCCGGCCGTCCGCATCGGCCGCGACCGCCGCCCCCGACACCCCCCGGTTGATCGCCGGGCTCCCCGGCTTCAGGCGGTAGTTGGACAGGGGGCTCACGAACAGGATGCCGGCCGGAGCCAGGATGGAGCGGCGGTCGTAGCCGAGAGATTGCCACCCGGTGATGTCGACCGTCGTGGCTCCGCCGTCCGCGCTGAACCGGCTCACGACGCAGTTTCCGTCGCTGACCACACCCGGGATGCCCGGCCCGGCAAAGCTCACGCTGCCCCGCCACGCGGAGGTCGTCAGCAGGATGTTGTTCAGGATCCGGTTGTCGCGGCACTCGCGGTGCGCGACGGTCACGGCCCACCCGCCATCCGGCGACATCATCACGGTGTTGTGCGCCACCAGGTTGTCGCGCGACGCCACCGCCCCGTCCTGCTGGAAGAGGGCGATGCCGCTGTTGTTGCGCGTGTCGTACAGGATGTTGTTGCGGACAGTGCTCCGGGTCACGCCGTCCATGTTGATGCCCGCACCCCCGTGGTTCCGCTGGCCGTTGGCGTACACGACATTCGCCTCGATCACGCCGTCGGCCAGCACCCCGTCGCCGCCCGCGCTCGCGTCGCCGTTCAGGTGGATCCCGCACGCCGCGTTGTGGTGCGTGCGGTTGCCCCGGATCAGAAACCGGTCGCCGCTGTTGCAGAAGTAGATCCCGTGTTCCCCGTTCCCGGCGCTCTCGTTGCCCTCAATCCGGACATCGTCGGAGAACGCGGTGAAGATCCCCGTCGCCTGGCTGCGGGTCACCCGGTTGGACGCGAACGCCATGCTCCAGGTATGCCGCGCATCGATCCCGTACTTCATCGATGCGTCGATCGACAGCCCCTCAACGCGCCAGCACGACACGGTCCCGCTGCCTTCCCACGTTTCGAACTCGAGGATGCTGGAATGCCGGCTGCCCGCGCCCGCCGCGTTCAGGCACACCTTCGCGCCCGGCGCCGGGCGGATCGTGATCCATGCATCGGGCCGCCCCGATCGGCCGGCCCGGGCGCCGGCATACGTACCCTCCAGCAGCAGGATCGCGTCCCCCGGTTCGGCGCGGTCGACGGCGTGCTGGAGCGTCGCCCACGCCTTCGCCGGCGCCGTCCCGTCCGCGTCGTTCCGCCCGCCCGGCCCGACATAGAACGTGCCCGCGCCCGCCGGCGCCACCGCGGCACACAGAATGGCCATGGCCCAAGCCCGCCGCATCATCCCGGGGCCTCCTCTGCCTGTCCCTCCTGCAGCTTGATGATCTCGCAGCCGGTCTCCCACCGGTCCATCTGCTTGATGTCGCCCCGCAGCTGCACCGACTGAGCCTGGATATCGGGATCCTCCTGCCCGGGAATCCGCCGCGCGTCCAGCTCGTCGATCCGCCGCCTCAGGTCACGCTTCCACACCGAGAGAATCAGCATCTTGACGGCCTGCTCCGACGAGTACTCCCGGCCCGTGCCCGTCTTCACCGGAGCCATGCCAACCGAGGCGGCAAACCGCATGAGCGCGCCGTCCGGGTCGGGCTCCCCGGCCAGCGCCTCCGCCAGCGTCGAGCCGTCCTGCGCCACGCGGACCGCCCCCTCGATGACCGTGCGGCACATCGGGTCCGTGATCAGCCCCAGCGGCAGGTACTCCTCCACCAGGCCCACCAGCTCCGGCGCCGCCACCACGTGCTCAGCGAGCTCGAGCTCCTCCTTGGGCGGGCCCTCGGCGCGGGGCGGCGCCGCCTCCGCGGCCGAGCCCGCGCCCCCCCGGCTTCGCCGGAGGATGCCCGCCAGCTCGGTCTTCAGAGCCCCCGGATAGCTGTGGCGAAGCCGCGGCGAGATGCGCTGGATCATCTCGTTCTGCTGCACCTCGCTCGGGGTGGCGGAAACCGTCTCGAGCAGCGCGCGCGTGGTGCGCATCAGCCCGGCCTCGGTCGTGATGTCCTCCCGCCGCGCCATGACGTCGAGCTGGAAATCCACGATCGGCACGGCGGCCTCGACCGCCGCCGCAAAGGCCTCGGCGCCCCGCTTCAGGATGAACGAGTCGGGGTCCTCGCCCGGGTCGACGGCGGCCACGCGAACGGCCAGCTCCACCTGCATGAACACGCGCGCCGTCTTCACCGCGGCGTTGAGCCCCGCCTCGTCGGAGTCGTACACCAGCACGACCTCGTCCGCATACCGCTTCATCACCCGGGCGTGCTCGTCCGTGAACGCCGTGCCCTGGGCCGCCACGGCGGTGTTGAACCCCGCCTGGTGGCATCGGATGACATCGATCTGGCCCTCGCAGACGATGGCCCGGCGGGTGTCCACGATGGCCTTGCGGGCGCGGTCCAGGGCGTAGAGCACCTTGCTCTTCCGGAACAGCGGCGTCTCCGGGCTGTTCAGGTACTTGGCGATGTTCGACTCCTCGCTCATCGTGCGGCCGCTGAACGCGATAACCCGCCCCTGCTCGTCCCGGATCGGGAACATGATGCGGTTGCGGAAGCGGTCGTACGGCCCGCGGTCGGACTTGCCGATGACCCCGCCGGCCTCGAGCTGCTCCATGGTATACTTGCGGCCGAGCGCCCACCGCAGGATCGTGTCGTTCGACTCCGGCGCAAACCCGATCTGGAACTCCTTCAGGATCGGCTCCGGAAGCTGCCGCCGCTCGAGGTATGCCCGTGCCGCCGCCGCCGCCGGGCTCTTGAGCAGCCCCCGGTGATACACGTCGGCCAGCTCGGCATGCAGCTTGTACAGGATGTCCTTGCCCGGGCCGGCCGGCCCGCCCGGCGCATCATCCAGCTCCAGCCGGACGCCGGCCCGCTCCGCCAGCATCTTCACCGCCGTCACGAAATCCACGCTTTCGTGCTGCATCACGAAGCGGAACACGTCCCCGCCAGCCCCGCAGCCGAAGCAGTGGAAGATCTGACGCTGCGGGTTCACGTGGAAGGAGG
>CAYSLU010000050.1:0-1057 GCA_964431965.1 uncultured Verrucomicrobiota bacterium
CCGGTGCCCGCGCCCGCTGCCGCCGCCCGAGCGGAGCCGCCCGCGGCGCCGGTCGCCGCGGCCGCTCCTCCCACCGCGCAGACGCCGCCCGCGGCGACCGCGTCGGGCGGCCGGCTCTTCATCTCGCCGCGCGCACGGGCGCTGGCCGATCGCTCGGCCGTCGATGCCTCGCGCATCCGCGGCAGCGGGCCCGAGGGGCGCATCGTCGAACGGGACGTGCGCGCCTACTTGGACGCGGCAGGCTACGATCGACTCAAGATCAGCCCGTCCGCCCGGAATCTGGCGCGCCGCGAGAAGATCGACATCACGGCCGTCCGGGGAACCGGAGATGGCGGACGGATCATGGTGCGGGACGTCGAGCGGGCCGCAGCCGAGCGCCCGCGCGCCCTGAGCCGCATGCGCCAGGTGATCGCCCAGCGGCTCACCCAGAGCTTCACCTCGATCCCCCACTTCTACGTGACCGTCGGGGCGGACATGACCGGACTGCTCGCTTATCGGCAGGATCTGAAGAGCCGGGCGATCGACCTCTCGGTGACCGACTTCATCCTCGAGGCCGTCGTACTGGCGCTCCAGGAGATGCCGGTCGTCAACAGCTGGACCGATGGCAAGAGCGTGCGATGGAACAGCAGCGTGCACCTCGGTATGGCGGTGGCGTTGGACGACGGTCTGGTGGTCCCCGTGATCCGCGACGCACAGGACCTGGGCCTCGCCGAGATCCACGAGGCGGTGCAGGGGCTCGCAGCCCGCGCACGCGAGGGCAGGCTCAAGCCGGACGAGATGAGCGGCAGCACGTTCACCGTGTCCAACATGGGCATGCTGGGCGTGGATGAGTTCTCGGCCATCATCAACCCGGGCGAGGCGGCCATCCTGGCCGTCGCGTCCACTCAGCAGGCGCCGGTCGTCCGCGACGGCAAGGTGGTCGTGCGGTCCATCATGCGAATGACGCTGTCCGCCGACCACCGCATCGTCGATGGCGCCCAGGCCGCGAAGTTCGTGAATACGATCAAAGCCAAACTCGAGGATGTGGATCTATGGAAAAGTTTGACGTAGTCGTCAT
>CAYSLU010000050.1:1157-35061 GCA_964431965.1 uncultured Verrucomicrobiota bacterium
CGCGTGCTCCGGGGCACAGGCTCGTTCGCGGCGCGCGGTGAGATCGACGTGTGCACGGACGGCGTCACGACGCGCATCCGGGCGGCGAAGACCATTATTGCCACGGGCTCCACCTCGGCCATGCCGAGATTCCTGCCCGCCCATCCGCGGGTGGTCGAGAGCCGGCTGTTCCTCGACCGGAGCGAGCTGCCCGCGAGCGTCATCGTGCTCGGCGGCGGCGTCATCGGCTGCGAGTTCGCATGCCTGCTGGCGCAGCTCGGAGTGAAGACCACGGTGGTGGAGCTGCTGCCCGACATCCTGGCGCCGCTGGACGCCGATGTCCGGCGCGAGCTGACGCACAGCATGGAAGCCGACTTGGGTATCCGCATCATCACGGGCCAGGCGCTCCAGCAGATCGAGGCCGGCGCTCGAAGCGTGACCGGAACGGCTGGAGGCGAAGCGCTGAAGGCGGACCTCCTCTTGGCGGCCCTCGGACGACGCCCTGTGACGGACGGGCTTAACCTCGCGGCCATCGGGGTCGAGCCTGACAAGACCGGCGCAGTACCGGTGAACGAGCACGCGCAGACGCGCGCGGCCACCGTGTACGCGATCGGCGATGTGACCGGCGGGCTGCAGCTCGCGCACCGGGCGACATCGATGGGCGTCACGGCAGCCGAGCATGCATGCGGCCAGGTTCGGGCGCGCGTCGAGACCCTGATTCCGTCGTGCATCTTCACCGCGCCCGAAATCGGCACGGTTGGCCTGAGCGAGCAGGAGGCCCAGGCAAAGGGCATCGACTACCGGGTCGGCAAGTTCCCGTTCGCGGCCCTCGGAAAGGCGATGGCAATCGGCCACACCGGCGGATTCGTAAAGTGGATTGCAGACGCGAAAACCGACCAGCTCATCGGCGCCCACGCGGTGGGCGCACACGCCACCGACCTGATCGGCGAGGCGGCTGTGGCCATCCGGTCCGAACAGACGGCCGAAGAGCTGGGCCGAACGGTCCACGCACACCCGACGATGGCCGAGGCGTGGATGGAAGCCGCCCACGCGGTCCACGGGACGTGCATTCACGTGCCAGCAAAACGGAAATCATGACCGGGGCACAGCTCGCACCTGGGGATGTCTGACGGGGCAGACCGATCCGACCCGTCAGACACGACCCCCTACCGCCCAATCAGCTTCCGCTTCTTCTCCAGATACTCCTGGTAGTTCCGGAAGGAGATGTCCGGCGGGACCAGGTGGTCGAGGTGCGGGATGAAGCCGCCCTGCTCGAGCAGGGGACGGAGCCGATCCAGTTCGCGGTCGATCGCGGGGCCGCCCTCGACCAGTGGGCGCTTCGCGATGCCGCCCCGCATCAGCAGGTCTCGACCGAACTCACGCCGCCACGCATAGGGGTCAACGCCGGCTGCGACCTCCAGGGGGAACATGATGTTCACGCCCTCTTCGAGCCAGTTCGGCACCAGGTCGTGCGGATTGCCGTCGCAGTCCACCATCCCGAGCGCACATCCCCGCTTCCGGGCGGCGCTCATCACGCGGCGATAGCCGGGCTGAAGAAACTCGCGGAATCCGGCGGGGCTGATGAGCGGGCCGTTCTTGCTGGCCATATCCTCCCACCAGTTCACCCGGTCGATCCGGACGTCCGGGGGCAGCGATTCGAGTTGCCGGACCACGAGTTCCGCCCAGTGCCCAACCATGTCCCGGATCATCTCCGGATAGTCGAAGAACACATACGACAGGTTCTCCATGCCCATCCAGTTCCGCAACTGGCCGTAGAACCCCGTGACGAAGATGGACACCTCTCGGCCGGCGGCCGCCGCAGCGCGGACGACATCGATCGACTCCGGGGTCGCCATCCGGAGCGGATCATCCAGGTGGTAGCGCTCCTTCATGCCCGGCCAGTCGTCCGGCGACTTGACGGGGAACTCGATGTAGTGCGGGATCGAACTGTCCTCCGAGTCGTGCAGAAAACGCTCTGCGACCGATCCGTCGGACCCCCGCATGACGACGGACTTCTCCCGGCGCTCCAGCACCTCCTCGGCGAACGGCGGATTCATCCCGAGCCGGAGCGGAAGCCCGCACCCCTCGTGCTCGAATCCAAAAAACTGGTCGAGTTTTGGAAGAAACATGTGATTCGTTTCGGCCGGCGTCAGCTCAAGTGGCAGGCCCTCGCGCAGCCATCGTCGGATGGTCTGAGGCCAGTACCCGAACTCGATGTCGGGCACGCGGTCAACAGCCTGGTAGGTGAAGACCCGATAGAATCGATCCGTGATGCTCGTTCTCATGGTCCCGTCCCTTCTCCCTCGTGGGTGCCGAACGATAGGAAGGAGACCGGCCGGCGATCAAGGACCAAAAAAGCGAAACGGCCGGGAAGAACCGATGCTCTTCCCGGCCATCTCTCTGGGCCAACTACTCTGGGGGGCGTCTAGAGAGCCCGCAGCTTGCGCCCAACCATACCCAGCGCCATCAAGGCGAAGCCCAACGCCATGGCGGTCACCCCGCCATCCGGCATCTTCGTCGGCGGGCGATACCCCTTGAACACTCCCAGCGAATGAGAGGTCGGGGTGTTGTCGATGATGAGCCTGCCGTCCATATCGACTCCGAAGATATCGACACGCAGATCGAAGGGCGTCATGATGAACGCACTACCCACGCTGTCACCTTCCGAGAACGAGCCGAATACGCTCAGGTCGACCATCGCCGCCGCATGCGACGCGCCGGGGAACTTGATACCATTGACCGCCCCATTGCCGATTCCGCCGATGCTCTCCGGAAACCCGCATCCCGCCGTCGTGTAGAAATCCGAAACCCCCAGCGTGACCAGCGCCGAATCCGAACCGGCGGTCAGAAGGAAGGATACGGAGTCCCCCGAAAGGAAGCCGGCCTGCTCGCCCGACAGCACGAACACCACGCTCCCGACATTCTTTACGCCCGGTTTGTTCCCGCCGAACAGAGTGGCGCTGCTTCCGGATGGAATCGTGATCGGTCCGTCCACAAAATTGATCGGCGCTTGAGGTCCGTAAGTCGCCCCCACCCCGTTCAACGCTTGAATCTCAGCCTGGGTAAGGGGGCCGTCAATCGTGAGGGCCCCAGCCGACGCAGCCAAGCAAATGGCCAGTCCAGCCACCACAATCAACCGTTCCAAGGTTCCTGCACGCATCGATATCTCCTTAGCTAACATCAGACAGATCCACGCTCATCAACACCGAAATTCGCGATTTTGATTAGCACAAATTACGCCAACATCCGACAACTCCTTGCGACCATGCTCTCAAAGCGCTAATCACCAAATAGTTACAACTTTATGTCGGCACATGCAGCATAGGGTCAACGCCCGAAAAGCCTGAGGAGCATGTAAGGTTTTAGCCTACACAAGAGGATTCTCAGGCGCATTACACTGCAATACAACATGTTGCACGAGTCAGGACGGACTGTAAGACGATCCGACAGTAGGCGCTTCCTTCTCCTTGGCGCTACGCCCCCCCATCGGGACTCCGACGAGCCGGAACCATGGCCGTAGCGCCCGTCGCGCTCAGCGATCAGCCCTTCACGGAGATGCATTTCTTGACGCATAAGGGCCTGAGCGTGGTAGTATCTAGGCATGCAATTTTCTGGATGCACCTTGCGGGGGCTAACGCCAATGAAGAAAGTGATCGGGCTTTCAATGGCGTGCCTGCTACTGGCGACCGGACCCGCCAGCGCACTCGTGTTTCAGTTGGGACGATCATTTGCGGGACCGCAACCGGCCAACAATCCCCCGTGGCTGCGAATCGACATGGCCAACGAAGCGGACGGTACGGTGCTCGTCACCATGTCGTGCGATGCCCCGTCACCCCAGTTGATGTGCGACGTCTGGATGAACTTCGATTCGGATCCTCTGTATGCGAACTTGCTCAACGGGCTATACGTTATTCCGGTTTCCGGACAAGCGACTCCAACGCTCAGCATGGGAGCCAACGCATTCCAGTCGGACAGCGACGGCTGCTACGACCTGCTCTTTGCCTTCCCGGACGGCGTGAAGGCCCCGCCCGATGAAGAAACGGGTATCTCAACCTTCCGCCTGGCCTCGACCGGCGGCGCGCTGTTCGACACGCTGTTCGACTTCATGAGCCATCCGGCGGATGGCAGCAACGGACGGCACGGAGCCGTGGCTAGATTCCAAGGCGTGGCAGGCCTCGACAACGCCTGGGTCCGAACGGGGATGCCGACGCCCGTCCGATTGCCGGATTCGAGCCAGACATCCATGCTTCTGGGCAGCGCGCTACTGGCTCTGGGTGTAGCCGGACGCAGGATAGCCCGCTGATCTCTCCCGTCGATGGACCGACCTTACGCTGGCGGCGAGCATCCAATCACTCGGTCAAACGCGGCATCAACCTGCGGATCTGCCACGGCTCGCCCCGGGTGCTCCCGATACCACGCAGCCGACCGACGAATCCCTTCGCGGAAGCTGATCCGGCACCCGTAATCCGGCACCAGCCACTTGATCTTCGCGTTGTCGAACACGCCGGGTTCCGACTTGTCTCCCTTGAACTTCGGCGTCAGGTCGGGCGCAATGGCGCAGATCGCCTCGGTCGGAATGTGTCGGACAACCGGACTGGAGACGCCGATCGCGAGCGCCACTTCGCGGTAGATCTGGTTCCACGTCAGCACCTCGTCGCTCGTGATGTGAACCGCCTCTCCGAGCGCGTCGTCCCGCCCGAGCAGCCCCGCCAGCCCGACGGCGAAGTCGGTCGCGGCCGTAAGCGTCCACAGCCCCTGCCCGTCGTCGTGAACGAAGACGGGCTTGCCCGCAAGCATGCGCGCCGCGAACGTGTAGCCGGCCGACGCCACGGGGTTCGGGATCCATGTCTCTGAATATGTGTGCGAAGGCCGCACGATGGTGACAGGCAGGCCGGAGTCCCGGGCCCTGGCCTCCAGCCATTCCTCGCACCGCTGCTTCTTCCGCGCATACTCCGAGAAGGGGTTGCCACGGGGCGTCTCCTCGGTGAGCGGAATGCGCCGGTGCGGCTTGGCGTAGACGGTCGTCGAACTGATGAACACATACTGGCGGACGATGCCGCTGAAGGCGGCGAAATCCGACTCGACATCGGGAACGTCGAACCCGAGGAAGTTGACGACCACGTCGGGTTTGGCCCGCGCGGCGGCCGCGCGCAGCGCCCCAAGGTCATTCCGATCGCCCACCACCGCCTGGCAACCGGCCGGCGCCGGACTCCGCCCCCGCGTCAGCACGGACACCGCGTGCCCGCGCCGGAGCAGAAGATCCACGCACGCCGACGAGATATTCCCGGTTCCACCGATGAAGAGCACGTTCACGCTTTGCCTCCCCCCGGCGCGCCCGGCGCGCCGTTCTCCTCGTTCCAGTCCAGAATCTCCTTCTGCCGCTCGATGCGCTGCATCTGCCGGCTGTACAGCTGATGATAGCGCCCGGCGCGGGCCAGCAGCTCCTCGTGCCGCCCTTCCTCCACGATCCGGCCCTTGTCCACCACCACGATCCGGTGGGCATCGATCACGGTCGACAGCCGGTGCGCGATCACGAGGGTCGTCCGGCCCCGGAGAATCGATCGCAGAGCGTCCTGGATCAGGTGCTCGCTCTCCGCGTCCAAGCTGCTGGTCGCCTCGTCGAGGATCAGGATCTGCGGATCGAGCAGGATCGCCCGCGCCAGGGCGATCCTCTGGCGCTGCCCCATCGAGAGCCGCACGCCGCGCTCCCCGATGATCGTCTCGTACTGCTCGTCCAGCCGGCTGACGAACTCGTGGCAGTTGGCGACCTTCGCCGCCGCCTCGATCGCCGCGGCGGATGCCCCGGGATGCCCGTAGGCGACGTTCTCCCGGATCGTCCCGTCGAACAGGAACACCTCCTGGGGCACCAGGCTCATCAGCCGGCGATAGGACTGAAGCTGGAGGTCGCGGATATCCACGCCGTCCAACAGGACCGACCCGTCGGACGGGTCGAAGAAGCGCATGACCAGATTGATGATCGTGCTCTTCCCGGCGCCGCTGGGCCCCACCAGCGCCACGACCTGCCCGCGCGGCACGGCGAAGGTCACGCGGTCGAGGGCGCGCGTCCCGTTCGGATAGGTGAAGCTCACGTTCTCGAAGGTCAGCCCCTGTTCGATCCGGGCGAACGGCCGCGCGTCGGGCCGGTCCGGCATCCCGCGCGGCTCGTCCAGGATATCGAACACCCGCTCGGCCGAGGCCGCGTTGCTCTGCAGCTGCGAGAAGGAGTGCATGAACATGAAGATCGGGCTGAAGATCCAGTGCGTGAACGCACCGAACGCCACCAGTTCGCCCACCTTCATCATCCCGCGGATCGTCTGGTATCCCCCGTACGCCCAGATCGTCACCGTGACGAGCCAGTAGAGCCCCCATATGCACCGGTGGATGACCATGTTGGCCACGCTGACGTGCAGCTGCTTCCGCCACAGCAGATGAGTCGCGCGCGCGAACTCCCGGCTCTCGTGCGGCTCGCGGCGGAACACCTTGACCACCTGCATGCCGCTGAACACCTCCGTAAGGCGCCCGCCGATGGCCGCCAGCTCCTCCCTCAGGATCTTCTGGAACGGGCGCAGCACGGTGAACGTGACATACGCCACCGCCAGCACCAGCCCGGAGAACACGATGCAGGACAGCGTCACGCGCCAGTTGAGGGTGAACATGGAGACCATGCCGAGGACGAACATCAGGATGGCCTCGAACGGCGTGAACACGGCCGAGCCGAGCAGGCCGCCCATGTTCTCCGCGTCCTGCTGGATGCGCGTCACGATGGCGCCCACCTTCAGCTCCTGGATCCGGTACAGCGGCAGACGCTGAACGTGCTTCATCATCCGCCGCTTCATGGCCGTGATGTAGCAGCCGGTGAGCCGCTGGCGGACGAAGTCGCCGACGAAGGACACCACCACCTGCGCCAGGCCGATGCCGAGCAGGAGCCCGCAGCTCAGGAAGAGAAAGCGCGCATCGCGCAGCGGCAGCACGTCGTCGATCAGAATCTTGCTCGCCCACGGGAACGCCATGTTCAGCCCGGAGGACAGTGCGCTGATCGCCAGGATGCCGGCCACCTGCCCGCGCATGCCGCGGAAGGTATCCGTGTACCGGCGCAGATAGCCTCTCCTCCGGAACTCGCCCAGCGATACCCGCTTCGGCGGCTCGCCGCCGGCCGGCGAAGCGGCCTTCGCCTCCGGTGGCGATGATCCTTCCGCCGCCGGCGGCGGCCGGTTCCCGAAGATCCCGCGCTCGCGCACGAACCGCCGGTACTGGCGGCGGCTGCCCTGGTCACGCTCAGACACGTGCATCCTCCGGTTGTCGGCCCCGCCTCAAGCGACCGCCCCGCGCTCCATCCGGAGCCCATCCACGCGCTCGTCACCCAGCCCGAGTTCGAACGTGCCGAACCGGCCCGCCAGCCGGAACCCCTCCGCCTCGAAGGCGGACCGCTTTCCGGCATCGAGCGGCGACAGCACCGCCCCGATCCGGACGGCGCCGCGCGACGCGGCCCATGCCGCGGCGCGGCGCAGAAGGGCCGGCACCGCCCCGGCATGGGCCGGCGCGGCGAACGCATCCACGGTCGCCAGCCCGTCCGCCGCAATCGCGGCCGTGGCCAGCGCCACCGTCGCTCCGCCATCCGCGGGCCGCGCGGAAAACCAGTTCCCCCGCCCGCCGGCTCGCAGCGCCTCAAACTTGGGGTACAAGCCCATGCACGACCGCTGCTGCACGTAGCGCACCGAGTGGAGGCCCACGTTCGCGTCGAGCACGTGCGCGTCGTGCGGGTACAGGACCAGCGGGATCATCGGGATCCGATCCGCCGCGCTGCCGTCGCCGTCCACCCACGGCCCCGCCGCATCGAGCGACTCGCGGATAGCGGCCTCGGGCGCAAGCGGCCCCCGGACATAGGCCATGACGGTCGAGCCCGGGAGGCGATGCCACCCGAGCCGATGGTACACCCGGAAGGCGGCCGGATTCGTGGTGGCGAGAAACAGCATGCGCCCGCCAGCCGCGACAAACTCGTCACGCGCACGCCGGCACAAGACACCCGCCAGGCCGCGCCCGCGCCACGACTCCGCCACCGCGACCTCGCCCATCCCGCCCAGTTCCGGCCGCGCCAGCGGCTGCGTCACCCGGCACGTGCCCACGAGCACGCCACTCTCACGCGCGGCGTAGACGACATCCCGGTTGGCCCCCTGCTCGCCGACCGTCAGCGTCGGCCGATGGTGCTCGAACGAGGCGCCAAACGCCGCCTGCCAGAGCGCCAGCAGTTCATCGGCACCCGCCGCAGCAACCGGCAAGTCCACCCGCGCGATGTCCATCGGGCGCCCCCCTCTACACGTCGAATTCGGCGACGACCAGCGTGTGATCCGAAGGCCGGGACTGCAGGCGCGGCTTCACGTCGATGGCGCAGCCCACGGACGTCCTCGCAAGCGGCCGCGTCGCCAGAACGTGATCGACGCGCCAGCCCATGTTCCGCTTCACGGCGTCGATCGTCCGATAGTCGAAAAACGTGTACTGCCCCGGCTCGGGGTGATGCTTGCGGAATACGTCCACGAACCCCCATTCCACAGCCTTCGCAAACACATCGCGCACGGACTGGTGATAGCACACGTGATCCGCCTGTTGCGCCGCGTTGTGAATGTCCATGGCAGCGGGCGCCACATTCATGTCGCCCACCCACACCACGGCCTGGCGCGGCGTGTAGCGGCGCTCGAAGAGGTGACGCAGCCGGGCAAACCACTCGAGCTTGTACGCGAACATCGGGTTGTCCAGCTCGCGGCCTTGGGGCACGTATGTATTCACGATGCGGACGGAGCCGAGCCGGGCGCACATGATGCGGGCCTCGTCCGCCGGCCCCGAATCGTCAAGCCCGAACCGGACGTCCTTCAGCGGCTCGCGCGTGATGATGGCGACGCCCGCCCCGCCCTTCTGCCCGCGGAAGGCCACCTGATAGCCGGCGCCCGTGATGTCCGCCGCCGGAAAATCTTCGTCCGGCGCCTTGGTCTCCTGCAGGCACAGCGCATCCAGCTCGTGCCGCTTCAGGACGTCGAAAACGGCCTCCATCCGCGAGCGGATGGAGTTCACATTAAATGTCCCGATCTTCATGGCCACCCTTTCAGTCCGGCCCGCGCCGCACACCGAGCCGCTCAAAAACCGCTCCGGCCAGCGAAGCCGGCGCATCGGCCTTCCGGCGCAGGTCCACCGCATACGTTCGCACGCCGGCGTCTCCGCTCACCCGGACCGCAACCGCATCGGTATCGGGCAGCGCTTCGCCGCCGGCCTGAACCGGCAGCAGATCGACCCGACGCGCCGCCAAGCGGTCGCCCGACAAGTCGTAGACCGCCACAAACAGAGCCCCGAGCCCCGTGCGCCGACACATCACAAACGGGACCGCATCGCGCTGATTGTAGCCGATCCCCACGCCCTGAAGCACCTCCGAGTCCGCAGCTCCGGCCAGCACAACGCCCAGGGAGCGGCCGCCGCCCGCATCGAACCGGAACTCGTGCGCCGGCGCTCGGGCCAGGCGCCGAACGCCCGTCAGATGCTGATACCCGCTCGACCGGCCCAGGGGGCCGTCGACCCGCTCGCCAGGCGCGTTGGTCGCGAGTGCGCCACGGCCGTGGATGACCCAGTCGATATGCGCCTTCCGGCGCCCGGTGACGCTGAACGCATCGACGACCAGGTCCCCGTCGAGTACGACAAAGCGGCGCAGCAGGCAGCCGGGATAGGCGCCCTCGGAAGCGCACAGGGCCGCCGCGTAGCCGTTGGTCTCCGAGAAGAACCACAGTTCGCCGGTCGTCGGCTCCTGGTCGCGGCCATCGATGACGACGGTGTTGTGCGCCACCGTCGTTCGGCACCACGTCTTGTACTCGGGCACGCTGTAGCTGATCCGGCCGGGATCGAGCAACCACTCGCGCCCCAGACCGTAGAGCACCAGGTTCAGCTTGTCCGGATGCCCGTGTCCTTCGCCGTGGATGCCGTAGTCCACCATCGCGCAGACGGACCGGTCGCCCGCCCCGCCGCGCAGCACCGCCACGCCGATCCCGGTCAGCGCCGCGCTGGCCGGCGGCGCGCCGGACGCCACCCGCTTCGCGTCGGCGTACGGCGCGAACACCTCATCGCCGAAGTAGCGACGGGCCCAGTCGTAGAACCGGCTGTAGCCCGCCAGGCTCGCGGGGTCGCTGTCGTGGAACACCGGGAACTGGCCGTTCGGATAGGCCATCCGGATCGGGCCGAGCCAGAGGCTCTTGAGGCGGGCGTTGCCGGCAAAGTCCCAGCCCGCGCGTCGGGCGACGTCGAGCGTCTGCATGATCGCCTGGAGCGCATAGAACTGGTAGGCGATCGTTCCCTCGAACCAGAGGCCGTCCTCGGTGACGCTGTTTTCGAGCTGCCACAGCAGGCCGTGTCCGCCATGCACGGCCTCGTTCAGCAGCGTGGCATCGCCGATGCTCAGCCCGACCGTCGCGTACGCGGCGTTGAACCAGGTCTGGTGGTTGTTGCGGTTGCCCGTGAACCCCTGGAACCGGTGAATTTCCCATGCCGCGGACGCGAGGTAGTTGGTGATCGTCACCCGGTCCGCGCCGGACAGGCTCGTGGACCCGGCGAGCCAGTCGTAGGCCTTGGCCAGATCGATCAGCGAGACGGCCTCGTCTAGCAGCTGGCAATAGCGCCGGCCGCCAACCACGGCGAGCAGGCCCCGCCGGCCCCATCGATCGTGCCGTTCGAATGTCGGATAGAGCACGGCGAGATCGAGCATGGCGGACCGGGCCGGAAGCGCGTAGCGCTCATCACCGGTCATGGCGAAAGCCAGAGCCAGGTCGCGGCATCCCTGATCGACCCGGTTGTTCAGGATCGTCCGGTAGGCGGCGACGGTCTGGTCGTCCGTGTAGGCGGCCTTGCAGGACGGGCACACGTGCCGCTCAAGGCTCTCGGGCTTGAGCCGCGCGCCGTCCTTCGGGCAGGCGTAGTAGAAGATCCACTGCGACTCCTTCCGGGGCAGAACGAGGGGCTCCCTCAGAATGGCATCGGCGCGCCGAACGGCCTGGGCCCACTCGTTGGAGCGTGCCGGGTCGGCCTTCCAGCCGGCCAACTCCGACGCCGTCCGCTCCACGCGCGGCGCGGGCGGGAACGCGACCGGCGGCGGGGCCTCGGCGGCCGCCCCGCCCGCCGACACTGCGAGCGCCAGCAGACATGGCCGTGCCCACCCGCTCACGGCCGGGCCAGCCAATCGCGCAGCGCGTCTTCGGGCCGCTCCGGGAAGCCGCGGATCCCGCGGGATGCATCGAACTGGTAGATCCGTCCAGCCGGCCACACCTCGTGCGGAAACGCCCGCAAGTCGCCTCCGTCGAGGGCCCCAGAGCCCCCCGCGCCGCCCAGCGCCTGCGCGGCGGCGCACCTCAGCCGGGCCGCCACCTCCGGATCCGAGCCCGCCAGCTGCCGCATCTCGCGGGGATCCTCTTCGAGGTTGAACAGCTGCTCCAGCCCGCCGTTGGCCATGAAGATGTACTTCCAGGCCCCTTCGCGGACCATCACCTTGAACCCGGGGGTCCCCGGACGCCCGTAGTAGCCGAACAGCCGCTCGCGTGGCGCCGCCCGCCCGTCGAGCACGCCCAGCAGGTCGATCCCATCGCGCAGGTCCGGCGCCCCGGCCGCCCTCGTGGCCACTCCGAACAGGTCGACCAGCCCCGCCAGCTCGGGCCGGCGCACCCCGGCAGGCACCCGGGCCGGCCAGCTCACGAGAAGCGGGATGTGGCACGACTCCTCGAAGAAGCTCTCCTTCTGCCAGGCGTGGTGGTCACCCAGGTGGTCGCCGTGGTCGGTGAAGAAGCAGATGAGCGTGTTCTCGGCATCGCCGCCCGACTCGACGGCATCGAGGATCCGGCCGAGGCACCAGTCGATGTACGAGATCTCGCCGTAGTAGCGGGCCTTGAGCACCCGCGCGTGCGAGTCGGTGATGTCGTCGGCCCAGATCAGCCGGTTCATCCACGGGATCTGCTGGTCCATGTGGTCGACGTCCAGCCGCCCGCGCACCGGGCTCGGCATGCGATCGGGATCGTACATCCGGTTGAACGGGATCGGCGGCGCGAACGGCGGGTGCGGGCCGATGAAGGATACGAACCCGAACCACGGGCGCCCTTCATCCGACCGGATGCACTCGACGGCCCGGTCGGCGGCCCAGCCCTCGACCGTAAGCGCGGCCGGGAGCGGGCTCATCTGGGGCATGTAGTACATCTCGGTCCGCTCGCCCATGAGCTGCTCGATCCAGTCGAACTCGGGATGCTCGCGCCGGATGAAGGAGGCAAACGCATCGGCCTCGCGCGAGGTCCGGCTTCCCCACATTTCCTCGCTGCGCAGGTGCGTCTGGAACCCGATCTCCTCGTCGTACGGGAGGCAGTGGAACTTGCCGATTCCGAACGTGCGATAGCCCTGCCGCTGCAGCGTCCGCGCGAGGTAGGGGCCGCAGCGATCCTCCATCGCGGCCGGCTGGCCCGCCGCCGGAGGCGCGATGTCGTTCGCGAACGAACGCGTGGTGAGCGGATCGCGCCCCGTGCGGATGGCGTAGCGGGCGGCGACGCAGACCGGGCAGTTCGAGTACGCGCGGTCGAACGAAACGCCCCGGGCCACAAGCCGGTCGAAGTTCGGCGTGTAGACGATCGGGTTTCCCAGCGCGGCGATCGTGTCGTACCGCTGCTGGTCGGTCATCACGTACAGGATATTGGGCTTCTTCATGCTCATGGCTCGTACAGATCGGGCCGCGCGTCGGCGAGCGACCGGTAGTGTCCCATCCATTCCCTCCGGCAGCGGTCCAGCCGCTCCGGGTCCAGGTCCGCGATCACCATCGCCTCCTCGCCGGCCACGCTCTCGGCCACGACCTCGCCGTCCGGGCCGAACACCGCCACGTAGCCGGGAAACCACTCGCCCGCCTCCGTCTCTCCGACGGCGTCCGCGTAGATCGCGTAGGTCGAGTAGTCGTACGCCCTCGCCCGCCAGTACGTGTTGACGTGCCGGCGCCGCTTCGCCAGTGCAGCCGGGTAGTCGCGCCGCTCGCCGCGCTCGTAGAAGCAGTGGCACGTGGGCGTGAACAGCAGGTCGGCCCCTCTGCGCACCAGCGTCTCGGACGCGCGCGGGAAGGCGCTGTCGTAGCAGATCTGGACGCCCATACGGACGAAGCCCAGGTCCTGAACAGCCAGCCGGTCGCCGGCGGCGCACACCTTCCGCTCGCTCTCCGTCAGGTGACACTTCCGGTAGTTCAGCCACAGGCCGCCGGGCCCGGCGGCGCACTGGGACACGAAAAACACCCCGTCCGAGCGCTCCAGATAGCCCGCCGAGACGCACACCCCGAGCGCGGCGGCTTCATCGCGGAGCCGCCGGATCTCAGGCCCGTCCGCGCGCAGGGAGGACCGCTCGACCTGCGCCAGATCGTAGCCGGAAAGAATGCCCTCCGGAAACAGCACCAGCCGCGCCCCCGCCTCGGCCGCCTTCCGCATCCAGGCCATGACGCTGTCGAGATTCGCGGCAACCCGGCCCGTCCGCGGGGTCAGCGTCACGGCGGCCACGCGAAATGGTTCCACGGCAGAGCACCTCACGACTACTCGTTGCCCACAGTCACGCCCGGCCAGTCGTCCGTCCGGAACGGCGCGAGCGGCAGGCCGATCGCATTCACGACGTTGCAGTCCGGGTTCTGGGCCCAGGCGTACCGGACGGCCGTGGGCTCGGGAACCGCCGGGGAGTGGAGGACGATCTCGTCGCCCTCGATGCGACCCCGCGCCCACGCGAACCCGCGCGAGCCGGCGCTCTTGCCGTCATACCCGCCCGAAAGCGCAAAGCCCGCCGGCTCGCGGCCGTCGCTCGTGCGCAGCCCGCCGTACGTGTGGTCGAAGCGCAGCCGGACGGACGCCCCCGCGGTCGCCATCTCGCGGAGGAACGGGCTGGACCACGGGATGTCCTGGCCGTAGACGCGAGCCTGCGCCGCCAGCGCCAGCCGCTCGCCCAGCGGGCGCTTCCGAACGGGGTGGATGTTGCGCTCCTCCCCCACGTCCATGGCTACGCCCATGGCCGTGTTCGGCTCGGCCAGCGCCATCTGCTGTGCCTCGCGCAGTTCGGCCCAGGAGTGCTCCGCCGGCTGGTCGCGGCGCGGCCCGAAGTTGGCCTCCTGCAAGTATAGGAACGGAAAGTCGCCGATGCCCCACGCCGCGCGCCAGGAGCGGATAAGCGCCCGGAACAGCCGACGATACTGGTGCGCCCGCTCCGGCGCTCCGGCGCCCTGGTACCAGATCACCCCGCGCACCGGCAGGGCCGTCAGCGGGGCGATCATGCCGTTCCACAGCCCGGCCGGCGTCCACACATGCCCCGGCCCCACCAGCTTCGGATGCGCCCCCGGGATACGCCGCCCCTCGCGCTCAAAGCGGTCAGCCATCGCGTCCCACACCTCGAACGCACGGGCATACAGCCGATCCGGATCCGGCGCGATCGCCAGACTCCGCTCCCACCGCTGGAGGATCGGGCCGTAGCCGGCATCGGCGTCGATCGCAGCCCGCGGCATCCACGCCTCACCCGGGGTGTTGCCGACCGACGCATCGATGAGCCCGATCGGCACGCCCAGCGCCGCGCGCAGCGCGCGACCGAAGAAATAGCCGATCGCGGAAAACGCGGCCGCGGCGGCCGGATCGCAGCGCACCCATTGGCTCCCGGCCGCCAGCGCCGGCTGCGCCGCATCAGCCGAGCACCGGGAGACCGGCAGGAGCCGAAGGGCCGGATCGCACGCGCCGGCCGCCTCCTCGCCCCCCCCCTCGGCGTCCCTCAGCGGCATCGCCATGTTGGACTGCCCGGAGCAGACCCAGACATCGCCCACCAGCAGGTCGCGCACAGCCCGGGCGTCGCCGCCCGATGCCGCGACCGCCAGGTCGTCGGGCCCGCCGGACTCAAACGGGCCGATGACAGCTTGCCAGCGGCCGGCCGGATCGACGCCGGACTTCCACTCGCGGCCGCGGAAGCTCAGGCGCACAGCCGCCCCGGGCGCGGCTGTCCCGCGCAGCGGGATCGCCGCGTCACGCTGCAGCACGCCATGGTCGGTGAGCAAGTCTATGGTCGGTTTCACGGACGCCTTTCGCCTACCACGCCTTCACTGTCTCGACCATCGCCAACACGTTCCCGACCGGCGTCCCCGGCTGCACGTTGTGACACGAGCAGCAGATGAACCCCTCGCGGTCTCCGCCCAGTGTCTCCAGGCACGCGCGCGTCTCGCGCCGCACGTCGTCGGGCGTGCCGAACGGCAGCACCGTCTGGTTGTCGACGCCGCCATGGAAGATCACGTCGCGCCCGTACTTCCGCTTCAGGCCGGCCATATCCATGCCCGGGCAGGCGTGCTGGATCGGGTTCAGTACGTCGATGCCGCACTCGATAAGCGGGCGCACCAGGGGCTCGGAGGCGCCGTCCGTGTGGAAGAACACCCGGATGCCGAAGGAATGGACGAGGTCCACCCAGCGGACCATGCGGCGCCGGAAGTGCCGCTCCCACATCTCGGGCGCCATCAGCAGGGCGGCCTGCGAGCCCATGTCGTCGCTGATGAAGACCAGGTCGATGAACCGCGCGGCCTGCTGGAAGTACCGCTTCATCATCTCTGTCTGGGCGTGCTCGATGCGGTCGAGCACCTCATCGACGAAGCCGGGTCGCTCGATGAGGTCCATGAGCGACTGCTCCAGCCCGCGAAGCTTGCAGTAGATCTCGAAGAACGAGACCCATGGCCCGATCACCGCGAACTCGGCGGAGCACCGCCGGGCGGTCTCGCCGGCCGAGGCGTAGTCATAGCGGCCCGGGTCGGGCCAGTATGGGAACCGCTCCACGTCAGCCGCCGTCTCGTAGCCGTCCATGGGCGGCTGAACGCTCTCGTTGTACGTCGCCATGCCGGCCTGAACGGTCTTCGTCCGGATGCCCCACAGCCCGCGCGGCGGGCCGTCATCGCCGCCGGCGGGCGCGGCGGGCGCCGCGGCGGCATAGGGCGGAAACACCCAGACGATCTTGTCGAGCCCCATCGCGCGATACAGGGCCAGGTCGTCCTCCACTCCGAAATGCCGTCGCAGCGCGGCGCCGACCTCCGGGGTGTGCCATAGGTCGACGGGCATGCGATCGAGCGGCTGCCGGCTGAGCGCCGCCAATACGCGTTGCTTCGGGGTCATGCGTCATCTCCTTCGCTGCGGCCGCAGCCGCCACTCGGACCGTGAGTCTAGAACCCGCCGCACCCGCACCGCAACCCCGAACCGCAGACCCTTGAAATGACCGTCCCCCTGTGCTGTAATTGAACCCGACCAAGGAGGTTATGACGCCATGATGTTCGATCCGCTGTACTGGGTATTCACGATTCCCGCGCTCCTGCTGGCTGGGTTTGCGACGATCCTGACGAAGAGCACGTTCAGCAAGTATTCCCGGAGGCCCGCCGCGTCCGGCATAACGGGCGCCGAGGCCGCTGATCGTCTGCTGAAGCGACAAGGCATATCCAACGTGCAGATCGAGGAGGTCGACGGCTTCCTGAGCGACCACTACGACCCGACGAGCCGCACGCTGAGGCTGTCTCCGTCCGTCTACCAGTCCGCGTCGATATCGGCCATCGGCGTCGCCTGCCACGAGGCCGGACACGCGCTCCAGCACGCCAAGGGCTATGCGGCGCTCGGGCTTCGAACCGCCCTGGTGCCCGTCGCCCAGATCGGGAGCTACGCCTCCTACATCCTCCTGCCGCTTGGGTTCATGATGCGGTCGCTGGGCATGATCAAGCTCGGCATCATCTTGTTCGCCGCCACCGTGGTGTTCTCCCTCATCACGCTGCCGGTCGAGTGGGACGCCAGCGCACGCGCCAAGCGGCTCATGGTCTCGTCCGGAATCGTCACGGAAACCGAGCGCGAGGACGCGGGGAAGGTTCTCAACGCCGCGTTCCTGACCTACGTCGCCGCGGCTGTCAGCGCCCTCTCGATGCTCGTGTACTACCTGCTCCGCTCCGGCTTGCTGGGCAGCCGGCGGGAGGACTGAGACCGATCGCCTGGAGGTCCCCGCCATGATCCGCGTCCTGGTCCCGATCGCCGATGGCTCCGAGGAGATGGAGGCGGTCATCACCGTCGATGTCCTGCGCCGCGCCGGCTGGCAAGTCACGCTCGTCGGCATGAGCCCCGGCCTCGTCACCGCCTCGCGCGGAGTGATGATCCAGCCCGACACCGCGTGGAGCGCCGTGGACCCCTCCACGTTCGATGCGATCATGATTCCGGGCGGCAAGGCGGCGCACGACCTCGCGCGCGACGAGCGGCTGCTGGCCGCCATCCGGGCGCACCACCGATCCGGCAAGTGGATCGGCGCCGTCTGCGCGGCGCCGCTGGTGCTTCAGGCCGCAGGCATCCTCGACGGGATTCGGGCAACGTGTCACCCGTCGGTGGCCGACCAGCTGACCCGCGCCATGCACGTGGCGGAGCGGGTCGTCGTGGAGGGGCGCATCATCACCAGCCAGGGTCCGGGAACGACTTTCGAGTTCGCCCTGGCGCTCGTCCGGGCCATCGAGGGCGAGGCCGCGGCTCGGGCGATCGCGGCCGGCATGGTACTCGGGCCTCGGCCCTGAGCGCGGAGCGGCTCCGCCTACGGCTCTTTCGGAGCGGACCCGCCGCCCGACCGGTAGCTCTCCACGATCCAGAGGGACAGCTCCCGATCCGGGGCCTCAACGACCGCCCGCGTCACCGTGAACGACGTGGTGCCCGTGTTCCGCGCCACGAGCTTCAACCCGAACTGGAAGTCCTTGAACTTTTCCTCGCAGATGCCCCGGATCGTCCGATCCGAGGTCACGCTCTGGTCGACGAGGGCGGCCACGGCGGCCGGCTCGAACAGGAGCCGCAGGCCATGCTCCTTCTGAAACCGGGCCGCAAACTCCGCCACCTCCCCGGCCAGCACGCCCCGCTGCGAGTCCGCGCTATTCCGCATCAGCTCCTGAAGCGTCACGGCCGGATCGGATACGGTTTCGGGCGTGATCTCGAACGCGCGAATCGACGTGGAAGGCAGCTCGAACTTGAAGTCTCGGAACACGCGCTCCAGAACGGTCATCAGGCCGCGGGCGCCCGTGCGCTCCCGATGGGCCAGCCGCGCCACCTCGCGGACAGCCTCCGGAGCCAGGGCGAACTCGATCCCGTAGCCCCGGAGATCCTCGCGGTACTGGTTCAGAATGCTGCCCTCGGACTTGAGCAGCACCTGCTCGAGGTCGTCAGCCGACAGCGCCTCGCACACGACCCGGACGGGCAGTCGCCCGATGAACTCCGGCTCGAACCCGTACTTGATGAAATCCTGAGTCTGCACGTCGCGCAGGATGTCCGCGTCCTCGCCGGACGCGCCATCCCCATCCCGGCTGAAGCCGATCCGGCCGGACCGGACGCGCGCCTGCACGACCTCGGAGAGCTTGTCGAACGCCCCGCTAACGATGAACAGGATGTGGCGGGTGTTGACGGTCCGCTTGCGCGCCTTGCCGCGCTGCATCTCCATGATCGCCTGCATCTGGCCGATCAGATCCGTCTGGCTGTGAAGGTTGACGTCCGTCTCCTCCATGAGCTTGAGCAGGTTGATCTGCACGCCGCGGCCCGACACATCGCGGCCCGCCGCCGAAGGCTGGCTGGCGATCTTGTCGATTTCGTCGATGTAGACCATCCCGTACTGGGCCAGGTCCACGTCTCCATCGGCCTGCTTGACCAGGTCCCGGACGATGTCCTCGACGTCGTAGCCGACGTAGCCAGTCTCGGAAAACTTCGTGGCGTCGGCCTTGACGAACGGGACCCCGATCAGCTTCGCGATGCACCGCATCAGGTAGGTCTTTCCCACCCCGGTTGGCCCCAACAGGATGACGTTCTGCTTCGTGTACTCGCTCTCGCGTAGCGCCGGGTTCTCCAGGCAGCGCCGGACGTGGTGGTAGTGGTCGCACACGGCCACCGCCAGCACCTTCTTCGCCAGCGACTGCCGGATCACGAACCGATCGAGCGAGTCTCGGATCTCCCGGGGCTTCAGGCTGAACTCGACGATCCGCCGGAGCACCGCCGCCCGCCGGGCCTCGCCCGGGTCCGAATCGTCCCCCCCGCCCGTCCCGCCGGGCTCCGAGCCCGGTGTCCCGCCGAAGCTGAAGCCGGCGTTCGCCTGGCGGAGCATCTCCCGGATCTGCTTCTGAAGGGCGGCGGCGCCGTCGGGCGTGCTGGGGTCGGGGGTGGTCATGGTCGGGTACCGGGAGGCCCGGCGGGGGCCGGAGCACCTGCGGGTCAGAGCATTTCGGTGTTCAGCGCCGTCAGGACGTACATCGGGTTCGAGCGCAGGACCGACTCGAGTTCGGAGATCCGCTTCTGCACCACCTCGGAAGTGGCCGCCACCGTGACGAACGCCAGCTCCGCCCGCTGCCACACATCCTGGTTGCCCACCTCGGCAACGCTGACGTTCATCTTGTTGAGGATGCGGTCCTTCAGGCTCCGCAGGACCATTCGCTTCTCCTTGAGCGACTGGGCATGCGGAATCGTGACATCCGCGCGGACAACCCCGATGATCATGGCGCGCTCCCCTCGCACGGCAGGGTGAACCAGAAGGTGCTCCCCTTCCCCTGCTCGCTTTCGACTCCGATGCGCCCGCCGTGCGCCTCGATCGCGAGCTTGCAGAAGGCGAGGCCGAGCCCGCTCGAGTACTTCCGGGCCTCCACCTGGAAGAACCGCTCGAACACCTTGCCCAGGTACTCCGGGGGGATGCCCCGCCCGGTGTCCCGGATCTGCACGCGCGCGAGGGCGCCCTGGCGCGTGACCTCTATGTCGATCCGCCCGCCGGACGGCGTGAACTTGATCGAGTTGCCCAGCAGGTTGAGGAGCACCCGGAGCACCAGGTCCCGGTCGCAGGACGCGATGATCGGATCGGGCCGACCGCCGATCGTGATCCGCTTCTCCTCGAACGCCGAGAGCAGGGCCGAGACAGCCTCGTCGCACAGCCGGGCCAGATCGCACGGCGCCCGGTTGATCGGCATCTGTCCGTTCTCGAGCCGGCTGATGTCGAGCAGCGAGTTGATCATGTCCGACAGATGCCCCGTCAGACGGGCGGCTTCGTCCAGGTAGCTCAGGCGCTCCGCGTCGAGCACGGTCGCCGAGTCGGCCTTCAGCAGCTCGAGGCATCGCCGGATCGACGTCGCCGGCGATCGCAGGTCATGCACGATCATGTGCGTGAGCTTGTCCCGCATCTCCTCGAGCTCGCGCAGCCGGTTGTAGTTGCGCTGCAGCTCGTTCAGGATCTCGGTCTTCGTCTTCTCGGCCTGCTCCGCCGCCTCCTTGGCGCGGATGATGGCCTCCTCGCGCTGCGTTCGCTCCGTGATGTCGCGGATGATCAGAACCGCGCCCCAGCGACCGATGAGTCCGCTCGTGATGATCTCGAGCGGCATCGTGGAGCCGTCCTTGCGGCGGCCGGTCGCGGTGCCGATGTGGAACCCGACGTTCCGGATCGCGTTGAAGACCTCGCGCGTGTCGCCCGACACCCGGCGATCGAAGTACAGGAGGTCGGTCGTCCGGTGCGTCACCTCGCCCGGCTCGTACCCGAACATGTCGCGCACGGCGTTGTTGCACATCGCGATCGTGCGGTCCGGGTTCACGATCAGCAGGACGTTCGGATTGATGCTGGCGAAGATCGACTCCAGCTCACGCTCGCGGAAAATGGCGTCTCGCCAGCGGCGGTAGGCCAGGAGCAGCAGCGCCAGCAGCCAGAGGAAGATCGCGTACGTGATCCAGTCGGCGACGGGCAGGTACGTGTACGGCTCGAACAGCCCCCGCACGCGATCGACGAACTGGACGCTGAGGCTGTACAGGACCAGTGAGAGCAGGATGCTCGTCGCCAGCCATAGGTGAGCCGTTTCTCGAGGTTTGCCAGGATGCGGGCTCATGATCCAAACGACGGTCGCCGGCCGGACTCAGCCGGCCTTCCCCCGACCACACGGGGTGTTCGCATTATCAGCACATACCGGACGGCTGCTCAACCCTTTTCACGCCCTCCCCCGGGCCCGCGCGTTCAGGGTCATCCTGCTTCCGGCCGGATCCCGGTCAACGGACGACACGGAGGCCGTCCCTCCACGTTCCCGGGGGCGCTGGCGCTATCGACCGCGGCCGATCGGCTTGGGCAGCACGATCTCCTCGAAGAGGTTCCGGGCGAACCGGTCGGTCATGAGCGAAATGTGGTCCACCACGACCTGGGACAGCGAGGGGCGCCCGTCCGCCGGATAGGTCCCGGCGATGAATCCGTGAAGCTCACGAACCGGGAACGAGTCGCTCTCCCGCGTCCGGCCCCAGGTGTCCGGGCTCTTTGACGCCAGCTCCTTCTGCTCGAACTCAAAGATGACCTCGAGCATCCGCTCCGTTTTCTCGGCGTATTCCACGAGCCGCGGGTGGTAGTAGATGTGCGAGCAGTTGTACCGGTACATGAGCTCGAGCGACTCGAAGGCCGCGTCGGAGAACCCGATCATCGACGGGTCGCGCAGGTTGGTCTGGATGATGTCGGTGACCAGCGCGTTGATGACGCTCCGGTTCGTGGAGCCCAGCACGGAAGACACCTTCCGCGGCAGGGGCGGAAGCTTGCCCAGCACGGACGCGGCATCCTCGTAGTCGCGGCCGATGTAGGCGATGCGATCAACCAGCCGGACGATACAGCCTTCCATCGTCAGGGGCAGCAGCCCCCTCTGGCTCTGGGCCTCAAGCCGGGGCCCGACCGCCGCCCGCGGCGAGATCCGCTGCTCGGACCGCTCGCCGCAGTGCCCCACGATCCCGTCCCGCACCTCGTAGCTCAGGTTCAGCCCGCGCGAACCGGTCGACGGACGCCGGGTCAGGGTGTCCACGACGCGCAGGCTGTGCAGCTCGTGCTGGAAGGACTTCGTCTGGTCGATGCGCTTCCACAGCCGGTCCAGCACGGTCTCGCCGGCATGCCCGAACGGGCCGTGCCCGAGGTCGTGCCCCAGCGCGATCGCGAACACCAGGTCCGTGTTCAGGCCCAGAGTGCCCGCGATCGTCTGGGCGATGGAGGCCATGTAGAGCGAGTGATCGACCCGGGTCGACACGTGGTCGTTATCGGGCGAGAAGATGACCTGCGTCTTGTACCGCAGCCGGCGGAACGCGGTGCAGTGCAGGATCCGGTGCGCATCGCGCTGGTAGCAGAGGCGGATCGGGTCGGGCGGCTCATTCCGCACCCTCCCCCGGCTCCGGGAGCTGCGCATCGCCAGCGGATGCGTCAGCACCTTGTCCTCGCGCTCCTGCGCCAACTCCCTCAGCGTCTTCTCCATGAACGGCCTCCGCTCCATCATGCGCCGGGCGCGCCGCCCCGCACGAGCGCCTGGAAGCGCGCGTCGCTGCGGAGCGACTGCAAGTCCCCGTCCTCGGCCATGAACTCGAGATCCCGGTATCCGAGCGCCACCGCGCGCGTCAGAACCTCGATGGCCGCATCCTGCTCCCCGATCAGCGCCCGGCTGCAGCCGAGGTTATACCAGACCATCGGATCGTCCGCACAGAGCGACACGAGCAGCAGATCCACCTCCAGCCCGTCGCGGTAGCGACCCGTCCGCGTGTACAGGTCACCGAGAGCCTTCAGCAGCTCGACGTCCCGGGGCAGGCGCGCGCGAAGCCGCTCGAGAAAGGCCAGCTCCAGCTCGGCTTCGCGCGTCTTGCGCTTGTCAGCCCCGTCTCCCATCGCCCCCCCCTTCTCGTCCGTCCGCTCAGACCGGCGCGCCCGGCGCCAGCCGCCGGATCTCATCCCGCACGCCCGCTATCCGCACGCTGGAAAACAGAAGGGCGCGCATGCCTACCGCAGCCGCCCCTGCCACGCACTCCGGCGTGTCGTCCAGAAACACGCACGCCTCGGGCGGGGCCCCGATCCGGCCGCACACGGCCCGGTAGATCTCGGGCTGCGGCTTCACGAGCCCGAGCCGGTACGAGCAGAACGCCTCTGACGGCAGCGCGAAGAAGCCCGGGTACTTTTCTTCGATCGCCTCGACATTAAAGTCCGCAATGTTGCTCAGCAGGTACACCGGATATCCCGCGCCCCGCAGCGCGTGAAACAGAGCCGTCCCCTCCGTGTTCACGCTGAACCCGTCCTTCCATGCCTCCACCACGCGCCGGTAGGTCGCGCCCGGCGCATGCGGCCGGATGCACCGCTCGACGTACGCTTCGCCCGACAGCCGTCCGCTCTCGACCTCCGGCAGGCTCGGGTGATGCCGCAGGCCGAGAATGCCCGCGATGGCCCGGGGATCCTCGGTCAGCCGCGATGCCACCACGCGGAGGTCGTAGTTGAGCAGAACCCCGCCGATGTCGAACACGAAGGCGGCGATGGATGGGGCCCCCGTCATGCCGGCCCCCGCGCCCCCTCCGGCGGCCTCAGCAGCTTGAACCCCAGCGCCGGGTCCAACCGGCGCACGGAGCCGGTGTCCAGCAGCTCCAGAACGGCCACTTCGCCGACCTGCCAGGTGAGAACCCCCTGCCGCACGCAGCCGGTCGTAGTCGACTCGCCCCGGCCCGCCGCCAGGTGCAGGTGCAGCATCGGCTGGCCCGCATCATCCGGGAACAGCGTGCCCACGCCCATGATCTCGTGGGGCGCCGCCAGCACGCGCGCCATCGGGCTCACCGGCCGGGCGTCGCCGTCCTCCGGGCCCACCACGAGGCGACTTCCGCCGTCCGCGCCCCCGAGCGCGAACACCAGCGCCGCGCGGATCGAGCGGTCGGCCGCGAACCGCTCGATGACCTCGTGCAGTACTTCGCCGTGCTCCAGGCGCAGGATGAACACCCGCCCGTACCGCGCTTCCTCGTATATCACAGCCAAACCTCCGCCGGCTGAACCGCACGCGCAGCCGGTCGGCATGATATCGAATCGCCCGCCGCCGCGGCGACCCCTTTTTCGTTGCGCCCCCCCCCAGGCCGCGCGTACCATTCGTCGCCGTGTGCAGCTCGGGGCCGGCAAGGGAGTGTTCCTTTGGGTCCCGCCTGCGATCTCATCAGCAGTAGAGGCCAGCGTGAACATCTATGTCGGGAACCTCTCGTTCGACGCCACGGAGCAGGATCTGCGCAAGGCGTTCGAAGCACACGGAACCGTTTCGTCCTCGTCGGTCGTCATGGACCGCATGACTGGCAAGTCGCGCGGCTTCGGGTTCGTCGTCATGGAAGACCAGGCCCAGGCGCTGGCCGCCATCAACGGCCTGAACGGCCAGGATCTCCTGGGCCGCCGCCTGCGCATCAACGAAGCCAAGCCGCGCGCCTGATGCGGCGCCGGACTGTGCCTCGTTCATCCGGTGGCCGACGCCGCTTTCGCGTGGCCTTCATCGGCACCGGCGGACGGAGCGTCCCGTACGCCAGCGAGTACGCCCGCTGCCCGGACATCGAGATCGTCGCGCTGGCAGACCCCGACCCTGGCCGCCGGCGGCTCATGTCCGAGCGAGCGGGCCTCCCGCCGGGCATTCCGGGCTACGACGACTGGCGCGACGTCCTCCGCCGCCACCCGAAGCTCGACGGCGTGGTGGTCTGCACGCCCAATCACCTCCACGCCGAGCACGCCCTCCCCTTTCTCGAACGCGGCATAGCCCTCGCCATCGAGAAGCCGCTGGCCACGACGACCGGGGACTGCGAGCGCATCATCGAGGCCGAGCGCCGATACGGCGCGCGCACGCTGATCGGCTTCGTCCTCCGCTCCGCCCCGTTCTACGCCGGCATCCGCGAGGTCGTCCGCAGCGGCGCCATCGGCGGCATCGTCGCCATCGAGGCCGACGAACTGGTGCGGTGGGTCACGACCTCCCTGTTCATGCGCGGGACCTGGCGCCGCTTCCAGGCCACCAGCGGCGGCAGCATGCTGGAGAAGTGCTGCCACGACATGGACATCCTGAACTGGATGGCGGACAGCCGGCCCGCATCGCTCGACTCCCACGGCGGGCGCCTGATATTCAGCCCGAACCCGGCGCTCCCGCCGGCCTGCCCCGGCTGCGGCGTACGCCGGGACTGCGTCTACCGCGCGGACCAGGCGGCCGCGGAGGGCGAGCAGGCCGACCGCGCTATGCACCGGTTCCTCGAGCACGGCGACGCCTGCGTCTATACGACCGAGAAGGACATCGCGGACGTCCAGAGCGTGCAGATCGAGTACGAGAATGGCGCCATCGCCACGTTCATGCTGAGCTTCAACGCCGGCGGATCGGCCGCCGGGCGGAACATCCGGATCATCGGCCGAAACGGCAGCGTCTGGGGCAACATGGACGCCATGGCGTTCACCGTATTCGACAACCGGACCGGAACGGAAACCGTGCACCCGGTGAAGAGCGACGGCTCCGGCCACGGCGGCGGCGACCGCCGCCACGTGCTCGAGCTGCTCGCCATGATGCGCGACCCGACGTACCGGCCGGCCCAGAACGCTGAAGCCGGCTACCTGAGCGCCGTCATGTCCCTCGCGGCGGACGTGGCCCGGGCGGAGCGTCGCCGCGTGCATTTCCGCTATCGCGGCGGCGGGTTCGTGGATATCGTGTGAGCCGACGACGGCAACAGGAGGCGGAGCGGATCATGGACTTCATTCGACCGGCGGATCTGTACCAGTGGTGCCGAATCCCGTGGCAGAAGCTCGAGAAGCACCCGACGCGCAGGGTTCCTCTGCGCGTCTGCCGGGACTCAGCCGAGATGGGCGACCTCATGGCCGCCGAGTTGGTGGACTTCATCGAGCGCAACAACCGGCGCGGCCGCGACACGCGCGCCATCATCCCCTGCGGGCCCGGTTGCTGGTACCAGCCGTTCACCGATCTCGTCAACAGCCGAGGCGTCAGCCTGCGCCGCCTCGTCGTGTTCCACATGGACGAGTGCCTCGACTGGCAAGGCCGCGAGCTGCCCCGCCGCCACCCCTACTGCTTCCGCGGGTTCATGGAGGAGCGCTTCTACGCCCCCGTCGCCCGCCGGCTCGCGGTGCCTGAGAAGAACCGCGTGTGGCTGACGCCTTCGACCATGGACGAGGTCCGCCGCCGGATCACCGCGGCGCCGATCGACCTCACCTACGGCGGCTGGGGCCAGGACGGTCACATCGCCTACAACCAGACCCGGCGGCACCCGTTCAGCCACATCACGATCGAGGACCTGCGCGAGGCGTCGATCCGGATCCAGGACAACAACCTCGACACGATCATGGCGCTGGCCCACCGGACCCTCGGCGCCGCCTACCAGTTCGTCCCGCCCATGTCGGTCACGCTCGGAATCAAGGAGTGCCTGTCCGCGAAGCGCGTCCGCGTGTTCTCCGACACCGGCGCGTGGAAACAGACCGCGCTGCGCGTCGCGCTCTTCGGCCCCGTGTGCCCCGAGTATCCCCTGACGCTCCTGCAGGAGCACCCGGACGCGCTCATCACCGCAACCGAGGCCACGGCCGCCCACCCCGTCAGCGAGCACCCGGAGTGGGATCTCGGCGTATGACCGGCCCGGCCCGCCAGCCCCTCCGCGCACCCGGAGCCCGACGCTTCGATGCCATGGCCGGCGTCGGCGGCATCGGCTCGGGCTCGTTTTTCCTGCTGAGCGGCGACCACACGCTCGGCCGCGAGGAAAGCCGCGGCGGACGGTTCATCGACCGGCGCGACTACTGCAAGCTGCACATCATCTCGCACTACGTGAAGGCGCTGATGGGGCCGGGCTACCCGGTGCTTCCCGCCGGCAAGGTGGGCGACGACGATGTGGGCAGCCGGCTCCTGCGCGAGATGACGGAAGCCGGCCTCGACACCCGCCTCGTGCAGCGCGTGCCGGGCGTGTCGACGCTCTTCTCGTTCTGCTTCATCTACCCCGACGGCAGCGGCGGCAACATGACCACCGAGGACTCGGCCTGCGCCCGCGTGGACGCCGCGCTGGTCTCCGAACTGGACCCTGCGCTCGCCCGCCACGGCGCGCGCGGCGTAGCCCTGGCCGCGCCCGAGGTGCCGCTCCCGGCCCGGCGCGCGCTGCTCGATCTGGCCACCGCCCGAGGCAGCTTCCGCGTCGCCTCCTTCACCAGCGCCGAGATGGCGGAAGCCGTGGGCGGAGGCTTCCTGCCGCTCGTCGACCTGCTGGCGATCAACGTGGACGAGGCGGCGGCCGCCGCCGGCATCCCATCCGAAGGCGAGCCCGCCCGCATCGTGGAGCGAGCCGTCCAGCGGCTCCGGGCGCTCAATCCGAGGATGCAGCTGGCGATCACCGCCGGACGACACGGGAGCTGGACATGGGACGGCGCGCGCCTGAACCATGTCGCCCCCGCTCCGGTGGAGATCGCCAGCACCGCCGGCGCCGGCGACGCCCATCTGGCCGGCCTCATCGCCGGTCTCTCCGTCGGCTTGGCGCTCGCCGACGCCCAGGAGATCGGCATCCTGGTCGCCTCGCACTCGGTCACCTCCCCACACACCATCGACGACCGGATCGACGCCGCCGCCATCGCCGCCCTCGCCCGGCACGTGGGCTTCCCCGCCGGCCCCGCCGCGCTCCGCGCCTTGGGGCTGGACTGATCCGGCCGGTCGGGTGGCCCCCAGGAGGCGGGCATGCAGCGAGCCGGACGAATGGACTTGTGGCCCCGAATCTTGCGGTCTGCGCCCGGTTGGTGCGACCATATGGCGACTGGATGAGCAACCCATGAAGCGCGACAACACGTATGGAACGACTCTGTCCGTGGTCGGCGTCCTGACGCTGCCCTTCTTCATCGGAATTCCCCTGCTGGCAACCGGGATTCTTCTGCTGGCACGGGGCGAGCGCATCCGGACCGAGCGTTGGATTCGCGCCCTCTTCCGCCTCGTGCTGGCCGCGCTGCTCGCGGCGCTGGCCCTGGCGCTTGCGTTTCTCCTCGGCGAAGCGCGCAGCGCCGAATCCGGCATCGCCAGGTCGATCCTCTGCTTTGCTCCGGTGTGTCTGGCGATCCTGCTCAGCCTCGCGATGGCCGCGTTGACAGCCGCCCGTTTCCCCGACCTTTCGCCGAAGTACCGCGTTCTGGGCCTGGGATTTGGGGCTCTGTTCGCGGTGGCGGCCTGCATCGCGCTCGCGCTTGCGTTCCCGTGGCAAGCGGCGGGAACGGCGGGCGTGTCGGTCGTAGCCTGGGCCTGCATGAGATGGCGCAGGATCCGGCGAGTCCGAAGCAGCCGGGGGATGCGTGAATCGTGAACCGACCAGAACCAGACACAGCGTCCGCCGCGGCCGCGCCCCGGCCGGCTCATCACGGTCGGCTCCGATGTGTCATCAGCATCTCAGGCCTTGCCGTGGCGCTCGCGTCCGGTGCGTTCTCCGGGGCTGACGCCGTCACCATCAACCACGTCAACGCGGCTTCGGCCACCAATGCGCCCCTGTCGGTCATGGCCAAAGTCGGGCTGCTGCGCTGGTTCTTCACGCACGCCTCCGTCGGCGGCAACATCACCACCGGCATGAACGTCCTGCATGCGAGCGACACCAACCGGTACCGCCTCCGCGTCTACAACTACGACGGCGACGACAGCGACTGGTCGTACCACGGCGGAGTCGCGACCACGGGGACCGAAGGTAGCCCCACCTACCGCGCCGCGTCCGCTCCGTCGACTACGTCGAACGGCTTCGTCTACGAGTGCATGCGAGGCAACCCCGAGTGGGACAACAAGATCACCTGCTTCAGCAACTCCGTGGTCGCCTCCGGCTGGCGGTTCCCCCGGGTGAACGTCGCCATGGACAAGTTCTGCTGGATCGATCCCTACGCGAACCCCACCAGCTACTGCGCCGTGATGCGCGGCCTCGAGAACCGGCACCCCGAAACGCTGTTCGTCTACATGACCATGCCGCTGTCGGGCCTGAACTTCGACGACAACGATGCGCGCAACGCTTTCAACCGCTACGTCCGCGCCTACTGCGCGACGAACAACACGCACCTGCTCGACATCGCGGACCTCGAAGCCTGGAGCACCAACGGAATCCAGCAGACGTACGTCTCCGGAGGCGTCACCAACCAGAAGATGTCTTTCCACTACTCGCTCGACACCGGCGGTGACTGGCACCTCAACGCGACCGGCCGCCGCCGGATGGCCCTGGCCTGGTACTCCCTCGCCGCCGCCCTCTTCGCCGCCGATCGCGACGCCGACGGCATCTGCGACGGCGACGAACTCCTGGCCGGCACCCAGCCGACCAACGCCGCATCCCGCCTGGCGATCACGTCCGCCGCCGTCAGCAACGCCGCGGCCTTCAGCGTCAACTGCAGCACGGCCCGCGTTTACGGGCTGGACTGGCGGACGAACCTCCTGACCGGCGCCTGGCAGCCCGTCGTCGGCCAGAGCAGCGTGACCGGCGTCGCCGGCGGCCGGCTCACGCTCGCCGACACCAACGCGCCGGCCAACGCCAAATTCTACCGGGTCAACGTCCGCCCTCGCTGAACCCGCCTGCCGCACACGGCCCGGCGCCGCCCGGACACGGAGCAGGCGGCGGGCAGCGCCCTGCGCTACGGCTGCAGCCGGACTCGGTAGTAGTACGGCCCGGATCCCTCGGCAGCGGAGTCGGTAGCCGTGTTGAGGGGAGGCGTGGCCCAGATATTCGTGGCCAGCGGGCCGAACGCCGCGTGAACAAGATCGGTTGAGCGCTCAAGCGCGTAGAGCCGCCCGGTGACGCTCGACCACTGCGCCACGAACCGGCCGGAAGAGCGCTCGTGGTCGCCAGCCGGCACGCGCATCCCCAGGAAGGAGCACCCGTTGGTCGGATCCGTGCCGGCCCGGTACTCCTGCAGGTTGCTCATGCCGTCACGATCGATGTCGCCTGCGGCTCCGGAAACGTCCGTGGTGGCGGCGCCGGTGCCTCCGAAATAGAGCGCTCGCCACCAGTCGGCGATCCCGTCGCCGACGCTGTCCCGCGGCGAGAACCGCAGATGCGTCACGCTGTACGCGGGAAACACGGCGGTCATGTTCGTTCCGGCCGTCGTCAGGTCGGGCTCCCGCAGGACCGCCCGGAGATTCGCGGCGGACACCTGATAGACGGCGGCGGTCGGCGCCGGAATGTAGCCGCCGAACTGAATCGCCGCGCTGTAGTCGCACCCTGGATCCTTGTTGACCACGATCAGCGAGAGCGCCCCGGACAGGTCGCGGGCCGCGTAGGCCGTGAACAGGTTCGGAGGCCCCGCCTGCGCCAGCACGGAGGTGTTGCCGAACCGCACATGCGAGCTGCCGCAGTTGCGATAGAGCTTCAGGACCTGGTAGGCCGGGGTGTCGGCGGCGGGCGCCGTCCACGCACAGGCCATGTCGAGCCCCTCGCGGCCGAAGATGCCCAGGCAGTCGGCGAACGCCAGCGCGCCGTTGAGCGTCGCATCCGCCCCCCAGTTGTACTCCGTCAGGGCAATGGGAAGGCCCGGATAGTGCTGCGCCACCAGCGCCTTCAGGCGGGGGATGAGCTGCGGGTAGTTCCGGTTCGGCTGCGTCTGCGTGGCCCACAGATCGGACCCGATCCACCCCTCGCTCCGATATGTCGCGTCCCACAGCTCGCGCGTCGCCCGCAGGCGCAGCGCGCGGCCGGCGGCATCGGTGGCGCCGCCGAACGACGGATCGGGGTAGTAGTGGACGTCGAGGTAGTCGAGCAGGCGCTGCCCGGTCTGAATCTCATGCTGCCGGGCGCGCGCCAGGAACCACGGCAGCGAATCCACACCGCCGTGCGCCTGCTTGTCCGCATCGCCCGCCTCGGTGTTCCAGTAGTACCACCACCCGCAGGTGACCGGCCCGAGTATCTTCGCGAGCGGCATCTCCCGCCGCACCATCGCCGCGGCGTTGCTGAAGACCGACCAGATCTCATCGTACGTCACCGCCCCCGGATGCCAGTCGCGGTGCGTGCTGCTCCAGATCTCCATCTCGTTCTCGATGGCGATGAACGGCATCGCGTCGACGCCCGCGGCGGCGTTCGACGCGATGTGCCGCAGCCACAGGTTCTGATAGACGACGCCGGCCTGGTTCGAGCCCCCGGACACGCGGTTGCTGACGCCGGAGTCGAGCGGATTGTTGACGATGGGCCATCCGCCCGTCGACACGCCATTGCCGGCGTTCGCGTTGTACGGATCGCTCGCCTGCTGCGGCCCGTACCGGGCCACCGAGAAGCTGGCCGAACTCCGGTCCTTTGCCACGTACGGCAGCAGCGGGAGCGTAAGGACGCCGGCCACCCCGGCGGCCGCGTTCCAGTCGGCGAAGGCCACCGCGTTGCTCGGCGTCGTCGGATCGCCGGGATCGCTCCACGGGTAGTTCTCGAAATACCAGTCGTTCGCCGAATTCTTCGCCTCAATCAGCCAGTTGTATGTGGAGGCATGGTTTCCGCCCCAGCGGTGCACGGTGGCGCCGCTGTCCGCCAGGTAGTTCGTCCCCGGCGCCCAAGCGACGCCGTAGATCAGCGGGCTGATCGCGCGGTTGCTCGCGAGGGCGTCGACGAACACCGTCCGATTCGAGAAACCGAACGAGCCGTGGGTGTCAGCCGCAACGGCCGTTCCCGCCAGATTGGTCACCCCGTTGACGTAGAGGGTGTACCGCCCGCCGGACACGAAGTCCTGGGTGAAAGACAGCGCGACGCGCCACCGGGCGGCATCGTACGCCGCGGCGGTCGGGGTCGATCGCGTCGCGTAGTGCGCGTCGTTACTGCCGGCCAGTCCGTAGTTGGCCGGATTGGTGGCCGTCGCGGGAGTGACCCCGGAGTCGAAGAACGCGACTGCCGCGCGCGCCCCGCCCGCCCGCACCGAGGTGAGCCTCGACGGCGCGCTCGCGGACTGCATCAGCGCCATGGAGTCGAGGTACCACGCCGGCTGCGCGGTTCCGGAGCGATCTGCCACGTCGATGCGCGTGAAGCCGGGCGTGGCCAGCGCGAACGCAGAAAGAGGGATCGAGACGAGCGTCCACGCGCCAGCGGCCACGCTGACGCCGCCGACGAGGTAGTCCTCGACATCGACCGGGGCTGAGGCGCCGCCGGTCGTGTCGTCCTCCAGTTGGACTCGCAGCAGCTGCCCGCCTGCAGCGCCACCGTGGATGAAGAACTCCAGGTACGCATAAGCGCCCGCCGGGATGGATGCGTGATGCAGGGAGAGGGCACCCCACGCCTGCTGGACCGAGCGGATCGATGCCGCGCCCGCCTGGACGGGGGCCGCGTTCGTGAACGTGTAGGAACCGCCCCACGACCAGGACTGCCAGCCCGCTCCCAGGGCATCGACATAGACGTCCTCCCTCTGGGCGGAGGCCGGGCTGCCCGCCGCCCAGAGGGCGACCCATGCGATCACGATCCGCAACCTACCCTTCATGCCACGATCTTACTCCCATTCTCCGACCGGACCAACCCCAATGCCCGGCTCGCGGCGGCCTCGAGCGGCAAGAGCGGGCGTTTTCCCGCAACCGCCTCCCACCGTTCGGGGCCGCGAGAGGCACCCTCGTTGCGCATGTCTGCCCTTGAGCTCCGGGCCGCCGACCTTATAATGTCCGACAAGCGGGCGGCTGTGGGGTCGAACCTCCGCGAGCATTCTTTCGCTGGCCCTCGCCTGCCGGGTGAACGGATCGAAGGAACATGGCATGCGTGTAGCCGGCATCGGACGAAGGTACTGGCCGTGGCTTGCCATCGCGGTCACGGCGGCGGTGGGCGTTGCGTTCGCCGTATGGGTGGCCGAGCGGAGCGACCGGCAGATGCGAGCCGATCTGCTCCGCAAGGCGAGGCTCATAGCGAACAGCGTGAGCAGCCGCGACGTGGCCGAACTCTCCTTCTCGCTGCTGGACCGAAGCAACCCCGCTTTTCTCCGGATGTGCGACTGGATGAGGCGGCAGGTACACATCGCCGGATGTCGTAGCATTTACAGCATGACCCTCAAGGGGAACGGCGTCATCTTCGGCCCGGAAAGCCTCGGCGTCAGCGATCCCCTGGCTTCGCCGCCCGGAACGCTCTATCGGTCGCCGCCGGCGGAGTTGGGCGATGTCTTCGCCAGCGAGCGGGCGCTGACCGTCGGCCCCTACACGGACGAGTACGGCACATTCGTAAGCGCCTTTGCGCCGGTGGTCGACGCCCAGACGGGCGCGCTCGTGCTGGTCATCGGCATGGACGTCGAGGCCCCGGACTGGAAGCTCAATGTCGCCGCGGACGCCGCCCTGCCTCTTTCGCTGGCGGGGCTGATCATCCTGATCCTCATCCTGTTCGAGGTGTCGTCTGCTCTCCGCCTCCGCGATGCGTCGCTCTGCGAGAGCGAGCGGTGGTGCCGCGCGCTGTACGAGAACAACCTGGACGCCATTGTCATGGTCGGTCCCAGCGGCGACATTCTCGACGCGAATCCGGCAGCCGAGCGCATGCTCCGGCGCCCGCTGCGCGACATCCGCCACGCCGGGATGCAGGGGATTGCCGGCCATGACCCTCGCCTGCCCGAGTTTATGGCCGTGCTCAACCGCGATGGACGGGCGGCCGGCGGGCTGACGCTTCTTCGAGGCGACGATTCGCGGTGTGAGGCCGAAGTCAGCTCAAAGACGTTCCGCGACTGGCGAGGCGACGCGAAGGCCACGCTCGTTCTGCGCGACGTGTCCGAGCGCACGCTATGGGAAGAGGAGAGAGCGCGCCTGGGCGCGGATCTGGCCACGGCCGAGGCCAGCGTGAAGGCCTTGGCGGGACTGCTCCCCGTCTGCGTCAGCTGCCGGAAGATGCGCAACGATCCCGCATACTGGAGCCAGGTCGCCGCCTTCGTCGCCGGACATGCCGGAGCCGGCTTCCCAAACGCGGTCTGCCCGGACTGCGCGGGGAAGCGGACTCCGGGGCCAGCCGCACAAGCGGAGCCTTAGCCGGACCGGTTCATCGCCGACCTGTCAGGCCGACGGCTTCCGGTCGGTGAAGTACTTCAGGAAGTCGATCGGCAGGGGGAAGACGATCGTCGAGTTCTTCTCGGTGGCGATCTCCGTCAGCGTCTGCAGGTAGCGGAGCTGGACGGCGACGGGCTGGCCCGCCATCACGTCGGCCGCCTCCTTCAGCTTCCCCGA
>CAYSLU010000050.1:35161-37506 GCA_964431965.1 uncultured Verrucomicrobiota bacterium
GAGCGCAGCGTGGTCTGGCCGATCTGCGAAGTGGCGTAGAGGTAGTCCTCGACCGCGATGATGGCCTTCCCGGGCTCGAACACCTGAAAGTACATCACGGCGTTTACCTTCACCGAGACGTTGTCCTTCGTCACGACATCCTGCGGCGGCACGTCGAGCGCGACCGTGCGCAGCGTGACCTTGACCATCTTTTCGAAGAGCGGGATGAGGATGATCAGGCCGGGGCCCCGTACGCCCGCGAAGCGCCCGAGCCGGAACACCACGCCGCGCTCGTACTCGCGCAGGATCTTGACGCTGTTGAACAGGATGAAGGCAATAACAACAAACAGTACGAACACACCCGGCATGGTCAGTCCTCCTCAGTTGGTTGCACCGCGCACCGAACGATCCCCGCACCCGACCGGCGCCGCAAGCGCGCTCAGTCCCGCCTCACCTTCAGCGCCATCCCGATGGTCTCCAGCACGCATACTCTCGCGCCGGCCTCGATCTCCGCGTCGGAGACCGCATTCCAGTGCGCGCCGGCCACGAACACGGTTCCGCCGCCCGGCCCGACGGCCGTCCGCGCATCGCCCGTCTGGCCGATCAAGCCGGCCGCCCCGGTCGTTGGCTGCCGTCTCATCGAGCAGATGGACAGCCAGACGCCCAGGATAAAGAAGGCCGCCGTGGCCCCAACCACCGGCACGATCACGTGCATCGACACGCGCAGCGCCGGATCCGGGCTATCGAACAGCATGACCGAGCCGATAAACATGGCCACCACTCCTCCCGCGGACAGCACGCCGTGCGTCGCGGCCTTAACATCCAGAATGAAGAGCAGGATGGCAAGCAGGATCAGCAGGACGCCGGCGTAGTTGATCGACAGCGTCTGGAAGGCGAAGAAGGCCATGATGAGAGCAATCGAGCCCACCACGCCGGGCAGCACCGCCCCGGGATTGGCGAACTCGAAGTACAGCCCCAGCAATCCCAGCATGAACAGCACGTACGCGACGTTCGGGTTTGCGATCGTGCCCAGGAATCGATCCCTCCAGCTCATATCGACCCGCGTCACGCGCGCCCCACCGGTTCGGAGCGTGATCTCGCCCGCCTCGGTCTGGACCTTCCGGCCATCCATCGCCGCCAGCAGCCCGGTCAGGTTCGTCGCCACGAGATCCACGACGTTCGTCGCCAGCGCCTCGGTCTCGGATATGGAGACGCTCTCGCGCACAGCCGCCTCGGCCCACTGCACGTTGCGGCCGCGCTTCTCCGCCAGCGACCGGATGTACGCCGCCGAATCGTTGGTCACCTTGGCCGCCATGTTGCTGTCCATGGGCCCCGCCTGGCCGAGCGCAACGGGATGGGCGGCGCCGATCGTCGTTCCCGGCGCCATGGCGGCGACGTGCGCGGCCATCGCGATGAACGTGCCCGCCGAGGCCGCCCGCGCGCCGGACGGCGCCACGTAGACGACCACTGGCACGCGGCTCGCACGGATGCGCCGGATGATCGTCCGCATGGACTCGTCCAGACCGCCGGGCGTGTCGAGTTCGACGACCAGGCACCCCGCACCCTCGGTCTCGGCGCGATCAATGGCACCCACGATGAACTGCGCGGAAGCCGGCCCGATCGCGTCGCCCACGCGCGCCACCAGCACATCGCCTCCCCGTGCCAGCCCCGTCGCCGCGACCACCAACCCCACGGCCACAATCCGAATCATGCGCTGAATCACGGCACGCCTCGCTTTCCCGCTTTCCACGGAGTCTGACGAACCCGCATCGCCGTGGCAAGCGGAAGATCGATGGCCGGACTCGCCCCTGAACCACCGTTCCGAGTTCGCGACGGAACGGGGCGTGCCGCGAGGCGGATTGGGTTGCCCCGAGTCTGCGAGGGGCCCGTCAGCGACTTTGCCGCCGATACTCCGGCGTTGCGTGAATCGCCAGGATCTCGCCGTAGTACAGGCGGTGATAATCGGTGCCGCCGTAGTTCTTCTCGATCTTCGGATCCAGAAAACGCTTGGGCTCGAAGTCGTCCGTATACATCTTCCGGCACTCGAGGATGAGTTCCGCCTCATCGAACGCCGGCGACGTCACGCGCTCGGACGGCTGCACGGTGAAGCCGCAGGCTTTGACCTTGTCGGTCGTCCGGCCCGATTTCGTCCCGCACAGCATCAGCTTGCCGCGATACGCATCCGGAAACGCGCAGAGAGTGAAGTCCGGGCTGCACTCCAGGAACTCGAACGTGTAGCGGCTCGGCCGCACGGCCACCGTGGCGTACGGCTTCTCCCACATCACGCCGATGCTCCCCCACGCCGCCGTCATCGTATTGAACTTCCCCGGCTCCGGCGTGCCCGCCGTCACCAGGAACCACCGCTC
>CAYSLU010000051.1:0-37482 GCA_964431965.1 uncultured Verrucomicrobiota bacterium
CTGGTAGAGAGCCATGGTGCCTCCGTGTAAAACGGGCCGATGATCGCACGGAAGCACTCCGGCTTCCAGCGTCGGTCGGCGGCGGCGCGGCAGATGGCGCGGCGCGCGATCCCCTCCTTCGGAGGGGTGCCCGAAGGGCGGGGTGGGTGGCCCAGGCCCGCACGCCCGTCCCGCCAAAATTCCCTGTTGACCGTCGGGCCAGGGCTGTGCCACCTTATTACGTCAAATGAACGGAATGGCTTCCATCACCAACGCGTCGCGGGCAGTCGGCCTCGTACTGCTTGTAGGTGTCTTGCGTCTTCTGTGCGCCGGACGCGTTGCGGTGGAGCACAGAACGGGCGCGTAAGCACGCGCGCCAGCAGACGTGAATCCCCACCGCAGCACGCGGTGGGTTTTTTTTTGAGCTGGGACGGAACGGGCGGGACAGATCAGGAGTGACATATGAGAACAGGTGCCGAGTGTGTGATTGACGCGCTGTGCGACCAGGGAGTGAAAGTGGTGTTCGGGCTGCCCGGCGGGGCGGTCCTGGACCTCTTCGCGCAGCTGTACCACGCGCCCTTCAAGTTCGTGCTGGTGCGGCACGAGCAGGGCGCAACCCACATGGCCGACGGCTACGCCCGTGCGACGGGCGAGGTCGGGGTGTGCCTGGTGACCTCCGGACCCGGCGCGACCAACGCGGTGACCGGCCTGGCCACGGCCAACATGGACGGGATCCCGATGGTGTGCATCTCGGGCCAGGTCCCCTCCTACATGATCGGTAACGACGCCTTCCAGGAGGCGGACACGGTGGGCATCACGCGCGCCGTGACCAAGCACAACTACCTGGTGCGCAACGTGGACGACATCCCGCGCATCATCGCGGAGGCGTTCGAGATCGCCCGGACCGGCCGCCCCGGACCGGTGCTGGTGGACATCCCGAAGGACGTGCAGCGCGCCACGACGAGCGCCACATTCAAGGGGCCGGTGGAGATCCGCGGCTACAAGCCGGCCGTCGAAGGCCACCCCAAGCAGATCGAGAAGCTGGCGCAGGCCATCAACCAGGCCAAGCGCCCGCTCTTCCTGGTGGGCGCCGGCGTGATCTCCAGCGGCGCGGCGCCCGAGCTGCTGTCCGTGGTGCAGAAGTCGCGCGTTCCGGTGACCACCACCCTGCTGGGCCTGGGCGGGTTCCCCGAGACGGAGCCGCTCGCCCTGCGCATGGTGGGCATGCACGGCAGCGTGGCCGCCAATCGCGCCGTGAGCACCTGCGACCTGCTCGTGTCCGTGGGCGCCCGATTCGACGACCGCGTGACCGGCAAGGTGTCGGGCTTCGCTCCGAACGCGGACATCGGGCACATCGACATCGATCCGAGCGCCATCTCGAAGAGCGTGCGGGTGGACATCCCGGTGGTGGGCGACGTGAAGCACGTGCTGCGCGACCTGGTGGGCCAGCTGCAAACCGTCGACCGCCCCGAGTGGCTGGCCGAGGTGAGCCAGTGGAAGACCGAGTCGCCGTTCGCCTACAACCCGGACCCGAAGCTCCTGCTCCCGCAGTACGTGATCGAGCAGATCTACGAGGTGACCCGCGGCGAGGCGATCGTCACGACGGACGTGGGCCAGCACCAGATGTGGGCCGCGCAGTTCTTCAAGTACACGCGGTCGCGCTCGTTCATCTCGTCCGGCGGGCTCGGAACGATGGGCTTCGGCCTGCCGGCCGCCATCGGCGCCAAGGCCGCGCGTCCGGGCTCCCTGGTGGTGTGCATCGCCGGCGACGGCAGCATCCAGATGAACTTCCAGGAGCTGGTGGTGGCCGTGGAGCACGACCTGCCGGTGAAGGTCGTGATCCTGAACAACGGCTACCTCGGCATGGTGCGCCAGTGGCAGGAGATCTTCTACAAGCGCGAGTACTCGGCCGTGCGGCTGGCCGAGGACCTGCGCGCGAAGAACGAGCACATCCGCGACGGGCGGGCGGGCGGGTACCGGCCCGACTTCGTGCAGATGGCCGAGGCGCACGGCGCCGTGGGCATGCGCGTGACGCGCCGCGAGGAGGTGGCCGGGGCGCTCGAGAAGGCGTTCGGCATCGACCGGCCGGTGGTGGTCGAGTTCATCGTGGAGCCCGAGGAGAACGTGTACCCGATGGTGCCGCCCGGCGCGTCGCTTTCGGAGATGATCAACGGCATGTCGTGACCGGCGCGGGCCGGAGCGGCGGGGAGTGGTGACGGGTGGATGGCGGGAGCGGGAGAATGGCAATGACGCATACGATCACAGCGTTGGTGGAGAATCAGCCGGGCGTGCTGGCCCGGATCGTGGGGCTCATTTCGGGCCGGGGCTATAACATCGAGAGCCTGAGCGTCGCCCCGACCCAGGACCCGACCGTGTCGCGGATGACGATCCTCGTCCCGGGCGACGACCGGGTGATCGAGCAGGTGACCAAGCAGCTCAACAAGCTGATCGACGTCGTGAAGGTGACCGACCTCACGGCGCAGGCGCACATCAGCCGCGAGCTGCTGCTGGTGAAGGTGAACACGCCCCGGGGCAAGCGCTCCGAGGTGATCGAGCTGGCCAGCCTGTTCAACGCGCGCATCGTGTCCGTGCAGGCGGGCGCGCTGCTGATCCAGGCGGTCGACACGCAGGAGGCGGTCGACGAGTTTATCGAGCTGCTGAAGCCGTACGGGCTGATCGACGTGTCGCGCTCCGGCGTGATCGCGATGGGGAAGGACTAGGAGGCGGGCCATGTCAGGGAATGAGCAGAGCCGGGTGATGGTCTTCGATACCACGCTGCGCGACGGCGAGCAGTCGCCGGGCGCCAGCCTGAACAAGCGCGAGAAGCTGGAGATCGCGCACGCCCTCGCCCAGCTGGGCGTCGACGTGATCGAGGCCGGGTTCCCGATCTCGTCGCCGGGCGACTTCGACGCCGTCAAGGGCGTCGCCGAGAACGTGAAGGGGCCCGTGATCTGCGGGCTGGCCCGCTGCGTGAACAAGGACATCGAGGCGTGCGCCGACGCGCTGGCGCCGGCCGAGAAGGGCCGGATCCACGTCTTCCTGGCCACGTCCGCGATCCACCGCCAGTTCAAGCTGCGCAAGGCCCAGAGCGAGATCCTGAAGCAGGCCGCCGCGGCGGTCCAGTACGCGAAGCGCTTCCGGGCGGACGTCGAGTTCAGCCCGGAGGACGCCGCGCGCACCGAGCCGGACTTCCTCGCCCAGGTCGTGGAGGCCGTCATCGACGCCGGCGCCACCACCGTCAACATCCCGGACACCGTGGGCTACGCCGTGCCGGCCCAGTTCGGCCAGCTGATCGCCTACCTGTTCGAGCATGTGAAGAACATCCGCCAGGCCGTCATCAGCGTGCACTGCCACAACGACCTGGGCCTGGCGGTCGCCAACTCGATCACCGCGCTCCAGAACGGGGCCCGCGCGGTCGAGTGCACCATCAACGGCCTGGGCGAGCGCGCCGGCAACTGCGCGCTCGAGGAGCTGGTCATGGTGCTGAAGACGCGCTCCGACTTCTTCGGCTTCACCACCGGGGTCCGCACGCGCGAGCTGTTCCGCACCAGCCGCCTGGTCAGCCGCCTGACCGGCTTGAGCGTGCAGCGCAACAAGGCGATCGTCGGGGCCAACGCGTTCGCCCACGAGGCGGGCGTGCACCAGGACGGCATCCTGAAGGAGCGCACGACCTACGAGATCATGCGGCCGGAGGACGTCGGCATCGAGGGCACCGAGCTGGTGCTGGGCAAGCACTCGGGCCGCCACGCGTTCCGGAACCAGCTGGACCGCATGGGCATCAAGCTGTCCGACGAGGAAGCGGAGCGCGCGTTCGCCCGCTTCATCGAGCTGGCCGACAAGAAGAAGTCGATCTACGACGACGACCTGATCGCCATCGCCCGCGACGAGATGGGCGATACGGCCAGCATCTTCCTGCTCGACCACCTGCAGGTCACCGCCGGAACCGGCGTCGTGCCCACCGCCACGGTCCGCCTGCGCCGCGGCCAGCAGGTCATCCAGGACGCCGGCTGCGGCGACGGCCCGGTCGACGCCGCGCTGAAGACGATCGACCGGATCGCCAAGGTCAAGGGACGGCTTCTGGACTACAGCCTGATGGCCATCACCGGCGGCAAAGACGCAATGGGCGAGGTGAGCCTGCGCGTGGACTTCGAGGGGACGACGCTCAGCGGCAAGGCGGCGAGCACCGATATCGTGGAGGCCAGCGCGAAGGCGTACCTGTCGTGCGTCAACCGCCACCTCTCGAATACCGCGCCGCGCCGGACGGAGGGGCAGCCGCCATGACGGGCATCAGCGGACACACGAAGCCCTTTGCCGTGCTCGGCCACCCGATCGGCCATACGCTGTCGCCCGTGATGCACAACGCCGCCTTCCGGGCGCTCGAGATGGACGCGATCTACCTCGCGTTCAACGTGGCGCCCGACCGCCTCATGGGAGTCCTGCCCGCGATGGCGGACATGGGGTTCGGCGGCGTCAACCTGACCGTCCCGCTCAAGGAGGTCGCCTTCCGCGGCCTCGGCGACCTCGATGCGTCGGCCCGGACGCTCGGCGCGGTCAATACCGTGCAGGTGCTGCCGGGCGGGCTGAAGGGCCACAACACGGACGGTGTCGGATTCCGCCGCGCCATCTCCGAGGCATTCGGCGATGTCATCCGAGGCCGCCGCATCTTCATCCTCGGCACGGGCGGCGCCGGGCGCGCGGTGGCCATCACCTGCGCACTCGACGGCGCGGCCCGCATCGTCCTCGCCGACCTGGACGCGGAGCGGCCCGGCCGCGTGGCGGCGGAGATTGCCGCGCTGGCGCCCGGCATCGCCGCAGAGGCCGTCCCGCCGGGCGCCGACGCCTGGGCCGCGGCCTGCGCAGCGGCGGACCTGGTCGTTCAGGCCACGCCCGTCGGCATGAAGACGGGCGACCGCGGGCTGCTCGAGCCGCGCGCGTTCCGGCCGGGCCAGTCGGCGTTCGACCTCGTGTACAATATTCCCGAGACCGTCTTCACCAAGGCCGCGGCGGCGGGCGGAGCCAGGGCCGTGAACGGCCTCGGCATGCTGCTGCATCAGGGGGCCGAGGCATTCACCATCTGGACCGGCCGGCCCGCACCGGTTGCGGTCATGCGGGCCGCACTCGAAACCTCGCTCTACGGCGCGCCGCGCTGAGCGCGGCAACAACCAAGGAAACGCTCATGGCTACCGGCATCACGCGCGAGCAGGCTCTGGAACTCCTGCGCCAGCACATCCGCAACGAGAACCTGATCAAGCACAGCCTCGCCGCCGAGGCGGTGATGCGCGCGCTCGCGGGGCGGCTGGGACAGGACCCCGAGGTCTGGGGGCTGGCCGGACTGCTGCACGATCTGGACGTCGAGCTGACGCAGGCCGATCTCAAGACCCACGGCCTGGAAACCGTCAAGATGCTCACCGCACGGGGCGTCGCCCCCGAGATCATCGAAGCCGTCCGCATGCACAACGAGGAAGCGCACGGCGAGCCGCGGAAGGACGTCTTCCACCACGCCCTCGCCGCCGGCGAGATGATCACCGGCCTCATCACGGCCACCACGCTCGTCTATCCCGACAAGAAGCTGGCCAGCGTCAGGCCGAAATCGATCGTCAAGCGCATGAAGGAGAAGCTCTTCGCCGCCTCCGTGCGCCGCGAAACCATCCTCGAGTGCGAGCTGATCGGCATCCCCATCGACGAGTTCGCCGACCTCTCCCTGAAAGCCATGCAAGGCATCAGCGACCAGCTCGGACTGTAGGGACAGGCCACCTGCCGGGAGATCGGACGCCGCGTCGCGTGAGCACGGCCAGACGGGCGAAAGGCGCGCAGCGGCCGGCGTCGCGCTGTCACGCTTGCCACCGGGCGCTCGGCTCTGGTATCCATGCGCCTTCCCGTGCTCATGAACATCCACTTCACCCCGTGGGACTACCTGCTGATCGTGGCCGTCTCGGCGCAGGCGAGCCTGATGGCCTACCTCCACCACCCGAAGTGGAAGGCCCTGATGCTCAGCCTGCCGGTGCCGTTCACGATCGCCGTGCTGTCCGTCGGCCGGCCCATCGACGCGACGAACGTCATCGGCATGCTCGTGCTGCTCCTCTACACCCACGCGGTCCGCGTCCTCTACCGCTCGCTCGGCGTGCCGATCGTGGCCGCCATCGCCGTTTCCGTGACCGGCTACTGCGTGCTCGCCTCCGCGCTGGCGCGCGTCATGCCCCGAACGGAGCTCTCGTTCTGGATCTCCTGCGTCGCAGTCGCCGCGACGGCCGCGGTCCTGCTGCGCCTGACCGCCCATCGCGACGAGCCCGGCCACCGCACGTCCCTGCCGGTCTGGATCAAGGTGCCGATCGTCGCGGCCGTCATCGTCGGCATCGTGCTCATCAAGCAGTACCTGCAGGGATTCATGACCATGTTTCCGATGGTTGGCCTGATCGCCGCCTACGAGGCCCGCCACTGCCTCTGGACCATCTGCCGCCAGATCCCGGTCGTCATGCTCACCATGCTGCCCATGATGATCGTCATGCACCTGGCGCAGCCGCACACCGGCTTCCGGCTGGCGCTCATCCCCGGGTGGCTCGCCATGCTGGCCGTCCTGGTCCCCATGACGCTGCGCCAGTGGAGGCGGCACTACGCGGACGAGGACGAGAACTGAGGCGCCATGCCGAACCGCGACCTGCCCATCTACGAGATCGAGGCCGACCTGGTCGCCGCCCTGCGCGCCGGCCCGCGCCTCGTGGTCTCGGCGCCCACCGGCTCCGGCAAGTCGACGCAGATCCCGCAGATGATCGCGGACCAGATCCTGCCGCCGAACCGCCGGGTCGTCGTGCTCCAGCCCCGCCGCCTGCCGACCCGCATGCTGGCCGCCCGCGTGGCGTCCGAACGCGGCGCGCGCCTCGGCGGCGAGGTCGGCTATCAGATCCGCTTTCAGGACGTCTCATCGTCCGAGACGCGCATCAAGTACGTGACCGAGGGCATCCTGCTCCGCCAGATGCTCACGAACCCGTCACTCCCGGGCGTCGGCGCGGTCATCTTCGACGAATTCCATGAACGCCACCTCTACGGCGACCTAAGCCTCGGGCGGGCGCTCGCGCTGCAGGCGACGGTCCGCCCCGACCTCCTCATCGTGGTCATGTCGGCCACGCTCGACGTCGAGCCACTCGCCCGGTTCCTGGACCCGTGCCGCGTGCTCTCCTCGGCCGGCCGCATGTACCCGGTGCGGATCCAGTACCTCGAGCGACCCGTGGACTTCACGCGTGTGCCAGTCTGGGAGGCCGCAGCCCGGGAGTTCGAGCGCATGGTGCTGGCGGGCGCGGAAGGCGATGTCCTCATCTTCATGCCCGGCGCCTTTGAGATCGGGCGAACGGTCCGGGCCATCGAGAACCTGCCGGCGGCCCGCGGGTTCGTCGTCCGCCCGCTCCACGGCGAACTCCCGGCCGCCAGCCAGGACGCCGCCCTCGCCCGGACCGAGCGGCGCAAGGTCGTCGTCTCGACGAACGTGGCCGAGACCTCGCTCACGATCGACGGCGTTCGCCTCGTGATCGACGGCGGCCTCGCGCGCATCCCGCGCTTCGATGCGCACCGCGGCATCAACACCCTGTGGATCGAGCGGATCAGCCGCGCCTCGGCGGACCAGCGCGCCGGACGGGCCGGCCGCACCGCGCCCGGCGAGTGCCTCCGGCTCTGGACCGAGGCCGAGCACGCGCAGCGGCCGGAGCGGGAGCTGCCCGAGGTCCGGCGGCTCGATCTGGCGGAGGCACTGCTGACCCTGAAGGCCGGCGGCCTGGACGACGACGAGGCGTTCCGCTGGTTCGAGCCGCCCGAGCCGCGCGCGCTCGAGCGCGCGGAAAACCTGCTGCGCGATCTCGGCGCAGCCGATCCGCATACCGGCCGGCTCACGGAGCTCGGCCGGCGCATGGTCGCCTTCCCTGCCCACCCGCGCTACTCGCGCATGCTCCTCGCCGCGGGCCAGCTCGGGTGCGTGCGCGAGGCGGCCCTGATCGCCGCGCTGACGCAGGGCCGCCAGCTCCTGCTCCGCCGGCCCACCTCTGACGCCAAGGACCGGCGCGGCGAGCTGGTGGACGAGGAGATCGAATCGGACTTCTTCCTCCTCATGCGCGCCTGGGAGCATGCGGACCGCAGCGACTACCGCGTCGACGAGTGCGACCGCATCGGCGTCCACGCCATGTCCGCGCGCCAGGTCCGGCCGGCCTACGCGCTCTTCCTTCGCATGGCCCACGCGCAGGGCCTGCCGGCGAACAGCCGCCCCGCCCCCGCCGAGTCGGTCGCCAAGTGCGTGCTCACCGGATTCGCCGACCAGCTCGCCCGCCGCCTCGACAGCGGGACGTTCCGCTGCCTGCTGGTTCACGGCCGCCGCGGCACGCTCGCGCGGGACAGCACGGTCCGCCGCAGCCCCCTCCTCGTCGCCGCCGAGATCGACGAGATCGAGGGCAAGGACGCGGAAAAGAGCGTGCAGCTCAGCCTGGCCACCGGCGTGCGCCGCGAGTGGCTGGAGGAGCTGTTCCCCGCGAACGTCGAGCGGGTCCAGCGCGCCATCTTCGATTCCGCCGCGAAGCGGGTGGTCTGCGACGAGCAGGTCCTGTTCCGCGACCTCGTCGTAGACAGCCGGCGCCGCGACAGCCCGCCGGCCGGCGCCGCCGCCGCCCTGCTCGCGGAGCATGTGCTGAAGGGCACGCTCACGCTCCAGCACTGGGACCACCGCGTCGAACAGTGGATCCTGCGACTCGCGTTCCTGGCCGAGCACTGCCCCGACCAGGGGCTGCCGCCCCTCACGCCTGACGACCGGCGGACGATGGTCGAGCAGATCTGCATGGGTGCGACGTCATACCGCGACATCAAGGAGCGCCAGGTGTGGCCGACGGTCAGCGCCTGGCTGAGCCCGGCCCAGCAGCGGCTGCTGGACCGCCACGCGCCGGAGCGCCTGGAGCTGGCGAACGGGCGCCAGGCGCGCGTCACCTACGCCGCCGGATCGCCGCCCTTCATCTCGCTCCGCATCCAGGAGCTCTACGGCGTCACCGAGACGCCCCGGATCGCGATGGGCCGGGCGGGCGTGGTCGTTCACATCCTCGCGCCCAACCAGCGCCCGGTCCAGGTCACACAGGATCTCGCCAGCTTCTGGCGCGAGGGCTACCCGCGCGCGAAGCAGGAGCTGCAACGGAAGTACCCCAAGCACGAATGGCGGTGAGGCGACGATGAGCGGCCACTGGGCGTTCCTGATCTTTCTGGCGTCGATCGTGCCGGCCTACGCGATTATGCACGGCTACGTGTTCCGCAAGCTCCGGCAGGCTTTTCGCCCGCGCGGAGCCGCGACCGCCGCGCTCTTCGCCGCACTCGCCGGGCTGTCGCTGCTGCCCTTCGCCGCCCATCTGCTCGACCGCGCGGGCCACGAGCGCAGCGCCTCCGCCCTGGGCCTGCCCGGCTACCTCTGGCTCGCCGCCTCCTTCTGGTACTCCGGCCTGGCGCTGGCCGCGGACGCCTGGAACGGCCTGGTCCAGCTGGCCGGGCATGCCTGGCCGGGCGCCCGCGCCGGGCGCGTGTCCCCCCGCCGGCAGACCACAGCCGCCGCGGCCCTCGTCGTCGTGGCCATCGCGGCCGGCCTGGTCGAAGCGGGGCGCGTGCGCGTGCATGAGATCGACGTGCCGGCACCCGCCGTGAGCCGGGCCGAGCGGCCCATCCGCATCGCCCAGATCTCCGACGTCCATCTGAGCACGGACCACGGCGACCGGCTGGCGCGCGACCTGGTCCGCCGGATCCGCGAAATCGCGCCGGACGTGCTCGTGAGCACGGGCGACCTGATCGACGAGCCCCTCGCGATCATCCCCGGCCCCGCGGCCGAGCTCGCGGCGCTCGACCCGCCCCTCGGCAAGTACGCCGTGCTCGGGAACCACGAGTACTACACCGGCATGGACGACGCGATCGCGTTCCACGAGGCCGCCGGATTCCGCCTCCTGCGCCAGGCAAGCACGACCATCGGCGGCTGGCTGCGCCTCGCCGGAGTGGACGACCCCGCCGGCCGGTACGTGGGCCCGGTGGGGCTGGACGACGAGCGCCTGGCGCTGGGCGCCTCCGTGCGCGGCCAGTTCGTTGTGCTGCTGAAGCACCAGCCGACGGCACGGGCCGATTCCGCGCGCCGCTTCGACCTTCAGCTGTCCGGCCACACGCACGGGGGGCAGCTCTTTCCGTTCCACGGCGTCGTGCGCGCGCTGTTCCCGTGGCTCAGCGGCTGGCACCCGCTGCCGGAAGGCGGCGCGCTCTTCATCAGCCGCGGCGTCGGGACGTGGGGCCCGCCGCTGCGCCTCTTCGCGCCACCCGAGATTGTCGTGTTCCGGATTACGCCGACCGGGGCCTAGCCGGATTGAGTCTGCACACAAAACGTGCTACACGTATTGAGTGCAACAGGAGGCCCACTATGACGAAAAACGTAACGCTGCGGATGGACGAGGAATTGCTGAGAAAGCTCAGGCATCGGGCGGTTGACTCACATCAGTCGCTCTCCGCGTGGATCGTCACAACCCTGACCCGGGAGACGCAGCAGCAGGATGGACTGGCGAAGGTCCGCGAGCGGGCGCTGCGCCGGCTCAAGCAGGGCTTCCGGTTGGGCGGTAAGCCCCTCGCGCGGGAGCAAGCCCATGCGCGGTGACGTTTTTGTGGACGCCAACATCCTGGTCTATGCCCATGACCGCGATGCCGGGCCGAAGCATGCCCAGGCGCGTCAGCGGGTGGCGGAACTGTGGCAAGCGGAGTCCATGCCGTGGGTGAGCGTCCAGGTGCTGCAGGAGTTCTTCGTGAACCTGCACCGCAAAGGCGTGCCGCTCGCCGAATCGCGTAGCGCCGTGCGCGACTACTCGAAATGGCGGATCGTCGAGAACACGGTGGGCTTGCTGGATCGCGGCCTTTCGGAGATGGAGCGCTGGCAACTGTCATTCTGGGATGGACTCATTCTCGCGGCCGCTCGTCAGGCGGGGGCCGACACGCTGTGGACCGAGGATTTCAGTGAAGGTCAGGACTACGGCGGCATTGGCATCGTCAATCCGCTGAAGTGAGGACTCTGTGGAGGCGGCAGCCCGGAGTTCGCGGGCGAGGCGCGGTCATCCGTGCGACGCCCCGGCTTCTCAGGTCGTCTCCCACACATACTCCTTGGCCGAGGCTCGGCGGACGCGCCCGAAGGCGCACTCGGGGTCGTGGCTTAGGAACAGCACATGTCCCTGCTCCGCAGCCTCCGAGAGCACCCGCCGCTTCCACTCGAGGATCCGCAGCGGCTCCAGGTCGTAGCTCATGATCCACGCCATCCGCAGGTGCCACCGGGTCGGCACCAGTTCGCACGGGCACACCAGAACCGTGTCTCCAGAGCGGACCGTGACCGCCTGATGCCCCGCACAGTGCGCTCCGGTGCGCTCGACCGTCACGCCGGGGGCGACCTCAGCGATGCCGTCGACGAGATCCACGAGCCCGCGCTCGAACACGGGATCAAAGTCGTCCGGCATGTAGGACCCGTCGGTCAGTTCGTTGGTTTCGTGGGCCGCGGCCCACTCGGCCTTCTGGATCACGTGCCGGGCCCGCGGAAAGAGGGGCTCAAGGCGATCGCCCACACGGACCGTCAGCCATCCGGCGTGGTCGAGGTGCAGGTGCGTGAGGATGACGGTGTCGACGTCCGCCGGGCTCACGCCCGCAGCGCGCAGGCTGTCGGGGAGGTTCTCGGCCGGATCGATCCCGTACTCCGCCTGCTGGCGGGGCGGCAGCTTGTTTCCGACGCCGGCGTCCACGAGGATCGTGCGGCCGCCGCCGCGGATCAGCAGGCTGTTCAGGCCGAACCGGATCCGGTTGCGTTCATCGGGGGCCGCCTTGCGCGCCCACAGCACGCGCGGCACGGTGTGAAACATCGTGCCGCCGTCCAAAGCGAACCCGCTGTCCCGGACCCAGGCGGCCTCATACGGCCCGACCCGGATGCTCCTCGCCGCGTTCCGGCTCATCCGCCGCTCCTTCCGCCGACGGCGCCCGGCTCGATGCCCGGCGCGTCAGCTCCGCCGCCTCCTCGGTGGTCGCGGGCCGCCACCGCCGGGTCCGCACCCGGAAATCCGCCCCGCCGGGCTTGAGGACAAAGCTCGTCACGTGCCGCCCGTCCGGGTTGAACACGTGCGCCCGCCCCTGCTCTCCGCACACGACGAGCGCCCGCGTCTTCTCGTCATGGAACACCGACTCCGGCCGGGCGGAGCGGGCGTCGTCGATCGCCTTGTGCACCGGACGGTGATCCTGGCGGCGCTCCTCGACGTGGCGCGTTCGCCAGCGGGTCTGGCGGTGCCCGCGCTCGAGAAACTCGGAGAGCCGCCGCAGAATGGCGGGCACTTCGGCGAGGCTGGCGCGGAACGCGTCCATGCGCCGCGCGTCCCGCGCCGCGTTGGCCCGGCGCTCGGCGCTCTTGAGCGCCCGCTCCGCCAGCGCATAGGCCCGGTGCACCCACGGCTCCCAGTCCGACCCCATCAGCTCGTCCAGCTCGAGCCCGGGGCCCGTATTGGCGATGGCGTTCAGCTCCAGGCGCACGGCGCCTCCGGGCGCGCGAGCCTCCACCGCCTGGAAGGTGATCGCCAGGCGCCGGTCGGGCCGCGAGCGAAGCGGGTCGGCCGGGCTGCGAAAATAGCCGGCCGCCACCTGTCCCAGCACGGAATAGGTCTTGGACGCCTTGCCGAACGAGCTGAGCTGGCGCTGACGGAGGTCGTGCCCGAGCTGGACGCGCGTCACCACCTCCGCATGCGCGGCATACAGCCGATCGACGCGGTCGTCCCGCGCCTCGATGAACGCCTGGGCCAGGTCGTGCCACTCCGGCTCGCCGGTCGGCGCGTAGCCACTGAACACGGAGATCGAGGACGGCGGACGCGCGTGCGCGCACTCGGCGGACTCGCAGCGGAAGCAGTACAGCCGCCCCCGCTGATACGTCGCCGCGCCGGCCTCGGCCTCCTCGAGGTGGGCCAGCACCTGCTCGCGCAGCGGCGGATCGAACTCGAGCTCCCAGCTGCGATCCGGCCGGGTGACAAAGGAAACGGAGAAGCGCAGGCCCGAAGCCGGCGCGCGCACCGCGACGCCGAACCGGTCGAGCTGCAGGTCCCGCACCAGCGTGCGCAGCGCGTCCGCGACCGCCTTTTCCCGCCGCTCGATCCGCGACAGCGCGGGCCGGGCCGGCTCGGCTTCCGCCGGACCTTCGGGGCGGGCCGGCTCAGGGGTTGTGGGTCCATCATCGTTCACGGTGGCGCTCCGGATCGGCCGAGACTATAGCAGACCGGCGCAGCGGGCTCCATCCGACAGCACCACCGGCCCCGACCGTTCGGCCTTGATATGCGGCGCAAAACCCGTATGCTCCCGCCGCAACGTACAGTCTGTCCGAGCGAGGTTTTCCCATGCGGATGATCGGAGAGTGCCCGTCACGCGAGACCGCCCAGCGGTTCGCCGACTATCTGCTGACGCTGGGCATCGCCGGCGAGGTGCGCGACAAGGCCGACCGCGGACACGTGTGGGTCTACAACGAGGACGAAGTGGCGCGCGCCGTCGCCGAGCTGGCCCCCTTTCTCCGTGAGCCGGACGCGCCCCGTTACGCGGTTGCCCGACAGGCCGAGGAGATCCGGCGGAAAGCCGAGCCGGCGGCACCGGCGGCCGCGGCACCCCCCGTGCCCGCGCTGCGCCCGTTCGGGTTCCGTGCGCCGATCACGACGGTACTGGTCGTCACGAGCCTGCTCGTCTCGCTCCTGTCCGACACCGGCCCGTCGTCCGCCTTCCGCGACTACCTGTTCTGCGACCCCGCCCTCGTGGCGCAAGGCCAGATCTGGCGGCTGTTCACGCCCGTTTTCGTTCACTTCAGCTTCCTACACATCCTGTTCAACGTGCTGTGGATGAACCACCTCGGCGGCACCATCGAGAGCGCCAAGGGGCCGCTCTTCTACGCCGTCCTCGTGATCGCCATAGCCTGCGGCTCGAACATCGCCCAGGCGCTGCTGAAGGGCCCGAGCTTCGGCGGCCTGTCCGGCGTGGTCTACGGCCTGTTCGGATACATCTGGATGAAGTCCCGCTTCCAGCCCTTCGAAGGGCTCGCGCTGGATCAGTTCACGGTGCTGATGATGCTGGCCTGGCTCGTGATGGGCATGTTCGGCGCCATCGGGCCGGTGGCCAACTGGGTGCACGGCGTCGGCCTGCTGATCGGCATCGCCTTCGGCGGCGCGCCGGCCCTCGTCGAGCTCCTGCGGCGCGGGCGGCGGGTTTGACAAGTGCGGCCGGCGCTTCCACAATTCCCGCCATGATCTATCCGACCGAGCGTGAATACGTGGCCTTGGCCCAGGACTACAATCTGGTCCCGGTCTACCGCGAAACGCTCGCGGACCTCGAGACGCCCGTCTCCGTGCTCCAGCGGTTCGACCGCGGCGGGAACGTGTTCCTGCTCGAAAGCATGGAAGGCGGGGAAACGTGGGGCCGCTATTCCTTCGTCGGCGTCGATCCCCAGCTCTGGCTCGAAGTCGATCATGCCCACGGCCGGACCGGCCGCCTGGCCGACTTGCGCGGGATCTACCGCGACGTGCGCGTGGCCCCGGTGGTCGGCGTGCCGCGCTTCTTCGGCGGCGCCGTCGGCTTCCTCGGCTACGAGTCGATCGGCGAGTTCGAGCGCATGCCCCTGCCCAAGGCCCCGGCCGCCGGCGTCAACGTCCGGAGCCGCTTCCTCCGAGCGGATCGCATGATCGTCTTCGACAACGTGCGCCACACGGTCAAGATCGTGGTGTCGACCCGGCCGCACGAGGCGGCCTCGCCCGCCGAGGCTTACCGGTCCGCCGTCGCCGCGATCCGCGAGATCGAGGAAACGCTCGCCCGCCCGGCCCCGCCGCCCGCCGCCGCCCCCCACCCGGCCCCCGCGTTCCAGTCGAACATGACCGAGGATGACTTCTGCCGCATGGTGCTCCAGGCGAAGGACTACATCTACGCCGGGGACATCATCCAAGCCGTGCTCAGCCAGCGCTTCAGCGCCGCGAGCGACATCCCCCCGCTCCAGCTCTACCGCGCCCTGCGCCTGCTGAACCCGTCGCCCTACACGTTCTTCCTGCGCCTGAGCGGCCAGACGCTCGTGGGCTCGTCCCCCGAGGTGATGGTCCGCCTGACCGGGAACCGCATCGAGCTGCGCCCCATCGCGGGCACCCGTCCGCGCGGGGAGACCGAGCAGCGCGACCGGGAGCTCGCCGACGAACTGCTCTCCGACGAGAAGGAGAAGGCCGAGCACGTCATGCTGGTCGACCTCGGCCGCAACGACGTGGGCCGCGTCTCGGAGCCCGGCAGCGTCCAGGTGAGCGACTACATGGTCATCGAGCGCTACAGTCACGTGATGCACATCGTGTCGCACGTGCAAGGCATCCTCCGGCGCGAGTTCGACGCCATGGACGTGCTGGCGGCGACATTCCCGGCCGGCACGCTGAGCGGCGCGCCGAAGATCCGCGCCATGGAGATCATCCACGAGCTCGAGCCCGAGCCGCGGGGCGTGTACGGCGGCGCCGTGGGCTACGTCAGCTACGACGGCAACATGGACTTCGCCATCACGATCCGGACGCTCGACGTCACGCCCGGCCGCCTCTCGATCCAGGCCGGGGCGGGGATCGTGTACGACTCGGACCCGCGGCGGGAGTTTCAGGAGACGTGCCACAAGGCCCGCGCGCTGCGCCAGGCGGTGGCCCTCGCGGCGAACGGGCTGGATCTGGGGCGCCTGGGCGGGGCGCCGGAATGAGGCGCGCCCCGGCCTGGGCGCGCGGCGCGGAAGGACAACGGCCGTGATCGTGCTGATCGACAACTACGACTCGTTCACCTACAACCTCGTGCAGACGCTGGCCACGATCGGCGCCGAGGTGGCCGTGTTCCGCAACGACGCAATCGGCGTGGACGAGGTCGGCGCCATGAAGCCCGACGCCATCGTGATCTCGCCCGGCCCCTGCACGCCCAAGGAAGCCGGCGTCTCGGTTCCCGTGATCCGCGCCTACAGCGGCAAGGTCCCTCTCCTCGGCGTCTGCCTCGGCCACCAGTCGATCGGCGCCGCCTTCGGCGCCACGGTGTCCAACGCGCGCCGGATCATGCACGGCAAGACCTCCATGGTCCGCCACGACAACACCCCGCTCTACCGCGGGCTCGGCAACCCCTTTCCCGCCGGCCGCTACCACTCGCTCGCCATCCTGCGCGAAACGCTCCCGCCCGAGCTGATCGTGGAGGCCACGAGCGACGACGACGAGATCATGGGCATCCGGCACCGCGACCACTGCACCTACGGCGTCCAGTTCCACCCGGAGTCGATCCTCACCCCGGGGGGCAAGATACTCCTGAAAAATTTCCTGAAGATCGTCGAAGGGCACAAGGCGGGTGGTGACTAGGATTCAGGGTTCGGGGGGTCGGGGTTCAGGGTTCAGGCAGAGCCGGGAGCACGAACGATGAAGCCATTTCTCCAGAAGATCCTCGACCGCCAGAACCTGTCCCAGGCCGAGACCGGAGAAGCCTTCGACCTCATCATGTCGGGCCAGGCCACGCCCGCGCAGCTCGGCGGGTTCCTGATCGCGCTGCGGATGAAGGGCGAAACCGTCGATGAAATCGCCGGCGCGGCCTCGGCCATGCGGCGGCACGCCGTGTTCGTCGATCCCCACGGCCTCCCCGTGATCGACACGTGCGGCACGGGCGGAGACGGGCTGCGCACGTTCAATATCTCGACGACCGCGGCCTTCGTCGTCGCCGGCGCCGGAGTGCCGGTCGCCAAGCACGGCAACCGCGCCATCAGCAGCCAGTGCGGCTCGGCCGATGTGCTGGCCCAGCTCGGGGTCAACATCGAGGCCCCGCCCGAGATCATGGAGGCCTGCATCCAGGAGGCCGGGATCGGGTTCCTGTTCGCGCCCAAGCTGCACCCGGCCATGAAGCACGCCATGGGGACCCGGCGCGAGCTCGCCGTCCGGACGATCTTCAACATGCTCGGGCCGCTCACGAATCCCGCCGGCGCCAAGGGGCAGGTGCTGGGCGTCTTTTCCCCCGAGCTCACCGAGCCGATCGCGAACGTGCTGCGCCTGCTCGGCAGCCGCCGCGCGTTCGTCGTGCACGGGCACGACGGGATGGACGAGCTCACGGTCACCACCTCCTCACGCGTGAGCGAGCTCCGCGACGGCCGGGTCCGCACCTACGAGCTCGATGCCCTTCAGTACTTCGGCCGCCACGCCCAGCCCGAGGATCTGACGGGCGGCGATCCGACGATGAACGCCGACATCACGACCCGCATCCTCGCGGGCGAGACCGGCCCGAAGCGCGACATCGTCTGCCTCAACGCGGCCGCGGGCATCGTGGCCGGCGGCAAGGCGGCCGACCTGGCCGAGGGCCTGAAGAAAGCAGCCGAGTCGATCGACAGCGGCCGCGCCCGCGAAGCCCTCCGCAAGCTCGTCGCACGCTCCGCCGCGGTGTGAACAGCCGGCCCGGAGGGTCGGGCTCCGTCCCGACCGAGCGAAACGATGCCAAAGGGAAAGCCCATGGCCCCACCCGAAACCACCCCGGAATGATCTTGCGGCCGACACGCGCGTTTGCGAAGGTCCGAACACGGTCAAGCGGCCGGACGCGCCGCGCCGGGGAGGACGATCCATGAAGAAGCGCTCTGCATCTCACGCCACGAAGCCGGGGCCGCTCTGGACCCATCCGAAGATCCAGGCCCTGCCGTTCGACCAGCCCGGACCGTTCGTCCGGACCGCCAGCGGGGCCCTGCTCACCGTCGACGACCGGAACACGCTTTCGAGCCGCGACAACGGCCGGACATGGACGCCGCACCCGCTCTTCGCCTACGCGAGAAACGACAAGGAATACAAGATCAGCAATGAGCGCGTGCTGCTGCGCACCCGCCGGAACACGCTGATCGTCTCGTTCATGAACCTGAACGAGAAGGTCTGGCTGTGGCGGAACGAGATCAAGGACGCCCTGCCCGGCACGCGGCTTCCGCACTACGCGATGCGCAGCCTCGACAGCGGCCGCACGTGGCAGGACGCGACCCTGCTGCACGACGAATGGACCGGCGAGATCCGAAACGCCATCCAGACGAAGAGCGGGCGCGTCGTGATCTCGTCGATGAAGCTCCGCCACCATCCCGGCCGCCATACGGTGCTGACGTACTCGTCGGACGACGAGGGCGCGACCTGGGCCCCCAGCAACGTCATCGACCTCGGCGGCTGCGGCCACCACGGCGGCGTCACCGAAGCGACTATCGAGGAGCTGCGCGACGGCCGGATCTGGATGCTGATCCGCACGAACTGGGGACGCTTCTGGCAGGCTTACTCGACCGATGACGGCCAGTCGTGGCGGGACATCCGCCCAACCGAGATCGAGGCCAGCAGCGCGCCGGGCCTGCTCAAGCGCCTGGCCAGCGGCCGCCTCATCCTCTGCTGGAACCGGCTCTACCCCGAGGGCACGCGCGAGTTCCCGCTCTCCGGCGGAGACGGGCTCTGGTCCGAGGTGCCGGTGTCCAACCACCGCGAGGAGCTGTCCATCGCATTCTCGGAAGACGACGGCCGGACATTCGGGGATCCGGTGGTGATTGCCCGCCGTCGACGCGCCTGGCTGTCCTACCCGCGCATCTTCGAGAACCGGCCGGGCGAGCTCTGGCTCACCACCATGCAGGGCGGCCTGCGCCTCATCGTCCGCGAGGCCGATTTCGTGTAAGTCAGGCCACGGGCAACATCCGAAAGGGCTCGCAGGCCGGTGGGTGGCGAGGCCAGCCCAAGCGCCTGTCGTTTGCGCGCCGTCCGCCGGGCGACGGGGGTGGCGGACGTCGACCCACCCCGCCCTTCGGGCACCCCTCCAAGGAGGGGATGGCCCCAACGCCCTATAAGGGTCCCCTCCCTGCAAGGGGCGGCGAGGCGGGGAGCGGGCTCTGGCCGGACAGCAGCAGCATTCCCGGTTGATCGGCCACGCCGGCGCAATACGGGAAGCAGTAGGTGCCGTCGACGGCCACTCCGTGTTCGACGCCGGACGCATCGCGCGCGACGTGGACCATCGCCGCGTCCGTGTCGAACCGCTCGCGCTGTCCCAGCCCGATGTCGAGCCGGTATCCCCACGTGAGGTCGTCCGTTCGGCCGTCCGGCCAGGACAGGCGCAGGCTCCCCGGCGCGACCAGCGTGGCCGCCCGACCCTCCGCGCGCACGTCCGGCGCGGCCGGGCCGCGGTATGGCACCAGCACGGAGACAAACTCCGCGCGCGCCCCGCGCATCGGAGCCAGCGAAAGGCACAGCTGGGGGGCCGCGATCGGATCCCCGCAGTTCGGGACATCCTCCCCGTGCCGCACGCGCAGGCGCGACACGAAGCCGCGCGGCGGATCGTCCTCGCCCTCGTGGACGGCGGATGCCCAGCCGTCGGGCAGCACCGGGAACAGCATCAGCAGGTTGGCGTCGGCGTGGCCGGTCGTCAGCCGCCGGGCGGCGGCATCCCACCGGGCGGGACCCGGCCCGAGCTGCCAGTTGCTCTCCAGCAGCGGGGCCTGGTCGGGCGGCTCCGCGCGATCGGGCGCGCGCACAAAGCTGTCGATCACCACGATCGCCCGGCCGTGAACCCAAAGCAGGCACCGATGATGGCTCACCCAGAGCCCGGGCCCGAGGTCGCCCGCGCAGACCATGCTCAGCCGGCCCGGGTGGAACGTGCCTTCGTAGTCCGAGAGGACGAGATCGTAGCCGTCGGCTCCTCGGTGCTCGGCCCGGGTCGGGTTGGTCTGCGCCTGGTTCCACCCGTTCAGGTTCAGCGTGCTGTGCGCGCGCGTCGACCGCCCGTAGTTCCCGAGCGGCGAGTCCGCGTACTCGAAGACACCCGGGTCGGCCAGCAGCGTGCGCCCGTACGCATGGAGCTGGAGGCTGTTGCGCGAATAGTGACAATGGCCCTCGCCCCAGCGGGTCGCGTCGAACGTCAGGTACACGCCCTCCGAATCCCACGTGTCGCGCAGGATCGCCTGGCCCGCGTCGGGGAACCAGCCGCGCGGCGCCGGCAGTCCCGCCGGCAGCCCGGCCTCGCGCCGGAACCGATCGCGGTCGCGCCGCTCGGCGTCGGGCCGGCCGCCGGAGAGCCAGCCGCGCGAGTCGTGGAGCCCGTTCTCGGTCCCGTTCGGCCGGTTGCAGAACAGCGCGTAGTCCCACATGGCCGCCAGCCGCTCCGCCGGCACCCGGAGCCCGAGCTCCGGCAGCGCCCGCGCCATCCGCCAGAGCACGGTGAGCTCCTGCGTCATCCAGACGTGGTAATGCGGATTCCGCTCGCGGTGGCTGCCGTCCGGGTTGATCTGCCGGTGGACCGCGTCGTTCAGCGCGCGGACGGCCAGCCCCTGCCAGCGCGGCGCCTCGGCCTGGCCGTCCAGGAGCAGGCTGACCTTGAGCAGGTTCGCAGCGTCGGCCACCCGCCAGTTCATGCTCGCGGGACAGAGCCGGCCCGAAAGCCGCTCGCCCAGCCGCACCGCGCCCGACAGCAGGCGGTCGCCGCACGCGGCGTCAAACGCGGCGCTGTCCAGCAGCCAGCCCAGACAGCTCAGCCACCCCTGCAGGCGGACGGCCTGCGTCAGCGACGGCAGGGCGAAGTTGGCGGCCTCGGACACGAGGATCTCCGCCTCGTAGGCCGTTCGCGCCGCCCGGGCGTAGCGCTCGTCGCGCGTGGCCGCCCAGCCGGCCGCCAGCGATCGGATCACTCCGGCAAACGGCAGGGGCCCCGGCGCGGGACGGCCCGCCATGACCGGCTCGAGAAGAGATGCCAGCTCCGGTGTCCATTTCGGCAGGCCCCAGTAGGGAACCTCCTTCCCCCATCCGATCAGGTCGCGCAGCCGCGACCACTGCCCGCGGTATCGCTCGGTCGGCGTCGTCATGCTCAACTCCCCTCGGCGTCGTGCGGGCTCTGACCCGGCGCCATCCCCGCGTCGGCCCATTCATCCGCCGCTGCCTCGGTGATGGCGCGGCGTGGTTCGGGAGCATGGTCGTGCTCCAGAACCCGCAGCGCATGTAGTGTCCACGCCCCGTGGCCGGTTGCAAGGACAGTGTTCGACTCGAGCGCGGGGCCTTGGCCGGCACGATTCACTCGCGGCTCCATCAAGGCCGGGCGGTATCGGGTCGCCGTCGCGCGCTGGCGCGCGAACGCCCGGCCCTACACCACGTGGTGCTCGCAGATCTTGCGGAAGTGGTAGCCGTAGATCGCCAGGATGACGGCCTCGGGGATAAGACGCGGGCGACGGAACTGGGTCCACAGCAGGAGCTTCCAGTACGGCCAGCGCCCGGACCCCACGATGCCGATCCGGTAGAAGGACCGCAGGAGCGCGAGCACGTGCGAGAACTGGAACCGCCCGCGAACGCGGGGCGGGCGGTACTCGCGCAGGAATGTCCGGAGGCGGCGGTAATAGTTCTCGGGCGCGTAGATGTGCTCCAGTATCCGCCGGTAGCCGGCCTTCAGCGCGTCGAGGCTCATCGCCGGGACGATGTTGGTCGTCCCATCCACATTGTCGCCCGAGGATTCCGCGCACAGCCGGCCCTCCTTCGCCATGCGCGCGTACAGCCGCGTTCCGGCCGGGGCCTGAAGCAGGCCGACCATGGCCGTGACGATTCCGCTCCGCTGGATGAAGTCGATCTGCCGCTGGAAGATGGACGGCCGATCATGATCGAATCCGACAATGAACCCGCCCTGCACCTGAAGCCCGGCCCGCTGGATGCGCTTCACATCCTCGATCAGGTCCCGGTTCCCGTTCTGGAGCTTGCTGCACTCGGCGAGGCAGCTCTCGTCCGGGGTTTCGATGCCGATGAAGACTTTGTTGAAGCCCGCCTCGACCATCAGGCTCATCAGGGAGCCGTCATCGGCCAGGTTGATGGATGCCTCGGTGTAGAACACGTTTCCGACCTTGCCCTTCCTCCACGCGATCAAGGCCGGAAGGAGGTCGGCTTTCAGGAACGGCTTGTTCCCGATGAAGTTGTCGTCGACGAAGAAGACATCGCCGCGCCACCCCAGGTCGTACAGGCTGTCGAGCTCCGCGATGATCTGCCGCGACGCCTTCATTCGGACGCGATGGCCGAGCAGGGCCGTGACATTGCAGAAGTCACAGTTGAACGGACAGCCGCGCGAAAACTGAACGCTCATGCTGGCATAGCGCTTGAGATCGAGCAGGTCCCACCGCGGCGCAGGCACCTGCCCCAGGTCTGCAAACTGCGCGGACGAGTAGATGCGCTGCGGCTGGCCCTGCGCCAGGTCCGCGAGAAAGAGCGGCAGCGTCAGCTCGGCCTCATTCAGGACGAAGTGGTCCACGTCCGCGAACTCGGCGTGCTCGCTGTTGAACAGCGGCCCGCCCGCCACGACCCGGAGCCCCGCCCCCTTGCACCGGGCTATGATCTGACGCGCCGGCTCCCGCTGGACCACCATGGCGCTGACGAACGCGCAGTCCGCCCACGCGAGGTCCCCGTCCGTGAGCCCGCGGACGTTCGTATCCACGAGGCGCAGCGTCCACTCCTTCGGCAGCATGGCCGCAACGGTCAGCAATCCCAAGGGCGGCAGCGCGGATCGCTTGCCCACGAACTCGAGCGCGTGCTTGAAGCTCCAGAACGTGTCCGGAAACTCGGGGTAGATCAGCAGGATATTCATGAGGACTCCGGTGCGGCAGGCCGGGTTTCCAGCACGTCGCGCACTTTGTGCGCCAGCTCGTGGCGCGTGAAGGGCTTCGCAATGAAGGACTGGTTCTGTTCCAGCACGCCCCGCTGGGCGATCACGTCGGCCGTGTACCCGGACATGAACAGCACTCTGACCCCGGGCCGGGCCGCGCACAGCCGCTGCGCCAGCTGACGGCCGTCCATCCCCGGCATAACCACATCCGTCTGGAGCAGATCGATGTCCCCGGGATGCCGCTCCGCCAGCCGCAGCGCATCGCCCGGAGTCTCCGCCACCAGGACCGTGTAACCGAGGGCCTCCAGGAACAGGCTGCAGGTCACGCGCAGGGACTTCTCGTCCTCCACGAGCAGGATCGTCTCGCCCCGGCCTCTGGGCGGCAGAGCCGCCGCGGCTTCAACCGGCTCAACAGCCGATGTCGCGGCCCGGGGCAGGTAGAGCTTGACCGTCGTTCCCTGGCCCGGCTCGCTGTAGACGTAGATGAGCCCGTTGTTCTGCTTCACGATCCCGTACACGGTGGCCAGCCCCAGGCCGGTGCCCATTCCGAGGCCCTTGGTGGTGAAGAATGGCTCGAACACGTGCGCCAGCGTATCCGCGTCCATGCCGCAGCCGTTGTCGCTCACCGCCAGGAACACGTACTCGCCGGGAATGGCGTCCGCATGGCTGGCGCAATAGTCCGCGTCGAGGGTGATGCTCCCGGTTTCCAGCGTGATCTGGCCGACGCCGCCGATCGCATCCCGCGCATTGACGCAGAGATTGGCCAGGATCTGGTCGGCCTGCGCGGGATCCAGCTGGACCAACCCCGAGGGCGTGCCCGGCCGCCATGCCAGGCTGATGTCCTCGCCGATCAGGCGGCGCAGGAGCTTGAGCATGCCGGCCACGGAGACGTTCAGGTCCAGCACCTTCGGCAGGATGGTCTGCTTGCGGGCAAAGGCGAGGAGCTGCCGGGTGATCTCGGCCGACCGCCGCGCGTCGTGCATGATCTCGTCGAGCCACGGCCGGATCGGGTGCGCCGGATCGATCTGGTCGCGGCACAGCTCGACGTAGTTCATGATGCCCATGAGCAGGTTGTTGTAGTCGTGCGCCACGCCCCCCGCCAGGCGGCCCACCGCCTCCAGCTTCTGCGCCTGACGGAGCTGGTCCTTGAGCTGGACCTCGCTCGTCACGTCCCGCTTGACGGCAACGTAGTTGACGATCCGGCCGGCGGCGTCGCGCACCGGGGAGATGGACGCCTCTTCCTCGTACAGCGCTCCGTCTTTGCGCCTGTTGATCATATTGCCGGTCCACACCTGGCCGGCGGTCAGCGCCGCCCACATCCGCCGATAGAACTCCGCGCTCTGCTTGCCGCTCTTGAGGATGCGGGGATTCTGTCCGACGGCTTCCTCGCGCGTGTATCCGGTGGTCCGCTCAAAGGACGGGTTGGCGTAGAGAATCGTTCCATCACGCTCGGTAATCACGATCGTCTCGGCGGACTGCTCGACCGCCGTCGCCAGCCGGGCATTGGACTGCTCCGCCTTCAGCCGCTCGGTGACGTCGATCATCACGCCGATCAGGCCGCCAACCGCCCCGCTGGAGTCCCGGAACACCGCCTTGTGGTACACGACTTCATGCATCAGGCCCTGGCCGTCTTTCACGCGGGCGTCATACACCTGCACCCCGGGATTCCGGTATAGCTCGAGATCCTTGGCGCGGTAGACCTCGGCCAGCTCGGGCGGTGCGATGTCGAACACGGCCCTCCCGAGCAGTTCCTCGCGCGGCTTGCCGTGGAACGTCGCAAACGCCTGGTTGCATCCGATGTAGCGACCCTCCATGTTCTTGTAGAAGACCGGCACCGGTATGGCATCCAGCAGCGTGTTCAGGAACGCGGTGCTTTCCTCCAGGGCCTTCGCCGCCCGCTGGCGTGTCAGCGCGATGCCGATGCTCGCCCCGATGCGCTCGAAGAACGAGACGATCTCGAGCGTGAGCATTCCCTTCCGGCGGTCGTTGAACTGGAGCAGGCCGATCACCTCGGAGTCGGACCGGATGGGGATGAGCGCGACGGACTCGTAGCCCGCGGCGCTGCATCTGCTGCGCATGCGAGCCTGGCCGCCTGGATCCAGTGCGGAGCCGGGGAGCTCCGCGGCGCTGTTGGTCCAGAAGCTCCCATTGGCCGTGAAGAACGGCTGGGTGGGATCGAACCGTCCCGACAGCACACTCCCGCACATGCACTCCAGCACCGGCTGACCGCCGGAGTCCCGGACGAGCTCGCCGGCCGCATCCCGGGCGCAGAGGTGACGCTCGGATTCGGCGAAGTCGTCGGGGAATCCGTCGGTCGCGTAGTACGGGAAGTCGTCGCCCTCGCGCAGGCGGATGCCGATCGCTTCGATTCCCGCTTGAGCCTTTATCAGACGGAGGAGGTCGCCGACCAGGCTTCGAATGTCGCTGCCCCCGTTGAGCATCGCCAGCATCTGCGTGACCAGCGCCTGTCGAGACTCCGCCCGCCGCCGGGCCGTGATATCGCGGATGTTGCACTGGATGACTCTCTCGCGGCCCACCAGGTACACGTTGCTGACGAACTCCACGTCGATGCGCTTTCCGCCGGCGGTTTCGAGCGGCAGGTTCTCGTATCGGACGTACTCCTGCCGCTGGAGTTCGATGAACTTGTCCCGGCTGGCGATGGCATCCTTCAAGAACCCCAGCTCCCAGACGGCCTTCCTCACGAACTGGTCGTGCGAATAGCCCACCATCTCGATCAGGAACGGGTTGACATCGACCACCATGCCGGTCTCGGCGTCCAGGATCAGAATCCCGTCTTTCGCGGTCTCGAACAGCCGGCGGTAGCGAAGCTCCGAGAGCGCCAACGCCTCGTCGGCCGGGCTCCGCCCCGAAGCGGCGTCAGGCACGACCGCTCGCTGACTGCTGGGTACTCGACTGGAGGTCATGATTCGTGGTGCTCCGGGCAGGGGGCGCGATCGCCAGCCGCGCCCCCGCTCTCACGGCTTTACAGTACCGCGAGGGCACCCATGCCCCCTATGGGGTGTAACCCTACCGGGGGGGAGCGACGTCGGTCAGCGGACGCTCATCTCGACGATATGCGGCTGGTGGTCGTCCTGGAGGGGAAGCGTCGTTCCGGGCAGATCCTGTCCGTCGAGGGTCAGCAGGCGCGCATCAGGCGCATCCGCCGCGAGCCGGGTGATGGCGATGTGGTAAACCGTCTGCCGGTATCGATAGTGGATCTTGAAGCCCGACCACGCCTTGGGCAGCCGGGGTGCCAGGCGCAGACGATCGCCCTCCCGGTTCACGCCCAGCAGGGTCTCAACGAGCAGGCGGTACATCCAGGCCGCCGAGCCGGTGTACCAGGTCCAGCCGCCCCGTCCCGTGTGCGGCGCGACGGCGTAGACGTCCGCAGCGATCACGTACGGCTCGACCTTGTACGTGGCGACCTGCCCGGCGGTCGCGCCGTGGTTGACGGGATTGATCAGGGCAAACAGCTCCCACGCGCGATCGGCGTCGCCCTGCAGGGCAAACGCCAGAGCGGTCCAGATCGCGGCGTGGGTGTACTGGCCGCCGTTCTCGCGCACGCCCGGAATGTAGCCCTTGATGTAGCCGGGGTTCAGGGCCGACCGATCGAACGGCGGATCGAACAGCTGGATCAGCTTGTCTCCCCGGCGGATCAGACGCCGGTCGACCGCCTCCATCGCCTGCCGGGACCGCTCCGGGTCGCCGGCCCCGCTGATGACCGACCAGCTCTGCGGCAGGGAGTCGATCTGGCATTCGGGGTTGGCCTGCGAGCCCAGCGGCTCTCCGTTGTCGAAGTACGCGCGGCGATACCACTGTCCGTCCCACGCGTGCTGCTCGATGCTCTGCCGGAGGGTGCGCGCTTCGGTGACGCAGCGCTCGGCAAAGGGGATATCGTCGCGCGAGCGCGCGAGCGCGGCGAACTGCGTGAGCACGTCGTACAGGAAGAAGGCCAGCCACACGCTCTCGCCGCGGCCCTCGCTCCCCACGCGGTTCATGCCGTCATTCCAGTCGCCGCACCCGATCAGCGGGAGGCCGTGCTCCCCGAACTTGAGCCCCCGCTCGATGGCGCGCACGCAATGCTGATACAGAGTGGCCGAGTCCTCCGAGCGGTTCGGCAGGTCGTAGTACGCCTCCTCCTCCGGCTTGACCGGCCGGGCCTCCAGGAACGGGACCTTCTCGTCGAGTACGCCGGTGTCCGCGACGCACGCCACGTATCGGCAGGTGGCGTACGGCAGCCACAGGTAGTCGTCGGAGGAGTGCGTTCGGACGCCGCGGCCCGCTGGCGGATGCCACCAGTGCTGGGCGTCGCCTTCGCGGAACTGGCGGGCCGCGGCCCGCAGCAGGTGCTCGCGGGTCAGCGCGGGCTCCGCATGGACCAGCGCCATCGCGTCCTGCAGCTGGTCGCGGAATCCGAAGGCGCCGCCCGACTGGTAGAAGCCCGTCCGTCCCCAGAGGCGGCCGCTCAGCGTCTGATACAGCAGCCAGCCGTTGGCCATCACGTTCACGGCGGCGTCGGGCGTGTCCACATTCACGGCGCCGAGGGTCCGGTTCCAGTACTCCCAGACGCCTTCGAGCGCCGCCCGGCTCGCGCCCGCCCGCCGAAAGCGCTGGATGAGATTCTGCGCGTCCGCGGCGCCGCGCCCGACGCCCAGGCGGAACACCGTTTCGCGCTCCTGGCCGTCCGGCAGGTGGATCGCCACCTGCACCGCGCCGCACGGGTCGAGCCCGGCGCCGACCTGGCCGGAGAGGCGGGTGCGCGCCATGGCCGCCGGCTGCGAGAGGCTGCCGTTCCGGCCGATGAACTCCTTCCGGTCTCCCGTGAGCGTGCGCGCCTCCTCGCTCACGTCCACGAACGCGATGCGGCCGGCGAACTCCGAGTTGGCGCTGTTGCGGGCCAGCAGGGCGCCGCTCTTGAGATCCACTTCCGTCTGCACGTGCAGCAGGCTCTTGTGCCTCAGGTCGCCCAGCACCCATTCCCAGTAGCTCGTGACGGACAGCCGGCGCGAGCGCCCCGAAACGTTGCGCAGCTTCAGGGCCGTGAACTTCACCGGCGCATCCATCGCCACGTAGACCCAGAGCTCCGACACGATGCCGTACTCGGTGTGCTCGAACACGGTGTACCCGAAGCCGTGGCGGATCACGTACGGCGTGGCCCCGCGCGCCGGCAGCGGCGTGGGCGACCAGTACTGCCCCGTCTGCTCGTCGCGGATGTAGAGCGCCTCGCCCGGCGTATCCTGCACCGGGTCATTGCTCCACGGCGTGAGGCGGAACTCGTGGGCGTTCTCGGCCCACGTGTAGGCCGAGCCGCTCTCGGAAACGACCGTCCCGAAATCGGGGTTGGCCAGCACGTTGACCCACGGCATCGGCGTCATCTGGCCGCGCGGGAGGGTGATGACGTACTCGTGGCCGTCGCGGGTGAACCCGCCCAGGCCGTTCGCAAAAATCAGCTCGCGCGGGGGCGCCGGCGCGGCCACATCGGGAGCCGCGGCGCGGGTCCGCTGCAGGGCCGGGACCGGCCGCTCCAGGACGCTGCGTTGCTCCAGCTGCTCCGCCAGTGTTCCCCGCTCGTCGTCCAGCACGACGCGCGCCGCGCACTGCAGCAGCAGGCGGTCATCGTCGGGGATCTGCTCGAGGCGCCGGAGGAAGATGCCGCCCGGCTTGTCCAGCAGGTGCGCTTCCGTTCCGGACGAGATCAGGCTCGCGATCTGGTCCTGCAGCGACTGGCGGTAGACCGAGACGTCCTCGTACAGGATGACCAGGTCCACGCTCAGCCCCTTCATGCGCCAGTACGCGTGCGCGCGGATCAGCTGCCGAACCAGCTCGATCTTCTCCGCGTCGCTGATCCGCAGCAGGATGATCGGCGTGTCGCCCGAGATGCCGTAGCTCCAGAGCCCGCTCTGCCCGCGCCGGTTGTGGAGCAGCACGCCCGGGTTGGCGCGCCGGGCGGGATCGGCATGGATCAGCGCGCCGGCCAGGCGCCCGTAAAGCTGCGCGTCCGCTTCGGTCGCGTTGAGGTGATGCAGCGTAACCTGGCTGTGGGTCCACGCCAGGTCGAAGGCGCGCTCGGCCATGCGGGCGCTTTGATACTGCTCCACGTGCGCCAGCGCGGACTCCCGGCTCTCGGTCACGCCCAGGACCAGGCATACCACGGCGGTTCCATGCGGCGGCAGGGCGACCGTCCGCCGCAGCGCCACGATGGGGTCCAGCACGGGGCCCGCCGTGTTCGACAGGGGCGACAGGCTCTGCATGGCGGCCGGCTTGGCCAGGCTTCCGCCTCGCCCGACGAACTGGCAGCGATCGGTCTCGCACGAAGTCCCCCCCCGCTCTCCCCCTTGATCCACCATCAGGTGGACCAGCCACGGCGGATGCTCCGCCTGGGAGCGGGCCCGGCGGGTGCAGAGGACGGCGGACGATGCGGGCACGAACTCCGTCTGCACGAAGAGGTTGCTGAACGCGGGATGGGCTGCCTCCGCGGCTGGCGCGGCCAGCACCACCTCCGCGTAGCTCGTCAGCTCGATCAGCCGCGCCGTCGGCGTCCGGTTCGTGATCGTGATGCGCCGCAGTTCGACGTCGTCTTCCGGAGAGACGCAGATCTCCGTGTGGACTTCGAGGCCGGCATGGCGATGCCGGAACTCCGCGCGGGCCTGCGTAAAGATGGCCTCGTACCCCTTCGTCGCGTGGAGGGTGGGCTGATACGCCGTCGACCAGAACTCGCCCGTCGCCAGATCCCGAACATAGACGAACGTGCCCCAGCAATCGCGCGTCCCGTCTTCGCGCCAGCGGGTGACCGCGAGGTCGCGCCAGCGGCTGTAGCCTCCGCCGGCGCTGCTGATGACGACGTGGTAGCGGCCGTTGGACAGGAGGTGCACCTCCGGGGCCGGCGATGCGGGGTTCGAGAACACCCGCATCACGCTCTCGCTCTCGCCGGCGAGCGCCCGCGAGGCGCCGGGAGTCGTATCCTCGGCGAACACGCTCGCCGCGGTCTTGGGCACGCGCTCCTGAAGCAGCAGGTCGGCCGCCTTCAGCAGCGGGCAGGCCATGAAGCGCCGCTGCATGGGGTAGTCGTGCAACAGGTTGACCAGCGCCAGCAGGCTCATCCCCTGATGATGGGCCATGAAGGACCGAATCGTCGCGCTCGTCTTGTCGGGGGGCAGGCGCCGGGGCGTATAGTCCACCGCCTCGAAGAAGCCGTAGGCGCCGGCCCGTCCCTCGAGCGCCAGCCGCTCGAGGTTCTCGCAGGCCGGGACCGGCGCGACCATGAGCGCCAGCGCGCTGGCATAGGGAGCGATCACCAGATCCTCGGCCAGGCCGCGCTTCAGCCCCAGCCCCGGCACTCCGAAGGCCCGGTACTGGTAGTTGAGGTGGACGTCGGTCCGGTTGTAGCCCGACTCGGAGATGCCCCACGGCACTCCGCGCGACTTGCCATACGCGATCTGCTGGTGCACGGCGGCCCTGCAGGTCTGGTCGAGCAGCGTGTTCTCGTAGTTGGGCATGACCAGCAGCGGCATCAGATACTCGAACATCGAGCCGCTCCACGAAACCAGCAGGGGCTGTCCCCGCGTCGCGACCAGCAGGCGCCCCATCGAGAACCAGTGATCCTGCGGCACCTGCCCGAGCGCGATGGCGACGTAGCTGCACAGGTGGGCCTCGGACGCCAGCAGATCGTAGAAGCTGGTGTCGAGCCGGCGCTCCGTGACGCTGAACCCGGTCACGAACAAGTCCCGCGCGGCGTCGAAGAGGAGGGTGAAGTCCATCGCGGCCAGCTCGTCGCACTGCCCGGCCAGGGACTCCAGCGCGAGCAGGCGCTGGCGCGCTCGCTGGCTGGCTTCACGCAGGCAGGCGGAGAGCGCGGCGAGTGGCTCGCGCCCGTCGCGCGGCAGCGGGGGCGCCCCCGCCGGCGGATCCGCCGCCGCCGCGTCGATCAGCGGGCAGAGCGTTTGGTCGAGCATCGCGATTTCGCGCACGGTTGGGTGCCCGTCGAGCGAGGCGAGCATCTCCTGAACCCGCCGAACGGACGGCGCGGCCGGCGCCGCATCGCCTCCCCCTTCCGCGGGAGCGGCCGCACGGGCGGGAATCACCGGCTGCGCGCCGTCCGGGCGCGGCGCTGGCAGCGCCAGCCACGGCGCGAGAAAGAGCAGGTCATCCAGGTGATCCTCGACGTTCCGCTGGAGCGTCCGGGCCCATCCCCGGGCTTCCTCCCCCCCGTTCGCGACGGCCGCCGCGATGGCGGATGCGCGCTCGGTCGCCCGCTGCAGCAGGGCCAGCGTCGCGCGCAGGCCGCCGGGCGCTTGCTCCAGATCGGCCTCCAGCTCGGCGAGCGCGGCATTCTCCCGCACCAGTTCCCGGAGCACCCGCACCGTGTCGAGGAGCCCGGCGGCGATCTGCGGCGCAAGCGCCTCTTCGGCGGGCTGCTCTCTCAGGCCCGCGCCGAGCGTCAGCAGATGCCCCGCCAGGTTGCCGCTGTCGACGCTGGACACATAGAGCGGCGGGATGGGGGCCAGCGTTCGGGTGTCATACCAGTTGTAGAAATGGCCGCCGTGGCGCTCCATCCGGTGCATGGTGGAGAGCGCGTCCTGCGTGCGCCGAAGCAGGGCGCCCGTCGAAAGATACCCGAAGTCCCGGGCGCTCAGGTTGGCGAGCAGCGCCAGCCCCATGTTCGTGGGGGACGTGCGCGACGCGATCCGGGGGGTAGGGACCTCCTGAAAGTTATCGGGCGGCAGCCAGTGCTCGTGCTCCGTGACGAACGTCTCGAAGTAGTGCCAGGTCTTGCGGGCGGTGCGCCTGAGAAACGCCAGCTGCCGCGCCGTCAGGTCGGGCGCCGGCGATTCGATGGGCTGGCTGATCCACCAGGCGATCCACGGAGCCGCGAGCCAGAGGCCCAGGATCGGCAGCGTCGCGCCCAGCTGGTCGGGCGGCATGACCGCCACGAGGGGCCCCGCCGCCAGCGCGGCAGCGGGCGCGATCCACATCGTGCCGTAGAAGCCGGCGAGGTCCGCGCGCGCGGTTCGCTCGGAGTCGCTCGACGTCTGCCACTCGAGCAGCCGCCGGCGCGTGAACAGCAGCCGCAGCAGCGTCCGTCCGATCGCGTCCAGGCTGATGAAGGCGTCATACGGCAGGAACGCGAGGGTGAGCGCGATCTGGGCGAGCTGCTTCCCGAAGGCCGCCGCCACCTCCCGCAGATGCATCAGCAGCGGCAAGTCGGCCGGCTTGCGAGTCGCGCCGATCAGCGCCACCAGAACGGCCGGAAGCGCCATGATCGACAGGACGAGCAGCGATCCGAGGCCGCCGTGCCACGGGAGGAGGAACCAGGCGGCCGGCATGAGGAGCATCAGGGCAACCGGGACGAGGCTGCGCCTGAGGTTGTCCAGGATCTTCCACTGCGACAGGGCGGAGAGCGGATTGGCCATGCGCCGGGCGTCCGAGCCGGGCACCCGAGGCAGAAGCCATTGGCTGATCTGCCAGTCGCCTCGAATCCAGCGGTGCCGCCGGCCGACATCCACGTTGTACCGGGAGGGAAACTCCTCGTAGAACTCCACGTCGCTCACCAGACCCGATCGGGCATGGCAGGCCTCCAGCAAGTCGTGGCTCAGGACGGTGTTCTCCGGGAACCGCCCGTCCATGGCGCGCTGGAAGGCGTCGACATCGTAGATCCCCTTCCCGACGAACGAGCCTTCCTGGAAGATATCCTGGTACACATCCGACACTTCGCGCGTGTACGGATCGATGCCCGCATCTCCCGCGAAGAGGCGGACGAACCAGGACCGGCGGGCGCTGGGGAGGCTCACGCCGACCCTCGGCTGCAGGATGCTGTACCCTTCGGCGACAATCCCGCGCGCCGCATCGAACTGCGGGCGGTTGAGCGGATGGGCCATCGCGCCCACGAGCTGCCGGGCGGCGTCCCGCGGCAGCTGCGTGTCGGTATCCAGGGTGATGACGTACTTGATGAGCGCCAGGACCTCCATCGAGCCGACGATCTCGGAAAAGCACTCGCGGCACCCGCCCCGCAGCAGGGCGTTCAGCTCCGTGAGCTTTCCCCGCTTGCGCTCGTACCCCATCCACAAGCCCTCACCGGCGTTCCAGCGGCGGGGGCGGTGAAGCAGCATGAAGCGGTCTCCTCCGTCAGCCAGGTACTTCCGGTTCAGCATCTGGATTCCGTCGCGCGCCCGCTGAAGCAGCTCTGCGTCGCCGGGCAGCGTCTCTTCCGGCGCGTCGCGAAAGTCCGTCAGCAAGGCGAAGTGAAGGTGAGGGTCCCGGTTCGCGAGGTGATGAATCTCCACGGTCTCGAGCAGGTGGTCGACGCCCTCCGCGCTCGTGAGCATCGAGGGGACGGCCACCAGCGTGCGGCACTCCGGCGCGATGCCGGAGGAGTAGTCGAGGCGCGGGAGCCGGCGGGGCTTGACCACCAGCGTGCAGAGCAGGTTCATGAGCCCGACGGCCAGCTGGCTGGCCGCCAGGAGAAATACGAGCACGAGGCCCGCCAGCGTCCATCCGTGCACGCCGAGCGCCCGGGCCTGCTGCAGGAACCCCGCGCCGGCGAACAGCGTCAGCAGGCCGATGCCGCCCGCGTAGGTCGTCAGAGGGAAGCGCTGAATGCTCCGTTCGATGGTCGTCCGCCAGGGCCACCGAACCTTCACCGCCCAGCCCAGCAGGGACTGGCCCTTGTCGATCAGGTAGAATCCGACGTGGGCGGTGCGGTCATCGCTCCCCTTTTGGCGCGCGCGCTCTGCGGCCAGTTCGATCGCGCGTCGGGCGACGGTCGCCTCCGGCGTCGGGCTGTGCCGGGCCAGGAACTCGACCGCATGTCGATAGCGGTCCCGGGTCGCGAAGTCCATCTCGCCGTAGACGCCGGCGGGATCGGCGCGCAGCGTCTCCTCAACCAGGCTCAGCGCCTCGACGAACGCCTTCCAGTCCATGGCGCTCAAGAGGCGCAGGCTGGAGATGCTGTGGCTGACGGAGACCTGGTCGGCCGCCTGGACCTGGCTCTCCTGATGCACGAGCTGCTCGATGGACTGCCCGTGCTCGCCCAGCCGCTGTTCGAGCCAGCTGCGCGCAAGATGCAGCACCGGGCTTTGCCGCGACATGCGGCGGCAGAACTCGGCCACGAACGAGCTGGAGGTGGAAAGGTCCGACCTCGCCATGTCCGCCACCACCACGACGAGCTGGGACGGGTTCTGCGCGGCCACATCCTGCAGGCGATCCATCCACAGGGCCGCCAGATCGTGATCCGCGCGGGCGGTCGTCAGCCGGGTGGTGACGCGCTGGAGGTTCTCGATCAATCCCAGGCGCAGCATGATCGGGATCGCCCACAGCTCGCCCAGCTTCAGCGGCGTGACCGTCTGGTAGGCCGCCACGAAGGCGCTGAGCGGCCCCGCGTCAATCTGCGCATCCACGTGCGAGATCAGCTCCAGCACGATGTCGTACACGCGCGGAAGGTGGGCGGACGGCCCGCTCACCAGCCTCGGCAGCTCCCGGCTATAGCCGCGGGGCAGGTGCCGCCGGGCCATGTGGATCTGCTCTTCGATCAGGTAGAAGTTGTCCAGCAGCCACTCGGCGGCCGGCGTGACACGCCGGCTTTGGCCCACGCCCAAGGTCGCGTGGTTGAAGGCCCGCAGGATGTCTTCGTTCTCCGCCAGACGGGCCAGGAGCCGGTTGGAGCCCTGACGGGTGACGACTTGGTGCTGGGCGGCGAGCGCCTTAGCATGCCGAGCCAGCTGCTCGACGCTGAACAGCTCGGCCCGCAGGGGCGGATCGCTTACCCCGACGTGAGCACGGGGAAGCGCCGGCATCCAGTGCGGATAGCGCAGCGGCAGAATCTGCATGGGCGACTACTTCTGCATGTTTGCACCGGTCTTCTCGACCGCGGCTCCGGCCTTCTCCAACGCTTCACCCGTCTTCTCGACCGCCTGGCCCGCGACGTCCTTTGTCGCCGTAGCCGTGGCTTGTGCCGCTTGCGTGGCCTTTTCGGCGGCATTGGTCGCTGCTGTCGTGCTCTTCTCCACCGCCTGGTCCAATGCAGCGCCGGCTTTCGCGGCAGGTCCGACCGTCGCGGGTGCCGTCGCCTCGGGCTTCTGTCTGCAGCCGACTGCAGCCACGCCGCCGACAACGGCCACAACACTGAGAATCCGAACCAGACCCATCTTCATAACTGCTTCTCCTTGTTACTGATTGCTTTCGACAGCTGCATGGTGCGCTTCGACCCGGTCCTTCGCCATGGGGTGTAACCCTACCGAGGCGGGAGCCGAAGGGGTGTTCGCCGGCGCGAACCAGCCGAGCCGATCACGTCTGGGATGCCCGGTGGCCGGCCTTGTCTCCCAGGATCAGCAGGTCGGTGATGAAGTCCACCGCATGCTCCCATGAGCCCGGCTGGCCCGGAACGGGCGGCTGCCAGTTGGACTCCTGCAGCCGGCGCAGGTGTACGATCTGCGGCAAGTGATAGAGGTTGTGCTGGCACATGCGGCCCAGGCCAAAGAGAACGCGGCGGTCCTTGGGCCATTTCTCGAGGACATCAAGATACTGGTGCTCGATCCGGTCGAAGATCCCCCGGAACGTCTGCACATTCCAAGCGGCCGGGCGCGGGGACGAGAAGTCGGCGCGGACATTGACGCGTCCGAGCCAGTCCATTTCCGCGCCGCAGAGATGCGCGGCGAGGGAGCCGATGCTGAAGGGGCGGGGTTCCTCGCACGTTGACTCCGTCGTCCCCCCCCTGGTCGATTCCGGCTCCCACGCCAGCTTCTCGCCGGACAGGTCCAGAAGCGCCGCGCGGACGCAGTCCAGTGTTCGCCGGTGCAGCTCCAGCCATTGGTCCTTCGTCACGGTTATCATCATTGTCCAAGTTGCCATGACGACTTGCTCTCCGTTAGCCAGCCTGCTCGCAGGCGCGACCCCCCTCATCCTCTCGCGGCTCTAGAAGCGCCAGTTGACGAAGATCATCCCGGGAGCCAGCTCGTTGGGCAGCCCGGTGAACCAGGCATTCTGGGGGATGAGGTTCACCAGCCCGATCTGCACGCCGGTCTGAGCGGCCGCGGCATAGTTGACGAACCCGAACTGCAGGCCGGTCAGCCGGCCGGCATAGTTCACCACCCCCGACTGCAGGCCCCGCATGGCGCCGTCGGTGTAGTTGACGAACCCGCCCTGCCAGCCGAGGAAGTCGCCCTTCGCGTAGTTGATCGGCGCCCACTGCACGCCGCGGTAGCTGTCGGAGTAGTTGAGGATCAGCGCCCAGCTCAGGCCGGCGCTCTCGCCGGAGGACCCGTTGACCACGCCCAGGGCCAGCGCGCGCTGCGGGTTTTCGCCCCATATGCTGAGGGTCAGCCCCTCGATCATCTCGGTCCGGTCGTAGAGCGCGATGTCCGGCGTGAGGCTGAGCTGTATCGGCTTGTTCCCGGCCCAAGCTCCCGTCGCGACCACGGCACCGACCAGAACGGCTAGTAGCTTCTTCATTTCTTTCTGTCTCCTTGTTGTCCGATCTCAACCAATGGTGAGCAAGCGGCATCCGGCGAGAAGGCATACCGCCAGCGCCGCCAAGAGCCTAAGACTTCGTATGGCCATTCCGTTCATGTTCTGTCTCCCTTGTCCTTCGCACATGGCGCGCACTACCTCACTTTGATGCTCCGAACGCTGTCCATGATGCCGAACGTCTGCAGCAGCCACAGGCAGAGAACGACCACCACGACAATGTTGAGGATGGTCTTCACCGGCTTGGCCATCGGAATGTAGGTGTTGATGGCCCACAGCGCGACGCCGACCACGACGAGGACAACGATGATGGTGATTAGAGGCATATGCGCTCCCCCCGGTTACACGTCCTACTTCCCTCTGTGTCCGGATGGTACGGGAGGGGGTGCCCCATCGCCATGGGGTGTAACCCTACCGCGGGGGTGAAGGCCGGAGAGAGCGGCCCATCATGGCGGGCCGGCGGATACGACAGGCCGCGCCACGTGGAAGTGGTTGCCGGGCGAGAAGGCGTAGAGCCACTCTTGTTCGAACTTGAACCGGTTCTCCCGAAACAACAGCACGCAGGCATCGACGGCACGGGCGTCGTAGAGCAGATTCCGCTTCCCGGTGATCTCGTCCAAAGCCGCCTCGATGCCCAGCGCCGGACGATAGGGCCGATGGCTGGCCATGGCCTCAACGACGTCGGCCACGGCCAGAATTCGCGCCTCCATGAGAATGGCATCGCCCGACAGACCGCGCGGATAGCCGGTGCCGTCGAGCCGCTCGTGGTGCTGGCAGATGATCTCGGCGATGGGCCACGGAAACGTGCTGCCCTTGAGAATCTGGGCGCCCGCCGCCGGATGCTCGCGCACGATGTCCATGGCCGCCCGGGAGAGCTGCGCGGGGTAGCTCAGGATCTCGGCGGGCACGCTGATCTTGCCGAGATCGTGGACGAGCCCGGCGTAGTACGTCCCGAGCAACCGCGTCTCCGAGAACTCGAGCGCTTCCCCCATACGGCGGGCCAGGTCGGCCACCCGCTGCTGGTGGCCCGCGGTATAGGGATCCCGGCACTCCACCGCCGCCGCCATGCCATGGATCGTGCCGTCGAGCGCTTGCCGCAGTTCCTCGGTGCGCTGCGCGACCAGCCGCTCATCTGGCCCAGTTGCTTCAGCCGTTTCCATAGCCCCTTGAGCTGGCGTTGGCGCATGGCCCGTTCCTTGTGCACCCGGTCATGGCTTTGCGCCAACACGTACACTTCACCGTCCTGCGGCAACAACTTGACGGTGACGCCCTCGCGCGCCACCTGCCACGCCACGTTCGTCAGGTGCTGCTCCAGGCGTGAGAGCCGACCTTTGGGCGTGCCCACCAGATACAACACCGGCGGATCGCTCGCGCGCATCTCGGCCAACAGCGCTTCGGTCGGAATCCCCCGGT
>CAYSLU010000052.1:0-36831 GCA_964431965.1 uncultured Verrucomicrobiota bacterium
TGCTTCCGGGTCAGGTCGGTCTCCTCCGGGAGGCCGTCGTCGCGCATGACGCTCTCCGGGTCGGCGAGCCCCACCGTGACGAAGATGATGGTCTCGCGCTGATGCTTCTCGGTGTGCGTGTGGGTGAAGAAGAACTTGCCCAGAATGGGGATGTCGCCGAGGAGGGGAACCTTCTTCTCGGCGGCCCGGTCGTCGGTTTCGGTGAGCCCGCCGATGGCGGCCGTCTTGCCGCTTTCGAGGCTGAAGAGTGTCTTGATCGTCTTGGTCGCGGTTACCGGGAAGGAGTTCCCGTCCGGTGCCGACTTGCTCCGGACGAAGCGGCTGAGGGTGGGGAGGATCCGGACGGTGATGTTGCTTTCAGTGTTGATCGTGGGGGTCACGTCCAGAGTGATGCCGAAATGGAAATAGGGCTCGATCGGATCGAGCTGGAATGTCGTGGTATTCGCCTGTCCCAGCTGGCCGGGGGTGACGGTGCCTTTGATGTTGGGCTCATTCTCGCCAATGTGGATGCGGGCCTCCTCTTCGTTGGCGACCATGATCTTGGGATTGGAGACCACGCTGACGCCGTTCATCTGCTTGAGGGCGCTGAGGATCAGCTGAAAATGCTGCGGCGTGAGGACGGCGGTGCGGACGTCAACCACGTTCTTGCTGAACGTGTCCTGGGCGTCCTGCGTGATGTTCTTGCCTCTGTCGATGGTGTCCGAAAGGGTCCGGGTGGGCGTGATCTTGGTCTGGGGAACGTAGACTCCTGACCCCGGGGGAGACTCGGTGTAGGAGGTCTCGGTCTCCTGGTACTCGACGTTCTGGAGATCGTAGCGGCGGTTGAGCTGATCGACGTTCTGGCGCTTGTCCCACTGCGAGACCTTGCTGTCTACGCTGTTATTCCACGTTCGCGTCTGGTCGACCTTCCAGCCGAGATCGGCCCCGACTTGATACCCCTGAAGGATCGTCCAGTCGATCCCGAGGTCCTTGATGGCGTCGTCGTTCAGCTCGAGGAACTTGGCTTCGATATAGACCTGACGACGCGGCCGATCGAGCGCCAGGATCACGGTTTGAATCTCGGTCATGGCGCTTGCGGAGCTGCGGACGACCAGCGAGTTGCGGGACGGGTAGGGCGCGACGGAGCCGCCCTGAGGAATGAGCGTCGCGATCACCGTGGCGACGTTGGAGACGGATGCGTAGCGAAGCGAGAATGTCTGTACGACCAGCGGCTCGGGCGCGCCCTGGGGTTTGGGAACGATGCTGTAGACGCCCGATCCGGGCGCCCGCTCGACCAGCGTGAGGTCGTGCATGTCCAGAATGGCCGTCAGGGCCGGCTTCCACTCCACATCCTGAAGGCTCACCGTGACCGTGCCTTGGAGGTTCGATGCCGTGGCGATGATGTTCGCCTGCGAGATGCGCGTGAACATCCGCACGACATCCTGTAGGGGAACGTCGTCGAGCGTGACGCTGATCAGCTTGCCGGTCGAGACGATGTTGGTTTCGTATGAGGCGTAGTCAGATACGGCCGATCCGGACGGCACGACCTCGATCAGGTCCCGGCGCGGCTCGGGGATGGTCAGGGCGGCTGGTGGAAGGGCCACCGGCTGCTCGACAGCCGCCGCTGTCTGCGTCGGAGCCGCGAGGATGGGCATTTCAGGAGGGAGCTCGGCTGGCGGCGGGTTCGATGGCGCGTTCTGGGCATGAACGGCAAAAAAGTAGGCGGCAGCCAGCATGCCAGTTGCGGCCAGGCCCACGATGGAGGTGAGGACTCGAGTTCGGTTATTCATATCTTCCGTATCTCCTTGAACGATCTCCGTCGGCCTGCCTCAACGGGCGAGGACTCGATAAGTCCGCTGGGGAATCCCCGCCACGTTCGTATCCACGCACGTCATCACTCCGGACCGGCCGATGAGACCCGATCCCCCGGACAAGTTGGACCATGCGGGCTGGGTGCAGTCTGGCGCGTACTGCAGGTCGTATGTCCAGCCGGACTGGCCGTCCCACGAGATCACGAAGCCATCGACCGATCCGGGGGCCAGAGTTACGAGAAGCGTTGGGGTCGGGGAGGTCCAGCTGGGAAGCGCGATGCGGTACACACGGCTTTGCGCGGTGTCGGAGATGTAGAGGAACCCGCGGGGGTCCAAGGCGACTCCCGTAGGAGACACCAGCAGGTTCGTTCCCACGAGGGTCGACCACACTGGCAGGCCCGGGGGGGTGGACACGATGCGCCCGTTGCCGGAGTCCGCCACGTAGAGGTTGGTGGCCGAGTCAAAGACCATGTGCCGCGGCGTGTTGAGTCCTCCGTTTGCGGGGAGGGTATCGCCCAGGAGCTCGACGAACGCGCCAGCTGCGCTGAAGCGCTGAATCCGGCTGTACCCGTTGGTGGCGGTTGCGTCCTGATCCGAGACGAGCACCGTGCCGTTCGGCGCCAGGGCGATGCCGCCCGGCGTCCGCACGAAGCCGGAGCCAAAGCCGTTTGCCACGAAGGTCGACCACGTCCCGCCCGCCGACATCCGCTGAACGCGGTGGTTATAGTGGTCTGCCACGTACACGTTGAAGGCCGGATCGACGACCACATCGTATGGCCCGTTGAACTGCCCCTGGCCGGATCCGATATTGGGGCCGCCCCACACGGTCCACACGCCGTTGGCAGCCGAGCGCCGCTGCAACCGGTTGTTGTTGCAGTCGGCCACCAGCAGGTTGCTGCCGGGGTCAAGCGCCACGGCGAACGGCTGGTTGAACTGGCCGGCGGCCGTGCCCTGTGATCCGAAGGCCGTCCACGTCCCGTTGGATGTGTTGAGCATCTGGATTCGGTGATTGTCGCTGTCGGCGACGTAGAGGTTCCGGCTGGAGTCGAGCGCCAGCCCGCGCGGGTGATTGAACCGGCCGGTGGTGGAGCCGAAGTCGCCGATCAGCGTATAGGAAACGTATACGCCGGTGAGCCGGGTTACGGCGAAATTGGTCACGGTCGTCGGGATCGGCAGGGGGGGCGCCCAGCCCGGGAGCGGCAGGAACTCCACCGTGTAGTTGCCGGGGGCGAGCTGGAGCAGGACTCCGCTGTTGGTCCAGGCTCCTCCGGTGACGCGCCAGAGCGCGCCGCTGGCGATGGCCGCGGGCGGAGTGATCTCGACGTAGAGGCCGGTGAGCTGGGCGTAGACTCCCGTGGTGACGACGGGCACACCGCCGGTCACGTTGAAGGTCTGGCTGGCGGGCGTGATCCACGTGATCACGTCGGTGAAGCTGACGGTATGGCTGCCCAACTGGAGGCCGGAGACGATGTCCCCGCTGGCGCGGAGCGTGCCGCCGTCGATGCGCCACCGGGCACCTGCGGAAACGACTGCCGCCGGGTCGATGAACGCCTGAATGGTGCCCGTGACGGGATTATAGACGCGGACGAGCGCGAGGCCCCCGCCCTCGAGGATGGTGACGACTTCGTTGGTCGGGCGGATCCAGTTGGGCAGGTCGCGGAAAGTGAGGGCATGCGGCCCTGGCGCGAGATTGGCTGCCACGTCCCCGCTGTTGCGCCAGGCTCCGCCGTCGACGGCCCACTGGGCACCGGTGGCGATGGCCGCGGCGGGCTGGAGGACCACGCTCAGGCTGCCGCTCTGGAGGTAGCTGCGCGTCAGGATGGTGGTTGTTCCGTTGGTCACCGCGACCTGCTCGGCCGCCGGCTCCGTCCAGCCCGGCACCGCCAGGAACTGCACCAGATGGTACAGGTTGCTGGTGCTCAGGTTGTTCAGCGTGGTTCCGCTCGCCAGCCACGTGCCGCCGTCTAGCGACCAGAGGGCGCCGGCCGCCCGTGCGCCGTCGGGCTGGATGTTGACCTGAAGGGCGGGCGGGCCGAGGATGGCCCCGCCGTCGACAAAGAGGACCTCGCCGCGGAGGCGCAGCGCGTGCACCCACTGCGCTTGCCAGTCGTTTGTTGTCGTGAAGTCCTCCGCGCCGTTCGGCCGGTGGAAGGGTCCGAACGGACGCTCGTTGGTAGTTGCCTGTCCGTCGTCGAACCGGAAGTAATGAATGAGATCGGGCGGAGGCTGGGGGATGGTGACGGTGTGCCCGCCTTGGATCTCGGCGCCGCTGCGCGCCCGGTTCCAGATGCGGACATCGTCGATCTGTCCCCGGAATCCCTCGCCGATTCGAAGGAATGCATCACCGACCCGGCCGTTCATCGGCGGGGCCTCATAGAACGTGTTGGTGGTCGCGACGTACGCGCCGTTGGTGTAGATCGTCAGACGAGCATCCGCTGAGCTGTACGTGGCGGCCAGATGGACCCAGCGTCCGATGGGGAACGGGGATCCGTACAGCAGGTTCGAGACGCCGGACGGCGTGATGTAGCCGGCGTAGGGCGTGACCGATGCGCCTGCGGCCTGCAGCCCCATGACGTAGTTCATGGCCTGGCCGGCCGGCCCTGTCTGGACCACGCGGCGAACGATATATCCCGCCTGCGCATTGCTGGGGTTGACCCATGCCTCTAGCGTCCAGTCCGTCAGCCGCTGGGAGAAGCTGATCGGCACCTCGCCGTAGTCGCCCGCTCCGCCCGCGGTATACAGAGACCGCGACACGAGGGGATCGACGGAGCTGATCGGGCTGGAGTGGGCCACGCGCTCGCGGGCATCGGAGAGGCCGTCGTCATCGGTGTCCGCCATGTCCGGTCGGGTGCCCGCTGCCTGCTCGGCGATGGCCGGCAGTCCGTCTCCGTCCAAGTCCTCCTGGCTATCCATGACGCCGTCGGCATCGGTGTCCGGCTTGTGGGGGTTGGTGCGACCCCAGTACTCATACAGGTTGGAGAGCCCGTCTCCGTCGAGGTCGGCCGCCGCGCCGTTTGCGCCAACGGCGTTCGTTGGGTTGAGGTGGTTGATCGACTCCCATGCGTCCGGCATGCCGTCGCCGTCGGCGTCGTCGGCGCCGAAGGAGTCCACGCCCCGCACGTCCGCGGCGTCGTTGGTGATGAAGCCGAAGCCGTTGGTCGCCAGGGCATAGCCGAAGTCGCCGAACGAATAGGGCGCCGTGGCGCCGAGCAGTCCATTCTGAGCCCTGCGGGTGAAGTCCTCCGCCGTCGTGCCGCCGTCGTCGAAGCGGTAGTAGGCGCGCAGCCCGGCGGAGTCTGGCGGGACGAGCCGCGTGCGGTACGACTCCACCTCGCTGCCGGTGCGCGCGATCGTCCAGATGCGCACTTCGTCCATGAGCACGTTGTTGACGAATGAGCCGTCCAATGAACGGCCGATGGTCGGCTGCTCGGCGGAAGCGTAGAGGCGGCCGGCCAGCCCCTCTTCGTAGATGCGCAACTGCTGCAGGAAGATGCCGTCGACATACAGGGACAGGGCATTCTCCGAGTGGCTCCAGACGGCTGCGACATGGACCCAGCGGCCGGTGGGCAAGGGGAGCCCCTCGACGGCGTAGTACAGTCCGCCCATGGTGTGGAAGCCGATGCGGGGAACGTTATTCGACAGCTCCAGACGGTACGTGACGTCGCCGAACCCCAGGGGCCCCGGGTTGTCCACGAGGTACCCCGTGCACGCCGGCGAGGCCAGCTTCACGAAGCACTCGACAGTCCAGTCGCGGCCGTGGAGGAGCGGCGTGTATCCGCGGGAGAGCGAACCTTCCGGATCGGGGACCGGGATGCCCGCGGCGGACGTAATCAGCGCGGCCCGCCGCACGAACGGGTCCATGGAGTGTACGGGGCTGGATCCGACGGTGCCGGTCGTGTACTCCTGCTGGATCTCGACATCATCGGGGATGCCGTCGTCATCGGTGTCCGCGCCGTCGTCCGATCCGACGGTCAGGGTCGGGAGGGCTCCGCCCAGCGTTCCGGTCGTGGGCGATTCCCCGTTGACGTTCCAGTAGCCGTCCACGGCGCGCGGGCGGCTGGTGCCCGGGCCCGGGCCGGTGCTGTCCGGGCGCCAGTTGTGCTCGTTGGGATTGGTCTCGTCGCCCGTTCCGTTGATGAACGTCCGATTGGTGGCGCGGTTGCCGTCCTGGCCGTAGTACTCGATGGTGTTCATGAGCCCGTCGCCGTCCGGGTCGCCCCAGAAGCCGTCGGGGTTGAGGATCCACGCCGATCCATTCCAGATGATGCTGTCGCCGCTGCGGGGATCCAAGTTGAACTCCACCTCCCAGCCGTCGGGAAGCAGGTCGAGGTCCGTGTCCCACCCGTCGTTGCCCGAGACCGGCGTTTCGAATGAGTAGCCGCTCCCCGCCGACGGATCCGTCCACTCGTGGCCGCGCAGGGCGGGAAGGTCGCCGATGATGACGGGCCAGTTGACCGCCCGGAGGTCGAGCTTCGGGACGAAAGCACGAATGCCGTATGGGTCGGTCGGCGGCAGCGCGGCCTGGCCGTCGGACCAGATGTCGTTGGGGCCGCCTTGGCGAAGCTCGGCCAGCAGGCACTGCTCCCGGTAGTTGGAGAGCCCGTCGCCGTCGGGATCCGCCGCCGCATCTCCGGCGACCAAGGGATCGATCTGACGAGCCGGGTCGTACCAGGCGGCCTCGAAGCTGTCGATGAGTCCGTCGTTGTCCGTGTCGATGTTCAGCGGGTCGAGCGCGTCGGTGCTTCCGGCGGAGCGGGCGACACCGTACGGAGCCGAGGGATCCTGCTGCAGGATCGGGCGGGCGTCCGTGCCGAAGTACTCCTGCACGTTCGGCAGCCCGTCGCCGTCGACATCGCCGTATCCGTCATCGATCGTCGGGCTCAGCCCCAGACCGCTGATGTAGCGCGTGTACTCCCACTTGTCGTCCATGAGATCGCCGTCGGAGTCCCAGTTGATGGGGGAGAGGGCGGACAGCGCGGGGTAGCGGAACGCGGCGTCATGCTCCTGCTGATTGGTCAACCCGTCCAGATCCGGATCCTCGGCCGGGCCGGCCGACAGATCCCCAAACCACGTCACCTCCCATGAGTCGATGAGGCCGTCGTTGTCGGTGTCGGTCCGGGTATCGACGAGATAAACGCGTGTCAGGACAATCGGGGTGAACAGGTTGATATTGACAAGCTCGTTGGTGGGGCTGATCCAGCCGGTGACGGGGCTGTAATCGATCAGGTGGAATCCGATCGGCAGGGTGTTGGTCGTGCCGCTGGACTGCCACGGGCCGCCGTCTACGCGCCAGAGGGCGCCGTCCGCGCGAGCGTTCGGCGGTTCCAGGACGACGGTTAGATCGCCGTAGGCGGGTATGTAGGAGCGCACGACCTCGAGCAGGTTGCCTTCGGGCACGATCACGCTCTCCGCGAGCGGGGAGACCCAGCCGGCTATGCTCAGGTACTCAAGGACGTGTGCGCCTGCCTGCAGGTTCGTGGCGAGCGATCCGCTGGTCTGCCAAGGCCCGCCATCCACGCGCCACCGCGCCCCGGCCAACTGGGCGTCGCCCGGCTCCAAGGAAACGATCAGGCTCCCGTTCTGGATGTAGGTCCGCGTGAACGTGGTGACCGTTCCAGCCGCGAGGTTGACCGCCTCGTTGGTGGGGGACGACCAGCCCGCGGCCGAGCGGTAGGTGATCTGGTGGGAACCGGGAGAGAGCTCGCGCAGGGTGGTGCCGCCGGCATTCCATGGCCCGCCGTCCACGCTCCACGCCGCTCCGGCGGCGACGGCCGCGGGCGGCTGGAGGTGGATGGTGAGAACCGGCGCCGCGAGGACAGCGCCCGGAGTCGCGAGGGGAGCGATCCCGTGCGGCACCGCCGCATGGATCCACTGGTCATTCCAGTCCGCCTCGAACGTGAAATCCTGCGCGCTGTGGGGCTGGTGAAACTCGCCGAACGGGAGCGTGTTCGTTATCGCCTCGCCGTCGTCGAACCGGAAGTAGTGGATCAACTTCGGGGTCTGCCCGCTGACGACCCTCTGGAAATTGGTGGCGATGCTGCCCGGCGTACGGGCGCCATCCCAGATGCGGAGTTCGTCGATGAGCCCCTGGAAGTCCTCGCCGATGCGTAGCGATGTCTCTCCGCCCTTGCCGTTGGCCGGCGCCGCCTTGAAGAACCCGTTGGAGTGGGCGGCCAGCCCGCCGTTGGTGTAGATGGCCAGGGATGGCGGAACGGCCTGGCCGTCGAACGATGCGGCCAGATGCGTCCAGGAGCCGGCCGGGATGGCGGCGGCGCGGACGTAGTTGGTGGTTCCATCGGCCGTCACGTACCCGGCGTATGGGACAAGGGTCCCGCCCGAGGACTCGAGCCCCAGCACGTAATTGATCGCGAATGAGCCGGGGCCGATACGCTGGACGGCCCGGCGAACGATGGAGCCCGCTCCAGCCGGCGAAGGCGCCGGATTGACCCACGCCTCAAGCGTCCAGCTCTTCAGCCGCTGCTTGAAGGCGGTCGGGATCTCCAGAAAGTCCGTCGGCTGACCGCCCAGCGAGGCGGCTCGCGACACGAACGGGTCAACGGCATCGACGGGGCTGGTTCCGCCCAACTGCTCCTGCCGGTCCGTGAGCCCGTCGTCGTCCGTGTCCACCCGGTCTGGGCGGCTTCCGAGGAACTGCTCGATGCCGTTCGGCACGGTGTCGCCGTCCAGGTCCTCGAGGTCGTCGAGCACACCGTCTTGATCCGTGTCCTCGGCCTGTGGGTTGGTGCGGCTCCAGTACTCGTAGCGGTTCTGGAGGCCGTCGCTGTCCGAGTCGCCGGTGGGGCCGTTGGTTCCGGCCGGATCCAGCCAGTCCAGATGGTTGATCATCTCCCAGGCATCGTCCATGCCGTCTCCGTCGGTGTCGTCGGCGCCGAACGATTCGATGCCGAGCACCTCGGCCGCGTCGTTCGTGATGAGGTACGATGTGCCGGTCGGCGCGTAGCCGAAGTCGCCGAAGGTGTACTCGGGGTTGGCGGCGACGAGGCTGTTCTTGGCCTTCTGCGAGAAGTCCTCGATCGACCGGCCGGCATCGTCAAAGCGGTAGCAGGCCGCGACGCCGATCCCGGACTGCGGCGCGAGCCGCCGCCGGTATTGCTCGACCTCCGCCCCGGTGAGCGCCCGGTTCCAGACGCGGGCTTCATCGATGAGCACCCGGTTGGCGAAGCCGCCGGGCCCGGACGAGGACTGGCCCATGACCGGATTGGTGTAGAGCGAGTAGGGGTAGCGGGAGACGCACTCCTCGTATACCCGGCTCTCCTGAAGGAACACGCCGTCCATGTAGAGGCTCAGGCTGTTGTTGGCGTGGTCCCAGACGCCGGAGACGTGAACCCACTGGCCGGTGGGGATGGCGAGGCCGGCCGTGCGGTACACCTTGGATCCCGCCGTGGAGAAGCTCACGGCGGGAACATCGTTCGACAGGCTGAGCTCGCATGTAAAGGGCATAAGGCCCTGAAGCCCCAGCGGGCTCGGGATCTTGAGGAGCGACCCGGTGCGTCCGGCGGTCAGGATCTTGACCCGGCACTCGAGCGCCCAGTCGCGCGTGTGAATGTCCGGGCGGTAGCCGTTGGTGGGGCTGCCTTCGGGGTCGGGAATGATGATTCCCTCGGCCGACGTGATCAAGGCGGCCCTCTTGATGAAAGGATGCATGGAGTGCACGGGGCTGGCTCCGACGATGCCGCTCGAGAACTCCATCTGGATTTCCTCGGCGTCCGGGAGGCCGTCGTCGTCGCTGTCCGTACCCGCATCGCGGCCGAGGCTGATCGTCGGCAGCGCGGCTCCGATGGTGCTGTTGCGCGAGATGCCGGAGCCGGCCGACGTCGTGAGCGGACGCCAGTTGTGCTCCCGCGGATTGGTCTCGTCTCCGGTTCCCGCTATATACGAGAGGACCGCTCCGCGCTCGCCGTCCTGGCCGTAGTACTCCTGGATATTGACGAGCGTGTCGGCATCGGGATCGCCCCAGAACCCGTCGGGATTGAGCACATACATCACGCCGTCCCACAGCCACGGATCGCCGTTCTGCGGGTCGATGTTGAAGTCGACTTCCCAGCCGTCGGGCAGTTCGTCGCGGTCGGTATCCCACCCGTCGTTGGGCGAAAGGAACTCCGGGTAGGTGGTCCCGTGGGAGGGATCGGTCCACTCCTGGGCGCGAAACGCCCCGATGTCATCAAAGATCGTCGTGCTGCCGGCGCCCAGGATGATCCGCGGCGAGAAGACCTGGAAGCCGCTGGCCAGCAGCGCCGGCAGCCCGAGCGCGCCGACGGTCCATGCATCGTGCGCGCCGCCGGATCGCAGCTCGTCCAGGAGGCACTGCTCGCGGTAGTTGCTGAGGCCGTCCTGGTCGGGATCGGCGCCTGCAGATCCGGCCACCTTGGGATCGATGCCGTTGCCGGCGTCGTACCACGCGGCTTCAAAGCTGTCGATCAGCGTGTCGCCGTCCGTGTCCAACACAAGGGGGTTGAGGTCGTCCGTGCTGGACGTCAGCATCCCGACTCCCGCCCGCTTGGCCGGGTTCTGAACCATCCGCGGCTTGCCGTCGACGCCGTTGTACTCCTGGATGTTGACAAGCCCGTCGCCGTCGCGATCGACCATGCCGTCCGCTGCCGCGGGGTTGAGGCCGCTGCCCGATCCGCGATAGCTGACCTCCCACGCATCGTCCATCCCGTCTCCGTCCGTGTCGAAGTTCGCGGGATTGGTGCCGAGCGTGTATTCGGCATCGGTCAGCAGTCCATCTTCATCCGAGTCGTCAGAGGGCGTCACGGACAGGTCGGAGAACCAGTGTGCCTCCCAGTAGTCGGGTAGCTTGTCATTGTCCGAGTCGTCGGTGATCGTGACATTCATGCCGACGACCGAGTTACTCGCCATGCTGGCGACCATGGATCCGCTGATCGGCTCACCCAGATCGTAGGCCCCGTCCCCGTCGCCGTCGATCCAGGCGGCGACGATATACGAGCCGTTGGGGACGCCATCGAACGTGAACGGATACTCCGAGGCAAGGGGAAAGGGCAGCGCGGGGGTCGTGCCCATGACGACGTTGGTCATCGGCCGCCCCCGGAGGGCGCCGGAAGCGGACCACAGGCCGGCCATCACGCGGCCGGCGCCTGTCCCGTCGCCCGGCGGCAGGCTGTTCGCGCCGAGGTTGTCCCACGTGGAGTCGTTGATGGCGGAGCCCGACACGGAGTTGGACTGCGCGCGTAGCGTGTCCGGCGCGACGGCGAGCAGGACGGCCAGGAGTCCGGCACCCCATCGAATGGCTCGGCATAAACGGTTCATGTGGCAGATGCTCCTATTGTCTAGGGCTGCGTAATAATCAGGTGATAGACGTTGCCGGCGTGATCGGAGACGGTCACGGCGTTATCTCCGTTGTGGTCGCGCATGTAGATCACGCTGGTCCCGGTGCCGGATCCAACCACATGCCCGAGGCTGGCGTCCACGACGGCCCATGAGTACGGCGGCGTTCCCCCAGAGGCCGTCATCACGCACTTGTCACCGTTCTTGGTGAGCGTGGACGGGTTGGCGGCGGCGGCCAGACCGGCTGCCGTCTTGAAGCTGCCGTTGATCTGCGCGACTCCGGCCTGACCGTCCTGATCGTACGCAACGATCTCGTTGTCGCCGGCCTTGACCACCTCGTAGATCGCCTGGTCGCGGTCGGAGCCGCGGATGGCCAGCCTGCCCCGGTCTTTCTGCTGCATGTCCCACTTGTAGGGAGGGGTGCCGCCGCTGGCTGTGAACACGAAGGTCTCGCCGACATTTGTTCCGCCGACGGAAGACGGCGTGATGAACACAGCCGATGGATTCGCGGACTGGCGCGGGTCGGATGAGTAGGGGGACATCGACATGTCGCCCGTGCTCTTGTCCTTCTCGCATCCGATGATGACGCACAGAGCGCTGGCGATGCCGAGTCCGAGTGCCAAGATGGTCCGCTTTGTCATTGTGGCTTTCTCCCGCTGTCTTGATATCGACTGACACCGTCCGCGCCGCGCCTGCCCGCATCCCCGCTATGGCGCGAGGCGGGCCGGGACGACTTCGACCTGCTCCGTTTCGATGGCGGTGGGCGTGATCCGAAGGACGCGCCACCGGTACGTCAGGCCGGCCAGCGTCACGATCACCTCGTCTCCGGTCTCGACCACTTGATCGCTCACGGTGGCCAGGTACTTGCGACCCCGTCCGCCCATGACGCCCCGCACGACGAGCATGGCCCGTGCGCGCTCCCAATCCGGCCCTGCGGCCGGGGCGGGCGTCGCGCTCTGGATGAGGGCGGGGGCCGAGGGACGATCGGACTTCGGCTGCGCATGCACCCGGCGCGGAACATAGCCGACCGGCCAGAAGGGATCTCGGGACTGCGGCGGAATGGCATCAACCTCGGACGCGGCCGCATCATCGGCTGGCGGCTGTGCGACTTCGGTCGCTGGGGGGACCGCCGGGCCTGGGTTCGGAGCCGGCTCCGCCTGAGGAGGCGAGGCGTCGCTGGGGCCGTCCATCGGGGGCGGGGGGGGCGGCGGCGGGAGCTGGGCATCGGCCCGGCTGGCGGCGGAGAGCGCCAGCGCCAGCACCAGCGCGGCACCAGACCGGAACGGATGGCTAGGACGCTTCATCGGCGGCCTCCTCCTTGGATGCGGGCGCCTGTGGGGATGCCGCCGGCGCCGACTGATCCTCGCCGATCGGTGCCTCCATGTCCTTCCAGATCGGCCATTCGGCGCTGAAGGCGATGCGGTGAACGTCGCGGTTGTCAGGCTGGCCGGTGACCTGAATGTTGCCGATGCACACGTACGGATTGCTCTCCTCGATCTTCTGGATCAGCCGGCACAGGCCGTCGTAGGTTCCGGTTCCGCTGATGAGCGCGCCGTAGGCCTTGAACACGCGGGGAAAGCCGTCCCGCTTCTCGTCGATCTGGAGGACGCCCACCTCACGAATCGACTCGATCTTCACGCTGCACCCGGCGGCGTAGGTGTCCAGCATCTCTCGAACGCGAAGCAGGTAGGTGCCGAGGATCGGCTGGAGGACGTGCTCCCGCGCCACGACGGCGACGCGCGACGTCACGGCCGCGTACTCGACCCGGCGGCGCGCGATGCCCGCGAGCTCGGTCGCGGCCTTCGTGAGCTGCTCCTGGACTTCGGCCTGTTCCGTACGGGCCTTGGCCCATCGTCCGAGGAAGGGGCGCAGGGCCAGTTGAGTGGCCGCGTAGATCACGGCGGCCGAGCCCACGCCAATGAGCACGAACACCATGATCCGGTCACGCTTTTCGGTGGGCAGCTTCATTGGAAGGGGGAGGGCATGAATCGGCAAACCACTTCAAACACGCGGTCGTACTTGGAGGCGCCCGCCGAGGGGTCTTGCTCGAATGCGCCGGGCGGGATCTCGACCGACTCGACAACGGACGTCACCGCTGGATCTGCCAGCATCTGGCGGCGGAGGCGAGTGACGTTCTCCTGGGCGTTAACCCCGCCCGTCTTGCCCTTGATCTGAAGGCGGAACACCCGGGCCGTCCGATTGCTGCCCGACTGGATCAGCGATTCGCCCCGAAGCTCGGTGAACTGCACGGACGAGGGCACCGCCGTCTGCAGGGAGCGAAGCAGTCGGCTCCACTCGACGCGCGCGCTGCGCCACCCGTCGATCTCCAGCAGGATCACCTTCCGCTTGAAGAGATCCTTCTGGAGCGCCAGAGCGGACCGGTACTGGGGCTCCAGCTCGCGCCACTTGGCCTGTGACTCCTGAAGATCGGACTGGAGCGCGCGGTAGCGCGCAAAGGCCAGAACCATGACGACGGCCAGAATGGACGGGACCACGATGGCGGCGACCCGGCCGATGGCCGCCATCGTAACGCGGCTGCCGCTCCGCTGCTCGGACTGCAGGATGAGGTCGACTCTCAGGTTCATTCTTCCTCGAGCGTGGCCAGCGCGGCTCCGAGCGCTGCGGTCAACCGTCCCTCTTGAGCCTTGATACCTTCCGGAATCGAATCGGGCAGGGCTGTGATTCCGGAGAACGGATCCCACGGGCCGATTTCGACGCCGAGGGCGTTGTGGACTTCGCGGATCCAGCCGGGAGTGCGCGCGGAACCGCCGCACGCATAGACCCGGCTGACGCGGCAGTTCTCACGGCGTTCGACGAAATCCCGGGATACGGTGATCTGCTTGACGAACGGAGCGAGTACCTCGGAGACGGCCTGCGACACATCGAACGATCCATCGACCAGAATTTCGCGCGCGACGTTCGCTTCGACGCCCAGCGCCTCGCGCACGCGCGTGATGATGTGCTCCGACCCGACGTCCAGCTTGCGCACGAGGGCGATGCCGCCTTTGTTGAAAAAGGCTACCGTGCTGCTGCGCGCACCGAAGTCAACGACGCCGACCGCATCCTCCATGTTTGCCGCGAGCGGCGACTTGAGGAAGGCGGAGAGGGATGCCAAGCCGGAGACTTCGAGCGAGCAGGGCGCCGGCAGCCCGGACGGGAACAGCATGCAGGCGGCCTGGGCAAGCGAGTCCGGAACGGCCACCGCCAAGACGCGCGACTCGCCCCGGGTCGCGCTGATGAGCTTGTAGCCGAGCCGATACTGCTCGGCGTTTTCAAGGCCCATGTACTCGCTGATCTGGCCCTCCGAGGACTGATCGAAGTGCCCGGGGAAGGTGAGGAGTTTGATGACCGCTTCGTGCCCGGAAACGCAGAGGGACACAAAACGAGCTCGCAGGTGCTTGGGCAGAACCAGAGGATCCGGTTCGCCAGCGGTAAGCGTGGCCAGCGTCGGCGCCTCAAGTATGTCGGCGGCGACGAGGGTGAGGGTCGCGCCAGTTCGACGCAACCGTACCGCCTTGGTCCCGGTTTCGGATATGTCGAGACCGACTACATCCGTCCTTTTTGGGCGGAACCGATCGGATATTTGAGTGAACAGCTCCACTATGCTCCTGTGGATGTCCTTATGGCGAGTGATTGTAAGCATCTGCCGTGCGAGTTGACAAGGGCCATTCACAAATCCATCGGGATCTGGCAGTTGCCCCGTCCTTGCAGTCGATCCGAGCACGGACGATCCGTGCGTGTCGTCCGATCACGTGGGTTACTCTCAGATCCGACACCCCTTTCGCAAGAGAGAGAATGAGTCGTCTTTTTGGCGTCTTTCGGTGTACTGTTTTGCCCTACATCAGGCATTTCAGCCAAACGGAGGGTCGGGGAATGATACTTGCTCATTGGAAAGTGGGGTTGTGCACCAGTGTCACGGCAGCCCGGGGAGGACATCCCTTATGAAGCGACGGAGCGACAGAAACACGAAATCGGGGATCAGCATCGTGGAGGTGGTGGTGGCGCTTGGCCTGCTGTCCTTGGTGATGGCAGCCGCGTATCCGGTACTCATTACGGCGTCACGCATCAGCCGGGTCGCGCGGAACCACTATATAGCGGTCGCGTTGGCCCAGAACCGCATGGAGCGGGCTCGGACGCTGAACTATGGGGACTTGGGCTACCTGGTGGAGAGCAACGTGGTCGTGAACGATCTGGGTTCTCCTCTGGCCGAAGGGAACTTCCGGCGCACGACCAGCATCCTGACCAACAGCGGGGCGAACCTGGCGCGGTTTTCGGTCCAGGTCGATATCCGCAATCTGCGCAGCCGGCAGTTCGTCGGGGAATCGGAGAGCTTGTCCACGTATATGACCAAGTACGAGGTCATGCCGCAGTAGCGCGGAGCAATCGGGATCACCTATGCGTGCATTGAGACACAGAGCCGGTCTTACGATGATGGAGATGCTGTTCGCGATGGCGATCAGCGCGATCGTCATGACCGCCGCCACCGGCGGCTTCCTCTACATCATGCGGGGCGAGCGGATCAACTCGGTCCAGAACGAGCTCGATATCGACGTTCGGGTGGCGATGGGGTGGTTGAAGCACGACATGCGGCTTTCGGCGATGGAGCGCATGGTGTTCTACCCGCCGGGGCCGGGGCCCTACTCGGCTGTGAGCTTCCCGATGGCCAGGGACAACGACGGCGATGGGTTGGTCGAACTGGACGCGGACGGGAAGATCGTCTGGGACAAGACGGTCATCTACCACGTATGGAGCAACGCGCCGTCGCAGTTGCGCATGACGTCCTTCGAGCCGCGCGACAACTCCCTGACGGCGGCCCAGATGCAGGATCAGATCGCCCGGGTCGTCCTCGATGGCGGGGGCCAGAACACATTCGGCGGCACCAACGCGCGGACGCGCGTGCTCTTCGAGAATCTGTTCAAGTGGAACATCAGCGGCCGCGGCGGTCGCTACGACGCATACAGCCCCTCCGTGGAGCGGGACGTCGGAGTCAACCTCGGCGGGGTCATCCTCACCAACGGCCCGCACCAGTTCAAGTACACCGTGGTCGGCCGGAATCCGGCCAGTTCCGGGTTCCGTGTGGGCCTGGACAGCTTCTCGGTCTCGCCCTGCGGTGTCGAGCGGGAGGCCGAAGGGCAGCTGCCGGCGTCGGCTCAGGTCGGCGCGTCGGCGTCGGCAGATCTCATGACCGAGGGGTCCTGGGGGGGCAACTACCAGCTGGCGTTCCCCGCCACCGCCACCGGCCAGTCGTTCACGCTGACCATGCGGAACGACCAGTGGGAAGAGCGCAACTTCCGCGGCACCGGCGCCCTGTGCGACGGTACGGTCGTGGAGTTCGACGAGACGCTCAGCCCGAAGGACTTCGTCGTGCGGCTCGACGGCTTGGGATATGGCTGGACGGCCGAGGATCAGACCGGCGACGAGAGCGGTTGGCCGGTCGGCAGCGATCGGCTGAAGGGGTGCGCGGTTCGCGTGCTCCTTCGCGGAAACGACATGCTGAACGGAGGCCTGATCAAGATGGACGGCGGCAAGGCGTGGATCCTGTTCCGAGGGAATCCGGTCGGCATCATCGCGGCTTATATCGCCGAGTGCGCGTCATCGACCAACCCCACGCCTGACACCGTGGGTCCGGCGGTTCCCCTGCTGTTCGGCAGCTCGGCATCCAAGGAGATCACATGGTCCGCATGGGCGGGCCCGGCGAACATGTCGATCAACAAGAACAAGAGCTACATCGTCTCCTACCTGATCGAGCTCGACAGCGGGTACGGCAATCCCTGGGCGTGGCGCGACGCGTCGAACACCTGCGCGAATTCCTACGTGATTCCCGCGAGCAGCAGTCCGACCGTGGCCGACCTGACAGACGCAACCTGGTCGGATCGCGGCTCGGTGATCGCCACCAACGATGTCTACGGGGCATGGATGCTATACACCTACTACAAGACCAACGGCTTCTTCACGTCGCAGATCGTGGATACGCAGGTGAACACTCCCCAGTACACCGAGATTGCCTGGTCGGCAGACCGCCCTTCCGGCACGTATGTCGGCGTGAAGGTGCGAACCGGATCAACCCCCGACATGTCGGACGCGCCGGCGTGGAGCAGTGTGGCGGCGTCGATCTCTCCCGGCAACCGCCGCTACGTACAGTTCCAGGCTCAGCTGAAGCCGGATTCGTACGGGTACTACACCCCTCGGGTAAAGGACCTGACCATCAAGTGGGGCGGCGAGACGCGGGTCGCGGACATGGGCGCCACGATCACCAAGGGTCCCAGCCAGGGGATCTTCGAGCTGACGGTGGATGGGCAGATCCTCATGAAGGGGATCGGGATTGACCTGGATATCTACGAGGACGTGCGGGGGATCGGGACGTCGAACGTCACGCACCTGACATCCTCGGTATCGACGGAGATCGAGCCCCGCAACAGCGGGAAGTGATTCGGAAGCGACGCAGATGAACATGCATGGCACACATCGCTCTGATCGGCGCGGCGCCGCGCTTACGGTTGTCCTGATCATGGTCGTCCTCGTGCCTCTGGCCGTCGCCGCGCTTCTGTACCTGGCGCGCTCGCAGGTTCAGGCCGTGGAGCGCGCGCGGGAGTTCGCCGGGGCCAAGATGATCTCGGAAGGCGGCGCGAACCAGGCGTATAGCGTGCTCGCCACGAATTTCGCGGCCGGCGAGAACCCGGGGGCCTTTCCGCGGACTGCGTTTGCCGGCGGGGCGTACGACGTAACGGTTCAGCCGCGGGGGACGAACCGCGCGGCGATATGCGCAACCGGGGTTTTCGGGCGGGCGGTCGCGCGGACCGTGCTCGACGTGGCTCGGGTCGATGCGAGTGCGCGGTCGAACAGCCTGGCGGCGGCGTACGGGTTCGCCCTGGTGGCCGGCGATTCGGTCAGATGGAGCGGGAGTGGCCTGACGCTAGTTCGTGGCGGGCGCATTCACACAAATGGCCGCTATCGGATGGCGGGGTCGGGCGTGGTGTCGGGCGACGTGTCGTCCTGCGTGGCGATCGAGTCCGTCGGCGGCACCTGGATCGACGGGAACGCGCAGGCTCCGGTGTGGGAAGGGGCCAGCCCCGGGAACGTCTCGGGCGTGGCGTCGACGCAGGCGGTTGCGCTGGTTCCGATCCCCGACATCGATCTGACGCCCTACTACCGATGCGCGGCCAGCAACGGGCAGGTGATATCCGGCTCGGTGCACTGGAGCGGTTCGCAGGACATCGTCGTGCCCGGCGGCGTGCTGTGGGTCAACGGGGATTTCACCTACAGCGGCTCCGGCCGCATCCGGGCCTGCATTATCGCAACGGGCGACGTTCGGATGACCGGCAGCGGAGACCAGGAGAAGGTGGGCAGCTATCCCGCGCTGGTCAGCCGCGATGGGGACGTCCGCCTCAGTGGTTCGGGCGCCACGCACGGGCTGATCTATGCGAAGCATGGCAACGTGGAAAAGAGCGGGGGCGGAGCCCTCGTGGGATCGATTGTTTGCGCGGGGGGATTCTCCAAGTCCGGCGGGTGGGATCTGCTTAGTTACGAGGATTCGACGCCGGTCTCTCCCGGCCAGTTTGAAGTCGGGGATATGGTCGTCGTTGTTGAAGCGTGGCAGGATTAGGCGTACGGTAAATTGGCAGGAGGCGATATGAACTCCAAGGGACAGTGCGGGGCCCGGAACGGCTCCACTTTGCTGACGGTCATCATTCTGGTAGTGGTCGTGCCCATGGCCGTCATCGCGGTTCTCTCGATGGCGCGCCAGCAGGCGCACATGATCGGCCGGGTGGCGGACCAGGCGCGGGCCAAGACCATCTCAGAGGCGGGTGCGAACGTGGCCTACAGCATCCTGTCGACCAACTTCGCCGCGCGAACGAACGCGACGGCCTTTCCGCTGACGTCGTTCGCCGGCGGCACGTTCGACGCGACCGTGGCTCCGGTGAGCACGAACCGCGCATCGATCAGTTGCATCGGGGTGTACGGCAGTGGGCGGTCCCGGACGGCGTTTGACGTTCAGAATATCCCGGAGCAGTCGACGAACAGCCTGCCGCCGATGACCAGCCCATTCGCGTATTCCCTGTTCTGCAACGGGTACGTCCGTCTGAACGGGACAAGCTACGTGCGGGGCGCCATGCACGTGAACAACTACGTCGACTGCAACGGGACCCTGACGTGGGGCGAGCCCACCAACATGGTGTGGATTCAGGCCAGCGGGCCGAACGGCTTCGCCACCAGCGGCGGCGGCACCATCCATGGCACCGTCCGGGCACCCGTGATCAGTTTTGCCGGCAGCATAACCGATCGCCGGGTGGAGTCGGTCCCCACCGTTTCCATGCCCTCGATTGATCTGGCTGGGCTGTACCAGACGGCCCTCTCCAACGGACAGGTGTACGGCTCGGCGACAATCAGCGCCAAGCAGAACTGGGGCAACATACCGGGCGGTGTCCGGTGGCACAACGGCAGCATACTCATCAAGAACAACGGGGGCATTTCCTACACCGGGTGCGTCGTGGCTACCGGAAACATTACGATCAAGGGTAACTGCAGCAGCGGGCGCAGGCGACCGATGGCAAACATTGTCAGCCGTGACGGTTCGATTGAGTTCAGCGGATCGCAGGCGACAGAAGGCCTGATCTATGCCGGTGGGGACATACAGTTCAACGGGAGTGGCACGCACCGCGGAACGATGGTTAGCGGCGGGAACATGCTGTTCAACGGGTCTGCCGCCATCATCATGGACTACATGTATTGCGATCCAGCCGAACCACTGAACAATGAGATCATCGATCACGTGGTCGTCACCGCCTGGCAGGAGTGAGCGACATCCGCCGTTCTGCCGATACCTATCCGGAGGCTTCAGCCGAGCGGTCGGCCGTACCGTTGCCGGGATACGCGGCGAGGTCGGGATAACCATGGGTACGTTTGTGCCGCTCTGCCCGGCATCCGCTCGGCAGCGGGATGGGGCGGGGCCGACCTGGTGATGACGGGCGGTGGGCGGGGCGCCAACAGGCGGCCCGGATGGGTAAGCGGAGGAGCGGGTAGGCGAGCGGAGCCGCGCGTCACTGGCTGACGACGCGGTAATAGGCCTGCGTCCACCCGGCGGGCCAAGGGCCGTTCCAGTTGGTCGCGCTTCCGGTCGCGGTGAAGGTGTCCACATCGGACCAGTCGGCGGCCAGCGGGCTGGAGCACCTCTGAACGGTGCACGTCGATGCGATTGCCATATTGATGAAGGATAGAGAGACTTGGTCCGCCAGTAAGTCGGCCGCCTTGCAGGCCAGGGGGCCGGGCCCCGAGGGGCCCGGGAAATACGCGCCGCGCCGGGGTTGGTACGGGCCCTCGGTGAACTGAGCCTGGCACGGCAGGCTTTCGATCACGACGAGGGTGTTGGTGTCGGGCCGGTAGGTTACAACGTGGAAAGTGAGCTGTGCGCCAGGCGGAATGGCCATCGGGACGAAGGGCACCACGAACTCAAGCGTCCAGCGGTTCGAGTCGATCGACGACTGTATCGCCGTCATCGACCAGAATCCGGAGGGTGTGTATACTGGTTCGCGGGATGAGTAGACATCAGCGAGCCGGACAGCCAGTATGAAGTCGGGTTGGGCGAGGTGGCTCGTATTGAGAACGACCCAGTCCCATGCGAGTTCCGTGTCGTTTGTGAGTTCGTACTGGCCGTCGGCTTCGGTGACATCGAACAGCGTGGCGGCTGTTGCCGCGGAGGCGCACATGGCGACCGCGATCGAAGCGAGGACCTGAATGCGGGATCTACCAGGCATAGCGTGCGTCCTTCCGAAGTGGACCGATCCGTCAAACTCGGTACCGAACGTTTCACTTGTAGCATATAAGCACCTTCCATGCCATGCCGAAGCGGCGCGGGTGTGGCCATGACCGACGGGCTTCCGGTCGAGCAGAAGATGTCGCAGACGATCCGGATCGACATCCCGCCGTCCCAGTCGGGCGCGGCCGCCGCCGGTCAGAAGACGACGGCTCCGGCGTCCCGGCGCCCGGAGCGACCGCCCCGGCGGGAGATCGGCCGCGGGCCGATGAACGCCGACTTCCGCGAGCTCTTCCAGAGCGTGTACGACGGAGCGGTGATCACGGATATGGACGGGTGGATCCAGGATGCCAACGTGCGGGCGGTCGAGTTCCTCCAGTCCGACCGGGCCGAACTCATCCGCATGAACATGGTCGACCTCATCTCCGGAGCGGACGACACGCTGATCTCGAAGATCCGCGAGAACCTCGAGGCGGACAAGTTCACGCTGATCCAGGCATTCTGCGTGCGCAAGCCGAAGGCGCTCTTTCCGGCCGAGATATCGGTTAACCGGGTCGTGCTGTCGCGCAGCCCGTGCCTCTGCTTTTTCGTTCGGGACGTGACGCTGCGGCGCCAGCAGGAGGAGATGCTGCGAACGGAGCACAACGCCATCCAGAACTCGGCCGAGGGCATCGGCATCGCGGATCAGGATGGGCGGCTTCGGTATGTCAATCCGGCCGCCCTGCGCCTGTGGGGTCTGGAGAGCCTCCGCGGGGTGGCCAGCCGGGATATTCGCGAGCTGTGGACCAACCGGGAGGCCGGGGAGTCGATGGTGAAAGCCGTGCTCGAGGGCGGGCTTTGGGCGGGCGACCTCGTCGCCCGGCGCGCGGACGGCGGGGAGGTTCCCATTCGCGTGTCGGCGGCCCCGAACCGGGACGCGGACGGCGAGATCCAGGGTATGGTGCTTTCGTTCGTGGATCTCACCGAATCGAGGCGCGCCGAGGACGTGATGCGGCACACGGAGCGCCAGACCGCCATGCTCGCCAGCATCGGGGCGGCCTGCCATCACTTGGGGCAGCCGGCCACCGTGATCCTCGGCGGCATTGCCATGCTGCAGAAGTTTACGAGGACCAAGGACCCGGTCGTGAAGGATCTGCTGGGCACGTGCATGTCGGCGGCGGAGTCGATGGAGAAGATCCTGCACGGGATGAACGAGACCACCGAGTACCGGACGGTGCCGTATCCGGGGCCGGCCGGCGACGACGGAAAGAAGCCGGACCGCATCCTCGAGATCGGGCACCAGGACGTTTGAACCATGAGCCAGGCTACCTTCATGCGACTCGTCGACGCGGCCGGGCTTTATCCGGCGGCGCGTGCCTTGCGCATCTGGCTGGATCACCACACGCCGTCGGGCAAGGCGACGCGGGCCCGGCTGCGCGGGTTCTACTCGCGCTTCGCCTCGCCGGGCGATCTGTGCTTCGACATCGGCGCCAACGTGGGGGATCGGACGGAGCTCCTGCTGGAAGCGGGCGCCCGGGTCGTCAGCGTGGAGCCCCAGCCCGGGTGTCTCGGCACGCTTCGGCGGAGGCTGGGCCGGCATCCGCGCTGCCGGATCGTCGAGCAGGCGGTCGGCGCCGCACCCGGCACGGCGGAGCTGCACGTCTGCCGCTGCAATCCGGGGCTGTCCACGCTGTCGTCTCGCTGGATGCAGGACGGGCGCCACGCCGGCGAGTACGCATGGAATGAGACCGTCCGGGTGCCGGTCACGACGCTCGATGCGCTCATCCGCGAATACGGGGTGCCCCGCTTCTGCAAGATCGACGTGGAGGGGTTCGAGCCCCAGGTACTCGCCGGCCTGTCGCAGCCGATCCCGTGGGTTTCGATCGAGTACCACCCGGAACTGGATGCGGAGTTCCGGGCGTGTCTGGACCGGCTGGCGGCAATCGGGCCGGTTCGCTTCAACTGCACGGTCGGCGACGCCACCGAGTTCCTGCTCCCGGAGTGGAGCGACGGCGCCGCGCTGCGCGAGCGGCTGTCGCGCCTAGGCGGCGGATCCGTCTGGGGCGACATCTATGCCCGGTTCGAGTGCGGAGGAGCGGCGTGAGCATGCGCGTGGCGCTGGTATCGGTGAACGCGGCCCGCTCGGACACCAACGCGCACTGGCCTCACTACGGACTGGTCCTGCTGGCGACCGTGCTCCAGCGTGAAGGGCATGCCGTCCGCGTGTTCGATCAGTCCTTTCTCGGCGAACCGGACGATGCGTTCGCCGCGCGGGTGATCGCCTTCCGACCGGATGTCGTGGGCCTTTCGCTCTACACGACGCACGTCACCCGCGGAATGAAGCTCGCGCGGCAGCTGAAGGACGGCCTGCCGGCGGCGCGGTTCCTGGCGGGCGGCCCTCACGCCTCGCTGTACGCGGAGGAGGTGGCGGCCGAAGGGCTGTTCGGCGCTGTCGTCCGGGGCGAGGGCGAGAGCGTCATCGCGCGGCTTGTGGCGGATGGATCCGCGGCGGGCGTGGTCGACAGCCCGCCGACCGAGGGCGCGGCCATTCCGGCGGCCGATTTCACGCTGGCGGACGGGCATGCAGGGATGCGGTGGGTGCCGATCCAGCTCTCGCGCGGCTGTCCCTTCAACTGCTCGTTTTGCGAGGTCAAGAAGATCGCCAGCCGGCGGATCCGGTACCGCGACCTGGATGTGTGCCTGGCGGAGATTCGCGCCAGCCTGGTGGCGCTGCCGAAGGCGCACACGATCCGCATCGTGGACGACTGCCCGACGCTCGACCGGCCGCGCTTCAAGGATTTCCTCCGACGCTACATTGCCAGCGGCATGCCGGCGCGGCTGAGCATCGACAACATGCGGGCGGACTGCGTGGACGAGGAGCTGCTGGACCTGCTGAAGCAGTGCCGGATCCCGTACGTCTGCGTCGCCGCGGAGTCCGCGAACCCCGACGTCTTCCGGCTGGTGGACAAGGGGGAGAAGATCGAGGAGATCGTCGCGGCCGCTCAGATGGTTCGGCGGAAGGGGATTCCGCTGTACATGTGCTTCGTGATCGGGCTGCCGGGGAGCAGCTTCGCCGCCGAGATGGATTCGCTGCGGCTGGCCAAGCGGCTCAAGCCGGACCTGGTCTACTGGAACATGTTCCTCCCGCACCGGGGCACGCGGGCTCGCGAGTGGTTTGCCGAGCACGGAACCATTTTCGATGAGGCGGATCGGTTCAGCGTCCCGGCGTACGATCTGACGTTCTCGTCCCCGGCTACCGAGTCCCCGGAGTTCAGCCGCGACGATCGGATCCGGGCCTACCTGACCTGCGTGCTGGAGACGGTGTCCTTCGTGTTCACCCCGCGGGCGCTGGTCCGGGCGTTCTCGCTGGCGCACCGCTACCGGCTGTGGCCGAGCATCCCCGTGATGCTCGTGCGGCTGCCGTGGAAGTTCGGCGTGTACGCGCGCCTGATGCTGGGCCGCCTGCGGGAGCGCCTGCTTCCGACGGGCGCCCGCCGCGCCGGCGGCCCGGCCGCCTGAGGCGCTGCAGGCCGCCCGTCACTGCGGGCGGCCGCGAACCGCGGCCCGGACCGTTTCCCGCTCGCCGACCAGCAGGGCCGCGGCGTAGCCCGCGGCGAACAGGCCGAGCCCCGCAGCGACTCCGCCGACGGAGTGCCCGGACGCCGCGAGTGCGCCCTGGACGCTCGTGGCGACCGCGACGAGAGCGGCGGTGACGGCACCCAGCGGAACGACCCGGCGCGCGAGCGCGCCGGGAAACCCGGCTCCGAAGGCGTTGCGGAGCCGGAACGTCACGAGCATCGTGGCGGCGGCCAGCGCGAGCGTGAGACCTGCGCACACGCCGGCCAGCCCGAAGCGCACGTGGAGCGCCGCGCCCAGCGCGGCGTGCGCGGCCAGCAGGGTGACGGCGTACAGGGCAAACCGGCCGCGCAGGCCGAGGGCAACGGCCATGGGCGTCAGCGTCGAGAAGATGCCGATCGCCCATCCGCCCGGCGTCAGCAACCACACGGCTGGCGCGAAGTGCACGCCCGGATCCCCGGCCGCGCCCGGCGCCAGCACGGAGAACAGGACGGATGCCAGCGGCCGCGCCAGCACGGCGAGCGTGCCCAGCATCCCGCAGGAGACGATCCCGGCGACCGCGGCGACGTGGAGCGCATAGGACCGAAACCGGTCCCGGTCGTCCGCCGCGTGATCGGTGAACTGCTTGACCAGGCCGATCCCGAGGGATCCGGCCGTCAGGGAGATGCCGACGCTGATCATGAGGTAGGCGTATGCGAACACGGTCGGCAGCCCGTGCGCCGAGCGGCCGGCCAGCGCCTGGCTGATGACGTAGGCGGCGTTGACCGCGACGTAGGGGGCGGCACCGGTGAGCACGCCGGTCGCGTAGCCGCGCAGGCCGTCAGCCGGCCAGGCCGCGCCGCGGCCGAACCGCGAGGTCAGTCCATCGGCGCGCGCCCGAGCCCACAGGGCGGCCGTCCACGCCGCGTTGAACACGGTGAGCCCGAGGACCGGCGAAAGCCCGGCGAGTCCCGGCGTGAGCACGAACAGCAAGGCGCCCGCGAGCGTGGCGGCGGTGATTGATGCGCTCACGAACGCGATGCGGCCGCGGGCGGCCAGGACGCCGCTGAAGTAGAAGGCCATCCCCTGCAGGAAGGCAGCGGGAGCGAAAGCCAGGAGGAGGCCGCCCGCCCCGAGCCCGACGGACTGGGCGGGGCTGACGATGCGGCCGAGCCACGGCGAGAGCGCGGCCAGCGCCAGCGCCAGGGCCAGGAACAGGAGTGCCGTACACGGAGTCATCCAGCCGTAGCGGCGGCGCACGGCGCCTTCGTCGGCGGGCGGCGCGGACAGGATGGGCGCGACGGTCACCCGGAGCGACACGCTGAACATCGCGAGCAGGGTGTAGACGGAGTAAGCGGCAAAGAAGGCATCGCTGAGCGTCGGCGCGCCGGCGAGGCGGCGCGGGATCAGGATGCCGTAGGCGGCCGCCGTGAGCGCCAGCGCGGCGTGCGATACCGAGACGAGCGCGAGCTGGGCGTGCGTCCGGGCGAGGAACGTCCTCAGCGGAGAGGGGCGGGGGAGCGCCTGGTTCGCGACGGGGCTCACGGGGCGAAGCTCCCGGCGATGGCGTCTGCCGCGCGTCGCCAGCTGTATCGCTCGCGAACGATCCGGAGCGCCTCGGCTCCCATGGTCGCGGCGGTCTCGGGCGAGCCGGCAATGCGCGCGATGCATTCGCGGAGCCGTTCGACTGCGCCCGGTCCGCCGGTCGGCGGGCCGGGCGGCGCGAGCAGCCCGTTGCGGCCGTCCTGAACGAGCGTGCGCACGCCCGGCAGGTCGGACGCGACGATCGCCGTGCCGCAGGCCATTGACTCGAGGAGGACCAGTCCGAAGGCCTCGGACTTGTCGATCGAAGGCAGGACGGTGACGCCGGCAGCCGTGTAGAGGCCCCGGAGCTCCTCGTCTGTGCAGCTCGGGTGGAAGTGGATGCGATCGGCGAAGCCGTCGCGGCGACACCGGTCCCGGTGCTCTTCCAGACGGTTGCCGCGGCCCACGATGTCGAGGCGGACGCGCGGATCGCGCGACAGGAGCGGCGCGATCGCATCCAGAAGGTTGTGGAGGCCCTTGAAGTAGTGGGTGTCGTCCAGCCCTCCGACGAACAGCACGCGCCCGGGTTCCTTGGCGACGCCGGGCTGGGGAAAGAACCGGTTGGTGTCGACGCCATACGGCGCTTCCACGCAGCGCCCCCGGTGGGCTCGGAGGTAGCCGGCGGCGTCGGAGTGCGCGGCATAGTCCAGCGTGGAGAACACGACGCGGTGCGCCGAGCGCAGCAGGGCCGGCATCATCAGTCGCGTGTGGAGGCCGAACGCCCAGCGCTTCCAGCCGGCGCCGACGACATCCATGTGGTAGCGGATGACGAGCGAAGGGGGGCGACGGGCCGGCAACCGCCGCAGCCACAGCAACTCCTCCGCGCCGAAGAAGGGGTAGTGCAGGTAGACGGCCTCCGCCGCCATCGCGCGTCGAAGGACCCCGCGGCACACGGCGGCGTTTCCGAACTGCAGGACGGGCGGGAGCCGGGTCACGCGGACGCCCGGCGGGTCGCCTTGCGGGTCGGGAGGCGTATCGCGGCTGTAGGCCGGCGTAAGGACTTCAACGGCGTGCCCGAGGGCGGCGAGGCCGCAGGCCTCCTGCCAGGCCGCGTTGCCGATTCCGCCTTTGTACGGCGGAAAGGTTCCGGTGATGGCCACTATTTTCAAGGCCGACCTCCGGGCTGGGGATCGGCCGCCCGACCCGAGAGGATCGATCGGAGCGGGATGCGGTGGCGCAGAATCATGCGGAGCACTCGGCCAGCCGGGACTCGTCCGGGCGGGCGGAAGCGCCAGCGGGCTGCGAGCATCGCCGGGGCCCCCAGCAGGGCCGCCACGTTGGCCCGGAGCAGTGTGCCGGCCAGGCGCGGGAGTCCGTGAGACTCGACGAACGCACCGCCTTGACCGGCGCGTCGGCAGAAGAGGAGCGCGAGCATCGTGCCGTAGCGCCACAGGGTGGTGAAGGGCAGGGCGAGCACGAGCGGCAGGGGATAGTTCTTGAGGGCCACCCAGTAGTGGTTGCGCTCAACCCAGAACGCCTTCCTCAGGGAGGTGGCGCCGCTGGTGCGCGAGTAGAAGTGGGTCACGCACGCGTCCGGGGCCAGCGCGATGGACCACCCGGCGCGGCGGATCCGCAGGCAGAGGTCGGTGTCCTCGCAGTAGGCGAAGAACCGCTCGTCGAACAGGCCCGAATCCCGGAGCGCCGAGGCGCGAAGCAGGCACGCGCAGCCGCTGGCGGCGATCCGCTCCCGGTCGCGTACCGGCGAATCGGACGGCAGCCCCTGGTCGGCCTGGCGCGACATGCCGTCGAGCGCGACCCCGACACCGCGCGAGTCGAGCACGGTCGGCGCATTGCCGTCGATCACGACGGACGCCACGGCACCCAGCCCGGGATCGGCTTCGGCGGCCTCGACCATGGCGCGGATCCACCCGGGCTCGGGAACGGCATCATTGTTGATGAGCGCAACGTACTCGCCCTGCGCCGCGCGGAGTCCGACGTTGTTTCCGCCGGCGAAGCCCGCGTTGGCCGGCAGGCGGATGACCGCGGCGCCGGGGGCGCGGACGGCGACCATGCCGGCGATGTCCTCCGAGGACCCGTTGTCGACCACGATGGTCTGCAGGGCGGGGTAGTCCTGCAGGCGGAGTCCCTCGAGGCAGCCGGCCAGGAGGTCGCGCCCGTTCAGCGTGACGATGACGACGGAGACGAGGGGCGGGGGGCTACGCATGCTCGGGCTCTCGGGACAGGCGGGCTGTCTTGAGGAGCGCTCCGAGCCCTGCGAGCATGCCGGGTATGAGCCGGGGATTACGCAGCAGATGGAGCATGTGCCGGAGAATCAGGAGCGGCCGGAAGTAGAACTCCCGGAGCATCCGGGCTCGGGCGTTCTCCAAGTCCTGGCGGGTGAGCCCCGTCGGCACGAATACGGTCTCGATCGTGTTCATGCGCGTCCAGTCGGCGTCGAAGGTTCCGAGGGCGCGGGCCTGCTCGTACAGTTCGCTTCCGGGGAAGGGCGTGAGCTGCATGACGCTGATGTCGTCGAGATCCAGGGACCGGGCGAAGGAGCGGGTGGCGCGGAAAGAGGACTCGGAGTCGCCCGGAAAGCCCACGATAAAGAAACCCTTGGTGCGCAGCCCGGCCTGGCGGCTCCACTGGATCGCCTGGCGGATCTCCGCGAGGTCGAGGTTCTTCCGCATCGCCTTCAGGATCGCGGGATCGCCGCTCTCGATGCCGAAGGAGATGTGCCAGCAGCCGGCCCGGCGCATGAGTCGAAGAACCTCCGGGTTCACTCGGTCGGCGCGGCCCAGGCAGGACCAGGTAATGTCGATGCGATCCGCGATCAGCCGCTCGCAGAACTCGGTGACGCGGGCCGGGACGATGACGAACGTGTCGTCTTCGATGAGCAGCTCGCGCACGCCGTAGTGCTGCCGCAGATCCTTAACCATTTCCACGGCGCGGGCGGGGCTGTAGCCGCGGCACCGGTGACCGAACACGGAGCGGTCGCAGAAGGCGCACTGGTTGGGGCAGCCGCGCGTGAGTACGACAGAGGCGCACGGCCAGCGCTTGATTCGGGCCGGCGAGGGCCGAAACGCCCCGGGGAAGCCGCGCAGGAGCGACCAGGCGGGCAGCGGAAGCTCGTCGAGGTTCTGGATCACCGGGCGCGGCGGGCCGACCCGGATGGCATCGCCCTCTCGCCAGGCCGTGCCGCTGATCCCGGCGGGGCGTCGTTGCCCGCCCTGAACGGCGTCCAGGATCTCGGTGAGCGTCGCCTCGCCCTCACCCACAGCCAGCAGATCGAAATGCGGGAACTGGCGGAGCGTCTCTTCCGGGAGCGAGCTGGCGTGGCATCCCCCGAGCACGGTCAGCGTGTCGGGGCGGGCCTGCTTGATGCGCGCGGCGAGCGCGGCTGCGGCCGTGACGCCCGCTGTGGTAGCGGTCAGCCCCAGGATATCGGGCTGGAACGCCAGCACGTCGGCGGCGGTCTCATCGATCGTCCGGCTTTCGGCGGAGGCGTCGAACAGGGCCACGGTCCAGTTGCGGGCCTGAGCGACCGCTCCGAGGCACACGAGCGCGAAGGCCGGCTCGGTGCTGGCGGCTCCGGCGAGCGACCCGTAGCGCTCGCGCAGGGACTGGGGGGCCGATGCAAGGGCCAGGCGGAGGGTCATGACTTCCCGATCTCCCCGGCGGGGGACGTGGGCGGTGAAGCAGCCGGCGGGCGATCCAGCAGGGCGATGTGCTGGGCCAGGCGCCGGATCTGCCGGCGCTGCTGGGAGACGACCAGGGAGAACTGGAGGCACATCAGGAGGACGACGACGAAGCCGAGAAGGAAGACCGTGGTCGTGGGTGTCACGGCTCCGATCAGGGCCGAGAATCGCACCAGCCAGTCGTAGCGGAGCACCGTGAGCAGGATGCCGACGCCGATGCCGAGCCAGACCCAGCAGTAGGCGATGTCGAGCTTGCCGCGCTGGACGAGCCGGACGATGACGATCAGGATGAACAGCCCGATGATCAGCGACGCGAGAAGCTGCCGCGGAAACGGAATCATGACGCCTCCTCTTGGGCGCCGGCGCCCGATTCGAACGCCCGGCGCCACCGGTGCCAGATACCCCAGTTCAGCACGACGACGAGCACGGACAGCAGCATCTTCATCAGGTAATAGAGGGGCTTGAGCCCGGCGTGCATGGAGGCTCCGCCCGAGCGGTGCCGCATCGCGACGGGTACCTCGCGGATGCGGAGGCCGCACATGGCCGCCATGATGACCACGTCCGCGTCGGGGTAGTCGCACGGGAACACGCCGCTGGCGAAGAGGCGGATCGAGCGCCGGTTCAGCGCCTGAAAGCCGGACGTGGGGTCCGAGATGCGAAGCCCGGCGATGGCGCGGATGATGGCGCTGAACAGCACGCGTCCGACCCGCTTGGCGAGCGAGGGGTGGAACCCGGACGATCCGGCGAGGTAGCGGGAGCCGATCGCGATGTCCGCTTCCCCGGACGCGACCGGCGCGATGAGTCTGGGGATTTCGGCGGCCACGTGCTGTCCGTCGCCGTCCATCTGGACGACGATGTCGTAGGCGCCGGACAGCGCCCGGCGGTACCCGGTCTCAAGCGCCACGCCGTACCCGAGGTTGATGGGGTGCGGGAGCACGCGGGCGCCGGCGGCGCAAGCTTCGCGGCCCGTGGCGTCCGACGAGTCGTCGTTGATCACGGCGACGTCGCAGCCCGGCATCTCGCGCCGGACGGAGTCGACAACGGATCCGATGCGCCCTTGCTCGTTGAAGGAGGGGATGATGATCAGGACCCGACCTGTTGCCGGATCCCGTTCTGCGCCCTTCCCGACCTCGTTTGCCAAGCCAGACATCGTCGGCTAGTATAGGGAGTGAGCAGGCGTTTGCCAAAGGGGGATTCCAGCAGACATGCACGACACCGCGGAACGGTCTGACCGACTTTGGGAACGGCTGGCTCCTTTGATCCTTGTGGCATGTGTGACGCTGGCGTACGCCAACACGTTCTCCGGCCCCTTCGTCTTTGACGATGCGAAGGTGATCATCGCCAACCCGAAGATCCGGGCCTTTACGCCGCCGTGGCGCGATATCTTTCAGCCGTGCCGATGGTTCACTGACCTGACATTCGCGGCGCACTACGCCATGAGCGGGTTCAACGTGGCCGACTACCACGCGGGCAACCTGCTGATCCATGCGCTGGCGACTCTGACGCTGTTCGGCGTGGTTCGCCGGACGCTGCGGCTTCCACTGCTGGCCGTACGGTTCGGAGGGGCTGCGAGCGGCATCGCCCTGGTGGCGGCCGCGCTCTGGGGGGTGCATCCGCTGCAGACGGAGAGCGTGACGTATGTCTGCCAGCGCTCCGAGTCCCTCATGGGGTTGCTGTACCTGCTGACGCTCTACCTGGTCATTCGCGGCTCTGCCTCGCGCCGGTCCGGGTGGTGGCACGCGGGGGCGGTGCTGGCCTGCGCGGCTGGGATGGGGGCCAAGGAGGTCATGGTCACGGCGCCGGTTGTCGTCTTCGCCTATGACTGGCTGATCCTGGGGGGATCGCTTCGGGAGGCGCTGCGAAAGCGGTGGGGGCTTCACCTGGGGCTCGCCGCCACGTGGTTGGTCTTGGCGTACCTCATGTGGCTGGTGTTGGTGGAGGCGAAGTTGAAGCCGGATGCCGGCACCTATCTCAGCGTTAGCGGCGCTCAGTACCTGCTGAGCCAGTTCGGGGTGATTGCCCGTTACCTCTGGCTCTCGTTTGTGCCCTATCCCCTGTGCCTCGACTACTGCCTGATGCTGCCGTCCGGAACCCGCGAGATCCTTCCGCCGATGCTGCTGGTCGGGGGGCTGGGGATCGCGACGGCGGCGGGCTTTTTCCGGTGGCGGGCCGCGGCGTTTCTGGGGGTGTGGTTCTTCGTCATCCTGGCTCCCACCTCGAGCGTGGTTCCGGTGGCGGACCTGATCTTCGAGCACCGGATGTACCTGCCCCTGGCCTCCGTGCTCGTGTTTGTCGTGGCTGGGGGATACCGGCTGATGGTCGCGACCCGCGGGCGATCGCCCGCGGCCGGGGCGGCGGCTGCCACTGCCATGGCGGTTCTGGCCGTTGCGGCCGTGATCGTCTTCTCCGTCCTGACCCACCTGCGCAACCGGGACTATCAGTCCGAGGAGCGCATGTGGCGGGACGTGATGGCCAAGCGCCCGGACAATCTGCGTGTCTATATCGGCCTGTCCCGCTCGCTCATGCAGAAGGGCGCGATGGACGAGGCGGAGTCCGTCTGTCGGCGTCTGCTGAAGCGGCTGCCGGATCTGGCTCGCGTGCCGGACGCCGACCTGCCGAAGGACCCGACGGATATGCGCGTCGCGTCGCACCACGACTGGCTTCTGTACGTACAGGCGAACAACAATCTGGGCTTGGCGTCCATGCATGCGGGGCGCATGGACGATGCCCGGTCGCGCTACCGAGAGGCCTTGCGGGTCTACCCTCGGTACACGCTGGTGCGCAACAACCTCGCGTACGTGCTCTTCCGCCAGGGTGAGACCAACGGCGCCGTGGCGGAGTGGCGGACCGTTCTGGAGACGGCCCCGGCCGACCCCGAAGCGCACTACATGCTGGGAGGCGTGGCGGAGTCACGCGGGGGATACGCCGAGGCCGTTCAGCACTATCTGAAGGCGCTGGCGCAGCGGCCGGCGTTCCACACGCGCGTCGCCGGGGATCTGGCCTGGCTTCTGGCGACCTGTCCGGACGCGGCTGTCCGCGACGGGCGCTCCGCGGTCGCGCTGGCAGAAGAGGTTGTCCGGGCGACGGGGACGGAGAGCCCGCGGGCGTACGACGTGCTCGGAGCCGCGCTGGCGGAGGCAGGCCGTCACCCGGAGGCGGCGGAGTCCGCCCGCCGGGCTGTGCAGTTGCTCGAAGCCGCTTCGTCCGCGGGTACGGCTGGAGCGGAAGCAACCTCCACCGGCCTGTGGAGGTCCGCCATTCAAGCCCGCCTGCGCCAGTACGAGCGAGGGGAGTCATTTCATGTCGCCGCGCCCGCGGGGATGACCGCTCCATGACCCACGAGCCTGCAGGCGCGGTCCGCGGCCGGGCGGTCGACATTTCCTGGTGCGGCGCCGTTGTGCTGCTGGCGGCGGTGGCCATGGGACCCGCCGTACACAATAGCTTCGTGGCGTTCGACGACTATGACTACCTGCTGAACAACCGCCACATCCAGAGCGGGTTCACCGCGGAGACCGTAGCCTGGGCCTTCACGCAGGCCTACGCCTACAACTGGCATCCGGTCACCTGGCTGTCGCACATGATCGACTGGTCCTGGTTCCATGCTCAGCCGGCCGGGCACCACCTGGTGAGCGTCCTGATCCACGCACTGAACGGTGCGCTGCTGTTCGCTCTCCTGAGGGCGCTGACCGGGGGGACGGTCGGCGCTGGCGTCGCGGCCATTCTGTTCGCAGTCCATCCTGTGCATGTGGAGTCCGTTGCATGGGCCTCTGAGCGGAAGGATGTGCTCGGCGGGCTCTTCTGGTTGCTGACGCTGTTGGCTTATGTCCGCTACGTGCGCCGCCCGTCCGGCGGAGCCGCCTCCTACGCGCTGGTTCTGGTGACCTTGGCCGTCGGACTCATGGCGAAGCAGATGCTGGTGACGATCCCGGCGATTCTGCTGATCCTGGATGTGTGGCCGCTCCGCCGCATCGGGCCTGCTGGGGCGGCTGGCTGGAGGCGATGCGTTGTTGAGAAGATTCCCCTGGCCATCGTCGCCGTGGCCGCCGCCTGGATCGTGGTGCGGGTGCAGACGGTCACGGGCACAGTTAAGTCGCTCGATGAGATTCCGCTGGCTCTGCGGCTCGCGAATGCGCCGGTGGCCACCGTGCAGTATGCGGTGACACTCCTGTGGCCGGCTGGCCTGTCCGTGTTCTACCCCTATCCGCACGACGGCTTTCCTCCGGGGCAGGTGCTGGGCGCCATGCTGGCGCTCGCGCTGGTGTCGGCCGCGGCGATTGGCATGTGGCGCTGGTTCCCGTGTGTCCTGGCCGGCTGGCTCTGGTATCTGGTGGCGCTCTTGCCCGTGATCGGCCTCGTGCAAGTGGGGGTCCAGGCGAGGGCCGACCGGTATGTCTACCTGCCGGCGGTTGGGCTTTACCTCGCTGTGGGATGTCTGGTGGAGAGGAGCTGGCTGCGCTCCCGGCGCGCCCGTCTGGCCTGGGGTGTGGCGATTGCCGTCCTCGCCGTGGTCTTGGTCGTCTTGTGCCGGCGGCAAGTTGCCGTCTGGCGAAACAGCGAGGCGCTGTTCTCCCATGCGGCGCGGGTCGTGGCGGACAACTATTGGGCGCACTACAACCTCGGCGTCGAGTTGGAGCGGCAGGGCCGGGGCGCCGAGGCCGAGCGCGAGTACCAGGAGTCGATACGGGCCAAGCCCGACTTCCCCGAGGGACACTACAATCTGGGTGTCCTGCTGGCGGGATCGGGGCGGCTGGCCGAGGCGGTGCGGGAGTACGAGGCGGCGGTCTCGTTGAAGCCCTTGTTTGCGCCCGCACGCTGCAATCTTGCGGCCTTACTGGCGGGGCGCGGACAGGATGATGCCGCCGTGCGGCACTACCGCGCCGCCCTGTCGGCCGATCCGTGCTTGGCGGAGGCTCATGCGGGGCTGGCGATTCTGCTTGAGCGGAAGGGGGATATTGACGAGTCCGGGCGGCACTACCGCGAGGCGCTCCGCCTCAGGCCCGGGTGGCCTCTGGGGATCGAGGGCATCGAAAGGCTGGAGGGGCAATCGCGGAAGATCGGCAGTCAACCCGGGGGCGGGCCGTGAGCGAGCGCTCCGGGGGCCGGACCGGCGGATGCGGGCGGCGGGCCGACCTGTGGGTGGCGCTGGCCTTGGCGGCGGTTACGTTGGCTGTCCGCGTGCCGGATCTGCCCATGCCGCTTGAGCGCGACGAGGGCGAATACGCGTATGCGGCGCAGGAACTGGCGCGCGGGTTCCCCCCGTTCGCTACGACGTTTTGCCAGAAGCCCCCCGTGATCTTCCTGTGGTACCGGGCGGCTCTGGCGCTGCCGGGTAATCCCGTCATCTCGATTCATCTGGCGCTGGCTCTTGTGGCCTGGCTGGGGGCGCTGGGGCTGTACGGCTGTGCGCGCGGGTTTGGCGGTCGAGGCGTCTCCGCCCTGGCCGGCCTGCTCTTCGCCCTTGCGTCTGCCGGCGCCGGGTACTTTGGCTCTGCGGCCAACACGGAGATCTTCATGCTGGCGCCGGCTCTCTGGGGCGGCGCTCTGGCACTGTCCCAAGCTTCGCGCGACCGGAGCGGATGGCGCTGGGTGGGGGTTGGCGTGCTGTGGGCGCTGGCCGGTCTCACCAAGCAGATCGCGCTCTTTACCGTGGCGCCGCTCGGAGTTCTGGCTCTGGCCCGGTTGGTGAGGCGTGGGGGCGGCTTCCGGAGAATAGTGGGTGCGGTTCTCGGCATGGCGGGTGGAGGCGTGCTGACGGCCGTGGTCTTCGGAGCATGGCTCCTCGCCAGCGGCGGCTGGGACGGGTTCCTCGATTCGGCAGTTCGCCACAACCTGTCGTACTCGGGGGCGATGTTAGCCAGCTGGAAGCTGCGGCTGGCGGGCGAAGTCTGGATGGATCGCTTTCTCCTGTCGGACGGTATGCTCTGGCTGGTGGCCGTTGCGGGCGGGTGCATGGCCGCTGGACGGCGTTTCCGCGCGAGTGGTGCGGGGTTCGGAGGCGTGTGGCTGGCTGTGTCCGCGCTGGGGGTGCTGACCGGACCGTATGCGTTCGGGCACTACTTTCTGCAGGTCGTGCCGCCGCTGGCGCTCGGGGCGGCAGCGACGGTCGGCTTGCTGGTGCGCTCCCGGTGGGCAGCCCTCGGCTTCGCCGCTGCCGGGCTTGTGCTTGGCCCCATGATCGGCGCGCGGGTGATGACGCTGAAGGATCCGGTCGACGTTCGCTGCGCCCGCCTCTATGGCGTCTACGGGGTGACCCCATTCGTGGCCGCGGAGCAGGTGTCTTCCTGGCTTGCGCGAAATGCCCCGCCGGATGCGAGGCTCCTGATCATCGGATCCGAGCCCGAGATCCTGGTGCTGTCGGGGCTGCGCAGCGTGACCCGGTACACGATATTCTACCCGCTGAGCGACAGCTATCCCGGCGTCGATGCACGGTGGCATGAGCTCGACGACGAACTGCGTCGGAATCCCCCCGAGTTCATTGTCATGACGCACGTGCGCACGTCGTTCATCATGACACCAGGCGTTGAACAGCGGGTTTCGGCGCTCCTCTCCGGGCTTGCCGCACGATACCGTCCCGTCCGTTGCTATGTGGCTCGTGACGGGGCGGGGGCGGGCATCGAGGCGGTGGCCATAGCCGAATGGGGCGACGTCGAGCCCGAGCGGGTGTTCACGCTTCTACAGCGTAGCCCGTGAGCGCGATCTGGTTAAATGAAAGAGCCCCGGGTTGCCCCGGGGCTCCTTCGCAGTCACTGAACTGAAGCGGGTCTTCGTTACGGAATGACGTGGCCCGTGATGCCGCAGCTCATGTTGTTGCCGACCGTGTTGTACGTATAGGTCCCGCCGCCCGGGCAACCCGGGAACGCGCTGGACTTCAGATACGAGGCAACGGCGGTGGTCACGATGGGGGCGCTCTGAGCCTGGTTGTTCTCCATGGCCCACTGCTCCTTGGCGCCTTCGATCTGCCGCTGATTCTCGATGCACGCGTTCTTCTGGGACGTCGTACGAGCCTTCATGAACGAAGGAATCGCAATCGCCGCCAACAGACCGATGATGGCCACCACGATCATGATCTCAACCAGCGTAAAACCTGACTTCTTCATCGCATTCTCCTTTTTGTTGTGGGCTGCGACCGTGCCCGTTTACCGACCAGCCACCGAAACATCGAACTTACGGAATGCGCAAACACGCATTAAGAACTGAGCCAGGCACGCATTAAGAATTGAGCCACCTT
>CAYSLU010000053.1:0-36628 GCA_964431965.1 uncultured Verrucomicrobiota bacterium
CCCCGGGCCGCCGGGCACGCGACACCGCGCGCGCTCGTCCGCCAGGAACGCCGGCAGAAACGCGATCCAGACATCGCAGTCGTGGACCTCGCCGAGCAGCCGCTGCGCGCGCCGGACCGCCCCGGCGAAGGGGCGCAGCGCGCCGCCGTAGGCGGGCGCCAGCAGCTCCAGCGCGTAGCGCAGATGCTTCGCCGCGATGCGCATGCGGTGCAGCCCCTCCACATCGTCCATCCGGGCGGCCGACGACTCAAGCCCCAGCAGGTCGTCCAGCCGGCGTCCGATCTCCTTCGCCGCGCGGCGCCGCGTCTCCCGAACCCCGCGCGGGCCGGCGGCGCCGGCCGACAGCGGCCGCACCACCCGCTCGACCGCCCCCAGCACGTCCTCCCGCTCCAGGCGCTCCAACATGGCCGCCACGCGCTCCTGGGCCCGAGCCCGGTCCTCCCGGGCCCGCGTCAGCAGACGGCGCAGCCCCGGCTCCACCCGCCGGTCCCGCTCGGCCGCCAGCGCTCCGGACACAAACGCGATCCGCACGTCCAAGTCCCGCGCCGCGCCCAGCGCCCGCGTGATCCGCCGCGTCTGCTTCCGCAGCGCACGGCCCCGCGCGCCCAGCTCCGGCTCGATCAGCCCGAGCGCACCGCGCAGGCGGCGCGAAGCCACCCGCATGCGATGCAGGCACTCGACATCCCGCCCGTCGCGCACGCCGGCCAGTTCGCGCCGGATCGCGGCGACCTGCTTCGCCGCCGCCCGCGCGCACCGCGCGGCATATCGCTCCGTCTCCCGGCCGCTCATCCCGCTCTCCGATCCCGGACGTCCGTCAGCGTCCGTCCGCCCGGTCGCCGAAACACGTCCCGACCAACCGGGCGCTCTCGATCATCGGATGATCGAGCGGCACGGTCTTGCGCACGCCCGCCACCCGGTCGAGCGGCACCGGCTCGCACCGTTCGCCCCGGTAGGCCACCATCACGTTGTACACCCCGTCGGCCAGCAGCTCGGCCGCCTTCGTGCCCATCATCGTGCAGAGCATCCGGTCGAACGCCGTCGGCACGCCCCCGCGCTGGATGTGGCCGAGCGACGTCACCCGCGCCTCCGTCCCGGTGCGCTCCTGCAGCTCGCGGGCGATGCGGCTGGCCATCGGCTCCTGGACGACGTGGTACGTCAGGACCTCGCCGCGCGTCCGGCGGACCGCCACGGGCTGCCGCTCGCGCGTCTCGTCGAAGGCGCCGTTGTCCTCAAGCCGCTGCCCGCGCGCCGGCTTCCGGCCCTTCTTCGCCTGCCCCTCGGCCTTGCGATCGGCCTCGATCTCCTGCGCCGTGCGCGCCCCCTCGGACGCGGCGATGATCGAGAACCGCTTGCCGGCGCGCCGGCGCGCCAGCAGGTACGCCGCCACGGAGTCCAAGTCGTACGCGATCTCCGGAATCAGGATCACGTCCGCGCCGCCCGCGATGCCCGAGCCCAGCGCCAGCCAGCCGGCTCGGTGGCCCATGACCTCGCACACGATGATGCGGTGATGGCTCGTGGCGGTCGTGTGCAGCCGGTCGATCGCCTCGGTGGCGATGCTCATCGCCGTGTCGAAGCCGAACGAGAAGTCCGTCTCCGCCACGTCGTTGTCGATCGTCTTGGGCAGCGTCAGCACGTTCAGCCCCGCCTTGGACAGCCGGAAGGCGTTCTTCTGCGTGCCGCCGCCGCCGAGGCAGACGAGGCAGTCGATCTGCAGCCGCCGCGCGTTCTCCACCGCCGTGGCCGTCATGTCCATGCACGCGGAGCCCATCGGCATCTTGTGCGGCTTGTCCCGGCTCGTTCCGAGAATCGTGCCGCCGCGCGTCAGGATCCCGCTCACCGCCGCGTCATCGAGCTCCATGGTCCGGTTCTCGACCAGCCCGCGGAACCCGTCGATCACCCCCAGCACCCGCATGCCGTACCGCCCGATGGCGGCCTTGGTGATGGCGCGGATCGCCGCGTTGAGCCCGGGGCAGTCGCCGCCGGATGTCAGAATGCCGATGCACTGCGCTTTTGTTCGCCTGCCCATATCGAGTCCTCCCGCCCCCGTCCGCCGGGGTCGCGGGATGATCCTAGCCCCGCCTCCCGCCCGACTCCACATCATTCGCCACCCCGGCCTCACCCGAAGCGGCCGGTGATGTAGTCCTCGGTCTGCTGCTCGCGGGGCTTGGTAAAAACCTGGCGCGTCGGGCCGAACTCGATCAGCCGCCCCTCGTAGAGGAACGCGGTGTGGTCGGAGACGCGCGCGGCCTGCTGCATGTTGTGGGTGACGATGATGATCGTGTACCGGCCCTTGAGCTCGGCGATCAGGTCCTCGATCCGCGCCGTCGCGCGTGGGTCGAGCGCCGAGGTCGGCTCGTCCATCAGCAGCACCTCCGGGTCCACCGCCAGCGCGCGCGCGATGCACATCCGCTGCTGCTGCCCGCCGGAGAGGCCGAGCGCGTTCTGGTCCAGCCGGTCCTTGACCTCGTCCCAGAGCGCGGCGGACACGAGGCTGCGCTCGACGATCTCGCGCAGCTCGCCGCGCGAGGCCGACCCGTGCAGCCGCGGGCCGTAGGCCACGTTGTCGAAGATCGACTTCGGAAACGGGTTCGGCTTCTGGAACACCATGCCGACGCGGCGGCGCAGCGCCACCACGTCCACGTCCGGGCTGTGGATGTCCTGCCCGTCAAACAGCAGGCGGCCGCCGGTGCGGCAGCCGGGGATGAGGTCGTTCATCCGGTTGATGGCCCGCAGGAGCGTGCTCTTGCCGCAGCCGCTGGGCCCGATGATCGCGGTCACCCGCCCGTCCGGGATCGCGAGGCTCACCTGCCGCACGGCCTCGTTCGCGCGGTAGAAGACCGAGAATCGATCCGCGAGCACGTGCGGGTTCGCGGCGGCCGCGTGCGCGTCCGACACCGCGCCGACCGCGGCCGGCGCGGGAGTCGGGCGGGGCGGGGCCGGCCGCTCGCGGACACCCGCCGGGACATCGAGCGCGAGAAGGCCGATCGTGCCGGCCGCTGTTGCCGTTTGCATGGTCTTATCCTTTCAGCTTCTTCGAAATGCGGGCCCGCAGCGCGATGGCCGCGGCGTTGAGGAGCAGCACGATGACGATCAGCGTGAGCACCATCCCGTACTGCACGTGCCGGATCTCGTCCACGGCCGCGTGCTCCGTGGCTAGGTTGTAGATGTTCCACGGCAGGGCGGGCGTGGGCTGCGACAGAGTCTGCCAGAGGTCGATCGGCTTGCCCACGCTCACCGCCGCCGTGAAGATGATCGGGGCCGTCTCCCCGGCCGCGCGGCCCATACTGATCACGACGCCGGTCAGAATGCCCGGCAGGGCGGCCGGCAGGATCACGGTCACGATCGACCGCCACGGCCCGGCGCCCAGGCTCAGCGCGGCCTCCTTGTAGGTCAACGGCACGGCCCGGATCGCCTCCTCCGAGGCCCGGATCACGGTCGGCAGGATGAGCAGCGAGAGGGTGAGCGATCCGGCCAGCACGCTCTTGGATTCGGATACGCCGATCGTGTTGATGAAGAAGGCGAGCCCGAACAGCCCGAACACGATGCTCGGCACGCCGGCCAGCGTGCTGATGAACGTCCGCAGCAGCCGCACCAGCCGTCCCTCGCGGGCGTATTCCGTCAGGTAGATGGCCGCAATCACGCCCACCGGCACCGCGAAGAGCATCGCCCCGATCGTCAGGTAGATCGTGCCCAGGATCTCGGGCCAGATCCCGCCCACGAAGTGCGAGTCGAACGACTCGTCGAACAGAAACCGCCAGTACACGGTCCAGCGCGGCCTCAGCATCTCGCCCGCGTGGGCCTCGAGATACGGGAACAGCGGCTCGACGGGCGTGCCCCGAAACTGGTTCGCACGCGGCACGAGCACCTTGCGGCCCATCTTCGAGGGGTCGGAGTAGTCCCACTCCTCGGTGAACAGCACGGCCTGAAGCTTCACCATGGCCCGGTCCCAGCGCGGCTGGCCGTAGCGGTTGCGGATCAGCATCTGCTGGGGAGCCCCCGGCTCCGGACCCAGCAGCTCGGACAGCGCCTTCCGCAGATCCTTGAGGGCCTTGGCGCTCCGCCTCCGCTCGGCGCCGCCCATCCCCTCGAGCGCCCGCTCGAAGTCGGCGATCATCCGGTAGACCGGTTCCCGGGCCTGCCCGGCGGCCGCCTGCTCCCGCTCGACCACCCGGCGATCCCCGCGGTGCAGCACCTCAAGCGCCTCGCGCCGATGCTCGACCGTCGCCCGAAACACAAACGCGCCCGAACCGCGGACCGCGATCGGCGCCAGGATGACGACGAGCGCCAGCGCCATGAGCACGATGGAGAACACCCCCAGGCCCGAGAAGGCCTTGTCCACCGCCTGGCGTGTGCTCAGCTGCATCGCGCTACCTCCCGAGCCGCCGCTTCGACCGCTTGAGGATCAGCTCGCTCGCCCAGTTGGCCGCCAGCGAGAACACCAGAAGGAACAGCGCCATCGCAAAGAGCACGTGGAACCGCTCCGAGCCCGTCACCTGATCCGCCTCGCCCATGTCGCCGGCAATGGTCGCCGTCAGCGTCCGCACGGGCTCCAGCAGGTTGAACCACGGCTTCGGGATCTGCGCCGCGTTCCCGGACGCCATCCACACCACCATGGTCTCCCCGACCGCCCGCATAATCCCGAGGATGGCGGCCGCCATGATGCCGCTTCCGGCCGCCGGAATGATGGTCCTCACGATCGTTTCCGCGCGCGTGGCGCCCAGCGCATAGCTCCCCTCCCGCAGATCCCGGCCGACCGCCTGGAGCGCGTCTTCCGATACGCTGACCACCGTCGGGAGCGCCATGATGCCGAGGATGACCGACACGTTGAGCGCGTTCGTGCCGGTGGTGATGGATATGCCCGAGACCCGCCGGGCCAGCAGCGCGAGGCCCGCCAGAGCGATCGGCGCGAGCACCAGCGTCAGCGCCGCCCGGGCCAGGCGGCGCCGGCCTTCAGGCGTCCGGCTCGTCAGCACGTCGCCCAGGACAAACACGAGCAGGCCGGCCACGGGAACGCCGACCAGCCACACGGCGACCGACAGCATGCGGCCGCCGCTCGCCTGCATGGCCGGCGCCAGCACCACCAGCGCGAAGAACCCGTAGGCCACCGAGGGAATGGCGGCCAGGATCTCGATCATCGGTTTGACGACCTGCCGCGCGCTGAACGGCAGGATGTCACTCAGGCACACGGCCGCCGCCACGCCGAGCGGGATAGCCACCACGGCAGCCCCCAGCGTGACGAGCCCGCTGCCGACGATGATGGCCAGCGCGCCGAACTCGGCCGGATGGCCCGACGGATACCACCGCGTGCTCGTAAAGAACTCGGAGAAGCCGCGGAGCTGGAAGAACGGCAGCGCATCCCGGGCGATGAAGAAGAAGATAAACAGAACCGCGATCATCGAGAGCGACGTGACGAGCAGCAGGCCGGCCGTCCCCACCAGCGCGATGGCCCGCTGGATGCGGCTGGAGCTCCGGCTCATGACCAGCGTCTCGCCTCTTCCTCGCGCCATCGTCCGTCCTGCCTTTCGCCGGACGGGCGGCCTTTCCCGGGCCGCCCGCCACACGACTCGCTTCACCCGGCCGCCCGCCGAACTGGGAGCCTTACTGGACCGGCACGAAACCGATGTCCTGGATGATCTTCCGACCGTCCGGGGTCTGGGAGAGCATCACGTAGTGGGGCAAGGGCGGCCCCGCCTTGGGCCGGCCGTTGGTATACATGTACAGCGGCCGGGCGATCGTGTACTTACCCGAGCGGACCGTGTCTTCATCCGCCACCACGCCGTTCACCGGCAGGCTCTTCACGCCCTCCAGGAACGCCAGCCCGACATACCCGATCGATGCCGGGGTGCTCATCACGCGCTGGCGGATCGCGCCGTTGCTGCCCACGTACTCGGCCTTCTCGAACATCTTCTCCTTGTTCATCACCAGCGACTCGAACGCCTCGTACGTGCCGCTGTTCGTGTCGCGGCTGATCACGACGATCTCCTGGTTCGGACCGCCCAGCTGGCTCCAGTTCCGGATCTTGCCGATGTAGATCTGGCGCACCTGATCCACGGTCAACCCCTGCACGGGATTCGACGGGTGAACCACGATCGAGAGCCCGTCCATCGCCACCACGTTTTCGATCGCCAGGACCCCGCTCTCGCCGGCCGACTTGATCTCGGCCGCCTTCATGGGCCGGGACATCGTGGCCACGTCGCAGGCGGCGTTGATCAGGGCTTTCGCCCCATTCCCGCTGCCGGACTCGCCGACCGTGATGCTCACCTCAGGGTGCTTGCTCATGTAGTATTCGGCGAACGCCTTCGCGATCGGCCCGACGGTCGTCGAGCCGTCCACGACGATCTTGTTCGCGTCTCCGGCCCACGCCGCCCCCACGCCCGTCCCCGCCACAACCACCGCCGCCATCCATTTCTGCCACTTCATCGTCGTACTCCTTGCTTGGCCGCTCTTCCCCGGCGCCGCCCGCGGCCGTTCGCGGCGCCCAGTTTGCCTTCCGTCTTCTTCTTGTTTCAGTCCAACCGTACCCGACGCCCGTTATCCCCCGATTAGCCGATTGTTAGTGTTCTGTTAGCGAGGCCCGCCCCGTCCCCCGCGTTCACCGGCTGACCTCCGGCTGGTGCCGGACGATCCGTCCCTCGACCATGTAGATGACGTCCTCCGCGATGTTCGTCGCGTGGTCGCCGACGCGCTCCAGGTGCCGGGCGATGGCCAGGACCTGGGCCAGCGCGTCGACGTTGGCGGCCGGCTCCCGGAGGCCGGCCTTCACGCGGCCCGATATCTCGTGCTTGAGTCCGTCGACCGCGTCGTCAGTCGCGCACACCTCGCGGGCCAGCCGCGCGTCCCGGTTCACGAGCGCATCGAGGCTCCGCCGCACCATGCCCTGCGCCAGCTCCGCCATCCGCCGGAAGGCGAACGCCGGCTCCAGGGCCGGGGCCCGTGCCAGCACCATCGCGCCGCCCGCAATGTTCACGGCCAGGTCGCCGATCCGCTCGAGGTCGCTGTTCAGCTTCAGCACCGCCACGATGAACCGCAAGTCGTTCGCCACGGGCTGGTACAGCGCCAGCATCTTCAGGCACTCCTCCTCGACCTCCACTTCCTCGCGGTCGATGTTCGCGTCGAACTCGATCACGTGCCGCGCCACGTCGACATCGCGCTTGTCCACGGACTCCACGGCACGGCGCAGGTTCTCCTCCACGATCGTGCTGAGAAAAAGCACGCGCTTCTTCAGGGCGCCAATCGCATGTTCAAGATGAAGGGACATGACCCACCCCCATTGCGCTACACCGGCACGTGCATCCGCCCGGCCTGCGCCAGGATGCGCTGCTGCCAAAGGCAGGCCCGATCCGAGATCCGCTTCTGCCGGAAGAAGTCCCGGTCCCAGCCGCCATAGCGGACCGGCCGGAGCCGCTCGACCTCGCCGGCGACGATCATGCCCTCAAGCCGGTCGATGATCCGATCCGCTGGCTGGCCCAGCCGGGCAGCCAGCTCGGAGAGGGCAACGGCATTCCGGCCCTCGAGGATGCCCCGGATGCGTTCGGCCAAGCCCTTTCCTTCCGGCTGCCCGCCAAACCCGGGAAACAGGTCCGCCGATGCCCACCGGACCGCCCGCCGGCCGGGCCGGACGACCCGGCCTCCCCGGATGGCCCCAGTCCCTCCGAGCCGGAGCCGCGCCTGCGACAGCCAACCCATCATGGCAGTCCCTCCGGGAGACGCTCGCGATGCGGCGCGGCACCCGCCGCGCCACATCGCAAGGAGCTAGAACTTGGCCACCAGGTCCAGCTGGAGGCGGTTGTAGTCGACCCCGTTGTCGAGCCCCTTCTCATCGAGGAAGAAGGCGCCGCCGATCTGCAGGTTCTTCATGAGCTGGTAGCGGGCGTAGAACTTGTGGCCCTTGCCGTTCGTGCCGCCGCCCCAGGAATCGGAGTCGGTGAACGCCCCGACGACCGCGTCCTTCTCAAGCTCGCGGTAGTTGTAGCCGACCTCGTAGGTCTTGGGGTTCTTTGCCTTGCCGAGCGCCAGGCCGGCCAGGTAGCCGGTGTCGTCCGAGTTGGCGTCGGTGTTGACGACGTAGTCGCCGTAGAAGGTCAGCGGCACGCCGACCCACACCCCCAGCTCGGCGAATCCCTCGAGCTGGGTGAACTCGCTCGCGTACAGGCTGTTCGTGGTCGAGCCCGACACCTTCTTCGTCGTGCTGTTGCCGTAGCTGCCGTTCTTGTTCTGCCAGTCGAGGACGGGATAGCCCTCCATCTGGTCGTAGCCGTAGTAGCTGCCGCCCACGAGCAGGTACACCTCGGGGGTGAACTGAAGCTTCGCTCCGAGCTGGCCGGCATACAGCATCGAATCGTCATCCTCGCCGGACCGCTCGTTCACCCACAGGTAGCCGCCGTTCGCGAGCCACTCGGCGATGCCGGTCTGGGTGCGGGCGTTGACGGCGATGCCTTCCGGGGTCAGGTCGCTGTCCCAGATCAGGTCCTGCATGGTGATGAACGGGTTCCTCATCTTGCCGGCGATGACGTTCACCTGGTCAGGCACCAGGCTCCAGTCGAAGTACGCCAGGTCGAGCTTCATGTCCTTCTTGTTGAACTCGCCGGTCAGCGTCTGGTTTCCGGAAACCGGATCGGACTCGCCGGTCGAAAGCTGAATCCCCGCCTTGACGTCGTCGTTCACCTTCGCCTCGGCCCCGAGCCGGGCGCGGATGCGGTTGCGCTCCCGGACGTCGGCCCCGTCCTGGTCGATCCGCTCGTAGCGGTACCGCATGTCGCCCTTGAACGTGACGCTGTCCGCCCATGTCTTCGGCGCCGCCGCCGGTGCGGCCGGTGCCGCCGACTGTGCCGCCGACTGTGCCGCCGCCAGCGCGGCCGTGGCCGCCAACGCGATCCCCGTGATGCACTTGCTGAACATGACCGTCGACCTCCTGATGTGCCTTCCGTCCGCCTGTCCTGTACCGGCCGCTCGCGGATCCACCGCCGGCCGTTTCCTCCGGTTCCTGCCGTTTGGATGTGCCATACCGTAAGGCGGCCGCATTCGCCCGGTATGAGGGCCGTGTGAGAAGACGGTTAGGACGAGCGGGGTCCGCGACTCTCGGTCCCGGGCGCCGATGCGGCGCCCCGGCTCACACGAGCACTTCGGGCCCGCGCTCATCCGTGATCTCTGACCTCCCCCATCCCATCGGGCCTCCGTTGCAATCGGCGGCACGTTCGCCTAAGCTCCATCGGCACCGAAGCATGAAGCCAACCTTCCCAGCATGCCTGGCGGCCGTGTGGGCCGCGGCCGCACTCGCCGCGGCGGACACGCCGCCCGCCGACGTGCCGCTGCGCCAACTCGTCGAGGCCGGCGCGCTGATCGAGCGGGCGCCGAACGCCGTCGTGAAGGCCTATCTCCAGTCGCGGCTCCAGGAGATCCTCGCCGGCACCAACGCGGCCGGGCGGGCGGCGCGGTTCGACGCCTTCGTGGCCGAGCTCGGCGCCGCCGTCGCCGCCCTGCCGCCGCCGCCCGCCGACCATCGCGCCGGCCCCCCGCCCGAAGGCGCGACCAACGGCGCCCCGTCCGCCGTCGCCACGAACCCGGCGGCGTGCGCCCTGGACGTCGCCGCAGTCAACCTGCTCACCAGCTACGCATGCATCCTGTACGACCTCGAGGGCCACGGGTTCCGCATCGTGCGCAACGAGCTGGTGGACAACGTCCGGACCGACGGCTTCCAGCCGGAGACCGCCTCGCTGCTCCGGCAGCTGGTCCTGCTCTGCGACGAGGCGGACCGGGCGTTCCGCACGATGAAGTACGTGCGCGAGGACGCAGCCGACGCGCTCCGCACCCTCTACATCCAGAACCTCGGAACCGCGGGCGCCACGAGCATCGCGTTCGGCGACCCGCTCCCGCTGCTCAAGGCGGCCGCGTCCATTGCCGGCGGGCAGTTCAAGCTGCACCGCGAGCGCAGCCGCAAGCTCGACGTCGAAGTCCAGAACCACCAGAGCCGGCTTGCCAACTTCCTCTTCGCGCTGAACGTGCGGCGGTCGGACCTGCGCGCCGGCAGCGGCGTCGATGAGGCGGCCTTCGTCACCAAGGAAGCCCACGACCAGCTTCAGCAGGCGCTCCAGGTTCCAAGCGCGCCGATCCGCCTGGTCGCGCTCCGCCGCTGCGAGGCGGCGCACCCGGCCTACCGGGAGGCCCGACAGTGCCTCGCCCTCGCGCTGGACGAGGCCGGCTTGGCGGACGAGGCCGAGCCTCGGTTCCGGGAGCTGGCCGCCGAGCGCTCGCCCGTGCTGCGCATGGACGGCATGCGGGCCACCGCCTGCACGCTGCTCGCCGGCTACAGCCTGAAGCGGGCGGACTACGAGCAGGCGGCCCGACGCGCGGAGGAGGCGCTCGACGAGCATCCCCAGCGTGCCGACGCCTACAACGCCCTCGGCCTCGCCTGCCTCCGCCTCGGCCGAATCGACGCCGCGTACACGAACATCGGCCAGGCGCTCAAGCTCGAGCCGGGCAACGGCGACTTTCTGTGGAGCGCCACGCAGCTCGCCGCCCAAGGCTACCGGCGCGAGGACGTCGCGCTCAGCCTGCTCAGCGCCGCCATCAACGCCGGATTCACCGACTTCGCCGCCGTCCATTCGTTCGCCCCGCTCCGCGTGGCCCTCACGTCGTCGCGCGGGCAGCACATTCTGCAACCGTGGGTCCAGGCCTATTGCCGCCCGAGCCTGCTGACGCACTCCCTGACGCTCACGAATCACGCGTCCTACGCCCTGCGCGACCTCGACGTCAGCCTGCGCGTGCGCTACGAAACATCCGACGGCGAGCCGCTCGACCTGGAGTTCACGCGCCTCATCCCCGAGCTTCCCGCCCGGGGTGCCATGGTGCTGGCGCGCACGGCTCCGCCTAGGAACGCCACGCACAGCCGGATGGATCTGGCCTACCGGTGCCGCCAGCATCCGTCCCACCGGTTCGAAAGCGTGTCCGGATGGAACTGGGGCGGCGGCGGACGGAACCTCTGGTTCCACCGGATCCTCAACGACGAAGCCGTCGCCGCGCTCGACGCGGCGGAGCCCGCCGCCTACGCCAGCGCCTACCGCAAGGCGCGGGAAGCCGCGCAGCTGACGTTTGACCAGGATGCCGACGTGCTCGACACCTGCGCCCGCCTCGCTGCCAAGCTCGGCCGCGCGGACGAGGCCCGGGAGTTCCAGGCCGGCATCTACCGCATCCAGTACGAAGCCGGCCTGGTAAGCACCAACGCCATCGAGAAGACGCTCTCCCGCATGCGTTCCGGCGGCGAGCACCCCTGAGGCCGCAGGCCCCACCCAAGCGACGGGAGCGGAGCGGCGCCCCACCCGTCCAACGGCGGCCACCGCAGGGTTGGCGACGCGCGGGCGCGCTGCTATCCTGCCGCGGTTCCGTCTCCCCCGCGGTGCGCGCCGGGGCCTCGGATCCAGGAGAACCGCCCATGCCGCTCAAGTATTCCGTCACCTCCGTGATGCTCCCGCACCTGGACCTCGACCGGACCGGCGCCCTGCTCCGTGCGAACGGCTGTCACGGGCTCGAGCTGCGCGTGCGGACGTATGCCGGCGAAGCAGGCGCCAGCCCCAGCCCGTGGGGCCGCCACGTCACCGACGTCTCGCCCGAGAACGTGAGCGCCCGGGCGGCGGAGATCCGGGGCGTCCTCGCCCGGCACGGCCTGGCGCTGGCGGCCTTCGCGAGCAACGCGAGCGCGCTCGAGCTGGACGTCGTGCGCCGGCTCGCCGAAGGCGCCGCCGCCGTCGGGTGCCCGCTCGTGCGAGTGGGTGCGCCTCGCGCCTACCGGGGCGATGTCCCCTATGCGGAGCTCTTCGACGAAGCGGTCCGGGCGTACGAGCAGGTCATCCCGATCACGCGCGCCAACGGCGTGCGCTGCCTCATCGAGATTCACGGCGGGACCATCTTCGTGAGCGCCTCGCTCGCACACCGCCTGCTGAGCCGGTTCGACCCGAAGGACATCGGGGTCATCTACGACCCGCAGAACATGGCGGCCGACGGCTACGAGACGACGAGCCTGGCGCTCGACCTCCTCGGCGACTACCTCGCGCACGTGCACATCGGCGGCCACCGCTGCGCTCCAGGCACGCCCGACGCCGCCGGAACCGTGCCGTGGACGTATCCGGCCTGCCGGCTCGAGGAAGGACGCTACAACTACCCGCAGCTCATGGCCGAGCTCACGCGCCGGAGCTATCGCGGGTTCATCAGCCTCGAGGACTTCGATACGACCCGCACGCCGGAGCAGCGAGTAGCCGACGCGCTGTCGTACCTGCGGCGGATCGAGCCGGCCGCTTAGCCGGACCGATTCAGCCGCCAGGCGCACGTCCGGGCTCCTGTCTGCGGCGAGCGGCCCGCCGGCTGGTCAATCCGCTGGCGCACGCGGTCGGAGATGCAGTTGGCCGCAGCGCGCAGGGGTGGCCCGCGATCTCCGAGCGCGGGCGAAAGCACAACGTGAGCCGGGAGCGCGCCTGCCCGCGCCCGGAGGTCGCGGGCCACCTCGGAAAGAATCGACCACTCAATCGTCCCGGCAGAGCCTGGCTCACTCCGCCCGGCGGTCGCGGTCCGGGCCGGCCAGCCGGCGGAACCAGCCGATCGGCACCCGCACGAACTGCGCAGGCAGCTCGTCGAGCAGGTAGCCCACGACCTGCAGCGAGCTGCCGCTGCGCGGCTCCCGGATCCGGTGCACCAGCACGATCCCCATCCATCGGAAGAGAATCGAAACCAGGAACACCAGATGGAAGTGGGTCCACGTCTGCCCCAGCACCATCGCCGTGAAGCCGTCGAGCGACTCGAGCAGCGCGCCCGCGCCCATGGCCGCGATGCCGCCGCAGATGCCGGCGAAGCCGGTGATCGCCGCCACGTACATCGACCGGTTCTCGCGGGGGGCGATCTTGAACATGTAGCCGTTCGCGGCAATCCCGAAGCCGGTGTTGAGTATCCCGTCGAACAGGCAGGCGACCAGCAGGATCCGCATGGCCGTGGCGGGCGTGGAGAAGACAAACGCGATCACCACCAGCGACTTCGCCCACACGCAGACCGACAGGACCGGCCGGTTCCCGTAGCGGCTGGAGAGCACGCCCCACAGGTTCGCCGTCAGCACGCTCGCGATGCCGTACATGCACCAGATGATCGTCACCTGCCACGGCGTCAGCCCCATGCTCTTGAGAAGGTAGAGTTGGCTGAACGGGCCGAAGAAGCTCACCCCCATCTGCCAGGCGCACATGAACATGACGAACGTCCGGTAGTCCGTGTGCCGGAGCGGCTCCAGCAGGATCACGTCGAGCCGCTCGGTCCGGGCCGGCGCGGCGGGCGGCTCGTGGACGCGAATGAACAGAAGCACGTCGGCCAGGCCCGCCACGACGCCGCCGATCACGGTCACGGCGTACACCACCTCGATCCGCACGCCCGCCAGGTAGGTGAACGCCGCCACGACCAGGTAAGCCGCCGTCCAGGCCAGCTGCATCCAGAGCATGCGCCGGCTCCAGAACCGGTTCATCACCGCGCCCGGTATCACGTCGCCCATCCACGAGAACCACAGCGGAACGATGAAATTGCCCAGGGCCTGGCTGAGCGCGAGCAGCGCAATCGTCGACCACACCACCGCGCCCGCCGGGAGGCCGGGGAGCACGATCGGAATCAGCGCAACCGGGATGTACAGAACGCGGCTCAAGCACGACAGGATGACGAACGGCATCTTCCGGCTCGGCAGGCGATTGGCCAGCAGGGCGCCGACAAACTGCACGAAGAGCATCACCAGCGGCAGGCCGCTCAGCAGGCCGAAGTGAAACTCGGTCAGCCCGATCGTCCGGAAGAACTCCGTCGCCGCCGGCGAGCTCGTCCCCGCCGCGTAGACCATGGCCAGGCTTCCGCCGATCGAAATCCGGCGGAGCGAGCGGCGGAGCGTGGAAGGCGGTCGAGGCGTACGCATAGGAGCCGTGAATTGACCACGAATCCCCCACCCCGGTCAAGCACACGCCCATTGCTGCGTCAGCGTCAGGCACTCGCCGGGCCTGAGGCAGGCCGGCTGACTGTACAGCCCCAGGTGGACGTGGCGCTGGCGCCGGTTCCAGTCGAACAGACAGCGGCTCACCGCGACCGGCTCGAACGCGACTTCGAGCCAGCCCTCCGGCCGCACCAGCCGCCACGCGCCCGCCGGCATGTCGCCGCCGGCCATAAACCGGCTCCCCTCGGCGTCCGCGCACCCGCGCCACGGCACCGCCTCGCGCCATTCGCCGCCGGCGCCCCGAATCCGGACAGCGGCCTGCTCCAGGTCGCCGCAGTCGAACTCCGGCTGCGTGCGCAACAGCGCCTCGCGGGGCTCGCTCGACCGGTTGGTCAGCGTGGAGCGGATCGTGAGCACATTCGACTCCGCTCCGGGCCCCAGCGCAAGCTCGCGCGCCAGTTCGAGGTCACGATCGAGACGCGCCATCAAGTGGATCGATCGGCCCGTCACCCCCACCACTTCGTAGGGCTCCCTCCACCCGGGTGAGCGCCAGCGCGGATCGCAGTACTCCTCGTAGCCGCCGGCCAGCGGGTAGTCGGACTGGTCGGGCACGCCCCAGTGCATCCACTCGGCTCCCGACTTCTCATCCACCAGGCTCATGAGCCGCCCGCCCAGCCGGGGCGCAACCAACACCCGGAGCCGCCCGTTCGAGATCTCCGCCAGGTCGGCGCCGGCGCTCATCTCCTGCTCGTGCTCGATCGGCCGCCCGCCCTCTCGCAAGGCCAGCGCGCCGCGCGCCCGGGCGCGGGCCAGAAACCCGGCCGCCCGCCCCGCCAGCGCCGGGTCGGCCGGCTCGTAGCGAGCACCCCGGCGCGCGTACCGAAGCCCGCGCCGCCACGTCACGTACTCCGCGGGGAGCCGCGCCGCACGCACGCGATCGAGCCGCTCGGGGTCATCCGACACCCGCCGCTCGGCCTCGTCGAACAGCCGGTGCAGCCGCTCGACCATCCGGGGCGTCAGCCACGGCGCCTCGATCGACTCGTAGAGATGGAAGTGGACCTGCTCCCGGCGCGGCAGCGCGTGCAGCTCATCGAGCATGTCGCGGATCGGCTCGGCGGCCGCCCCGTAGTATGGCCCCAGAAACTCGTCGACCACCGCCTGGGGATTGAGCTCGGGCCGCCAGAGCAGGCGGGCCATCAGGTAGGCCCGCAGCTCGGCCATGTCGCCGCACCCCTTCACGGGCGTCGCATCGGCCTGGCCGAACACCCCCGTCACCCCCGATTGGGCGAACACGCGGATGTTCCCGGCGACCGCATCGAGATTCGGGTAGGGCAGGAAGTAGTGAGAGAAGTCGGTGAAGTAGTCCCACACGAACACCTCGGGCGCGATCTCGCCCCACTGCCGGATCAGCCGCAGGAAAGGGCGGTTCCGCTCGCACCCGTCCAGCGCGTGCGCGCCGCAGGCGTTCATGCTGCAGAGCCGCACGATCACGTTGCGGCGGGGGCGCACCGTTCGCGGCGGCTCAACCGTGTAGGTGTAGGCCAGGGTGTCGAACAGCACCTTCGGAAACGCGCTCTCGAGGCGCCCGGCGATCGTGTTGACGAACGCGATGAGCGATCCGGAGGGCGACCCCTCGGCTTCGTCGACCGCGCGGCACGCCGCGCACCGGCACGCGCCATGCCAGTCGTTCTGCGACACCGACGCGATCCGCGCGCCCGGGTTGGCGAGGAGCAGCCGGCGCACCCGCTCCGTCACGACGTCGGCCACCGCCGGGTTGGTCAGACAGAGCTGCCCGCCGGTGAACGCGCGCCGGCCGTCCAGTTCCGAGAAGTACTCGGGATGCGTCTCGAAGAACTCCTCGGGGGGCACCAGGGCGAAGAAGGTGTGCACGAAGCCGGCGTACTCGATGCTCCCGCCGCGCGTGGCGTCGAGCGGATAGGAGCTGCCGTTCACGCGGTTGCGCGCGGCCCAGTCCGCGTCGCGGGCGCAGGAGAAATAGGGCTCGCGGTACCGGAACGCCGGCCGATACGCGATGCGCGTGTGCGGGATCGACAGGTGCGGACGCCGCGGAATGGCGCTCACGCCGGGCGCCAGCCAGCGGCAGCCGACGACCTCCTGCAGGAACTCGTAGACCGCGTACAGCGTCCCCCGCGGCGATGATCCCGCCAGAACGAGCGCATCGCCCGCCGTGTGCACGACGCACCCGTCCTCGCCCAGCCGCTCCCAATCCACGCCCTCCGCCAGCCGCTCCGCCTCGGGCGTGCGGCCAACCAGGAAGCGCGGCCCTCGTCCGGCCGGACCGCCGGTCGTGCCGACCGGGAACGCCCGGCCGGTGACCTGCTCGAGATGCGCGGCCAGCTCGCTCGCCGCGTGGCGCTCGACGGGGTCGGGCCGGTCCGGAATCACGATCCCGCCCGCGGCCTCCTCGGCATCAGACACGTTCATGTCACTCCCTCCCGGGCTCAACACGAAGCCGGAGCAGCGCGCCCTGCCCGGGCGCCATCCACGTCTGATGCCCCAGCGGCGGCGCCGGCTCGCCCGTGTACGGCGAGATGACGGACTCGACGGACCACCCGTCGCGCAGTCCGAACAAGTAATAGAGCGAGCGCTCGAGGTCCGTGTTCACCACCAGGGCGAAGCGCGCCCCGTCCGGCCGCCGGAACTCGCCGACCGCCACCGGCCCGTCGGGCGACTGCTGGATGGCGCTGGCGGCATCGGGCCCGAGGCATCCCTTCGGGACGCGCCCCAGATGATAGACCGCCGTCGACTCCAACTGCAGCAGCGTCGGCGCGAGGCGGGCGACCTGGTGATTCGTGTTCTGGAGGTGGTACCAGGTCGGCGTCTCGCAATTGAACTGGTCCACCGGCCCCATCCGATAGTTGCCGTGCAGTGGCGCGAAGTAGGTGAAGTAGGCGATGCCCCGCGCGCCGTAGGCCAGCGAGGAGTAGGCCTGCAGGCGCAGATCGGCGGCCGACGGCTCGCGGTAGTGATAGCTGCCCACGCTCGAAACAATGTTCCAGAAGGGGATGCCGTGCCGCAGCCCGGCCGCGCGGACCTGCTCGAGGTTGAGCCAGTAGAGGTCATGCTCGTCCGCGCGGTCCCGCATGAGGAAGTAGTTGTCGTAGCACAGCACCGGCGGGCGGCATACCGCGATGAACCGTTCGAGGTACTCCTCGTAGGTCGGTGCCCCGAGCTGCTCGGGCGAGGCGTAGTTCGGGAACAGGTTGATGTAGGGCCAGCGGCCGGGCGCGAGTTCGCTCACAAGCCGGGCCACCACGCCCAGCCCCGGGAACATCGAGGCGGTCGGCTCGTCATACAGGTAGTAGCCGTACAGCGCCGGGCTCCGGCCCACCGCCCGGACGAGGCTCCGGACGCGCGGGCGCGCCTCTTCGGCCGTAACCGTCGCCCAGTCCCACCCCGCCACGCGCGGATCCTCGACGAACGCCCGGATGCCGGCCCGGCGGCACGCGTCGAGCGCCGAAGCCGGCACGAAGCCCGCCAGGTTGAGCCCGCAGTCGCGCATGCGCCGAAGCAGCGACGCGTCGTGCGGCATCTCCCGGTTCCAGCCGAGCAGCGGAAAGACCGAGTCGCCAGCCGCGGGCTGGCCCGTCCGAGATCGTTTCTTTGCCATCGCCAGCCTCCGTCCGCATGCGTTGAGTTCGACCCGGGCTCTTGTAGGCAGAAAGCGGGCGGCGGATCAAGCACCCGAGGCGGAAGCGGAAGCGATCGGAGGGGACCCTCAGGGATGGAGCCGGCCCATCAGGCGCGGGAAGGCGATGGTCTCGCGGACGTGACGCAGCCCGCACAGCCACGACAGCGTCCGCTCGACCCCGAGCCCGAACCCGCCGTGCGGCACCGAGCCGTACCGCCGCAGGTCGAGGTACCAGGCGTAGTCGAGCGGATCCAGCCCCTTCTCCACGATCCGCCGGCGCAGCGTGTCGTGATCGTCCTCCCGCTGGCTGCCGCCGATGATCTCGCCGTAGCCCTCCGGGGCCAGCAGGTCGAAGTTGTTCACCACGCGCGGATCCGTGGCCGACACCTTCATGTAGAACGCCTTGGCCTCGCACGGGTAGTGGGTCACAAAAACCGGCCGCTCGAACTGGCGCGAGAGGATCGTCTCGTCGCTCCCGCCCAGATCCTTCCCCCACGCGAACGACTGGGCCAGCCGGATGTGCTCGGGCCGCGCCGCCAGGTCCTGCTCGACCTCCCGCACCCGCTCGGACAGATCCTGCACCTCGACCGACAGCTGGTCGTGCTTCCAGCCCTTCTTCGCGGCGGCCAGCTCGGCTTCGCGCTGCCGGAGCTCCTCGATCCGCCGGCCCAGCTCGCCGCGCTCGCGCGCCAGCTCCTCCTCGAGCCGGCCCCGGGTGGCCGGGCTGCGCAGGCTCTCGGCTGCCTCCGTGTACGTCAGGCGCGCGAACGGCTTCCGGATGCGCCGGAGCGCCTCCATGTCGCGCCCCAGGAGAACCAGGTCCGCCTCATGCCGCGCCAGAACGGCCTCGACCACATGGCAGATCATGTCCTCGGCCAGGGCCACGACCTCGTCAAGCTCCGCGAACGCGACCTCCGGCTCGACCATCCAGAACTCCGTCAGGTGCCGCCGCGTCTTCGACTTCTCCGCGCGGAACGTCGGTCCGAAGCAGTAGACACGCCCGAGCGCCATGCAGGCGCACTCCAGGTGGAGCTGGCCGGTCTGCGTGAGGTAAGCCGGCTCGCCGAAGTAGTCCACGGGAAAGAGCGACTGCGTGTCCTCGCCGGCGCCGGGAACCAGGATCGGGGTATCGACCAGCGTAAAGTCCCGCTCGTCGAAGAACCCCCGCAGGGCCTTCACGAGCGTATGCCGCACGCGCATGATCGCCGCCTGGCGCCGCGACCGCAGCCACAGGTGCCGATGCTCGAACAGGAACTCGACGCCGTGCGCCTTGCGGCTGATCGGATAGTCGACCGCCGCGTGGATCACGCGCACGGCCGTGGCCGCCAGTTCGCAGCCGCCCGGCGCACGCGGCTCCGGGCGAACGAGGCCGGTCACGGCGAGCGACGACTCCTGGGTCAGCGCCGCGGCGGCCTCGAACGCCTCGCCCGCGGACGGCTCGACGACGCACTGGCAGAGACCGGAGCCGTCCCGGACCACCAGGAACGTGACCTTGCCGCCGGAGCGCTTGCCGTACAGCCAGCCGCGCAGCGTCACGGCTTCGCCCACGTGCCGCGCGAGATCGCCGATGGTCGAGATGACGGGCTCCGCCATGTATGCCGCTCCTCCTCGCAAGCCGCTTCGCCAGCATGGCTCGCGGCCGGAACACATACCCCCGCCGTCCGCCACCCGCAACGAAAAAGAGCGTGCCCAAGCGGGGCGGGGAGCACGCAGGGTGTAGCCGCGCCCGTGAAGGCGTGGCGGTTCGCAGTGGCGGCCACGGGCTCACGCCCGCGGCTACGTTGCGGAGCGTCGCCGCTTCACCGCCGAGCACGCCACCGATCGAGGACGGGGCGACGAACCGGAATCGCGCCATCACCCGGCCCGCGAGGCCGCGGGCCCTCCCGCAACACGGCTCACCACGACCGGGGGAAGTCACCCCTGCCCCACCGTTCCGAGTCCGCGACGGAACGGGGCGAACCGCGACGCGGCTTGGGTTGCACCGAGTCTGCGAGGTGCCCGAACATGGGCGCGTCAGCTTGGCCCGGATGCAAGGCGCCGCAGGTGGCGCTGTACTCCGGTACGCGCCGCCCGCGGCAACGCAGCAGGCGGTCCAAGATCACGCGCCCATGTTCGGCCCAAGCCGTGTCGCTTCTTCAACGCCTGCCGCCCGACCGATCGGGACGGGGCGACGAACCGGAATCGCGCCATCGCGCGGCCCGCGAGGCCGCGGGCCCTCCCGCGACACGGCTCACCACGACCGGGGGAAGTCACCCCTGCCCCACCGTTCCGAGTCCGCGACGGAACGGGGCGAACCGCGACGCGGCTTGGGTTGCACCGAGTCTGCGAGGTGCCCGAACATGGGCGCGTCAGCTTGGCCCGGATGCAAGGCGCCGCAGGTGGCGCTGTACTCCGGTACGCGCCGCCCGCGGCAACGCAGCAGGCGGTCCAAGATCACGCGCCCATGTTCGGCCCAAGCCGTGTCGCTTCTTCAACGCCGACCGCACGACGGAGCGACGAGGCGGACGCCTCGGCGAGGCGTCTCGACCGGGCCGCAGGCCTACTTGGCGCCAGGGCGGGCGTAGACGTCGAAAACCTTGCGGATGCCCAGGGCCATCTCACGCACATCGCGGGCGGTGTAGAACCCCCCCAGGCTGACCATGATGGCGGTCTTGAGCAGATGGGCGTGCACCGGCGTCGGCTCGTAGTCGTACGTGTACGAACGGCCGTCCGGCTGAACGAGCGGATAGGAGCGGCGCCAGCCCGTAAGCCAGGGCCGAACGATCCGCTTCTGGAAAAGCGGCTTCTGGATGAGGTCGTACTTGCCGTACGACGAAGCCGACACGCCCTCCGCCTGGAGCGCCGCCACGATCTGGTCGCGGCCGACGGTCAGCTTTCGCTCGTCCGTCAGCAGCAGCGTCCACCAGTACGTGCTGTACCCGCGCGCAATCGGCCGCAGGATCCGTGCGCCGCGCAAGCCCGCCAGTCGCGCATACAGCCCCTCGCCAACGGCGTTGTGCCGCGCGGTGATCCGGTCAACCTTCTCGAGCTGAGCGAGCGCCACCGCCCCCTGCAGCTCGCTCATGCGATAGTTGATGCCGTGGTGGGCCTGCGACAGCGACCGGTCGAACAGCCGGTCGTAATGCTTGTCGGAGTAGTTCGACACGCGGCGGTACAGCTCCGCGTCGCGCAGGGCGACGAACCCGCCGTCGCCTGTCGAAATGTGCTTGAAGTCGTTGGTCGAATACGCCCCGGCGGTGCCGAATGAGCCGACGAGCTTCCCGCCAAGCCGCGTGCCCCATGACTGGGCGCAGTCCTCCACCACGCCGATCCCCTTGGCCCGGCAGAGCCGCGCGATCTTGTCGACCGGCGCCGGATAGCCCGCGAGGTGCACGACCACCACGGCGCGCGTGCGCCGCGTGATCCGCGCCGCCACGCTCTCCGCGGTCGGCTGCAAGGTCTCGGCGCAGTCGCAGAAAACGGGGACGGCCCCCTCCTCGAGGATGCCCAGCACGGAACCCTGGTCGGTGTTCGGCGTCACGATGACTTCGTCGCCCGGCCCGATGCCGCAGGCGATGAGCCCGAGATGGACGGCCGCGCTGCCGCTGCTGCACGGCACGATGTAGGGCATCCCCGTGTAGGTCTTCATGGCCTCGCAGGCCCGCTTGACCATGGCGCCGAAGCCGTAGAAGAGCGTGTTCGCCTCCAGCGCCTGCTTCAGGTACTTGAGCTCATGGCCCACGAAGCGCTTGCCCGTGCCATACGGGCTGGCCTTCGCCTTCGGCCCACCGTTGATCGCCAGTGTCTTCGGATCAGTCATCGATCGGAACCTCCGGGTAGTGCGAATCGGCCATGAATGTGCCAAATCGCTGCCGCGGGCGCCATGATCTTCGGTCTTACTTCCCCTGCCATTCCCGCCTTGCCTTCACCAGCAACGCCTGCAGTTCCGGATCGTTGTCCGGCGCCTGCGGCGGGTTCCCACCGTCAAGCGTCGCCGTCGGGTCTGCGCCCGCGGCCAGGAGCAGCTTCGCGAGGTCAAATTGCCCCGTTCGCGCGGCAATATGCAGCGGCGTCTCTCCATCGTTATTCCACCCGTGCAGGTTGGGCTTGTGCTGAAGCAGCACGCGCGCCACCGCCGGCTGGCGGTTGTGGATGGCGATCATGATGGGGGTCCAGTCTCCACGGTTTGCAGTCTCGATGTTGGCGCCAACTTTGAGAAGCATATCCACGATATCAACGGAGTCTCGGCTGGAGGCCTTTGCAAGTGGCGCCCACCCCCGACTGTCCTTTGCCTCTGTCTTAGCCCCAGCGTCCAGCAGCAGCCCGACGATGTTGGTCCGGCTCTTTTCTACCGCCGCCATCAGTGGAGTCCAACCGAAAGAGTTCGCGGTCTCCGTGTTGGCACCCCGCTTCAAGAGGAGCCGTGTGGTGTCTTCCTGTCCTCGCTCGACGGCCATCAACAGCGCCGAGAGCCCCCACTTATTCCTAACGTCCGGATTCATCCCGTGATCGAGCAGGTACTCGACCATGTCCAGGCGGTGTCTCTGCACCGCGCTGTGCAGAGCATTCCACTGGAATACATCCACAGCATCTCGATCCGCGCCGTGTTCGACGAGAAATCGAACCATGGGGAACTCTTGAGCGGACGCCGCATACAGCAGCGGCGTCCCGCCGGACCGCGTCTTCTGCGAAACATCCGCGCCCATACTCACCAGACGTTCCGCGATGGCCACGTCTCCGACGCGAGCGGCGTGCGACAGCACGGAAATGCGCGAAAGCGTCAAATGCTTCGGATTCGCGCCCCGATCCAGCAGCAACTCCGCCGCGGCGTGCTCGCCTTCACGGATCGCGTAGATGAGGGGCGTCTTCCCCTCTCCATCCGTCGCGTCTATACCGACGCCCGCGTCGAGCAACTGCCGGATCTCGCCGATGCGGCCCCCGGCGGCCGCCCGCAACAACTGCGTCTCCTCCGACTTCCCGCTGGCAGCCTCGGCCTCCGAATCCAGATACGCCTGCTTCATATCGGTACGCCGGATCAGCATCACGCTGCCGTTCTTCATGGTGGCGAAGAGGCCCGCCCCCGTTGCGTGAATGGACGTGAGCCACGGAAAAACCGCTCCGTCTGGAAGCGCAGCGATGGGGACCGCTGCCCTATCCCGACGAAGCAGGTATGTCTTGCTGGAAACGAATTCCACGGGAGAACTCCATGCCATCGACTTCCTCTCAACCTTCACGTCCCATACATTGGTCCCGTCGAATGCGACTGAATGATGTGGGAACGACCCGTCAAATGGGCCCGCCACCTGAGCGAAGACGGACTCCAACTGCGTGACATATACGTTGGGCAGTGGTCGTCCGATATGGCGGACGCCAGGGAGAATGAGGGAGGAACGCGTCGCACCGATCGTTGCATCCACCCTCGTAATGCTCCGATTCTTCGGGATGAACTCCCAGACCACATCATCACCATCTCCGCGAACTAGCCAACAGCGGTCGCCCAACCAAACGCAATTGCGCTGACGATCGCTGACTATCACGTCAAGACAAAAGGGCTGTCCGTCAAGAGGGTTGGAACCCACCACGGCCTTCTCCGCGGCCAAGATCTCGAAGCGGTTTGAGGCCGGATCCCAAGATGCGAACACAGCCCCCTGTGCATGCTCGTCTGACACTCCCTCATCAGGCGGGCGGATCCCCCCGCTGGAGGAATTCCCGATAGTCGACTCCGGATGAACGCCTATGCCGAAATACATCCGCGCGAACAGGATCCCCTGTAGCGTATGTAAGTCTGACGCTCCTTCACCCCGCGGGCGGTTGCCTCGCTGGAGAGATTCCCTCATAAGCGACTCAGGATGTACGCCCGTGCCGAGATACAGTAGACCGTCATGCCACCCAACAGCCCGAACTATGCTGCCGGGAAGGCCGTCCTTCTGGGTCAGCAGACGCGAGTCGCCGTTTCCTAGAGGGATGCACAACAATCCGAGCGAAGTGCCGACATACACCGTGTCTCCGGCCAGTACGGCCGAGTGGACGCGATCGCGGGTCCTGGGCGGTTGGACAGGCCATGGCGGCATGGCAACATGTCGTTCCGCGATGAGCGTGCCGTTCACCGCCCAGAAGACATACGCATGCACGCCGCGCCCCGGTTGATGTTCGTCCTCATCGCAAGGGCGAACCATACACACCCGGTTCTCATCAACGGCAATGACCGGATTCTCCTCGAAAGGGATGTACTGCCACCGTTCGACGTACTCGTACTCGTCCAGAACAGAATCGCGTTGCGGCTCCGATTTCGATTCTCTCGGCACCGCAACTCCGTCACTACCCGGCACCGACACATCCTTGGTGACCGTCATTCGCTGAAAGATGATCTCCCTTTCGGGCAGCGTCTTCGTCCAAAATGGCTCATTGGCTCGGGCCAGATGGTCGCGCCCCAGAGAGCGGATGGCCGTGGTCAGCCGAAGCGCCTCGGCCGGACGCCCATTCCCGGCGATCTCGTTCAACCAAGGAATCAGTTCGCCGGACAAAGCGTAGAACCGAACAGGCTCCTTGGCCGCGAGCATGCTGTCGAGGTATCGGATCTTGTCGTCCAGGTCCTGTGTCACTGCACTGGCCGACACGTTGCCGTCCCATCCGTCAAGCGGCTCATAGCGCCACAGAACGCAGCGCAGCCATTCATCGAATACATGCCAAGGCCAATGGGGCTGCGTATGCTGCCGATACGGATGCGTGACTGGCACTTCATCCGTCAGAATGGCGAACGTGGCGTGCCTAGACTCCAGAGCCTGTTCGGTAGTCAGCAGATACCGAATTCGGTTGAGACGGAACATATGACCCAAGAGGCGAACCAACGGGTGCGGATGGAGGATCATCTTCTTCGTCAGCCCAAGATTGACCTCATCATTCTGAGTCGGCAGCGTCACCTCTTGTCCATTGCAGATTAAGCTGATCCGACCAGCCGAGAATCGCTCGGGATGCATCGGGGGATTGTCGAACGCCTCGATGGCTTCCCAATAGAGAGTCGCTTGCCGACCTGCGTCTCCGGGCGCAGTGGCTTGGATCTGGTCCGGGGCGATGCGGGAGCGCCAAGTGGCCCAATACTGAGTCTCGCAGTCTTCGAAGTGGTCTGCATAGTGCTTCAGTCTGATGCGAAAACCGATGTCGTCGAGCCGAACAAGTTCGCGAACCAAGTCGGGCTGCTGGCGCAGGGCACGGCCGTCGAGCCGCGATCCGGAGAGACCGAGTGCGGGGAGGTTCAGATCATCGGTTGCGCCCGCGGCGATGGCCTCCAACTGCACCCGGTCGTAGTCCAGCTCGATCTGCTTGGCGCGCAGTTGATTCTCCAGGGGAGCCCGCCCTGCTTCGTGGAGCGTCAGAGCCAGTTGCAGCCGGTTGGTTTGGGTGGGTTCTATGGCGAACGCCGTCTCGGCCGCCCGGATCGCGCGGGCGTGATCGCCCCACAGGTCCCACTGGCGGATCTGGCGTGAAAACGCCGCCGCCTCTTCGGCCCGGCTCACCGCCGACGTCACAGCCGCAGGGACGGTGCCGAGCATGGCCGCGACTGAAGTCACAACGCGGTCTCGCGCAGTCACCAAGTCAGCCCGCGGCGCCTCAATCACCCGGTTTGTCGCACCGCCACCGGCCAGCCGACGGAGTTGCACGGTGACCAGATAGGTATTCGTCGTGCCGCCGCCGCGCAACCCGGCTTCCAGCAGCATTACGGAGGGGCGGAGCTTCGCTTCCATCGCCGTCAGGTCACGCTCGGTCTGCAAGTGCTCGATGTGCTCGCGATCCAGAACCAGGAGATTGGGGATCCGGCTGAGCGCCGGGATGGTCAGCTCGGAGAGCGTCGCGGCCGCCCCCTCCATCGCCAGGCCCGATTCCTCGCCGCGGAACTCGAGTAGGCCGACCAGGTGCCGCGCCTCCAGCGGGATCCGCGTCTTCTCCGCCGCCGCGCGAATGCGGGCGACGATCGCGTCGGGAGCAGCAAGGATCGCAGCGTTATCCTCAATCCAACTGGCCAGCATCACCCCGGTGCGGCTTTCCGTGACATCCAGCCTGGTCTGCGTATTCGAGGGACCCGCCAGGCCCTGGATGAACACCAGCACGTCGGCCGAAATGATGGCGCCAAGCTGCACGCGGCTCGCACTCGCGGTCCACTCCGCCGCGCCCAGGTTGTGCTCCTGCACGACGCGCGCGACTTCTTCGCGCTCCACGAACCGCAGCGCCGGCTCGGCGAACAGGCGCGTCTCCAAGACCGCCCGCACCGCCGGATCGGGCGCCTTCGCCGCCGAGCCTGCCAGGATGGCGCACGATGGGGGCGGGGGCGGTTCGGCAGCTCCTCGCCCCGCACAAGCGAGGAAGACCAGCAACACCCAGAGCCACACACGCATCATGGCATCTCCCTGCGCGCTCCAAGAACCCACCCCGCCCTACGGGCACCCCTCCAAGGAGGGGATCATCCCCATGGCTCAGTGACAACGCGTGTTCTCAACCCGAACCCCGGTTGCGTGTAGAGGCAATACACATTGGGGCGCGAGTTCACAAGCCCCAACGCGAGTATCGAAACGCGGATCTCGGAATGTCGAAGGCCGGACAGCACCCCAGATCCACCGTTCCGAGTCCGCGAAGGAACGGGGCGTACCGTGAGGCGGGTTGGGTTGGGGCGAGTCTGCGAGCCCCCCGAATGGCGGTACGTCAGACCGGTCCAGATGGGTGGGCGCCGGGGGCGGCGCGATACTCTGGTATGCGCCGTCCCCCGGCAACCGCCCAGATGGGCCGGGCTGGCGTGTCGCCATTCGGCCCAATCCGCCGAGCCGTCTCGTATCGCGCATCCCGCCTTCTCCCCGGCACAGTCACGGAATGACGTGAATGCTCTCCGGCCGGACGATCACGCGCACGGCGGCGCCTTCGGTCAGGCTCAGCTGCCGGAAGGCGGCGAGGGAGGTGTGGGCCACGAACGGGCGGACTCCGGCAAGCTCCAGGCGCATGTAGGCGCCGCGGTCAACCGCGCGGACCAACTTCGCGGCCACGATGCCGGCCGATCCGGAAGCGGCCGGCTCGTCGGGACGCGCGACGAGCAGGTTCTCCGGGCGGATGACCAGGGTCACGGAGCCCTCGATCCGGCCCGGCACCGCCAGCTCAATACCATCGGCCCGAACGATCGTGGCCCCGCCGGGACCGGGGCCGACCGCGGTGCCGGCCAGGATGTTCTCGGAGCGCATGAACCGGGCGACGAACTCCGTGCGGGGCCGGCGAAGGAGCTCGTCCACCCGTCCCACCTGTTCGATCCGGCCGTTCCGGATCACGGCCGCGCGGTCGGCCACGGAGATGGCTTCCTCCAGGTTGTGGCATACGTGCACGGTGGGCACGCCCAGCTGACGCTGCACCCGTCGCATCTCGCCGCAGATCTCGTCGCGCGTATGCTCGTCCAGAGCGCTGACAGGCTCGTCCAGAATGAGCACGGCCGGCCTCAGGGCCAGCGCGCGCGCCACCGCCACGCGCTGGCGCTCGCCGCCCGACAGGCGTTGCACCCGGCGCTCCAGCAAATGCTCGATCCCCGCGAGCCGGGCCGCTTCCTCGACGGCCGCCCGCACGTCCGCCGGCGGCAGGCCGCGCACCTGCGGCCCGAACGCGATGTTCCCGCGAACGCTCCGGTGCGCGAAGAGCGCGCAATCCTGCGGCACGTACCCGACGCCCCGCTGCCGCGGCTCCGCCCGGGTCACGTCCCGCCCGCCAATCTCAATCCGGCCGGACTGCACGGGGCGCAGGCCGGCCAGGCACTCGATGCAGGCCGTCTTCCCGGAGCCGGTGGGGCCCATGATGACGAAGTACTCGCCATCGCCGATATCCAGCGAGAGCTGCAGCCGGAACGAGCCGGCGGCATACACGACGTCGGAGAGGCGGATCATGGCGGTGTTCCCCGCCGCTCCCGCGGCTGAATGAGCAGCTTGAGCACGATCAGCAGGAGCATCGCGATCGAGGCCATCACAATGGTCAGGACGAGCGCGTTCTCGAGGTGGCCAACGGACACCTCGAGAAACGTCCGCGTGGGCAGCACGGCGGTCCGGCCGCGCACCGTGCCGGCGAAGATGGCCACGGGCGCGAACAGCCCGACCGCATAGGACCACGCCATCACGCCTCCGGCCAGCATCCCGCTCACCGCCTGCGGCAGCGCGGCCCGCCAGAACGCGCCGAACGGCGTGCACCCGAGCGTCAGCGCCACGTCCTCGACCCGCCGGTCCGCGGCGTCGAACGCCGCGCGCATGGCGCGGACGCACAGGGCCGTGGAGACGAAGAACTGGGCGAGTACGATGCCCGGCTTCCGATAGACGAAGAAGTCGTATAGCCCCTGCAGGAGCGGATTGGGGTCCGCCGGAGTGCCCAGCCCCTCGGCGGCGCGCCGGAGCAGGCTGAACAGGACCAGCAGGCTCACGCCGAGGATCAGCGGGGGCAGCACGATGGCCGCGTCCACCAGCGTGTCGATCACGACCTTCCCCGGGATCCGGTGCCGGCTCAGCGCATAGCCGGCGGGTATCGCGACGAGCAGGGCGAGCAGCGTCGTGAGCGTCGCCGTGCCCAGGCTGAGCAGCAGCTCCTGCCGCGTTTCGGGCGACAGAATGTCCAGCCGCACGTCCCGCACTTGCTCCGGCGCGCTCCGCATCACGAACTCCGCGAGGTAGACGACGTCGGCCAGCAGCAGCAGCGCCACTCCGGCCGCGAAGGCCGCCGCGCAGGCGTTCGTCACGGTCCGGAACGCGTGCCGCGGCTCCGGCATCGGCAGGAACTCGCTGGTAGGCTTCGCCATCGGGCAGTTCTCAGAGGAGGCCGGCCTCGTGTGCTGTACCTCCAATGACTGTGCAAAACGCGGAAGTGCATGTCATTCCGAGCAGAGCGAGGAATCTCGGACCAGATCGCACGGCCAGAGATCCTTCGCTTTGCTCAGGATGACCTTCATTCTGTACGCCCGTTTCCGAGACGGGACGGCGCCTGGGATGTCGCCAACGAAAACCCATACTTCGCGAAGATCGCCCGGCCCCGGTCCGAAAAAGCCAGCTCGGCCAGCTTCTGGGCCGCAGCCGGATTTCCGGAGCGCTTTAGCGTCATGAGCGTGACCCGGATGCGCGACATGTCGAGCGGTCCGTAGGTCGCCGACGTCACGGCGTCCGCCTTCGCGTCCGGCAGGACGGCCGGATCGAGCGCGATCGCGTCCAGGTCCGCCTTGCGCTCGAAGGCGACGGCGTTCCACACGATGGCGGCATCGACGGTTCCGAGCTTCACGGCGTTCGCCACTTCGCCGCCGCCGCGGGTGCGCACGATGTCCTTCTCCTTCCGCGCCATGGCCTCCGCGATTCCGGCTTTCCGGAACACCACGGACACGACGTGCCCCGCCGTGGAGTACTCCGCGTCCGTGAGGCCGACCTTGACGTCATCACGCGCCAAGTCCTTCACACCCCGGATCTTCCTGGGGTTTCCCTTCTTCACGACGATCACGGGCGTGACCAATGCGACCGTGTAGGTGTGCTCCACCATGCCCTTCTTCTCCATGGCCACGGCAAAGGGGTCGTGGACCACGCACACGTCGCCCTTGCCCGTGGTCGCGATCACGGTCATGAGCGCGCCGGAATCGTTGTAGTTCAGCTCCACCGTAACGCCCGACTCCTTCTCGAACAGCGCGCAGATCTCTTCCATGGCCGGCCGCATGGTTCCACCCACGTGAACCAGCAGCGGAACCGGCGCAGCCGGCGCCGAAGCGGGCTTCGCCTCGTCACCATACCCAGCCACGGCCATCAATCCCACGGCTACACAAACCGACGCGACACGACGAACCTTCATGCAGTCCTCCTTCCGGCCGACGCGGCCGAAACATGGCGGCGATTCGGCGCCGCGCGATCACGGCTCAAGTCGGGGCTCGGGCTGGTCCGCTTCGTCCACGGCAAAGCCCTTGCCCCGGAACACCGCCCGACTCCTGTTCGACACGAGAAAAGCGAGAAACGCGCGGCCCGCCGCCGCATTGCGGGAGCCCGCCAGCGTGGCCGCCGCCACATGCCCGATCACATTGTCACGCTCCGGGATGCGGACCAGTTCGGCCTGATCCGGCGCGAAGCCGCCGAGCGCGTCCCAGATGATGCCCGCGTCGGCCGTGCCCAGCTTGACCGCCATGGCTACGTCGATCACGGTCGCCGGGCTGAACACCGTATTCCGCTTGAGCGCGGCTTCATCCAGCCCGTTCTTCTCGAACACCTTTACCTGCAGCTGCCCGATCGCCGCGCTCGGGTCGGCCAGGGCCAGCTTGAGGCCGGGCCGGACCAGGTCCGCGACCCCCCTGATCCCACGGGGATTCCCCTTCCGCACATAGAGCGCGGGAATGAAGTGACAGAACTCGCGCGGCTCGCCGCTGATCAAGTTCTTCGCCTGCGCCTTCGCGACGAAACCCACGTCGCCGGGAATGTAGACGTCGCCGATCCGGGTGGTTTCGATCTGCCCCAGAAGCTGGCCGGAGTTCGCAAACGTCAGCTCGACCTTCACGCCGGTCGCGGACTCGAACTGCTTCGCAATCTCGACGATGGGGTCCTTGACCCCGGCCGCGCAGTAGACGAACAGCGAGCCGGAAAGCTTCGGGACGGGCGCGGGCGCCGGCGTGTCCGCCGACGCCGGCGTGCACCAGGCGGCCGCCGCCAGCACGATGGCGACACGCAGGCGCGGAAGACGAGGACTGAACATATGCGCTCTCACGGTTCGGGAGGACGGACCGAACGGAAGCCGACCCTCCCATGACACGAAAAGGACAAACTACGCCTGATGCACGCACGGGTCAACCAACCCGCGGCACGAGCGCCTGTCGATGCTCTTATGCTCGCCGTCCGGCCGGACATCCCGCCTCAAAGCAGCGCTGGCGCGTGGGCGGGCCGGCGTGTAGCATTCCGGACGCGGCGGGCCTGCGCCCGCTGACGCCACGGCGTCGCACGGGCATCGAAGGAGCGGGGAGCATGTCGGCAAGCTGGATCAGCCCGGGTGACGCCTGCGACTTGGAGCGCATGGCGCGCGCGCTGGCCGCCGCCTGCCGGATCGCGCCCGACCAGGCCATTTCAGCGGGCCCGAACCGCACCGGACGCCACCTCCTGCTCCCCGGCCACAACACGGGCGACATCGCCGTCTACCCCTCCTTCTGGACGCGCGACCCGGCGTGGTTCGCCGACGCCGGGCTCGTGCCGATCGGGGACGCGTGGGGCTGGATCACGCTGATGACCGAAACCATGCGCGGCCCCGAGCCGTGGCACCTCGCCAGCGGCGGCGTGGTGCCTCCGTGGACCGTGGCCGACCACATCAACCTCGACGGCCGCCCCGTCTACTACCCCGGCACCTACGCCTGCGACGAGACGCAGGGCCCGCCGTGGGGGAAGTTCCCGCCCCACGACAGCGCGTACTGGCTCGCGCTCACCGCCCGGGCCTACGCGCGCCGGACCGAGGACTGGGCGAGCTTCATGCGCCCCGTTCCGGCCCCGGGCGGCGAGCGGCCGCTGAGCGAGCTCTGCGAGCTGGCCTACCGATCCGCGTCGGTGGACGCCAGCACCTGCCTCTGCATCGCCGACTCGAACCCCGCCCGCCACACCGTGGACTGGGGATACACCGACTCGGTGACCAAGACCGGCGCCCTGCTCGTCCCGTCGCTGCTGCGGCTCAGCGCCGCCCGCAGCCTGGCCGAGCTCTTCCGGCGGAACGGGAGACAGCGGCGCGCGGAGCGCTACCACACCCAGGCGGAGCGGATTGAGCATGCGGTGACGGAAGTGTTCTACGAGCCGCGCAGCGCGTCCTCGGCCTGCCTGCTGTCCGCCACCGGCATCGGCCGCAAGCCGGACGTCTGGGGCTCCGCCCTCGCCGTCTACCTCGACGCCCTGCAGCCGCCGCGCGCGCGCGCCATCTCCCGGTGGCTGCTCCACGAATACCGCGCCCGCACGATCGTCCGGCAGGGTCAGCTGCGCCACATCCCCACCACCTCTGGTTCCTGGGAGCTGGCGCAGTGCGAGCCCGGCACGTACCAGAACGGCGCCTTCTGGGGATACCCGGTCGGCTGGTGCGTCTACGCGCTCACCTTGGAGAGCGAGACCGCCGCGGCGGACCTGTTCGGCGAATACGTCGGCTGGCTGCGGGAGACGTGGACGGACGACCTGCGCGCATGCGCGTGGGAGTGCACCAACCCCGAGCTCAACCACTACCAGAACCCCGGCTACCTGGCGACGGTGGCCCTGCCCTACGCCGCGCTAAAGGCCCGCGGCCTGCTGCCGACGACCACGCCCTGAGCGGCGGTCACCGGATCGCGATGATGACACCAAGCCCGGGGACGGACCCCCAGCCCCACACGACCGTCCCGGTCGCGCCGTTCTGGATGCCGCCGATCCCGCCCCAAACGGTATTGGAGACGCTGCTGGTCTCGTCGAACGCGCGCCACACCGCGATGCGGCCGCCGCCTCCTCCGCCGCCACCACCCGATCCGATCGCGCCGGATCCGCCATTCGCACTGAGTCGGCCGCCCGCGCCGATGATGCGCGTGCACACCACATGGATGCCGCCCCCGGACCCTCCCCCCGAATAGCTGACCCCGCCGCCGCCATCGGCCATGAGCGTGCCTCTGAGCGTAACCGTGCCCGGCACGTGCAGCCGGACCGAACCGCCGCCCGAGCCCGGGGTGTCGGTCGTGTCCGTGCTCCCGCTGCTCCCGGCCTCGACCGGCGCATTTGACGACCCGTAGACCGCCCCGCCGGCGCCGCCCGATCCGTTCCCTCCGCGCCCGCCATACCCGCCGCCGCTGCGCCCGGTTCCCCCGCCCGGCCCGATGCCGCGCGTCCGGTAGACGCCCAGGAAACCCTTCCGGCTCGCGTCGATCCCGCCGCCGGCCTCGATCGCCAGGCTTCCGAGCACGAATCGGGCGGAGCCGCCATTCGTCGGATGCGCGTGCGGATACAGCCAGGCGTTGCTGGCGATGGACACGTGGCCGGCGACGGACACGGACGCGCCGCAGTCGGACGGCCCGCTCCCCGCCATGGCGCTCTCAACCGTGAGCCGGCTGCCGGCGTCGAGCGCCAGATTCCCGGACACCGCGAGCGACGGACCCGATGTGGCCGCCCCGCGGTACAGGACAAGCGCGCTGTTGGTCAGCCGGACGCTCCCGCCGCACCGCACGACCGCGTTGCTGAACTCCAGCTTGTTGAGCCCGGCATTCGTCCCCAGTACCACAACGCCACCGGCCACGTTCAGATTGAAGCGGTCGGCCGGAAAGCGGATCCAGCCGTTGCTGACGGTCAGAGCCGCCGGCGCCCAGTTCGTGAAGCCCGGCACGATCCACTGCCCGCAGTGGGAGATCGTTTCCTGCAGAAACCGGTTGTCGGGGAAGTAGATCGATCCGATGTCCCCGATCTCGCCGCCGCTGATGCCGGTCCCGCCAGGCGCGAGGTAGCGCACCCCCGGAATCGGGCTGGTCGCCTGTGCGGCCGGATCGTAGACGACGGCGATGCGCCCGCCCCCGCCCCCGCCGGGGCCCAGCGCGCCGCCCGCGGCGCGGAGCAGCCCGTTCGAGCCGCGAAACTCGCGGCAGGTGATGAAGATGGCGCCGCCCGAACCGCCGCCCGCGAAGGTGTATCCGGAACCGCCACTCGCGGTAATCACGCCGTCTATGATCACGGTCCCCGCCGCTTGCAGGTGCACGAGCCCGCCCCCGTTTCCGCCGGGCGCGCCGTATGTGTCGGTGCTTCCGCTGCTGCCGGCGTGGATCGGAGTCCTGGCCTCACCGTATGGCCTCCCGCCGGCGCCGGAATACCCGACCCCGCCCCTCCCGCCGTAGCCGCCCCCGCTGCGCCCGCTTGCGATTCCCGGCCCGTACCCGGAGCTGTAGTTCGTGATGCCCGCGAACCCCCGGGCGTCGGCGTCGATCCCGCCCCCGGCCTGAACGCTGAGCCCATTCGCGACGAACAACACCGATCCGCCGTTCGTCGGATGCGAGTACGGATAGACCCAGGAGTTCGACGCCACCACGAGCAAGCCCGTCACGCCCACCCAGGCGCCATGGTCCGCCACGGCCGGGTTGGTCGGTGCGCCGTACACGTGCAGGCTGGCGCCGCCGGTCACCACCAGGTCCCCCCCCACGCTCAGCGCCGGGCCCGGCTCGCGCGTGCTGTAGCGCAGGCGCCGCCACGGATTGACCAGGATGACATCGCCTCCGAGCTCAAGGGCGCCGGAACTGCCCGCGACAACGGCGTGATTCGACACCGTAAGCCGCAGCGTGGAATCCGGAAACCGAATCCAGCCGTTCGAAACCAACAGGCGGTCCGGCGCCCAGTTGGTGAAGCCCGGCACCGCCCATTCGCCCGAGTGCACGATCGTCTCGGTCAGCAGCCGACTATCCGGGAAATAGAGCGTTCCGAGATCACCCCGGACGCCTGTATTGCGCGCCCCGCCGGCCGCCGTGAACCGGATGCCCGGAACGGGACCGGCTGCCTGGGTTGCCGGGTCGTAGACCACGGCGATCCGTCCACCCGCGCCGCTGCCCCCGTCCGACACGCCGGCGCCTCCCCCGTTGGCGCTGATCAAACCGTTCGTCCCGGACAGTGTCCGGCACACGACATAGATGCTCCCCCCTGAGCCTCCCCCCGCGTAGGTGCCTGCGGTCGCCCCGTTCGCCGAGACGGTCCCGTTGACAACCACGTTCCCGGCGGCCTCGATCCGAACCGCGCCGCCGCCGCTCCCCGGCGTGCCCGTTGTGTCCGTGTTGCCGCTGCTGCCCGGCGCCACCGGCATGCTCGCGGAGCCGTATGCCGGACCGCCAAAGCCGCCGCCCACCCCATACCCGCCCCACCCGCCGTGGCCGGCTCCGCTGCGAAGGTTTCCCGTGCCCGGCCCGTTCCGATTCGTGTAGCCCCCCAGATAGCCCTTCGAGTCCGCCGCGATGCTGCCGCCCGCTTCAATAGCCAGGTTCTCGCACGAGATGCGCACGTTGTTCGACATCTGGCCCTCGGTGAACGCCGGCGGCAGCGTGATCACGGCATTGGTGAGCACAAACACGTTGCTCGCCGAGAGCGTGGTGTCCCAGTTGGAGAACACCAGCGTGGCCCGGTTGCTCAGCGTCAGCGAGCCGAGGGCCGGCGTGGAGTTGGTCAGCAGCACGACAGCCGCCGGGTTGGTGATCGCCACGTCGTCGCCCGGCGCGGGAGCCAGCCCGTCCCGCCAGTTGGCCGCGGCGAACCAGTCACCGGTGATCGCGCCCCGCCAGACCGCAGGGGCCGCGTATGCGGCTGCGGGCGCGAGCATGCTCGCCGCCAGCAGCCACCCCATCGAGAGCTGCCGGACATGGCCGGCCGGTACGCGTTTCACGCCACTCCTCCGGGCGTCGCATCCGCCCTTTCGTCGTCCCCATCGCCCGGAGGACTCGCCGGAACTGTCATCGGCAGAACGAGCGTCGCCCGGGTCCCGCGGCCGGGCGCGGATTCGATATCGAGCCGGCCCCCCAGCAGTTCGGCGCGCTCCCGGATGCTGAACAGCCCGAATCCGCGGGGCAGTGAGACCGCATCGACAGCCGCGCCGTCAAACCCGGATCCCTCGTCGCGAACGTCCAGGATGACGCCGTCGCCGTCGCAGCGCAGCGAGAGCACGGCCTGGCTAACGCCCGCGTGCTTCACAACGTTCAGCAGCAGCTCGCGCGCGGACGTGTAGAGCAGGACGGCCGTGGCCTCGGGCAGATCATCGGGCACTCGTTCGATCCGCACCGTCACATCCAGCTTGTGCCGCTCGCGCTTGCGGCTGGACAGCCATTCCAGCGCGCCGCCCAGGTCCTTCTGCAGCGACACCGGGGGCACCAGCTCCTGGGCAATGCCGCGGGAGGATCCCAAGGCCTCCGTCAGAAGCCCGTGCAGCGCCTGGGCGTTGAGCTTCTCGCGCTCGCCCGCCACGGCCAGCCACGACTCCGTTTCGAGCCGGGCCGCCACCAGCAACTGCTGCAGGTCGTCGTGCAGCACCTCTGCCAGCCGCCGCCGCTCTCGGTGCTCCGCCAGCGTCAGCTCCGACGCCAGCCGGGACAGTTGGCGAGAGCGCCGGCGCAGGTCCGCATGTGCCCGCGCCAGCCGCTCGCCGGCCGCGCGGGCCGCCCGCTCGGCCTCCCAGGACTGCGCGCCGCTCGCCGCCAGCAGGTAGCCGACGACCGCGGCCAGACCCAGGAACACCTGTACGCGCAGCAGGCGCTCCGCCGAGTCCCCGCCGCCCCAGGCCCAGGGTCCCGCGACCACCGCCGGACTCGATAGCGCGAGCGCCGCGAAGACGGCCAGAGAGAAGGAGACGCCGCGCGGGCCAAAGCGCATCGCCGCCCACGCCAGGACGGCGATGTACATGTAGGGACGGGGAACCAGGATGCTGGTCGAGTTCTGAGTCGTCAGAGCCAGCTTCGAAATGGCGACGAGCACCGCGGCAAAGAGGGCGATCTCCACCAGACGCCACCCATGGAGCCGCCGGACGGAGCCCGGCCGGCCCCATGTGACGATCAGCGGCGCGACGATCAGGTTCCCCAGACCACCCGAGATGCACCATGTCTGCCAGAACGGCAGGAACGGCGACAATCCGGCCGCCATGGCCGTGCCCGCCGCGATGCACGATGTGGTCGCCATCACCAGCGGAACCACGACGAGGAGCGTGGCGGCCTCCCGCACCCGGGCGAACCGGACCCCCGCGCCGCACCGGCGGGTGATCAGCCAGCCCGCACCGAACGATTCCACGATGTCCGCCGCCGTAAACCCCAGGCTCGTGCAGACCGGCCGGCCGTGCAGCATGTTGGCACCGAATCCAACCGCGTACAGCACGGCCGCGATCGCCGGCCACATCCGACGGGGATAGAGCAGGAATGCCGCCAGACCGATCCCGCTGGCCGGCCAGACCGACATCACGACGTTATGGGCGTCCGGGAAAAGGAACGCGAACTGGCGGGCCAGCAGATAGGCCACGCCGACCCCGGCGACGCGCAGGGCATCCGGCCCCAGCGACCGGCTCTCCTGCTGGGTCTGGCTTTCGCGGTTCATGGGGGT
>CAYSLU010000054.1:0-36588 GCA_964431965.1 uncultured Verrucomicrobiota bacterium
TCATGATGCCGTTCTTCTTCACCAGGCCGATCAGCATGATGATGCCGACGAACGCATAGAGCGAGAGCTCCGCGCGGAAGAGCAGCAGCGTGACCAGCGCGCCCGCCCCCGCGAACGGCAGGGCCGAGAGAATCGTAACGGGGTGGTAGAAGCTCTCGTAGAGAATCGCCAGCACCATGTAGATCACGACGATCGCCAGCACGAGCAGCAGGCGCATGCCCTTCATGGAGGACTGGAATGCCTGGGCCGTTCCCTGGAAGCTCGTGCTGATCGTGGGGGGCACGATCGTGCGCGCCAGCTTGTCGACCTCCTGGACCGCGTCTCCGAGCGACACGTCCGGGCGGAGGTTGAACGAGATCGTCACGGCCGGCAGCTGCCCGAGGTGGTTGATCGCCGTCGGCCCGACGCCCGGCGTCAGGCGGGCGAAGGACCGGACCGGCACAAGCTCCCCGCGCGCGGATCGGACGTGGAGCAGGCTCAGCGCCGCGGGGTCGCGCTGATACTCCGGCAGCGTCTCCATGATGACCGGATACTGGTTGTTCGGGGCGAAGATCGTGGACACCTGCCGCGATCCGTACGCCTGGTAGAGTGCGGTCTCGACCTGGGCGGGGGAGATGCCCAGCGTCGCGGCCAGATCGCGGTCGATATCCACGTCCAGCTCCGGGTTCTTGAGCTGCAGGTCGCTGGTCACTTCCTGCAGCTCGGGCCGCTCCCGCAGGCGGGCGAGGAGCTGCGCCGCGTACCGGTACAGCTCCTCCGTGTCGGGCCCCTGCAGCGTGTACTGGTACTGGCTGCGCGACGAGATGCCGCCGAGGGAGATCGCGGGCGGATTCTGCGGATAGGCGCGGATGCCCGGCACGCCGGCCAGCCGCCGGCGCAGCCCCTGGACCACCTGGTCCGCGTTGAGCGCCCGCTCGCCGCGCGGCTTCAGGCGGACAAACATGCGGCCCGAGTTTCCGCCGCTCGCGCCGCGCCCGCCGCCGCTGGACATGAACGCCTCGATGTTCGGATCCTGCTGCATGGCCGAAGCCAGCGCCTGCTGCCGCTCGAACATGGCCGTGTAGGCAATGCCTTCCTCGGCCTCGGTCTGCACGAAGATCTGGCCGCGGTCCTCGCTCGGCAGGAATCCCTTCGGGATCATCTGGAAGAGGTACACGGTCGCCGCAAGCACGATCAGCGAGAACAGCAGCGTGGCCCGCGGCCGGCCCAACACCACGCGCAGGGTCCGGTCGTAGAACGCCAGCATCCGCTCGAAGCCGCGCTCGGTGACGGCGTAGATGCGACCGTGCGCCGCCGTCGACCCGGCCTGCAGGAAGCGGCTGGCCAGCATTGGCGTGAGCGTCAGCGAAACCACGCCGGAGACCAGCACGGCGATGCCGATCGTCACGGCGAACTCGCGGAACAACCGCCCGACCAGGCCGCCCATGAACAGGAACGGGATGAACACGGCGGCCAGCGATAGCGTCATCGACACGATCGTGAAGCCGATCTCGCGCGATCCGTCGAGCGCCGCCGTGCGCCGGTCCTTCCCCATCTCGGCGTGCCGGACGATGTTCTCCAGCATGACGATCGCGTCGTCGACGACGAACCCGAGCGCCAGCGTGAGCGCCATGAGCGAAAGGTTGTCCAGGCTGTAGCCGAGCGCGTACATCGCGGCGAAGGTCCCGACCAGCGAGAGCGGCAGGGCCAGGCTGGGAATGACGGTCGCCGGCAGGTTGCGCAGAAAGACGAAGATCACCAGCACCACGAGCACGAGCGTGAGCAGGAGCACGAACTGAACGTCGTGCGTCGATGCCTGGATCGGAAGGCTCCGATCAATCAGCACGTTCAGGCTGACGGACGGCGGGATCTGGCTGCGGAAGGACGGCAGCAGCGCCTTCACGGCGTCGGCGACCTCGATCGTGTTGCGGCCGGGCTGCCGCTGCACCGCGAGCACGATCGCGCGCTGCTGGCGCTCCGGCGTGCAGTACCAGGCCGCCGATTTGTCGTTCTCCACGCTGTCGAACACCCGGCCGATCTCGCCGAGCCGCACCGGGGCCCCGTTTCGGTAGGCGACGATCAGCGGGCGGTAGCTGGCCGCGTCGAACAGCTGCCCGTTCGCCTGCAGCGTGAACGCCCGGTGCGGCCCGTACAGGATGCCGATCGGGAGGTTCACGTTGCCGCGGTCGATGGCGTCGGACACTTCGTCGATGCCGATCGCGCGCGCCGCCAGGGCGTGCGGGTCGAGCTGGATCCGAACGGCGTACTTCTGCGCGCCGTACACCTGCACCTGGGCGACGCCGTCGACCATCGAGATGCGCTGGCCGAGAATCGTCTCGCCGTACTCGTTGAGCTGCGACATCGGCATCGTGGGGCTGGTGAGCGCAAGCAGCAGGATCGGCTGGTCCGCCGGATTGACCTTCTGGTAGGTCGGCGGCGCCGGCATGTCCGCCGGGAGCTGCCGGGCCGACCGGGCGATCGCGGCCTGCACGTCCTGCGCCGCCGCGTCGATGTCCCGCGCCAGGTTGAACAGGAGCGTGATCGTCGTGGAGCCGGCGGCGCTCGAGGAGTTCATCGAGTCGATCCCGGCGATGGTCGAGAACTGCCGCTCGAGGGGCGTCGCCACCGCCGACGCCATGGTCTCCGGGCTCGCGCCGGGAAGCGAAGCGGACACTTGGAGCGACGGATAATCGACGTTCGGCAGGTCGCTGACCGGCAACTGCCGGTACGCCATCGAGCCGAACAGCACGAGGGCGGCCATGAGGATGGTCGTCATGACCGGGCGCCGGATGAATGGGGCGGAGATGTTCATGACCCGGCGCCGGGGGGGCGCGCCGCCCGGTCCGCAGCCGCGGCCCGGACGCCGGGCTCCCGGACCTCGACGGCCGCCCCCGGGGCCAGACGGAACTGCCCGTCGGTCACGACCATCTCGCCCGCCTCCAACGCGCCCTTCACAACCGTCTCCTCGCCCACCGTGCGATCGACCTCAACGGCCCGGTCCGCGACCGTCCGGTCGGGCCCGACCACGAAGACATATGCTCCCCGCTGCCCGGATTGCACGGCGCGGGACGGAACGACCCGGGCCTCCGGCTCGACGGACAGAACGAGCGCGACCGCGCCGTACTGGCCCGGCCACAGGCCGAGGTCGGCGTTCGGAAACTCGGCCTTGAGGGCGATCGTCCCCGTGGCCGGATCCACGGAGTTATCCATGAACTGGAGATCGCCCTCGTCCGAGCTGGCCGCCCCGTCGTCCGCCGAGAACCGGACGCGCAGCGCCCCGCCGGCCATGCGGCGACGGATCTCGCCCAGATACTGCTGCGGCGCCGCAAAGCGGACCTTGATCGGCTTCACCTGGTGAATGGTGGCCAGCGTCGCATCGTTCGCCTTCACGACGTTGCCTTCCTCGACGAGCAGCGCCCCCAGCACGCCGTCGATCGGCGAGCGGATCGAGCAGTAGTCCAGCTGCACCTTCAGGCTGTCGACCGCCGCCTCATCCGCGCGCACGGTGGCCGCCAGCGCGTCGGCCGCCGTCCGGGCCTGGTCGAGCGCGTCCTCGGCGGAGAAGCCTTTCCGGTGCAGCTCCGCCTGCTTGCCGGCTTCCTTCTCCGCGTTGTCGCGCTGGACGCGGCTGCGGGCCAGCAGCGCCTCGGCCTGCCGGAGCGAGGCCTCGATCGGCCGCGCGTCGATGGCGAACAGCAGCTCGCCGGCCGACACGGACTGCCCTTCGCGGACGGGCACGTTCGTGATGAGGCCGGCGGCCTGCGACTTCAGCGCGACCGCCGTCCACGGCTCGACAGTGCCGAACGTGCGCACTTCCACCGGCATCGCCTTCCGGACGACTGCGGCGACGGCGACGGGGACAGGTGGGGGCGTGCCCGGTCCCTTCGCCGTCCGCGAAGCGCGCACCTGGACGATCCGCCACCCCACCCCCGCCGCGAGGGCTGCGAATACCGCGATGAGAAGGACCTTTTTCATATTCTGCATCCGAGTCAATTGTTCGATTGTCCGCCGCGGCGTCGGGAGCGTCAACGCTGTTATCGAACCGCCGGGCGGCGGGGCCGCCGCCCCTCCCGCGGCGCGACTCACCACACCCGCCCCGGCCCCTTCACGCAGCGGGACGGCCCGCGTGCTCCTGCAGAGCCTCCTCTGCGTCCTCTGTGTCTCCGCGGTGATCCATCCGGATATCCTCCGGGACAGAGGACCGCCACGAGCCGGAGTCCCCGTACACGTTCACGAATCGGGAACTCGAGTAAGAGTACGAGTACGCATGCGATCAAGAATGGCTCCATCCCGCCTGGTCGACGCGGTCTCGGCTTGAGCCGCGGCGGCGGTCGGGTAGAGTACGCGTCGGCATTGGCCATGAGGAGAGTATGAGTATGAGCATGAACGGCAAGCTGGCATGGGGCATCCTGAGCACCGGTCGAATCGCGGGCGTGTTCGCCAAGAGCGTGGCCGCCTCGAAGTCCGGCGGCGTGGTCGCGGTCGGCAGCCGCACGCAAGCGGCGGCGGACGCCTTCGGGAAGGCCCACAACGTGCCCCGCCGGCATGGGTCCTATGGGGCGCTTCTGGCCGACCCCGAAGTCCAGGCGGTCTACATCGCCACGCCCCACCCCCTTCATGCCGAATGGGCCATCAAGGCCGCCGAGGCGGGCAAGCACATCCTGTGCGAGAAGCCGCTGACCCTGACCGCGCCCGAGGCCATGGCCGTCATCGAAGCCGCGCGCCGGAACGACGTATTCCTGATGGAGGCATTCGTGTTTCGCGGCCACCCGCAGACCGAAAAGCTCGTGGAGCTGATTCGCGGGAAGGTGATCGGCGACGTGCGCCTGATCCAGGCCACCCTCAGCTTCCAGGCGCACGGCGATCCGGAAGGCCGGCTGTTCAACAACGCACTCGGCGGCGGCGGCATCCTCGATGTCGGCTGCTACTGCACCGCCATGGCCCGCCTGATCGCCGGCGTCGCCCAGAGCCAGCCGTTCGCCGATCCGCTGGCCGTCCAGGGGGCCGGCAAGGTGGGCGAAACGCGGGTCGACGAGTATGCGGCCTGCACGATGCTGTTCCCGGGCCAGATCCTGGCGCAGCTGGCCACCGGGATCCGGCTGAACCAGGAGAACGTGCTGCGGATCTTCGGCACGAACGGCAGCATCCTCGTCCCGCAGCCGTGGTTTTGCGGCGGCGAGTCCCGCCGGAGCACGATCGTGGTCACGGTTCAGGGCGAGCCCGCCCCGCGGGAGATCACAATCTCGCCCTACGCCGGCCCGTACTCGATCGAAGCCGACACGGTGGCGCGGCATATCGCCGACCGGCAGGCGCCGTCGCCGGCCATGAGCTGGGACGACACGCTCGGGAACATGCGCACGCTGGACCGCTGGCGCCAGGCCGTGGGCGTCGTCTACGACGCCGAGCTGCCCGCCGCCTGGAAGCGCACGGCGGCCAACCGCCCGCTGCGCCGGCCGAGCAAGCCCGTCATCCCGTCGGGCCGGATCGCCGGGCTCGATCTCCCGGTCTCCCGCCTCATCATGGGCGCGATGGCGGCGAACTCGATCGGCTACGCCTCGGTCCTCTACGATGACTTCGTCGAGCGCGGCGGCAACGCCTTCGACACGGGCTACGTGTACGGCGGCGGCAACTGCGAGCGCCTGCTCGGCCAGTGGGTCCGCAACCGCCGGATCCGCGACCGGGTCGTGATCATGGCCAAGGGCGCCCACACGCCCTTCTGCACCCCCGAGTTCCTCACCTCGCAGCTCTTCGAAAGCCTGGAGCGCATGCAGACGGACTACGCGGACGTCTACATGATGCACCGCGACAATCTGGACGTGCCGGCGGGCGAGTTCATCGACGTGATGAACGAGCACGGCTCGGCCGGCCGCATCCGGACGTTCGGCGTCTCGAACTGGACCCTCAAGCGGGTCGACCAGGCCAACGCCTACGCGAAGCGCAAGGGCCTGAAGGGCCTCGTGGCCGTCAGCAACAACTTCACTCTGGCCCGCATGCTGGATCCCGTATGGGCCGGCGCCTTGGCGTCATCGGACGCCGAGTCGCGCGCCTGGTTCGCGAAGCGCGGTATCCCGTGCCTCGCGTGGTCCAGCCAGGCCCGCGGATTCTACGCGCGGGGCAACCCGGACAGCCGCGCGGAGCCCGAGCTGGTGCGCTGCTGGTACAGCGCCGACAACTTCGAGCGCCTGGCCCGGGCCCGCGAGCTGGGCCGCGAGCGCGGCTTCCAGCCGATCGAGGTCGCCCTCGCCTACGTGCTGAACCAGCCGTTCGAGGTCTTCGCGATGATCGGCCCGGCCACGCCGACCGAGACCAGCAGCTCGCTCCGCGCCCTGGAGCTGAAGCTCACGCCCGAAGAGCTCGAGTGGCTCAACCTCGAGCGCGACACGAGATAGATGGGGGTCGGCGGACCGTGAGGAGCGGGCCGCGACCCGGATCTCCTGCATCCGTTCGACTGACGTGTTACCGCCGGGCGCCGGGGCCGGCGCCCCTCCCTCCGTCGGTACGTGCCGCATGCACACCCGGTTCGGATCAACCCGCTCGAACCGCACGTATCCCTGGAATTCGAGCGTGTCCGGTGGCACCAGTTCGTCGCCAGAGCCAACGCCCGGCGCCTCGCCCTCGAACGTCAACGGGATCGCTGCCATTTGCCTGCCTCGCTTCGGACCGGGCGGACGCAGTCATGAGTTCGGAAGGCGTGCCCCGGATCACGGGCCGCGACATCGCCCCGGGCGGGGGCCGGCCCCTCTTCTGTTCTCGCGATTGGCTGTCCCTTCGCGCCGATTACGCCTACACTCTTCTTCGGCCTTGGGTTCCGCCGGACGACCGGCGGCCCACGGCCCGGAGGCATCATCCATGGAACGGTTCGTCGCCATCGACAACGTCTGCGCCTGGCCCAACCTGACGCTCATGCCCGACGAGCGCATCGTCGCCACCATCTTCAACCAGCCGACGCACGGCGGATGGGAAGGCGACGTCGCCTGCTGGGCCAGCGAAGATCACGGCCGCACGTGGGAACTCCTCGGCGTGCCCGCCTCGCACGAGCCCACCACGAACCGCATGAATGTGGCGGCCGGCCTGGCGCACGACGGGAGCCTGGTCGTGCTCGCGTCCGGCTGGAGCGCCCGGCGCAAGGTCGGCGACTACACGAGCCCGCACGCCGGCCAGGTGCTTCCCATGTGGGCCTGCCGGTCGGAAGACGGCGGCCGAACCTGGACGCAGCAGGCGTCCGTTACGCCGCCGGCCGGCCGAACCCCGTACATCATCCCCTTCGGAGACATCGTCCGGCTTCCGGACCGGACGCTCGGCGCGTGCGTCTACAGCTGGGCGCCGCCCAGCGAGCACGCGGCGTACTTCTACACGAGCGCCGATCAGGGCCGAACGTGGGCGGCCCGGGGCGTCATCCGCGACGGAAACACGAACGAGACCACCCCGGTCGTGCTGCCGGACGGACGCCTGCTCGCCGCGGGCCGGACACTGGGCGACCAACACCTCGAGCTGTTCGCGTCCGCGGATTGCGGTGCGACCTGGACCAACCCCGGCCCCCTCACCTTGGGGGCTCAGCACCCCGGCCACCTGCTGCTCCTGGCGGACGGCCGGCTGCTCCTGACCTACGGCATCCGCAATCGGGGTCTCTACGGGGTCGGCGCACGCCTGAGTGCGGACGGCGGGGCCACCTGGCAGGCGCCGCGCGTCCTCGTCGATTTCCAAACCGCCACCGACGGCGGCTATCCGGCCAGCGTGCAGGTGGCGGACGGCACGATCGTCACCGCCTACTACGCCAACGGCGTGCCAGCGCACCAGCGCTACCACATGGGCGTCGTCCGCTGGCAGGCGGAGGCGTAGACCGGCCGATCTCCATAGCCTATGACGGAACACGTTCTGCTGATCGTGCTCTCGCTTGCCCTGCTCTGCGGGGGCGCCGAGGGGCTCGTACGGGGCAGCGCCTCACTGGCGCGCCGGCTTGGGCTATCGTCCCTCGTGGTCGGCCTCACGGTGGTCGCCTTCGGCACCAGCGCGCCGGAACTCGTGGTCAGCCTGCGCGCCGCCTTCGGCAGCAGCGGCGACATAGCGGTCGCCAACGTCGTGGGATCGAACTGCTTCAACATCGGCGTCATCCTGGGGCTGGCCGCGCTGGTCCGTCCCCTGTCCATCCGGTTCAAGCTGGTGCAGGTGGATACGCCCATTATGGTCGGCGTTTCCGTCCTGCTCTTCGCGCTCGCCTCCGATCACCGGATCGGGCGGCTTGAAGGCGCCGGGCTGTTGCTTGGCATCGCGGCGTTCACGATCGCGACGGTCTGGATCGCGCGCCGGTCAGCCACCCGCGGCGTCACCGCCGAGTTCTCGGAAGCGGCCCCCGCCGTGTTGAGATCGCCCGCGCTCGACGCGGCGTTCATCATCGGCGGGCTCGGCTTGCTGGTCGTGGGCGCGAATCTGCTGGTGCATCACGCGATCGCCATCGCGCGCATGCTGAATGTGAGCGAGGCCGTGATCGGGCTCACCATCGTCGCGGCCGGCACGAGCATGCCGGAGCTGGCCACGTCCGTGATCGCGGCCGTGCGACGGGAGCCGGATATCGCCGTCGGAAACGTCGTCGGCTCCAACATCTTCAACATCCTGGGTATCCTCGGGTGCTCGGCACTCGCCCGCCCGCTCGAGCTGCCCGGCATCAGCCGCTTGGACTTCGGGGCAATGGTCGCTTTCGCCGGCGTCCTGATGCCGATGCTCTGGACCGGCCGGCGCCTGGGGCGGGCCGAAGGCGCCGCCCTGCTCGCCGGCTACGCCGTCTACCTCTGGGCGCTCTGGCCGAACTGATCCCGCCGCACGAGCCCAGCGGCGGCAAGGGATTGCCGCCCTCCATCATGAGAGGGTTCAGTCCATCGCCCCAACGTCCGGCGGCATGTTGCCGAGCGTGGCGAGGCTAGCCCGGTCCAGATGGGTGTGCGCCGGGGGCGGCACCATGCTCCTGTGTGCCGTCCCCCGACAACCGCCCAGATGGGCCGGTCTAGCCCGCTCCCGTTCGGCCCAAGCCGTGGCGCTTCTCCAACGCCAACCGCACGACCGATCGAGGACAAGGACGACGACGTGCCGATCTCGTGGAAGCCAGGAGCGATGGCATGCCTCCATTGTGGTATCATATGACCTTCAAACCACCACCGGAGGACGAATGGACGGGGACGGCATCATCATCCGCGGCGCGCGCCAGAACAACCTCAAGGGCTTCGATCTCCGCCTGCCGCTCAACGAACTGATCGTCGTCACCGGCGTGAGCGGCTCCGGCAAGTCCTCCCTCGCCTTCGACACGGTGTACGCCGAGGGCCAGCGGCGCTATGTCGAGACCTTCTCGCCCTACGCGCGCCAGTTCCTCGACCGCATGGACAAGCCGCAGGCCGACCGCATCGAGGGCATCCCCCCCGCCATCGCGATCGACCAGACCAACCCCGTGCGCACGTCCCGCTCGACCGTCGGGACCATGACCGAGCTGAACGACCACCTCAAGCTGCTCTTCGCACGCGCCGCCGCGCTCCACTGCCGCGGCTGCGGCCGCCCCGTCCAGCGCGACACGCCCGACAGCATCTACGAACAGCTCGCAGCAGCCGCCCCCACGCCTCCTGCGGCGGGGCGCCCCCCTGAGGCGCTCATCGCGTTCACCGTGCCGCTGCCGCGGAACTTCACCGAGGCCGAGGTGCGCGACCTGCTCGCGAAGCAGGGCTACACGCGCGTCGAGCGCCGCGGCGACTCGCTGGAGGTCACGCAGGACCGAGTATCCCTTGCCCCGGCACGGCGCGCGCGCGTCGTCGAAGCCATCGAGGCCGCCCTCAAGCACGGCCAGGGCCGCGTCACGGTCCGCATCGACGCCCCCGGCGGGCCGGTGGAGCGCCGCTTCTCCGCCGACCTGCACTGCGCGGACTGCGACATCCACTACCGCGATCCGCTGCCCAGCCTCTTCTCGTTCAACTCGCCCATCGGCGCATGCGAAACCTGTCGCGGGTTCGGGCGCACCATCGGGATCGACTACGGGCTGGTCGTGCCCGACGACACGAAGACGCTCGCTGGCGGCGCGATCCGCCCGTGGCAGACGGAGAGCAACCGGGAGTGCCAGGACGACCTCCGCCGGTTCGCCCGGCGCCGCGGCGTGCCGCTCGACGTGCCGTGGCGCGAGCTCTCCGAGGAGCACCGCCGCTGGGTCATCGACGGCGAGGGCGAGTGGGAGGACAAGCAGTGGTACGGCGTGAAGCGGTTCTTCGACTGGCTCGAGTCGAAGAGCTACCGCATGCACATCCGCGTGCTGCTCTCGAAGTACCGCGCCTACCGGGTCTGCCCGACCTGCTCCGGCGCGCGGCTGAAGCCCGACGCGCTCCTGTGGCGGATCGGCGCCGAGGGCCGCACCATCCGCGATGTCATGCTGATGCCGATCGCGCGGGCGCACGCGTTCTTCGCCGGGCTCGCGCTGCCCGCCCCGCTCGACCAGGCCGCCGAGCTGCTCCTGGGCGAGATCCGGACGCGGCTCGGCTACCTCGTCGAAGTCGGCCTCGGCTACCTGACGCTCGACCGCCAGTCGCGCACGCTCAGCGGCGGCGAGGTGCAGCGGATCAACCTCACCACCGCGCTCGGCACCTCGCTCGTCAACACGCTCTTCGTTCTCGACGAGCCCAGCATCGGCCTGCACCCGCGCGACATCCGGCGCCTGATCGGCATCCTCCTCCGGCTGCGCGACGCCGGGAACACGCTGCTCGTGGTCGAGCACGACCCCGACGTCATCCGCGCGGCCGATCGCGTCCTGGATATGGGCCCCGGCCCCGGCGAGAAGGGCGGCGAGGTCGTGTTCTTCGGCACGCTGCCCGAGCTGTTCGAGTCCAAGGGATCGCTCACGGCCCAGTACCTGCGGGGCGAGAAGTCCGTCGGCTCCCCCCGGCCCGCGGCCGCCGGCGCCGGCGGGCCGCCCGTCCTTCGCGTGCTCGGCGCCGCCGAGCATAACCTGAAGGACATCGACGTCGAGATCCCCCTCGGCCGGCTCGTGTGCGTCACCGGCGTGAGCGGCTCAGGCAAGTCCACCCTCGTGCAGGACGTCCTCTACTCCGCGCTCCGCCAGATCCAGCACCGGCCCGTCGATGCGCCCGGCCGCCACCGCGCCATCGAGGGCCATGAGCAGGTGTCGGAGGTCGTCCTCGTGGACCAATCGCCGATCGGCAAGACCGCCCGGTCCAACCCCGCCAGCTACGTCGGCGCATTCGACGCGATTCGCGCGCTGTTCGCCAGGGAGCCGCTGGCCCGCGAGCGCAGCTACACGGCCGGCACGTTCAGCTTCAACTCCGGCACCGGCCGCTGCCCCACCTGCACCGGCAGCGGCTTCGAGCGCGTGGAGATGCAGTTCCTGAGCGACGTCTACATCCGCTGCCCGGACTGCGACGGCCGCCGCTACCGCCCCGACGTGCTCGAGGTGCGCATTTCCGCCTCATCCCCCGCTCCTCAGCCCTCAGCCCTCACCCCTCAGCCGTCCTCGCTCTCCATCGCGGACGTCCTGGACCTGACCGTCTCGGAGGCCTGCGCCTTCTTCGTCGGCTCCCGCGACGTGCTGGCCGGGCTCGCGCCGCTCCGGGACGTCGGCCTGGGCTACGTGAAGCTCGGCCAGCCTGTGCCCACCCTGAGCGGAGGCGAGGCCCAGCGCCTCAAGCTGGCCGGCTATCTCGCCGACGCGAAGGCGGCGGCCGGTGCGCTGTTCCTGTTCGACGAGCCCACGACCGGGCTGCACTTCGACGACATCGCGACGCTGCTCCGCGCGCTCCGCCGCCTCACGGAGGCCGGACACTCGGTCGTGGTCATCGAGCACAACCTGGACGTGATCCGCGCCGCCGACTGGATCATCGACCTCGGCCCCGAGGGCGGCGACGCCGGCGGAGAGGTCGTCTGCGCCGGCACGCCGGCCGATGTGATGGCCTGCGCCCGCAGCCACACCGGCGCCGCCCTGCGCGAAGCGGAGGAGGGCGCGGGAAGCGGGCCGTGGATGGCGGACGGCGGGCTGAGGAAGGTCGCCGAGTCCCGCGCAGGCTACACGGTCGCCTCCAAGGAGGGAATCTCGTTGGTGCGGCATGCGTCAGAGAAGATCCCCTCCTTGGAGGGGTGCCCGAAGGGCGGGGTGGGTTCCGCCGACGGCACGCTCACCCCCCGCCCTCATCCTTCTTCGCTCGACTCTTCCGCCATCGAGATCCACCACGCCCGCGAGCACAACCTGAAGAACGTGGATATCGCGGTGCCGCGCGACCGGTTCACCGTCATCACGGGCATCAGCGGCAGCGGCAAGAGCACGCTCGCGTTCGACATCCTGTTCGCCGAGGGCCAGCGCCGCTACCTCGAGTCGCTCAACGCCTACGCCCGCCAGTTCGTCGAGCCCGCCGCGCGCCCGGATGTGGATGCGATCTTCGGCATTCCGCCGACCGTGGCGATCGAGCAGCGCACGAGCCGCGGCGGCCGCAAGAGCACCGTCGCCACGGTGCCCGAGCTGCACCACTTCCTGCGCCTGCTCTTCGTCAAGCTCGGCACCCCGCACTGCCCGGAGTGCCAGGTCGCGATCCAGCCGCAGACGCCGGACGCCATCCTCGCGCGTCTGCTGGCGGGCTACGGCGGGCGCCGCGTGCAGGTGCTCGCACCGCTCGTGGTTTCGCGGAAGGGCTACTACACCGACCTGGCGAAGTGGGCGGCGAACAAAGGCTTCCAGTCGCTCCGCGTGGATGGCGCGCTCGTGCCAACCGAGCCCTGGCCGCGGCTCAGCCGCTTCCACGAGCACAACATCGAGCTGCCGGTCGGCGAATGTGCCACCGCTCCACGTGCCCAGGCGGAGCTTCGGGCGCTGCTCGCCCGCGCGCTCGAGTTCGGCAAGGGCGTCGTCTTCGTCACGCCCGCGGGCGCCCGCGCCGCGGCCGGCCCGCCCGAGATCTTCTCCACGCGCCGCGCCTGCCCGTCCTGCGGCCGCAGCTTTGCCGAGCTCGACCCCCGCCTGTTCTCCTACAACTCCAAGCACGGCTGGTGCCCGCGCTGCTACGGAACCGGCCAGTTCCTGTCCGGGTTCGACGCCGAACAGACCGGCGAGGAGATCTGGTGGAACGACTGGTGGGAAGGCCCCGAACGCGCGTGCCCGGACTGCGCCGGCCGCCGGCTCCGGCCCGAGGCGCTCGCGGTGACCTTCCACGAACGCACCATCGCGGACCTCTCCTCGCTCTCGGTCGAGCAGGCCGAGCGCTTCTTCCGCGCGCTCCGACTGCGCGGCCGCGAGGCCGAGGTCGCCCGCGACATCCTGCCCGAGCTGCGCGCGCGCCTCGCCTTCCTGCTCAAGGTCGGCCTGCCCTACCTCACGCTCGACCGCGGCGTCCCCTCGCTCAGCGGCGGCGAGGCCAGGCGCATCCGCCTAGCCTCCCAGCTCGGATCCAACTTGCGCGGCGTCTGCTACATCCTGGACGAGCCGACGATCGGGCTGCACACGCGCGACAACCGGATGCTGCTCGACACGCTCTACAGCCTGCGCGACAAGGGCAACACCGTGGTCGTGGTCGAGCACGACGAGGATACGATCCGCCGGGCCGACCACGTGATCGACCTCGGCCCGGGCGCCGGCGTGAACGGCGGCCGGATCGTCGCCGAGGGCACGCTCGCACAGCTCATGAAGAACCCGGACTCCGTGACCGGCCAGTGCATCCGCCACCCGGTCCCGCACCCGTTCACCCCGCGCCGCCCCACAGCGGACCTCTCGCGCGGGGGCAAGGGCGCGCCGCCGGCGATCGCCATCTCCGGGGCCAACCGGCACAACCTACGCGACATCGACGTCCGCATCCCGCTCGGCCGCCTGGTCTGCGTCACCGGGGTCAGCGGCAGCGGCAAGAGCACGCTCGTACGCGACGTGCTATACGACAATCTGCGCGCTCGCCTCGCGGATGGACGGAAGGCCCGGCATGGCAAGACCGGGAAGGATCCGGCGGCCCACGGCTGCCGCTCGATCCGCGGGCACGAGAGCCTCGCACGCGTGCTCGAGGTGGACCAGACCCCGATCGGCAAGACGCCCCGATCCTGCCCCGCGACCTACATCGGGTTCTGGGACGACATCCGGCGGCTCTTCGCCGTGACGCCCGAGGCCCGCATGCGCGGGTATACCGCCTCCCGGTTCTCCTTCAACGTCCGCGGCGGCCGGTGCGAGACGTGCGAGGGCCAGGGAATGAAGCGGATCGAGATGAGCTTCCTGCCCGAGGTCACCGTCGCCTGCGAGGCCTGCGCCGGCGCGCGGTTCACGCCCGAGACGCTGGGCGTGCGCTACCACGACCGCACCATCGCCGACGTGCTGGCGATGAGCGTGGATCAGGCGGCGGAGTTCCTCTCGGCGCATCGATCCATTCACCACGCGCTCCGGCTGCTGCAGGACGTGGGGCTCGGCTACCTCACCCTCGGCCAGCAGAGCCCGACGCTCAGCGGCGGCGAGGCCCAGCGCATCAAGCTCGTCACCGAGCTCGCCAAGGCGCGCGACTCCGGCCCGGACACCATCCGCGGCCGGGGCCCGGCGCCGGCCGCCCTCTACATCCTGGACGAGCCGACCGTGGGGCTGCACATGGCGGATGTCGCGAAGCTGATCGACGTCATGCACCGGCTCGTGGATGTGGGGCACACGCTCGTCGTGATCGAGCACAACCTGGACGTCATCGCCGAGGCGGACTGGGTGATCGACCTCGGCCCCGAAGGCGGCGCGGACGGCGGCCGGATCGTGGCGCAGGGAACCCCGGCCGACCTCATCGGCCAGCCCCGCGCATCCCACACCTCCCGCGACCTCGCCGAGTTCGCCGCCCGCCACCGCGCCACGCTGCGCGAGACGCGCAAGACAAAACCCCTCGCGTGAGCGCGTGGCCGAGGATACCCACCACGCCCTCGCGTTTGGGGACTCGCCCCACCCGCGCCGCAGATCGCCCTTCGACATTCTGCGGTTCGTTGTTCCGCGGCCGTGTACGGCCGGCTCCAGTTCGGCCTCACTGGATCTGCGGCAGACAGACCAGACGGGAACGACTAGCATGTGCGTGCGGACGATCATCGACGCGTTCGCGAGGGGAAGCACTCATGATTCAGGACGCACTTCAGCGCGTATCCGCCGACCGCATCCGGCGCGATCTGTTCCACCTGTGCCGCGATCCGCTACCGTTCCGAAAAGTGAACTATACCCGGCCGGGCCAGAGCGTGAACTCGCTGGCGGAGGCCGATGCGTTCATTCGCGGCCAGCTCAAGTCGGCCGGCTACGAGGTGGCCGCGACCGCTCACCGGGTGCAGCCGTACCGCTGCGACAGCACCAAGCCCCTGCACCACTGGTACTCCACGCCCGACACCGGCGATCCCAGCTTCGACGTGGCGAACCTGGAGGCGACCCCGCGTGGCTGTCCGCCGGGCCGGGAGATCATCCAGCTCATCTCCCACAAGGACTCCATGAGCTGGATCGACTCGCCGGGCGCCCATGACAATGCGACCGGCACCGTGGCCAACCTGGAGCTGGCGCGGGTCCTGGCAACATGCGGACTGCAGCGGTCGGTGCGCTTCCTGTTCTGCAACGAGGAGCACACGCCCTGGACCAGCCGCTTCGCGGCGGAGGCCGCCGCGGCGCGGGGCGAGCGGATCATCGCCGTGCTGAACGTCGACTCTCTGGACGGCAAGTCGGACGAAGACATGGCAGCCGGCAAGCTGACCCACGTCGTCACCTACAGCACCGACGAAGGCCGCGCCCTCGCGGAGTTCATGGCCGCCTGCGCGGCCCGCCACCGGATCAGCCTCGATGTCCGGGTGGCTCTCAAGGAGCGCGTGAATGACGACGATGGCATGTTCATCAAGGCGGGCTTTCGCACGACCGTGATGAACCTGGGATCCTGGCCCTACGCCGATTCGGAGTACCACCTGCCCGGCGACGTGCCCGAGCGCGTGAACATCGAGAACGTGGTGCGCAGCACCCAACTGCTGCTGGCCACCGTCCTGGAACTCGACGCCCGCGGGGTGGATGCTCTGGGGCACGAATCCTGACCATCCCGTGTGCTGACTCAGATGCAGGCTTACAAGATGAAGGTCATCCTGAGCAGAGCGAAGGATCTCTTGCCGTGCGAGCAGGCCCGGGAATCCTCGCGCTAGAGAGGATCGGGGCCCTGGAAATCCGGTCTCCCCGTCAGTTCTGGGAGAAGCAGAGAGGGTGACAGACCGCCGGCTGGCCGATCGGTGAAGAAGGGGTGGCTCCAGACCCATGATCCAGACACTGGCCGTCGCCAACTACCGCTCGCTGCGCCGCCTGGTGGTGCCGCTGCAGGGGCTGAACCTGATCACGGGCGCGAACGGCAGCGGAAAGTCGAACGTGTATCGCGCCCTCCGGCTGCTGGCCGAGACGGCCCAGGGCGGCTTGATCGCATCGCTGGCCCGCGAGGGCGGGCTTCCCTCCACGCTGTGGGCCGGGCCTGAATCGTTCGGTCGCGCGGTCAGGCGCGGAGAGCACGCGGTGCAAGGCACCGTGCGGAGGGAACCGGTCAGCCTCCGCCTCGGCTTCGCCGAATCAGATTTTGGATACGCAATCGATCTGGGGCTGCCCGCGCTCTCGCCGTCGGCCTTTTCGCTCGATCCCATGGTCAAGCGCGAGTGCATTTGGAACGGTCCATTCTTCCGTCCTGCATCCGTTCTGGTGGACCGGCGCGGGCCCGCGCTCCGAATGCGGAATGCGCAGGGTGCATGGACCGAGGTGCCCGTCGCGCTTCCCTCGTTCGACAGCATGATGGCGCGCTTCGCCGATCCGCAGCAGGCGCCGGAAATGCTGGTGCTCCGGGAGCAGATCCGGTCCTGGCGATTCTACGACCACTTCCGGACCGACGCGGACGCACCGGCCCGCGCGCCCCAGGTGGGTACGCACACGCCGGTGCTGGGCCATGACGGCACAGACCTCGCGGCGGCGCTCCAGACCATTCGCGAGATCGGCGATGCAGCCGCCTTGGACACCGCGGTGGCAGACGCCTTCCCGGGCGCCTCGATCTCCATACGGACCGCGGACGGCCGGCTCGAGGTCGAGATGCGTCAGCACGGCCTGCTCCGTGGCCTGAGAGGGGCGGAGCTGTCGGACGGCACGCTCCGCTATCTCCTGTGGATCGCGGCGCTGCTCACGCCCAGGCCGCCCTCGTTGCTCGTGCTGAACGAGCCCGAGACCAGCCTGCATCCGGACCTGCTTCCCGCCCTGGCGCGACTGGTGGCCCAGGCGGCATCGCGCACACAGGTTCTGGTCGTCTCGCACTCGGCCCCCTTGATCGAGGCGTTCGGCCGGCTGCCCGGCGGGCAGACCATTCGCCTGGTCAAGGAGCTGGGCGAGACCCGGGTGGAGGGCCTGAAGGAGCTCGACGCGCCCCCCTGGAATTGGCCACCGCGCTGAGGCGTGCCCCCCCGATCGGTGGAAACGGATGAGGAAGTGCTGCGTGGCTGTGTGCGGCGTCACCGCTTTTGCCTTGAGCCCCCCGCGAGCCGGCCCATAATGGCCATCATGACTGGACGGCAGTTTTACGACTGGCAGACTGCGGGCGGCGCTGATGATGTGATGCGTCTGGTTGACGCTTTGGAGCGGGCGGAGATTCCCTGGTGCGCCATTGGGGGCGTGGCCGTCAATCACTGGGCAGCCGAGCCGATGGTCACCCGGGATGTCGATTTTGTCGTTGCAGTCGATCAGATCGATCATGCCATGAAGGTTCTGACAACGGCGGGGTTCACGGCGGAAAAGCACGACTGGTCAGTCAACTTCACGAGCAAGTCGCAGATCAGCATCCAACTCAGCACGGCCGGCTTCTACCGCGACTTTCCCTCACGATCCGTACCTGCTGATGTTCATGGCATCCTGCTGCGAGTTGCTTCGTTGGGGGACACGCTGGCTGGCAAGGTCGAGGCGTGGAAAGACGATCAGAGACGTCCCAGCAAGCGGATGAAGGATCTGACGGACATCGCACGTCTGGTTGAAGCGCATCCCCGGCTTCGCGCATCGCTTCCGCCGGCAGTCCTCCAAGCGCTCGACGCGGCGCGCTGATCTGGAGATGCGGCCTTCCGCCGTTCTCCGGTCTTCAGCATCCGGCTTCGTCGTCATCCTCGTTCCCGTCTTCGAAATTCTCCGCATTGACAATGCCCGGCCGTTGGGCAACATGGATGGCGGAGAGAGACACGGTACGCGAATGGGCGGAAAACAGGAGGAACCAGCCATGATGCCGATCACCAAGATCATCTGTCCGACGGACTTCAGCGAAGCGTCCAGTCATGCCGTGCGCGCCGCCGGCGAGATGGCCGCCCAGCTTGGCGCCGAGCTCGTCCTGATGCACGTCGTGGCCCCGGTGCCGGTGATGCCCGAGTTCAACGACGCGCCGCCGTTCGACGTCGTCGGATACGAGCGCGCGCTGCTCGCGCGCGCCGAGAAGGCCCTGAACGAAATGGTCGCCTCGCTGCTGCCGAAGACCCTGCGCGTGCGCCTCATCACCTCGGTGGGCCACGCCGCCGACGTGATCTGCCGGACGGCGGAGAGCGAGCGGGCGGGCCTGGTCGTCATCGCCACGCACGGCATGACCGGCTGGCGCCACTACGTGTTCGGCTCCGTGGCCCAGAAGGTCGTCCAGCACACCGCGCTGCCCGTCCTCCTGATCCGCGCGCCGCGGCCAGCCGGGGCCTGACGCAGTCCGGGCGTGTCGCGGCCCGGCCGTGCGTCGGGAGGAGGCGTGAGATGGCGAACGTTACGGGGGGCCGCCTGCTGGTCCGGTCGCTCCGGGCGCACGGCGTCACCCGCATCTTCACGCTCCCCGGCGCCGGCATCTTCCCGGTGTACGAGGCCTGCCGCGCCGAGGGGATCGACATCGTCGGGGGCCGCCATGAGGCGGCTGTGGTGCAAACGGCCGAGGGCTGGGCGCGGGTCAGCGGCCGGCCCGGAGTCGCGATTCTGGCCGAGGGCCCCGGCCACGCGAACGGCATACCGGGCGTGGCCACCGCCTACGCCGAGTGCAGCCCGCTCATCATGATGAGCGGCACGGACGACAGCCGCAACCTCGGGCGCGGGGCGCTCCAGGAGCTCCCGCAGGTGGCCATGTGCGCGCCCGTATCCAAGCTGTCGGCGCTGGTCACCGACGCGCGCCGCATCCCCGGACACGTGGATGCCGCCTTCCACGCCGCCACCACGGGCATCCCCGGCCCCGCCCACCTCAGCCTGCCGGCCGATGTGCTCGAGCAGGGAGTCGCGGAATCGGCCGCGCCGGCGCCCGCTGCCGCGCCGGTGCCGGACGCGCCGACCGCGGGTTTCGCCAGTGACGCGATCCGCCTGCTGGCCGGGGCCGACCGGCCGGTCATCGTCGCCGGCATCATGTCCTTCTGGTCCGGCGCGGGCGATGCGCTCCGCCGCCTCGTCGAGTCCACGCACATCCCGCTCTTCACGGTCGAACGGGCGCGCGGCCTCATGCCCGACGACCATCCGGCCTGCTTCGGAGACGGCTACACGTCCGTGAACCCGGTCGCCGAAGCCATCCACCACGCCGATGTCGTGCTCATCCTCGGCGACAAGATCGACTGCCGCTTCGCCTATGGATCTTCCTTCGGCCAAGCCCGGGTCATCCAGGTCTGCCCCGACCAGGCGGAGATCGGCCGCGCCTGCCCCGTGGCGCTGGGCTGCGCCTGCGATGCCCGAGCCGCCGCCGAGGAGCTGCTCGCGGCCGCGGGCGGGCGATCCTGGCCCGAGCGGGGCGACTGGCTCCAGACGCTCCGCGATGCGCGCCGCCGACACGCGCTCGAAGTCCGGCGCCTCGGCGCGATCGATTCGTCGCCCCCGCACCCTGCGCGCATCGCGGCCGAGGTGGACGCGTTCGCCGACGCCCGCACGATCTACGTCTTCGACGGCGGCGATTTCTCCGGCTGGGTTCGCTACTGCCTGAGCGCACGCCGGCCGGCCGGCTGGCAGATCGGAACGGTCCTCGGCCACCTCGGCACCGGCCTCCCCTACGCCATCGGCGCCCAGCTCGCCGACCCGAACGCCCGCGTGATCCTGCTGACCGGCGACGGATCGCTCGGCTTCTGCATGATGGAGTTCGAGACGGCCGTCCGCGAGCGGCTGCCGATCGTGGTCGTCGTGGGAAACGACTCCGCATGGGGCATCGAGGAGTTCTTCCAGGAAAAGCAGTACGGGCCCGAGCGCCCGCTCGCGACGCCGCTGTCCAACACGCACTGGGACCTGATGGCACAGGCGATGGGCGGGTGGGGCGAGCGCGTCGAGCGCGTCGAGGACCTGCGGCCCGCCCTCGAGCGCGCCTTCGCCGCCGGCGGACCGGCCTGCGTCAACGTCGTCACGCCCCGCGTGCCCAGCCCGCTGGCGCGCACGTTCGCCCGGGTCTTCGCCCGCCGCCGGAGGCTGGCCCAGTGACCGCGCCCGTCCCCAGGCCCGAGCCCGGCGACCTCCTCGCGGAGGGCGCCCGAGCCCGCGCGCTCTCGGCCGAGGTCGCCGGTGTAACGGGCATGGTGCAGGGGCTCAACCTGGTGAGCGACGCCATCCTGGCGCACGTGCTCTTCGCGCTCTGGGACAGCGGCTTCTACGAGTACTCGCTCACGCGCGCATCCTTCGGCGTCGGCGAGGCGGCCCGCGACCTCAATCTCGCCGAGCCGGTGCTCCAGTGGCTGTTCAACCATCTCGTCGGCCGCGGGGTGCTGGCCGAGCGCGACAGCCGGCTCGCGCTCACGCCTTCCGGCGCCGCCCTCTCGAACGTGCTCGTGCGCGGCACGTTCAACCTGTACCTGGGCGGCTACGGCCCGCTGCTCGCCCAGCTGGGGCCCCTCCTCCGGAAGGAGCGGGCCGACGACGATCCCGCGATCGCCCGATCCGGGCGGCACACCGCCGTGGGCAGCGAGCAGCTCGCCTGCGTCCGGGTGGCGCCGGCCGTCCTCAAGGTGCTGCGCGAGCGCGGACGCCGGCACGTGCTCGACCTCGGATGCGGGTCGGGCGGCTTCCTCATCCAGCTCGCACGCCTCGACCCGGACATCCGGGGCGTGGGCATCGATATCTCGGCCGACGCCATCGAGGAGGCGCGGGCCAACGCGCGGCGCTCCGGCGTCGATGCCCGCCTCTCCTTCTCCCGCGCCGAGGTCGGAGCGGGGCCCCTGCCCATCGATCCCGCGCAACGCGACAGGATCGACGCCGTCACCGCCATGTACGTCCTCCACGAGTTCGGCCGCGGCGGGCGGGCGGGCATCGTGCGCGTGCTCCGCGAGATCGCCTCCGCTCTGCCGGCCCGCCTCCTCGCGTTCACAGAGTGTCTGCCGGCCGACGCCGCCGCGCTCGCGAAGGAGCCGCCGACCACGTTTTCGCAGCTCGACTACCTCCTGATCCATCCCCTCTCCCGCCAAGGCCTGCCGCTGCCGGCTGCGGAGTGGACCTCGATGCTCGAGGAGGCGGGCGTGCAGCTGCTCGACCAGCGGCCCCTGCACTGGGTCCGGTTGTATGTCGCGCAGACGTGACCCGGGACGGCCGCGCCCGGCCAGGCGCGGAAAGGAACATATGCCCAGCGAACCGCTCGACTGCGTGATCGTCGGCTACCACGACGTCGACCTGCAGCCGATCATGGCCGCCCGCGCCCAGGCCGCGGCCGAATCGGGCGGCTTCCGCCAGATGCTGGGCAGCGTGTTCCGCTACGGCGGCCGCTGGCGGCACCACGTCCAGCTCCTCGACGCCGCACTTGAGGAGGCGACCGGCCGGCCGCGCGGCCTCCACACCATGGAGCTGCCAAACCTGGCCGTCTCCTACCTGCACGCCTATCTCGCACGCCGTGGGTTTTCGGTCGGATCCGTGAACTTCTTCACCCCGGACCGCGACCGGCTGGCGGCGCTGCTCCGGGCCGGGCCGCGCGCGGTCGCCATCACCACCACGCTGTACTTCGACAGCGAGCCGGTCCGGGAAATCGTCGCCTTCGTCCGGCGGCACGCGCCGGACGCGTGCATCGTGGCCGGCGGCCCGCACATACACAACGTCTGCGGGCTGCGCAGCGCCATCGCTCAGGACCGGTTTCTGGCCGACATGGGTGCGGACGTGTACGTCAACGACTCGCAGGGAGAGGCTGCGCTCGCGCGCCTGCTGTCGGAGCTTCGCACCGGAGGCTGGGCGGACTGGAGCGCCATCGCGAACCTCGCCTATCCCGGCCCCGGCGGGCCGACCGACATCGGCGCCTGGGTGCGGACCGCGCGCGCGGTCGAGTCGAACGACCTCGACGCGGAGGCGATCGACTGGAGCCTCCTGCCCGCCGGGCTCTGCCGCCCGACGGCGCAGATGCGGATCTCCCGAAGCTGCCCGTTCGCGTGCTCCTTCTGCCGCTACCCGGCGCTGGCCGGGCCCAGCACGCTCACCGGCATTCCCGTGATCGAGCGCGAGATGCGCCAGCTCCGCCAGGCTGGCGCCTCGACGCTCATCTTCGTCGATGACACGCCGAACGTGCCCGCGCCGCGGTTCAAGCAGATGCTGCGCATGATGATCGACGGCGGGCTCGGGTGGAACTGGTTCTCCAACTTCCGCTGCTCCAACGCGGACCCGGAGACCTACGACCTGCTGCAGGCGAGCGGCTGCCGGGGCGTGTTCCTCGGCATCGAGTCGGGCGACCAGGGTGTGCTCGACAACATGCACAAGCAGGCGTCCGTGGAAAAGTACCGCGATGGCATCCGGCGGCTCAAGGAGCGCGGCATCCTGACGTACGCCTCGTTCGTGGTCGGATTCCCCGGCGAAACACGCGAGACGGCGCTCCGCACGCTGCGGTTCATCGAGGAGACGCAGCCGGACTACTACCAGCTCCACCTCTACTACCACAGCCGCAACGTGCCGATCCACCGGCAGGCCACCCGGTTCGGCCTGCATGGAAGTGATTACAGCTGGCGCCACAACACGATGGACTGGCGCGAGGCCGCGGACCTGATCGACCACATGCGGCGCACGATCTCCGGGCCGGTCATCTGTGGGAGCTACCTCTCCTCCTTCTGGCTGGTGGCGTATCTCCACGGGAAGGGCGTATCCTTCGCGCACATCCGCGATTTCATGGAGCGGTCGCGGCCGCTGCTGCTGCGGAATGCGGAAACAGCGGGCGAGGCCGACGGGCGCGACGATGCGTCGATCCGCGGCGGCCTCGTGGAGGCCGCCCGCGCGATCGCGGCCGATCTTCAGCGGAGCGAGCGTGCTGTCACGGAAGATGCGGTCAGAGATGGAGTGCCATCCTGAGCGCAGCGAAGGGTCTGATGCCGCTCGCTCGGCGTGAGATTCCCCGCTTCGCTCGGAATGGCAGCGGCTCTCCGCCCGGCGACGTCGCGGGCGAAGCGGAAAAGACGAGGTAACGATGACACTCGAAAACCAGGTGGCGATGATCACGGGCGCGGGCGGCGGTATCGGGCGGGCGGTCGCGATGGCCCTGGCCGAAGCCGGGGCTTGCGTGGCGCTCGCCGGCCGCAGCGAGGACAAGTTGGAGGCGGTCCGCGCCGGCCTCGGGCCGGCGGCCGGACGCGCCGTCGTCGTCCCGTGCGACGTGACCGACCGGGCTCAGGCGGAGCGGGCGGTCGCGGCCGTCCTGGGCCGGCTTGGCCGGATCGACATCGTCGTGTGCGCGGCCGGCATCAACGTCGCCCGGAGGGGGCTCCGCTCGCTGGATCCCACGGACTGGGATCGCGTGATCGGCACGAACTTGACGGGGGCGTTCAACATCCTTCACTTCGTCCTGCCGTCGATGCGCGAGCGCGGCAGCGGGCTGGTGATCCAGGTATCCTCGATCTCCGGCATACGCGCCAGTGCGCTCGCGGGCGCGGCCTATTCGGCGTCCAAGTTCGGCCAGGCCGCGCTCGGCGCCTGTATCGGCCGCGAGGAGCGGGGGCGCGGCATCCGCTCGACCGTGATCTACCCGGGCGAAGTGGACACGCCCTTTCTGGACGCACGCGCCGGCCGGCCGGACGCCGTCTCGGCGAGCCGCCGCGAGGTGATCCTCCAGCCGGCCGATGTTGCGGCCGCGGTGCGCTTCGTGGCCGAGCTGCCCGCCCGCGCGCACGTGCCCGAGCTGGTCATCAAGCCGACGGTCGACGATTTCGCGTGAGGACCGGCCTCCGGCGGAGCTGGGGCCTCACTTGCCGCCTCCCCGCAAGTGGAGTAGTCTCTGCCCGTGAAGCGTTCGCAGCTGAGGAGGAACATCAAACAGATCGTGGACCAGGTGGTCACCCTGGCCCACCCTCGCCGCGTCATCCTCTTCGGTTCGGCCGCCACGGGGGATTTCGACCAGGACAGTGACCTCGATTTCCTGGTGGTCGTTGCGGAAGGCGATCGCCCCGATGAGCTGATCGATCGCCTCAACATGGAGATCAGCCCCCGTCCGATGCCTTGCGACTTCATGGTTATAACCGAGTCGGCCTTGGAGCGGCAGCTTGGCAACCCGGGCCTCATCTAAGGAGACATCATGGCGCGGGGAAGAGAAGTCTATGCGGTCTGATCCGCCAGAGGTCGGATCCGCGCTGTTGGCGCAAGATGCAGTCGCGTGGGCAACACGAGTTCTGCGCTAAAGGTTCGCATCCGCTATGCTGGTCGAACACAACAAACAGCTCGCACGCGACATCTTCGCGGGAACGGCCGGCCGGCATGCCTTCATGTACCAGCCCCCCCTGGTCCCGATGATGGAGCTCGGCGACTTCACGATGTCGCGTGACCCCGTCGCGAAGTGGATCCCGTGGGTGGTCGAAAACTACCGCCGGCAGGTCGCATCGCTCGAGCGGCACCGGGACGACAGCGTCCCGCAGGCCAGGCTCTCGACCGGCACCCAGCTCTACGCTCAGGCCTTTGGTTGCAAGGTTCACATCCCGCCAGACAGCTTGCCCTGCGCGGTGCCGTTGGTCGGCAGCGCGGCCGAGGCGGACAAGCTGGACGCGCCCGACATCTGGAAGACGGAGTGCCTCTACCGCGTCTTCGAGCTCGGGCGCGCCGTGCAGCGCGAGCTCGGCAAGGACGTGGATCTGGGCATCTGCGACATGCAGACCGGGTTCGACACCGCCTGCCTGGTCTGGGACAAGACCGATTTCCTCTGCGCCATGGCGCTCGACCCCGAGCCGGTCAAGCGGCTCAGCGCCAAGTGCGCCCGGCTCCTGAAGACGTTCCTGACCGAGCTCCGCCGGGAGTTCCCGACGATGAGCCCCTGTCACTGCCCGGGCAACTGGGTGCCGCCCCACCTGGGCCCATGGGTCTCCAACGACGAAGCCGGCGCCATGAGCACGGACATGTTCGAGGAGTTCTGCATGCCGGAGCTCAACGACCTGTCCGACACCTTCGGCAGCCTCGGCATGCATTGCTGCGCCGACGCCGAGCACCAGTTCCCCGGCTTCAAGAAGATCCGGGGCTTCTACGGTTTCAATCGAGTCCAGTCGAAGCGCGGCTACCTGCCGATCCTCGAGCACTTCTCCGGCCCCACGGCGCCCGTACACTGCCTCGCCTGGATCTCGGACGAAGCGCTGGAGCAGCTCGTCACCCGCGCCCCCGCCGGCACCCGCTTCGTCTTCGTGCACTCCGGGCCGGACGACGAGACCGCCGACGCGTGGCTGGCCCGCGGACGGACGCTGAGGGGCGAGTCGGCGCCCTGACCGGACAGGCAACCACGCTACGCTCTTCACGGGCGTCAGATTGTACGATCCGCGTCCAGTCGCGCAAGTGGAGCCCGACCATGGGATCGTCCCGCCGGCGGCCCCAGTCGTCCACACTCGGCCCTGTAGGCCGAGGGGGTCTTGGCCGCGTGTTGCCGAAACTGCTTGGAGAACTGGAAGGCGTCGCCATACCCGGCGCGCTTTGCCACCTCGGACACCGCCAGCGTGGTGCCGCGAAGCAGCTCCTTGGCGAGCGCGATCCGGGCGTTGATCACGTACTCCCGCGGGCTGAGCCCGACGTGGGCCTTGAACAGTCGCGAGAAGTGGCTCCGCGTGTAGCCCGCCCGGTCGGCGAGCTGCGACAGGCCGCCCAGGTCGTGCAGGTGATCCTGGATGTGAGCGGTCAGGCGGCGCCAGGCGGCCGGGTCGGGGCCGGAGGCGGGGCCCCGGACGGCCGGCGTGTCATGGTCGAGCTTGATCAGCAGCCCCAGCAGCAGGCTGCCCGCCGCGCGCCGGATCTGCGGACACAGCCGCACCCCCGCGCGGGCATCCATGCCCCGCTCCGCAATCCACCGGGTGACCTCCTCGGCCAGATGGGGAGCGCGCACCCGAAGCTGCTCGGGCGGCAGGCGCGCATCCTCGGGCGGGATGACGCGCCCCCGCGCGTCGAGCAGGTCGAAGTGGATGGCGGTGACGCCCAGCGGGTTGCGCGTGCTCTGCGTGCATTCATACGTCCAGCCCGGGCGGGCCCAGTGACAGAGCCCGGCGTGGATCGACGCCAGCCCGGACGGGAGCTTCCGCTGCCCTCGGCCGGCCCACCAGTAGAGCAGCACGTTACGCTCCTTCCGCCGCTCCTGGGGCGTAAAATCAAGCTTGGCCGTCGGCGGCCACCGCCGACGCGTGCAGCGCGACCAGTCGATGCGCACCGTGACGCCTTCCCAGTCCATGCCCCGGTACATAGCACAAAATGACAAGCCCCGCACAGCACATCGATCCATTCCCTCGGCTGTCGCCCTGCCGTACGATGGGGCATCCTCACAGGGGAAGCGTGTATGGGTGGCGACCTGGCGCGCGCCAAGAAGGCGCAGCAGATGGTGGCGCCGCTGGCGCGACTGATCTACAACTTCGGCGAGCCTGGCTGCGCCGCGCACCAGCGCATGATGGTGGCCAACTGGCTGCTGGGCCAGTTTCCGAGCCCGGTGTTCCGCCGGCCGGTGCGGCCGATGCCGCCCGCCGAGGTGCAGAAGCTGCGGGATGGCCTGCGGGCGACCGGGATGAAGACTGTGAACTAAGAGGAGTCCGTCGGCAGCTGTCGATTGCAGTCGGCCGCTATCGACAGCCATCGAGAAAGGAAGACGCCACATGCCAAGCACCCTCCCCATCCCCTCCCAGCCCCTCCGCCTCGCCCTCATCGGCGCTGGCGCGCGTTCGCAGACCATCTACCAGCCGCTCTGGGAGTCCCTCAAGCCATGGTGCGTGCCGGTGGCGGTCTGCGACCCCGTGGCCGAGAACGGCCAGAAGCTGGCCACGGCCCTTGGCGTACCGTACTACGCCAACATCCACAAACTGGTCAAGGACCGGCCCATGGAAGCGGCGCTGATCGTCACGCCGGTGCCCAGCCACCATTCGATCTCCGTCTTTATGTCGTCGAACGGCATCCCCAACCACACCGAGACCACCTGGGCCAGCATGGTCTGCCAGGCCAAGGAGATGATCGCCGTAGCGCGGAAGAACAGCGTCATCGTTCGGGTGGCGGAGAACTTCTTCCGCATGCCGATCGACCGCTTCGCCCAGACCGTGCGCGACAGCGGCTACCTCGGTCGCATCGGACGGATCGTCAGCTACGCCGATCACACCGGCTACCACAACAACTCGCGCTGGATCGCCTTTGCCAAATGCCATCCCGAGTGGGTGCAGTGCATCGAGCACGACATGGCGCACCCGGCATTCTACTCGATGCCGCAGCGACGCCACGAGAAGGAGACGCTCAACGCCCGCTTCTTCCATTTCCCCAACGACATGATGGTGATGGACGTCGGCAGCGGCCACGTGAAGGGACACCTCGGCCGGCATCCCCGCCCCGGCTACACCGAGTTCCAGGGCGAGCGCGGCACGCTGGTGCACCGGGCCGGCGTTTCGGTCGGCTGGGGGAATGAGCAGAACGAACTGCGGTTCGTCTCCGATGCCCGGCTCGCGCCGGCCCAGGAGAGCGCCGGGAAGCTCTCCGGCGGCGGCTACGCCGACGTCGTGACGCCGGTCGTCCACGACACCACCGGCGACGTCTGGACCGGGTTGCACGCCGACACCCCGACCGGCCGCATCGAGTATGTCAGCCCGCTCATGGCCCATGCCAGGATGGGCAAGGTCAACAGCCGCGACTGGTACGGCGTGGCGGTGATGGATCACGTCGTGGACTTCGCCCTTGCCGTGCGCGGCCTGCGCGACAGCGAGTTCACCGCCGAGGATGCCTTGATGAGCGACATGATGGAGATCGGCGCCCACGAGAGCAACCTGCAGGAAGGCCGCCGACTCAAGCTGCCGATCGAGGGCGACCTGGAGAGCGACGCCATCGAGCGCGAGAAGCAGAGGAAGCAATTCCGTGTCGACCCGCTGGATGCCGAGGCGATGTTGTCGGTGAGCTTCCCGAGGCCATGACCTCCGTCGATATCGTCTGGCACTGTGCGCCGCCCGGTGGCCGTTGTGAAAGGCTTTTCCCGTCCCAATCGGGCATGGTATAGGGCCCTCGATTGCCATCGACAGCAGTCGAGTGCCATCGAGAAGACATGAACACACCCGAATCGCGAACCTTCACCGACCCGCGCACCGGCGCGACCGTCCGGCAGGTCACCAGTCATCCCTCTATCCACCATCACCCCTTCTACTACCTCCCAGCCTACGACGATGCGATGACGCGGCTGTTCTTCATTTCGCACCGTACCGGCCGGCCCGAGATCTGGTGCGAAGTCCGCGCGACGGGCGAACTGCAGCAGCTTACCGACCGCCCCGACCTCGTCGAGTGGTCGGTGCATCCGTCGCATGACGGGCGTTTCGTCTACTACACCGCCGGCCAGGGGGCCTGGCGGGTGGCGACGGCGACCGGTGAGTCCGAGTGTCTCCTGGACTTCGGCGACCTCGCCGGGCGCGAGGAGGGGATGGTCGGCGCGGCCATGGGCACGACCACGCTCAGCCACGACGACCGCTACTGGGCCGTGCCGGTAAAGGTTGGCAAGCTGCACCGGCTCTGCGTCGTCGACACCCGGACGGGCCAGTGCGACACCATCCTCGAGCGCGACACCATCGGCCACCCGGAGTTCCACCCGTCGGACAACACGCTGCTGCGTTACGCCGGGCCGTACCACAGCCGGATCTGGGTCATCAACCGGGACGGCACGGGCAACCGGCTTGCGTACGAGCGAAGAGGTCCCGAGTGGATCGTTCACGAAACGTGGCGCCCCGGCAGCCGCGAGATCATCACCACCAACTGGCCCCGCGGCTGCGTCGGGATCGACATCGACACAGGTGCTGTCCGGCCGGTCTGCTCCTTCAAAGCGTGGCACCCGTCGATCAACCGGCAGGGCACGCTGATGTGCGCCGACACGGTCTTCCCCGACATCGGACTCCAGTTGTTCTCCCCTCTGGACGGCATCGGCGCTCCGAGGACTCTCTGCCACCCCGAAGCCACCAACGAGGGCAAACACTGGAACACCGACCACTGCCCGTACGACGACGAGGACTACAAGCAGGGCAAGTGGAAGGTCTATGCGCCCCAACACACCCATCCGCATCCGTGGTTCTCGCCGGACGGGCGCTTCGTCGTCTTCACTTCGGATAGAGGAGGCACGGCGCAAGTGTACGAGGTGGAGGTCGGCACCGGCGGCCTGATGGGGCCGGTGGTGCTGTACCGGGAGAAGTGAGAAGCGCAGGGGTGCATGCGTCGATGGTGTTGCCCTGTCGGACGTTCCAGACGATACTCGCCAGAAGCCTGATGTCCCGGCAGATGCAACAAGACTGCAGTGTAGAGGGTTCCCCGTGACTTCCCCCGCTGTGAGAGCCTACCTGACTGTGACCCCGCCCGGACCCGTGACGGATCGGATTGACCTGAATCTTCGCTGGGCCGTCGAGGCGGACAGCGCGCCGGCGCGCCAGGTCCGCGTGGCGCTGACGCGGGCCGCCCGCCCCATCGCGGCGGAGGAGTCCTTGGATCTAGCGCCGGGCCAGGTCGTAAGCCGCCGCATCCGGCTCAAGACCGAAGGACTCCAAGGCGAGCAGACGTTGGCCCTGGCGGTCAGCGTGGGCGGCAAGCCGCTGCCGGCAGTCTCTCGGACCGTCACCGTGCTGCCGTCCTCCAGCCGCAGCCCGCGCCTCATCGGCGGCGCATGGGTGGGGCTGACCCACTGGAGCGAGGCGGAGGGACGCTACTGGAACGCGGACCTCGCCCGATTCACGGAGGCCGACTGGCGCGAGCTGGTGCGGGGCATGAAGGCGATCGGCCTTCGCACGATCATCATCCAGGAGACCTGGCGGAACCCCGTCTGGTACGGCCGCCACTATCACCAGATGACGGCGGAGAACTACCGCGAAACCTACGCCGGGCGCGCCTACTACCCCTCGCGACTCTGGCCGGGCCGGGTGGAGCTGCCCTGCGCGGATCCGGTGGACACCATCCTCGACGAGGCGGACCAGCAGGGCATGCGCGTGTTCCTCGGAGTCGGACTGTACGCCCATTTCGACTACACGCCCGGGTCGCTGGCCTGGCACCGGGACGTGCTGAGGGAGTTGTGGACGATGTACCGCCGCCACGATTCGCTGCACGGGTGGTACGTCTCGGAGGAGCTCAGCGGCCCCATCCGGCCCCACGAGCAGCGCTACTGGGACGCCACGGACCAGTTCCGCGCCGAGGTGCTGGCGTTCTTCAAGGGGTTGAGGGAGACCGTCCAGGCGCTGGCGCCGCACACGCTGCTGATGGTCGCGCCGGACTCCAACTTCAGCGGGGCGGCCGACATCTGGCGGGAGCTGGTGCGGCACTGCGACATCGTGTGCGTGCAGGTGTACCACCGGCGCGTGATCGACGGCGCTCCCGCGGAGGAAGCCATTCGGAGGATGCAGGCGTGGTGCGACGCGGCAGGATGCCATCACTGGCTCGACATGGAGATCTTCGGCTTCGAGTATCCCGACCGGAGCGGCCCGCATCGAGAGGGGTACACCCGCGCCTTGCCGGACGGCACCGACGAGTGGGTGCAGACACCGCTCATCCCGCTTCCCCTGGCCACGCTGCGTGAGGAGATGGCCCGGCTGGACTCGATCGAGTACGTCTGCGCCTACCAGTATCCCGGGATGATGTGCGCGCCTGGCGCGCGGCTCAGACCCGGCGGCGAACCGGCGGAGCGGTTGTACCGGGAGTATCAGGCGTATGTCGCCACCCGGTGCCCTGCCCCTCAGTAGGAGCGACAAGTAAAGGTTAAGCGGAAGCGGAGGGCGGCGTAGGCTGTCGCTGAAGACTTGTGACTGTCGAGGACTGCATGTCCATGCATGAATTTCACGTTTCTCCTTCTGGCATCGCGACGGGCGATGGCTCGCCCGACCACCCCTTCGGGTCGTTGACCCAGGCCCGGGATGCGCTGCGGGCCCTGCGCCGGAGCGGCCAGACCAGCCCCGTGACGATCTGGATCCGCGGCGGTACCTATCGGTTCCGCGAATCCTTTGTGCTGACGCCGGCAGACGGCGGCTCGCCCGAGGCGCCGGTCACTTATCGGGCCTGGACGGGCGAGGAGGCGCGGTTGAATGGCGGCATCGCCATTCCCGTCGAGGCGCTCCAGCCCGTCAGCGACCCGGTGCTTCAGGCGCGGTGGGACTCCGCCGTGGCCGGACACGTCCGGCAGATTGATCTGGTGGCGCTGGGCGTGGGGGATACCGGGGGACGCCATGCATTCGGATTCGCCTGGCCCGAGAAGCCCGGCTACGCGGATCTCTACGACCACGACCAGCCGCTGCCGCTCGCCCGCTGGCCGCGCGAGGGATTTGCCCGCACGGGCGCCGTCCTCGATCCGGGCGAGGCACTGGGCGATCCGTCCGGCGGAGTCCTGGGGGTGAAGGACCCGGCCCGCCCCCCGCGCGGGGCCACCTTCGGCGTCGATCCGGAGCAGGCGCGGCGCTGGAAGAACCCCGACGACCTTCTGTGCCACGGCGCCTGGACCCATGACTGGGCCCCGTCCACCGTGCCCGTGCGGGCGCTGGACCCGGAGCGCGGACTGCTCACGCTCGCCGTGCCGGTCTACAGCGGGGTGAAGGAGCGCCGTCCGTTCCAGGTGCTCAACGCGCTGGAGGAGATCGCCCGGCCCGGCGACTGGGCTGTGGATCGCGCGCGGCGAGTGCTGTTCCTCTACCCGCCCGCGCCGGCGGAGTCACTCCGACTCGAGCTGTCGGTGCTGGAGCAGCCGCTGGTCCGGATTGAACCGGGTGTCCGGCATGTCGTCCTGCGTGACTTGGTCATCGAATGCGGCCGCGGCCACGGGGTCGTGGTGGAGGGCGAGGACTGCCTCCTGGCCGGCTGCACGCTGCGCCATCTGGGCTGGCGCGGCGCGGACGTGACCGGCGCCCGCAACCGGGTCCAGTCCTGTCATATTCACGCCACGGGACAGGGCGGCGTCCGCCTCTCGGGCGGTGATCGGCGCACCCTGACTCCGTCCGGTCATGCGGCCGAGAACAACGAGATCCACGACTTCAACCGGCTGTGCAGGACGTACAACTCGGCCGTGTGGCCGCAGGGCTGCGGCCACCGCATCGCCCACAACCGCATCTACGACGGGCCGCACAACGCCATCCTGCTGCACGGGAACGACCACGTCATCGAGTTCAACGAGTTCCACCACCTGTGCATAGAGTCGGATGACGCCTCCGCCATCTACGCGGGCCGAAACCCGAGCGAGCTCGGGAACGTCATTCGCCACAACTATTTCCACCACATCGGCGCGCCGACAAGCTGGGGGACCAGCGCGATCTACTCCGACGACGGCTCCTGCGGCCTCACGGTGCGCGGGAACGTCTTCTACCGGTGCGGCCACGCGGGGCAGGTCGGCATGGGCGCCTTCTTTGCCAACGGCGGCAAGGACCACGTGGTGGAGAACAACATCTTCGTGGACTGCCGGATCGCGGTCGGGCTGATGCTGATGACGCCCGAGGGCTGGCGCGCGTTCCTGCACGAACCGCCCGGCGGCGCAAGGGGCATCCACCGGGCGCTCTACGAGACCGTGGACATCCGTTCCGAGGTCTATCGCCGGCGCTACCCCGCGCTGGCCGACCTCGAGGAGCATACGGGGCGCAACACCGTGCGCCGCAATCTGGCGGTGCGGTGCGGCGTCCTGGTGACGCCCGAGGAGCGCCAGATGATCGCCGACAACTGGTGCACGGACCGCGACCCCGGTTTCGTTGATCAGGCGCGGCTCGATTTCGCCCTCACGGACGGAAGCGAGGCGTTCCGGCGCATCCCCGGCTTCGAGCCGATCCCGTTCCGGGAAATGGGCCTGCGCGTCGATGCATACCGCGCGCACATGTCCCCCCGCCGCATCATGGACTGCCGCCCCGAGATGATGGAGGCGCCCCTGGTACACGCCCCCGGCGAAACGGTTACGGCCCGCCTGCGCCTCCATTTGGCGAACCTCTCGCCCGCTCCGGTCTCGGGACTCGCGGAGCTGTGGACCAACCAGCCCGCCACGGTCCGGTTCCCGCGGAAGACGGTCTCCTATGCCCTGCCTCCCGAAGGGGTGTGCACCGAGGCGGTGGAACTGGAGGTGACCGCCCGGCCGGACCAGAGCCCGCAGGCGGGCGTCCGGCTTCCGGATACGCCCTTCACGCTGCCGGTGCCGGTGCGGCTTCGGTACTGCGTCACGCTCCCTCATGCGAGGGGGAATCCGGTCCTGGAGGAGGCGGATGCCGTGCTGACCGACGCGCCGCCGCTGGCGTTTCTGCGGGGCGCCGATCAACCGGGCACCATCCAGCTGGCGGCCTTGAACTCAAGCCTGGTGTTCAAGGCCTCGTTCACCGACGCCCGCCCCATTCCGGAGCGGCCGGGCGAGACGTGGAGCGGACCGTTCCTGGGCCTGCTGGTGGCGGCTCCGGACGCACGGGACACGGTCGCGGTGCGGCAGCCGGTCTTCCTCGTCCATGGCCCGGGGGATTCCGGAACGCTGTGGTTCTTCGATGGCGCCCGGCAAACCGAACCGCCCGCAGGCATACGCTGGCGGATTCACACCCGGGCTTCGGGATGGGATATCCGGGGCGTAGTCCCATGGGCGACGCTGGGCTTGCCGGAGCCGCCGGCGGCCTTTCGCCTGGAGGCCATGGCCAACCTGGTGCCGCCGGGTGCAGCGGCGCCGGCGCTGGTCACGCTTTTCGGGTCCAAGCCGGCGCGGCTCGAGCTGGGGACGCTGGCGGAGGCAAACGTGGCCGCGAGGGACAAGCCATGACCGTGACTTCAGCCGGCGACCCCGTGCAGGGGCTTCCCAGCCGCCCGGAATCGTGTGCCATCATCGCGCCGCCATGACCGACAGAGACGAAACCGGACAGCGGGAAGGAGGCGGGGCGGCGCACAGGGGTGCGTCCTGGCTCGCCCAGTACTACACCCGCAGCAAGACCCTCGGGGACTCCGGTGCTCCGTTGTCCGATGACAGCCCGGCGCCGACGCACCTGTTCACGGCCGAGGCCGGCGCCGACTACGAAGTGACCGGGCAGGTCGGCCTGGGCGGCATGAAGGTCGTCCACCGCGCGCACGAGCGCAACACCGACCGCGACGTCGCGCTGGCCATGCTGCAGAAGCACCTGCCGCGCTCTTCGCAGGAGCGCCGCTTCCTGCGCGAAGCGCGCATCACCGCCGCCCTCGAGCATCCCAACATCGTGCCGGTGCACGAGATCGGTCTCGACGATGAAGGCCACCCGTATTTCACGATGAAACTGGTCGGAGGGGAGAACCTCCAGGACATCCTCGGGCATCTGGAAGCGGGCGATGCGGAGTACGCCAGGCGGTATCCGACCGGCCGGCTGCTGGAGGTCTTCCAGAGCGTGTGCCACGCCATCGCGTTCGCCCACTCGCGAGGCGTCATTCACCTCGACATCAAGCCGGCCAACATCCAGGTGGGCGGTTTCGGCGAGGTGCTCGTACTCGATTGGGGCCTAGCCAAGGTCCTGGACATGGCGGACACCGCGGATCCGAAAACGGTCGTTCAGCTCCCCGAGTTGCTGCGGGAGCCGCCGGTCGAGGGTGTCGTCCGGGGCACTCCGGGCTACATGGCGCCCGAACAGGAGCGCGGCGATTTCCAGGCGCTGGACCCGCGCACCGACATCTTCGCGCTGGGCGCGCTGCTGAACGCCATCCTGAGGCGCCAGACGCCTCCCCGCCAGCCGCCGGCTGCCTTGAGGTCGGTGGTCACGAAGGCGATGTCGGCTGCCGCGGACAAGCGCTACCAGACCGCGGAGCAACTGACGACGGACGTGCGCGCGTTCGTTGGCGGCTACGCGGTCTCCGCGCAAACCGTGGGACCGGGCACGCTGCTCTGGCTGCTCATCAAGCGGCACAAGGCCGTGTCCACTGTCGCGCTGGTCAGCGCGCTGACGATTGCGACACTGCTCGCGGTTTTCATCGTGAGGATCAAGCAGGGCGAGCGTCGGGCTCTGGACATGCTGGCCCGCTTGTCTGCCGAGCAGGCGGAGAAGGCGCGCCTCGGCCGGTATGCCGCGCCCCGGCTGATGTCCCTCGCCCAAGAGTTGATCCGCAACAATGACTACGACGAAGCTCTGGCAAACCTCGGTCTCTGTGCGGTGTTCGACACCAACATGACGGCGGCGTTGCAGATGAAGGGTTTCGTGCACCTCGGACGCCAGGAGTTCGATGAGGCCGTCACGACGTTTGACCGGGTCCTAGGCTTCGAACGTCGGGCCAAGCGCGACGTCTCTTTGAGGGCGGGCGAGTTGGCGGAGAAATACCAAAGGCTGGCATCCCCCACGGGTTCGCTGTCCGATCCCCAGTTGCTGCTACTCATTGCGGACATCAGCAACAGGACGAACGGCTTCAGGACCGAACACCGTGAGGTGGCGCTTGGTCAGATGTTCTTCCGTCTCAACCAGACCCGAAGAAGCGATCCCGTCCACCTGCAGTTCGTCGGCGTGGCGATTTCGCGGCTCAACCCGTCGGCCACCAACGTCGCGTTCTCGTTTCGGACCGAGGAGGCCGGGACGACCATTGAGCTTCACGGCGACCGGGTAACACAGATTCTGCCGCTCGTGGGACTCCGATTGCATGCTCTTGACGTGTCTGGCACAGAGGTCGAGGACCTGCGCTGGATCCGCGACTCGGGCTTGCAGGTGCTCGATCTGTCCGGGAGAAGCCCCAAGGCCGGGAGTCGTGTCGGGGACCTGGCGCCGCTTTTCACCCTGCCCATCACGGAGCTGCGCCTCGTCAACTGCCCCAGAATCCGCTTCGATCAACTCCGCAGCCTCCCGAAACTGGAGAAGGTCGTGGTCTCCAAAGCACAGACCAACACTGTGCAGAGAATCCTGTCGCAGAGCCGGATCGCAGCGGATGTGGCGGGCGAGTAGCCGGCGGGTCAATCCAACTCGCCGTTGAGGCGCACGATCTCCGCCCGAAGCCGGTCCTGCACCCGCTTCTTGTAGACGTACACGCTGCTCACGCTGAGGTCGAGTACCCGTGCCACATCCTCCGGCAGCGCGCCCTTCGAGAGCAGCTCGAACGCCTGCTTCTCTTTCTCTCCGACGGCGTCCTGTATCCGCTGCCATGCCAGCGTCGTGACATAGGCCACCCACTCGCGCTCGATCATCTGTTCGGTGGGGTTGGCATCGACTTGCCTCAGGTACTTCTGCACTTCCGCCAGTTCCTCCGCCGTGAGCCGGCCGAGGCCCTGCTCGCGGCGACGGATCAACATCTTGACCTCGTTTCCCGCCACGGTGCACAGCCATCCCCGGAACCGTCCCTTG
>CAYSLU010000055.1:0-35669 GCA_964431965.1 uncultured Verrucomicrobiota bacterium
TAGATGCCGGGGGGCGAGCAGGTGATCGTGGTCGCGGCGCCAGACAGGCCATCGGCATGGGCTTCCAGCACGACGGCGCCGACTGTGCCGGTAGGCCGTACGATAGCCAGGGCCTTACCGCGCCAAAGGCTGTGCACATTGCCGCGGTAGGGTTCGGTATTCCGGGGATCCGCCGACGCCACCGCCGCCAGCCCGCCAGGCCCTCGCAGGGTAAAGAAGACCGTGTGGTCTGCGGTCGGCACGACTACCCCGCTCTTGTCCACCGCCGTGACCGTAACATAGGCCAAGTCATCCGGATCGGCCCGGATAGCGCCGCGATCCACCTCCAGCGCCAGGTGATCGGCAGGGCCGGCGGTGCGCAGAACGGTCTCGGCGACATTGCCACCCTTTGTCCACGCCACGGCTTTCAACTCACCCGGCGCAAAGGGAACTTGAAACGTGGCAATATGTCGGGTCTCCATCGTGGCCGGCTGACGGCCCAGGGACCGGCCGTTAAGAAACAGTTCGACCTCATCACAGTCGAAATAGACATCCACCTGGAGCGTCTTCCCGGTGGTCCCCGGCCAGGTCCAGCTCGGTTGAACATCGTGCCAGCCCCAGGAACTGACCTCGATTTTGAATCCTTCCGGAAGCGGCGGATGGACGGCGATGAACGGAGTCCGGGCCACCTTCCACAGGACGTCCCGGTAATAGGATTGGGGACGTTTCCAGCCGCAAAGATCGAGGTCGCCGCAATTGGCCTGATGCCAGGGATATCCCGGCATGTGGCCTTCGCTCTTGCCTGCCTCAAACGTCCGCCCGATGCCGGCTTCGCCAAGGTAGTCCAGACAGGTCCAGACAAAATCACCTGCGACGTGCGGACAGGTCTCAACGACTTTCCAGTATTCGAAGGCGCGGTTTGGGAAGGATTCGGTCGCAATGATGACGCGGTTCGGGCATCGCTCGTGATCCTTCACGCTGGCTTCTGCCTCGTAATTGTATCCGCACACATCGAGGGCAGAGAACAGCTCATCGAGGCCGCTCCAGGGACCGGCGCCCCAGAGATTGCAGATGCCGGCGGTAACCGGACGGGAGGGTTCAACCGCTCGCACGCGATCGGCCAGCATCCGGGCAATGCGGGCGCCTTCAGGAAATCCCCGTTCGATTAACTCGTTGCCGATACTCCATAGAACGATCGAAGGGTGGTTGCGATCGCGGCGGAGCATGCTGTCGAGATCCCGCTGCCACCAGTCATTGAATCGGCGGTGGTAGTCGAACGGGATCTTCTCCAGTTGCCACACGTCGAACGCCTCGTCAATAACCAGCATCCCAAGCCGGTCGCAGGCATCCAGGAAGGCTGTGGACGGAGGATTATGGGCGCACCGCACGGCGTTGTACCCGCTGGCCTTAAGGAGTTCGACCTTGCGCTCCTCGGCCCGGTCAATGGATTGCGCGCCCAGCGGCCCGCAATCGTGATGGACGCAGCCGCCCTTGAGCAGGAGCGGCTGGTTATTCAATACAAATCCCTCCGCCGGTGTGAACCGGAGTGTCCGGATGCCAAACGGAGTGGATTCCACATCGCATTCCCCGTCGGCGGCGAGCAGGCGAGTTTCCAGGCGATACAATGCCGGCTGGTCCACGGACCAACACCGTGGCTGCGGAATGGGCAGCGTCCTTTTGACGGGAGTTATGCCACCGGGGGTGGCGGTGGCAGAGGTTTCTGCACGGGCAACCTCCCCGCCCGCCGGATCCAGCACACGCCACTGAAGGGTAACGGGCGTGGCCGTCTGTACTGTGTTCTCGATCTCGGCGCACACGGCCACGGCGGCCGCGGTCTCGCTGACCGACAGCGTGGCGATGCTGATTCCCCAATGCGCCAGATGTACCGGACCCGTGACATGGAGCCAAACATGGCGGTAGATGCCGGAGCCCGCGTACCAGCGGGTATGAGGGGAGCCCGACGAATCCAGGCGGATCGCCAGCACGTTGGTTTTCCCTGGCTCAAGCTGGGAGGTCAGATCCACAAAGAAGCCGGTGTAGCCGTAGGGATGCTCGCCCAGAACGCGGCCGTTCAACCAAAGCTCAGCATTCTGGTAGGCCCCGTCGAACTCCAGGCACACCCGTTTGCCCGCCCAGTCGGCAGGGACGGTGAAGGACTTACGGTACCAGCCCATGCCATCAATGAAGAACCCGCCATTACTGCCGGACGGATGGTCCGGCGACCGCGGCAGCTCAATACTCCAATCGTGGGGAAGATCCAGCAGCCGCCAGTTTGAATCGTCAAACGTCGGGGTCAGCGCAAAATGCAATTCGTCGAACTTTTCCGGATTGGCCAGGCGGAAACGCCAGGCGGTATCGAACGGTTGTCGTTGCATGATCATCTCAAGCGATAAGAGATCGCCTTTCCGCCGCGACCGGCCGGCACCTTTCCTGAGCGCCGAAAACGGGTATTGGACGACCTCGGTCCGTATGGGAGCAGGATCCGCGGCGGCGAGCAAGCGCGATTTCGGAATTACTGGCGATCTCGATCACGGCCGAGGTCGATGGGATCGTTCGCGATAGCGGGCTAGAAGATCGTCAAGACGGCGCCCTTGGCACCAATCCAAGTGAAGAAGAACTGCGTACCGGCTTCGGTCGGCCGCGGAAGCGCGGCCGCTCCATGGAAAGAGCATATTCAGACTATTCTGGGAACGTTAGTATGGCCGCGATCACGCGTCGGAAATGCGGACCTGGGGAGGCTAGAGTGCGAACGCCAGACAAGAACAGATATCTACAAGCCGTGCGGCACGTTGAAACCGGAGAGGTGCCGTTTCAAGAAACAGAGTTTGCCCGTCCCATCAGCGAGGGCCTTCTCGGCAAGTCCCTGCCGCCGGTGCGCTGCTACGAACTGCCGGGACGGGACGTCGTGGATTTGTATCGCTCGGCGGGCTGCGACATGGCTTACCTCGCCTGCATCTGGGAACTGGGGCGTAAGAACTTCATCGACGAACAGGGCCGCGAACACTACGTGGACGGCCTGTTCAAGACGCGCGAGAGCCTGCTCACCCTCTCGTTTCCGGACTTCGGGACGATCCGGCGCAGGCTCGATGATGTCTCCGGTGCCCTATCTGGGACCGGCTTGGGCCTGATCTACGCCCCGAATCCCGTGCCGTTCATGGTGACGACGGCCATGGGGTATCAGGATTACTACGAGGGGTTGCTGCTCAACCCCGGGTTCGCGCTGGAGTTCCAGCGCCGGCTCTGGGACTGGTGCATGGGAGAACTGGATCTGGCGATGGAGTATCCGGTGGATGTCATCCGCATCGGCGCCGTTCTATGCACCAAGCAGGGGCCGATGATGTCACGTGACGCGCTGGAGCAGTTCGAATATCCCTTCCTGCGCGAGGCGGCCCGCCGGATCCACGCCAGGGGCCGGCTGGCCATGCTCCATTCCGACGGCGATCTGCGGGCCCTGATGCCCGACCTCGTCGCCATGGGCTTTAACATCCTCCACCCTATCGAGCCCTGCGATGGCGAGCAGGATATCTGCGCCTACAAGGCCCGGTACGGCGATCGCCTGGCCCTCCACGGCAACCTCGACGTGGGAAGCGTGCTGGCCCCCTGCACGCCCGACGAGGTTCGGCGCGCCACGCAGGCGCATGTGAAGAAGCTTTCGCCCGGCGGCGGATTCATCTGCGGCTCAAGCCACGACATATCCGGGGATGTCCCCCTCCCCAACCTGATCGCCATGCGCGATGCCGTGCATGAGCAGAGGGTCTGAGAACCAAAGGTTCAGGGGTGTCAGACCCTAGGAACCTGATCTGTCGGTCTGTTTCAGTCTTCCTCTCTTCCTCTTGTCATTTCGTCCAAATCCGCGATCAGATGTTTGCTCAGTCTCGTGAGCAAACGCCCAGGACGAGCAGCCGCAACCCCACCGACGGCACCAAGGATTCGCTGCCTTGGCAACACGGCAAGGAATCCGAGGCGGATCACGGAATCGGCCAGAAGGCCGGACACGGCGAAAACGGCGGCTACGAGGCCCCTGCTTCTTCTCCCGCCAGTACTCCAGCGACAGTTCAATCACGGGACGCATGGACACTGATCACTGATCACTACTCGCCCCTACCGCTTCACCAGCTCCAGCGGCGCATGGTTCCAGATGTTGTGCCCCCAGCTCAGCAGCGGCTGGAACCCGTACACATCCATCCCCTTCTCCGCATAGCGGTCCAGCCACACCAGCATCACGTTAAGCCGGTCCCCCGCTTCCGGCCGGTTGCCCCGCGTATACGTCGGCAGCTCGCGGAATGGCACGGCGATCTCCACCGAATACCCCTCGTCCACATCCCCCGGCTGGTTCGGCGTGCCCCGGATGTCCGTGCCGATGCGCAGCCCCGCCACGTTCTCCCCTGCCCTCGCCAGCCCGCCCCACCCCTTGAAAATGTTCGTATCCGCACAGTCGAACCCGAAGTATAGACAGTCACGGTCCCACAGCACTCGCCACACCGTGGCCGCCGGGCCCGCATTGGTTTCGCCCAGCCGGTACCCGTTCGTGAACGCCTCTGATAAGAAATCGCTTTTCGGGCAGTACCGGCACGCGCCCGTTTCGACTGGCCTGAAGGAGCGGTTTCATGGGGGAAACGGTAGCCGAGCTGGGGTCAGGGGGCAAGGTGAGCGGGTGAGGTCTTTCAGCCAGCACATCGACGTTCCGCTGTAGGTTCGGAACACACGCAGGACCCATTCCCGGCGGTCGGCTTCAACGGCGACAGGCGGGTCTTCTGGCACCGTTTCAGGAACTTTTTCATCATCCGTTGCCTGAGAAACGGCGCCGCCGGGCCTGCCATTATGAAGTGGACGGGGCACGATTCGGCGACGATGGTGCTGCACTATGCGGCGGCGATCCAGCAGTCGGACGTGTACGCCGAATTCAGGAAGGTGTCGTGAGCGTGGGGAAAATATGGGGAACCCGTCTGCGACTATGTGGATTCCCTGGGAAACTCGCCAAAAAGATGGCGGGAGCGACGGGACTCGAACCCGCAACAACCAGATCGACAATCTGGGACTCTAACCGATTGAGCTACGCCCCCGAAAAAGAAAAGCGGCGGATATGATTGTTGAAACGGCGGGCGCTTTCAAGCACTTTTTGGGATGGAGGACAAAGCGATGGCTCAGACCGAACTCTCGCACCGCGTGGCGACCCGGGCCGAAATGGATGCATGGCCCGTCGACCGACTGGAATCCGGAGAGAAACGCTGGGCCGAAAGCACCTGGGGCGCCGGCCCGCTCGACGGCCCCGGCCGCCTGCTATACAACTGGAACACTTGGCCGTGCCGCGTCGTCTTCGAGGTGCGCGACAACGCGCTGGTTGCGCGCGGCGAAGCGGCCTGGCGCCGGTCGCAGCTCTCAGTCCGCATGAAGGGGCTCAAACTCGTCGCCGCGGCGACCGGTGAAGACGTTCGCGACGCCGTCCTCGTGCGCTACGACGGCGAATGCGTGATCATCGACTTCCGCCCAGTTGCCGGCCCGGGCCTCTACCATCTCTACTACGCGGCGGCCGATGCCCCGCGATTCTCGCCATCCGCCGAGTGGCTGGCGCGGCGCGATGCCGGCGCCCGACCGGCACGCGCCGCGGGCTTGCGCATCGAGGCGCGCTGCGCCATTGACGACTTCGACGTGATGGAGCGTGTGGCCACCGCCGCGGAGGTCGCCGCTCTCCTGGATCGCCACGCACAGGATCCCTATCTGGTCTTTCCCGAGGACCGGGACCGGCCGATCAAACTGCAGTTCGAACTCCCGGCGCACTGGACGCTCGATGGCCCGCGGACTACCATCACGCTGGCGGCCGACCGGAACGAGTACCGCGTGTTCCAACTCGGCGTCTGGGCTGCCCGCTGCGACATACCGAACGTGCACGTGCGCCCTTCGGACTTGCAGGGCCCCGGCGGCGCCTGGTTACCAGCCGGGCGTGTTCAGTGCCTGACCCTCGAAACACGCGCCCGTAGCCGACACATCGTCCCGCCAAACGGACGCTGTCGAATCCCGCAGGGACAGATCCGCGCCCTCTGGTTCGGCATCGACATCCCGGAGGATGCCCCTCCTGGCGATTACACGGGGTCCATCGCCGTCCGTCCCGAGGGGCAGCCCGCAGTCACGATCCCCCTGCACCTGACCGTCTCGGACCGCATCATTGCCGAGCGCGGCGACCACGACCTGTCGCGGCTCAGCCGGCTGCGCTGGATCGAGAGCGATGTCGGCCTCTCGGATGCGGTCTTCCCGCCCTATCAGCCGTTGCGGATCGAGGAGGACGGACGCCTGATCCGGACATGGGGGCACACCGTGCGACTCGGCCCCATCGGGCTTCCCGCCGCCGTGGACGTCGGGCCCACTTCAGTCCTGGCCGGCCCAGTCACACTTCAGGGCCGCGTCGGCCGTCGCCGCGTGCGTTGGGGGAATCCCACCTGCCGCATCACGCGATCCGAACCCGGCGTCGTGGAATGGGCGGGCCACGCCGAGGCGCCGGGCGCCACACTCCTGACCGTCGGGCGAATGGAGTACGACGGTTGCGTGCTGCTCACCGTTTCGCTGACGCCATCCGGCACCTCGGCGACGGAGGTCCGCGATCTGACGCTCACCGTGCCGTGGCGCCGGGAGAGCGCCGCTCTGGCAACCGGCATGGGCTACCGCGGCCGCCGTGACGGCGACCGGGCGTGGCGCCTCGCTCCGCGGGACGGGCGCGGGTTCTCGCCTTCGGTGTGGATGGGATCCGTCCATGCCGGGCTCGGATGGGCTACATGGGTTCAGCCGCCGGGCTCGGCCGAAGCGGTCGCCGGCCTGTCGGGGGTCGAGCCCTCGACGGGTGCCGGTCAGGCGTGGGACGACCCGAGTCGTCCGGATGCGGCCACGATCACGGAGCGGGGCCGCCGCGTCGAACTCAGGCTCCGCCTGGGAACCCACCGCCTGGCGGCCGGGACGACATGGAGCCTGACCTTTGCCCTGCTCCCCACCCCGGTCAAACCGCGCGACGATCGACACTGGGACTTCCGCTACATGCACAAGGGCGGCGGGTTCCGTCCCTCGGACGGCGATACGCCGCAGAGCTTCCTGAAGGACGGATGCCGCCGGCTGGATATGGTGGTGGACACCCTCGGCGTCCGGCGCCTCAACCTGCACGATTGGTGGGGCCCCGCGTTCAACTACCCGTGGCAATGGGACGGGCCGGACAATCTGGCCCGCCTCACCGCCGAAGCGCATCGCCGCGGCCTGCGGGTCAAGGTCTACAACTCAGGCCGGGAGCTCTCCATCTTCGCCCCGGAGTTCTGGGCGCTGGCGTACGAGGGAACAAGCCACCGATTCCGCGACTCCGTCGAGTCCGCCCCGCGGCTGTGGTTCCAGGATGCGTGGCGCCAGAATCATCTGCCAGACGGCTTTCCGGCCGGCTGGCCGCGCGTCCATGACGATCGGGGAAACGAGCACGCCATCCCGGTTTCGAACGCGACGCGCAACGGCAACTTCTACCTCGAATCGATGCGCTACATGACGCGGTTCTTCGGCACCGACGGCGCGTACTGGGACGGAGCGGACGGCCCCTCGCTCGGGCACCGCGAGATGGCCAAGCGCCTCTGGGTCATGTTCCGCCAGACCAATCCCGACGCGACCACGGATGTTCATCACGGGCATTCCCTGATCGACTCGCCGATCAGCGCCCACATGCTGTGCTTCCCGTTCGTGGACAGCCTGTGGCACGGGGAGGGATTCGACTACGACCGGCTGGACCCGTGGGCTTGGCTGGTCGAGGTGGCCGCCCTGCCGTTCGGCGTGCCGTCCGAAATGCTCGGCGGCGAGGACTACCTCGGGCGCGGCATGCTCTTCGGCATCTGGCCCCGGCACGGCTGGTACCGCGAAACAGAGGACGTGCCCAAGCTCTGGAGGTTCTTCAGCCGGTTCGGCATCCGGGACGCGCGGATGCTCGGCTGGTGGGATCCGCCGAACGGGGTGACCCTGGACCGCCCGGACACGCTGGCCACGGCGTTCTGCCATCCGGAGAACGGCGTGCTTCTGGCCCTGGCCACCTGGCATCCCCAGCTGGCCGCATGGATGGAGATGACGCTGGACGTGTCCCTGCTCCTCGACCGCAAGCGGCTGGGGCTGCCGCGGGGGAAACTGGTGGCAACGGACGTCCTGAGCGATGCCCCGGTCGACCTGCTCGCGCCCGTGCCGCTACCCGACGCAAAGGCCGGCCGGCTCCTGTGGATCCGGCCGGGCTGATCGGCCACGCGTAATGGGCCAGTGACACGACGGGGAAAGGAACCCGAACCGGCCGGGGACGGCCGGCTCCAGGGATACCGCTTGTCCTCGTTCCGCCCGACGCGTCACCGACGCCTTGCAGCCGCACATCGATTGGCGTTGCCCGACCTGTGCGCCGCCGCGTATACACTTCGCGTGCCGTCGAAGTCGTCTGCGGCACGGGTACGCAGGAGTCGCTGTCATATGAGCGAGTTACGCATCGAGAGCCTTGTCATGCCCGGCGCGGAGGTAGGGCCCGAGAACCCGCTGCCGCCGTTCGCGCGCGGACGCGACCCGCACGCCGTCGCGGCGGCCCCGGGAGTGCCGCCGGAAATAGCTTCCAACCTGAACTACGGGCACCTGCCCGGTATTCTCCCCTACTCCATGCAGGATCAGTACACCCGCGAGCGACGCAACCGCGCGTTCCGGGTCGCCGTGCTGGAAAACGATGTTCTGAGAGCCACGTTCCTCCTCGAACTCGGAGGCCGGCTCTGGTCGATCATCCACAAGCCGTCCGGACGGGAGCTGCTCGCGGTGAACCCCGTCTTCCAGCCGGCCAACCTCGCGCTCCGCAACGCGTGGTTCAGCGGCGGGGTCGAATGGAACATCGGGACCATCGGCCACTGCCCGTTCACGTGCTCGCCGCTCCACGCCGCACGCGTGGACGGGCCTGGCGGCACGCCCGTGCTTCGCCTCTACGAGTGGGAGCGGATGCGACAGGTCCCGTTCCAGGTCGACTCGTGGCTGCCCGACGGCTCGCCCGTGCTGTTTGTACGGGTGCGCATCCGCAACCCGCACGACCGCGACGTGCCGATGTACTGGTGGTCCAACATGGCGGCGCCCGAGACGCCCGAAACCCGAGTCCTGGTTCCCGCCTCATTCTCCTACCGCTTCAACTACAAGGGCGGGTTCGCGCGCGTGCCCGTGCCGGTGTTCGAGGGCACCGATCTCACCTATCCGACGCGCCGACGCGTTTCCATGGACTTCTTCTTCGACATCCCCGATGGGCGCCGACACTGGATCGCCGCACTCGACGAGTCCGGCCGCGGTCTGATCCAGACCGCAACGCCGCTCCTCAAGGGCCGCAAGCTGTTCATGTGGGGAACAGGGAACGGCGGCCGCCGCTGGCAGGAGTTCCTCGCGCAACCCGGCTTCTCCTACCTGGAAATCCAAGCCGGACTGGCCCGCACGCAGGCCGAGCACGTGCGCATGCCGGCCCGCGCCGAATGGGCCTGGCTGGAGGCCTACGGGATGATGGAGGCCGATCCGGCCCGCGTCCACGGCGACGACTGGGAGTCTGCCACGGCGGACGTGGAGAACCGGCTTGAGACGCTCGTGCCGCGTTCGGCCCTGGAGGCCGAGCACCAGCGTATGGCCGCCATGGCTGACGCGGCCCCACGTGCCGTCGTACAGACCGGCTCCGGTTGGGGCGCACTGGAGAGGCGACGTCGCGCTGCGGCAAGCGAGCGTCCGTTCTGCGGACCGGAGTTGCCGTTCGCCGACGACACCCTTGGCCCAGCCCAGGCGCCGTGGATCGAGCTGCTCGAGCGCGGCCAGTTCCTAGCCCCGCCGCCTCACGACCCTCCGCCCGGCTTCCTGGTGCAGACCGAGTGGCGGGACGGGCTGGAGGCGCTCGTTGCGGCAACGCCCGACAACTGGTTCGCGTGGCTGCACCTCGGCGTCATGCGCGCCTACGCGGGCGAAACCGCTGCCGCGCAAGCGGCGTGGGACCGCTCGATGGCCGCGGCGACCAACCCGTGGGCGATCCGAAACCTCGCCGCGCTCGACGCGCTGCACGGACGCCACCCGGAGGCGGCGGACCGCTACATGGCCGCCCATGCACTGGCCCCGATGTGCCGGCCGCTGACCGTCGAAACGTGCGCCGCCCTTCTGAAGGCCGGGCGTCCACGGGATGTCCTGGCCGTGATCGGCAGACTCGCCGCGCCTGATCGTTCGTACGGCCGGATCCGCTTTCTGGCCGCGCAGGCCGCGCTGGATGCGGGCGACCTGGCGCAAGTAGGCCGCCTCCTGACAGAGGGCCTGGAGGTGTCGGACCTGCGCGAAGGCGAACGCTCGATCGACGCCCTCTGGTTCGCTTATCACGAGCAACGCGTCAGCGCCGCGGAAGGCGCTGCGATCGACGACGACTTCCGCGCCCGCATCCGCCGCGACTTCCCGGTCCCGCCGCGGTACGACTTCCGGATGACCGCCAACTGAGGATGGAGGAACCACAAAATGACATGGCAACTGGATCGACCGAAGTCCGCGCTTCCGAGTTCGTTCTGGTGGACGTGGGATCATAGCTGCAACTGGGTACTCGATGATCCGGGCATTCAGAGCAGCGGCTGCTACAACAAGTATCTCAAGCGGCCGGAGACGTTCGTCGAGGACTACCGGCGCCTGACCGATCTCTCGGCCGGCCTGGGCATCAAGGGGATCGTGATCTGGGGGTTCCTGCGCGATTCGCATGGAGGCGTCGAGGCGGCCAAGCGGGTCGCGTCCTACGCGGCCTCGAAGAACGTGGCGATCATGCCGGGATTCGGCACCACGTGGTACGGCGGCGCCTACTACGAGGGCGATCACCCCGCCAGCCTCAGGAGCTTCCTCCTCAAGCACCCTGACGCGAGGATGCTCGAAGAGTCCGGCAAGCCCAAGGAACACGCCGGTGAGTTCGGCGCATGCCCCGCTCACCCCGCCTACCAGGAATGGCTGCACGAGTCGCTGGAGTGGCTCTACCGGGAGTTCGAGATTGGCGGGCTGAACATCGAGAACGGCGACTACCTGGTGGACCACCACCCGCTGACGCAGGCGCTCCGCAGGAGCTGGCCGGCCGATGATCCCGAGCCGTTCTTCTTCCAGGGGCTCTCGTACAAGCAGGCGCTGGACGCGATCCGGCACCGCCTGCCGAAGACGCTCGCGGCTTACGCGACCTACACCGGTTTCAACTATGGCGAGAAATCGGTGCAGAACACGAGCATGGGCAAGCAGCCGCCCGCCATGCTGAAGATCCTGCCGCCTGAGAGCATCTGCCAGTGGACGCTGACCGGCATGCTGCTGAACGACCCGGTGCCGCTCACCGCCTATCTCGACGACGGCGCGCCCGCCCCGGCGTTCGAGAATCCGAACTGGCCTCGCGAGCTCCGCCCCCCGAGCGGACGGAGCGTCGGGTTCGTTCATCAGGGCAGCCAGTGGCACGGGGACCGGTACCAGCAGCGCGTGAGCACCATCAAGGAGGCCTGCCTGCGGTCATATCAGGCCGGGCTTGAAGGGGTGAGCATCCACGGCGAAGTCACGGCGCGCCACATCCCGGCCGCGCTCAACTACCTCGCGTTCTCGCACTTCACCCACTGGCCGGAGGACACGATGCGCCAGTTCGGCAGGAAGACGCTCGGCCCCATACTCGGCTCCGAGGAGCGCGGCGAGGTGTTTGCCGAGATCCTCTCGCACTGGGACGCCGGCACGCTCACGGCCGAGCACGAAAAGCAGGTGGACCCGAACCGACACGGCTTTGCCGTCCGGTCATGCGGGTCGGCCTGCGACACGACGGATGCGTACCAGCGCTATCGGTTCTGGGAGTGGCTGTCGGCCATGGTGAAGGGCAGGCGCGATCGCCGCTTCGCGCCACCGTTCCCCATCTAGGCCATTCGCCGCGCGGTCGCCGCTCGCCAAGGACGCGCTGGGGGTGTATATATCCGCGGCGTGAAACCTGCCCGATACCTCGTCCAGCGGAATGAAGAAGGCCACGAGCTGCTCGATTTTCTGACGGGCAAGCTCAAGACGTCCCGGAACCGCACGAAGCGCTATCTGGACGCCCGCAACGTGTTCGTGAACCAGCGCCGGGTCTGGATGGCGCACCACCGACTCCACGCCGGGGATCAGGTTGAGATCGCGGCAGCCCCGGCCGAGGCGCCGGGCATCGACCAGAAGGTCGTCCTGCACCAGGACGAACACCTCGTCATCGCCAACAAGCCGGCGGGCATCCTGTCAAACGGAGACGCCAGCCTCGAAGCGGCGCTCCGAGCGAAGCTGGGAGCGCCCGACCTCGTGGCTGTACACCGACTCGACCGCGACACCTCCGGCTGCCTCATCCTGGCGCGCAACACGGATGTCCGGGACCGCATGATCCCCCTCTTCGAAAGCCGCGCCATCACCAAGGCCTACCACGTCCTCGCACTCGGCCGGCCGGCCCAGAAGGAATTCAGCGTCTCGCGTCCCATCGACGACCAACCCGCAGAAACCCGCTTCCGCGTGGTCGATTCCAACCCGATCGCCAGCCACATTCTGGCCAAGATTGAAACCGGCCGGACGCATCAGATCCGCCGCCACTTGGAGGGCATGGGACACCCGGTGCTGGGCGACCGGATGTACGGGACGCGGCTGCCGATGCCAGCCGACCTGCGCCGACTGCCGCGGCAGATGCTTCACGCGTACAGCCTGACGTTCCGCCATCCCGTGAGCGGCGAAACCGTTCATGCCACCGCTCCGTTGCCGGCGGACTTCCGCTCGTGCATGAAGCGTCTGAAGCTCACCTGAGCGCCGTAGGGGAACGAGGCGCCAGCGGATCAGTTCTTGTGGCGGTAGGTGATCCGCCCCTTGGTGAGGTCGTACGGGGAGATCTCGACCGATACGCGGTCCCCGGTCGTGATCTTGATGAAGTTCTTGCGCATCTTCCCCGAAATGTGGGCCAGAACCTCGTGCCCGTTCTCGAGACGCACGTTGTACATGGTCGCGGGCAATACCTTGACCACCACGCCTTCGACCCGAATTACATCGTCTTTCTTGCCATCGACCATGTCGGCTCCGTTCTCTTTATCGGCCTGCAATATAGTAAACATCGCTTCCCGTGGCAACCCCCAGCCCGATAATTCAGCGGTTGGCGAAGCACATGCCGGCGCGAGCGGGCCGATCGCGGCGGGGTGCGTCAGAATAGCCTCGACAGAAGAGGGGGCGATGGCCATCCTGTGCGGCACTCGATCGGCGGGTGCCTCCGCGGTTTCCCGTCTTTGAGGCACCTGCTGCCGGCCGTGCGGTTGACGGCGCTGGAGGGAGAGGCCATGAAGGAAAAGCTATTCGTATGCTTCACGATGAACGTGGAGCGGATAAAGGCCCAGAGCCCCACGGGCGGACCGGTCACGTGGGGCGCCGGCGAGGCCTCCGCCCAGGGATTCTGCGACTTCCTGCTCGAGCGCGGATTCCCCGTCACCCTCCTCATCGTCCCTGATGCCGCGCAGAAGCAGGCGCGCGTCCTCAGGCGCCTGCATCGCGAAGGGCACGAGTGCGGACTGCACGTCCATCCCCACTCGTGGCACAACAACTATCTCGCCCCCGACCATCACGAGTACCTCGGCGGCATGACGGCCGAGGAACAGTACATCATGATCGAGGAGGCGAGGGACGAGCTTGCCGAGGCGCTCGCAGCGGCGCCTGAGTCCTTCCGACCCGGCAACTTCTCGGCGAACGACGACACGTTTCGCGTGCTCGCATCGCTCGGCTTCCGCTGCGGCAGCGTCAGCCAGCCCGGACGGTCGCTGCCCCGGATCCGGGCCGTCTGGCACGGCGCCGGCCGCGCCGTGTTCCGGGCGAACCGAGCCTTTCGACTGGTGCCCGGCGACCTCGATTTCGTCGAGATCCCCGTCACGGTCGATTCCAGCCGGACCGATCACTGGAGCGGCGTGGGCGACACGCGCCTGGACGACTGCCCGCCGCCGGACATCCTGCACGCGATGGCCGACACGCTGCGCGGGCTGGCCGCCGTGCATGCCCCGGTCAAGCACCTGTGCCTGTTCTCGCACAACTCCGTGCGCTACGAAGCCGGCCACGGCGACGGCCGGCTGCCCATCCTGAAGAGCGTGGCAGACGGTATCGCCCGGCTCGCGGCGCAGCATGAGATGGAAGTCGTCGGCTGCACGCTCTCGCAGCTGCGCGGGCACTACCTGGGCGCCGCCCCGGCCTGACCGCTACAGGATCAGCTCGCGTAGAAGCGTCGCCCCAGCCACGCCGCGGCCGGCCACAGCACGACCAGGGCCGCGAGCCCGGCCGCGTCCAAGCCGCCGCCCCACGCGCAGAGCGACACCTGCAAGGGAATCAGGGCCCGGATCAGACGGCCAATGACCGGCGGCACGCCGCCAGGGCGATCGGGCCGCCCGAGCCGCCAACCGCAGACGCCGACCGTCGCCAGAGCCGCGACGGACATCGACGCGAACCACAGCATCCGCCCGGGATCGGCAAACGCCCTCCCGCCGCTGGCACCCGCGGAATGCGCCACCAGGGCCACATATGCGATCGCCAGCACGGCCACGGGCAGCCATCGCCCCGTGACCCGGCGCCCCACCTCCATCTCGCGCGCTGCGATGGCCGTAACAGCCGCAATGTAGGCCGTCAGCCCGAGCGATGGGATCGCGACATCCACCCGGGCCGCCGCCGCCCCTCCCCCTGCGGCCGCACCGAGCAGGAAGCTCAAGCCCCGGCACGCGCCCATCGCGATCGGCCCGGCCGCGCCTCGCTTGAGCGTGCCGTTGTACAGCACGATCGCCACAGCCAGAGCGCACGCGACGGCGGCCGACCACCAGCCCGCCATGGCCGCCAGGAGCAGACCGAGCGAGGCCAGGACAGCGGCCGCCGCCATCGCCGCGCCGACCCGCACGGCACCGCGCGGAAGCGGGCGACCTGGGCGCTCGCGCCGGTCGATCTCGAGATCACACCAGTCGTTGTGCAGCAGTCCCGCCGCGTACAGGCACAGGCTGGCGCCCATGGCGCAGGCCGCCACCCCCGCCGGGACGCCCGCCCCCGCCGAGGCCACGAGCGCACCGGCCAGCGGATCGCCGGGCACCGTCAGCAGGTTGGGCACGCGGATCAGCTCCAGCCACGGCCGAATGCGAGATGCGCGGTTCATCGCTGGAACTGCTGCGGGTCGACCGGCTCGAGACTCAGTTCGGGCCGCCAGTTCGGGGAATGGCTGTAGAACGCCGCCGCGTTGCGATGGACCAGATCCCGGATCGTCTCGTCTCCATGGCCATCCTGCCGCATGAACGCGACGACCTTCACCAGGCTCAACGGGTCCGAAATCCCCCAGTCAGCCGATCCGTTGACCATCACGTGGCGGCTCCCATGCTCGCGGATCATGGCCGAAACGCGCTCGGGCGTAAGCTTCGAAATCGGATAGACCGTCATCCCCGACCAGCAGCCCGTATCGAGCGAGAGGCGGATCGTCTCCTCGGTATTGTGGTCGATCAGCACCCGCTCGGGATCGATCCCCGCGGCCTTCACGATGTCAGCCGTGCGCCGGGCCCCGCGGAGCTTGTCGACGTGGGGAAGGTGAACGATCACCGGCATGCCGCGCCCCCTGGCGATCTCGAGCTGGCGGACAAAGGCTCGTTCCTCGTTCGCCGTCTGGTTGTTCAACCCGATCTCGCCGATCGCCACGCAGCGCGGGTGATCGAGGTACTCGACCATGCCGTCGATCACGTCGTCGGCCAGCCGAGCGTCCTCGGCCTCCTTCGGATTGAGGGCGACAGCGGCATAGTGGTCAATCCCGAACCGCCGGGAGCGGACCGTCTCGAACTCCAGAATAAGCCGAAAGTAGTCGAAGAACGTTCCCGCGTACCGGCGATTGCTGCCCAGCCAGAAGGACGGCTCCACGCAGGCGCGGATTCCCGCCCCGTACATCGCCTGGTAGTCGTCCGTCGTCCGCGAATACATGTGGATATGGGGCTCGATGATGACCATGACGCGCTGCCTCCCGCCCTTTCGGCTTGGCCTGCACCGCATGCGCCGTGTAGTGTAAGGACTAGAGCGCAGGCATTGCCGAGCGGGTATTGAAGCGCAGCGGACCCCCCGGGTCAATGCCCGCAGCACCGAACGGAGCCGCCATGATTCTGCGGGCCGCCATTCTGGCCCTGGCCATTACGGGAGCGCCGGCCATGAGCATCCGGGCACATGCCATCGACAGCGCCTTTCCGAAGACGCCCGAGGGGACGGTCGAGATCAAGAAGATCCCGGCATCCACCGTGCTGGTGACGAGCAGCGAGGGATCGTATTTCGACCGGGCAAACGATCTCTTCTCCCGCCTGTTCCGGTACATCCGGAAGAATGAAGTCGCCATGACCGTCCCGGTGGAAGCGGGGCTGGACCGCGCCAGCATGCGCTTCTACGTGGGGCCGGGGGACGCCTCGCGGCCGCTCTCCGCCGGGCCGGACGTTGAGGTGCTCGCGCTCCCCGCCCGCACGGTCGTCAGCTTGGGCGCCCGCGGCAGCTACACGAAGGCCAACGTCACGTCCGCCGTCTCGCGCCTGGACGTCTGGCTGGCGGGCCAGCCGACTCTCGCCCGGACCGGAATGCCGTATGCGGTGTTCTGGAACTCGCCCTTCGTCCCGGGATTCCTCAAGCGCTTCGAGGTGCATGTCGAGGTCACCGGCGCACCATGACTGACGCGAACAGCCTCACGCTCGCCCAGCAGGAGTACATCGAGACGATCACCGCCTTGATCCGGGAGAATGGGCAGGCCCGAACCACGGACCTCGCGCGGCGGCTCGGGGTCAGTCTGCCGTCGGTGACCGAAGCGGTCAGCCGCCTGGCCCGTCTGGGCATCGCGTCCCGGCCCTCCCGCCACGAGATCGTGCTCACCCCGGGCGGCCGGGAAGTATCGGACCAACTGGATCGACGGCATCAGGCCCTGCGGCGATTCATGGTCGATGTGCTGGCCATGGACGAACCGTCGGCCGATGAGACCGCCTGCCGGATCGAGCACTGCATCGATCCCGCGTTCACCGCGCGTCTGACGCGCTTTGCCGACTTTCTGGCGCAGGAGCAGCCGCCCGCGATGCGATCGAAGTGGCTGAGAGCCGTTCGAGCTGGCGCTCGATCTCGGGACCATAGCCGCTGAGCGTCGTGTCCGGCGCGTTGGACGCCTCCGGGTGCGCCCCTAGATAGCCCTCGATGGCAGGGCCCTGTCCGGTCACGACCATATCCACGACGATGCCCAGGCCCGGCTGCTCGCGGATCGCCTGGTCAATCGTCGCGCCGTGCCCCGGCACCACGGCTGGCGCCTGGAGCGCGATACGCGCGCGTCCCGAGCGCGGCAGATCGGGAAACTCCGCGTAGAACCGCTCGAGCGCGGCGGGCGAGTAGAAGTTCGTGTTCACCGCCGCACGAGGTGCCGCCAGATCGACGTCCGCCGTGCGGCCCCCGAAGCGCAGCAGGAGATCGGGCCCGACAGAGCGCAGGGTCGCTTCGCCTCGCTCATAGTCGAGATGCAGAACGGTCCAGCCCCCAACCGACTCCCCCTCTCGAACCAACCGACTGATACCATCGGCTGTTACGAGACCGGCGCGAACGTCCGCCCCCTGCCGAACGAAGGCGGTCAACCGGGGCCCCGCGGACGGCTCGTCAGCCGAAGCCGCCAGAGCCCACGCCAGCGAGGCCAGCAGAGGCCAGGCCCAAGGGAGTCGACAGCGGCACCCGGATGACAGGCTCCGACGCATCAGTAAAAGAGCCCGACGCTCGCGCCGCGCTCGATCTGGAAGAGAAACGCGTTCCGCACCACCCGGTAGCCCGCATCGTTCGGATGGTTGCCCGTCGCCGGATCCATGAGGCGCCCTTCCCAACCCGACACCGCCGTGATCGCCTCGTAGACGGGCGCCAGGCGACCGTTGGAAGGCATGACGACCTGGGGGTAGATGGAGGGATTGAGCGCGCGGATCAGTGCCGCTTGGGCGGATCGGTCGCGCGTGTACGAGTTGATGACCGGCGGAACGCTGCCGATGACCACGCCGGCGCCGTACCCGCGCGCGTACTGAGCCATCGTGAACAGGTTCGCGAGCGTGCTGCCCGACGGCACCTCAAAAAACGTGTCGTTGGTGCCTTCCAGCAGCAGCACCAGGTCGGGCTCGTATGCCTGCAGCCACGCGGGCAAGCGCTGCAGGCCTCCGGAGGTCGTCTCGCCGGGGTTGCCGGCGTTGATGACCGTCACGTGCCCCCCCAGCATCGGCGCACCGGCGAACTCGAGCAACTGCGGGTACCCGGTCTCCGGGCCGTTCGACCGGCTGCTCTCGCCGTAGGTGATGCTGTCGCCGAAGGCGAGTACGAAGTAGCCCGCAATGCCGCCGTCGCGATACATGGCCAGCGGCACGCAGCCCGGCGCCCCGAAAACGACATCGCGGAGAGCAGCCGTTCTGCTCTCCTGAATCAGCCAGCGCGCGGCGGCCGGATCGAACACGGCCAAGTCATCGCGCCCGTCGCCGTCGTAGTCTCCCGGCACGGGCCGCGTGGCGCGCCCGCCCCAGTTCCAGGCGTGGACCACCCCGTCGCGGCTGCCTTGCACGTACCAGTTTCCGGTCAGCCGTTCAAACACGGCGGGATCGTCCGCTCCGTCGCCGTCGTAGTCAGCCGGAACAGGACGGGCGTTGCGGTGGCCGAGCGGGACGGCCTGAACGGCCCCGGACGCCGCCGACCGGACGACCCATGCGCCGTTCGCCCGCCGGTAGGCGGCCGCATCGACACGGCCGTCGCCATCGAAGTCCCCGGGAATCGGCATCATGCCATGCCAGCCCAGGTTGAGAGTGGCTCGCCCGCCGCTGACCGTGTTCTCGACGACCCATCGCCCGCGGAACCGGTCGTACACCGCCAGATCCGTCACCCCGTCCCCGGAGTAGTCGGCGCATATCGGCTGCCCGTAGAAGCCCATGGCGCGCGACCGGCGCACGCCGTCGCTGCTGCGGATCCAGCGGAACGTGCAGTCCGTGAGGCTGTATATGGCCAGATCGGCCCGACCGTCGCCGTCGAAATCACCCAGGACCGGCCGGTAGGTCGGCCCGCCGAAGGCATCGCGCTGCGTCTGGCCGTCACGGCTGCGCAGGATCGCCCACTGGCCGGACTCGGGATCGTAGGTGCCGATGTCGTCCCGACCGTCGCCGTCGTAGTCCATCGTCGGGCGAGCAAGCCCGTCCGTGATCATCGCCGCGGCGACCAGGGCCGCCATTCCCATCCGTCTCATGTCTCGCATCTCCTTCTTCTCTCCCGCCATCGAACTAGACGGACTCAGCCAGCTCATGCCGCCCGAACACGCCCCACGCCTTGCCCCCGTTGGTGTCGAGGGCGATCGCCACACGATTGCGCCCCAGGCGAAAGCCGGCCTGGATCGATGTCTGGTCGACACTGGCCGGGTTGTCGCCGTCGCCCGTGAAGACCTCCTGACCGTTCAACCAGACGCGGACCGGCCCGTCATAGCCGAGGTGCAGCGCACCCGCGCCCGCGCGCGGGACATCAAAATCGGCCACCAGGTACAGCACTCCAGCCCGCCCGTCAATCAGCCGATGAGCATCGACAAAGCCCTCCTCGCCGGCGCCGCCGGCGCCGCATGCGCGCATGGCGACCCACCGCAACCCCGACGATTCCGGCTCCGGACAAGCGGCGCCAGCGAGACCGCCCGGCGGCTGAATGACGTCCGACACCTGCCACTCATCGAAGAACGACACGGGGAATGCCGCGTCGACGAGATAGATGGCCGGATGGCTCCACTGGTCCACGCGGGAATCATCGGGCGCCTGGTGATTCGAGTAGTACGACAGCGTGAAGCGCGACGAGTTGACCGGATGGCGCGCCACGCCCATGTACGAGAAGTCGAAATGGGGCCCGGACGGAAGGACCAGCCGAAGCTCGGGGCCGTTCGGCGCCAGTCGGAAGACGCCCATGTGCATCACGTCGGCGTGCAGCCGCCAGCGCCCGGAGAACCAGATCTCGTCGCCAACCAGCCAGAGCGCCAGGCCCACGATCGGAATATCCAGCTCCGTCGCCTCCCACTTCCGATAGGGCGGAGCGGATGTCATCATCAGAGGCTTCCAGCTGGCATGGTCGCGCCGCACCAGGAGGATGGCCGTTCCGTCTGCACGGAAGGCCAGGCAGCACTCGCTGGGCCGATCGACGCCTTCCCGCAGGACATTGATCCGGCGCCAGTTGATCGCATCGTCGCTTTCAAACCATGCGATGGCGCCCCAGTTCGGGTCCCCGTCCCGCCAGGTGTAGCCCGCGCAATAGTAGCGCCCCCGAAAGTACTCGGGATGCCACAGCCACCACCCGTCGGCGCCGGTGCAGCGCACCCACGGCGACCAGTTCGATCCGTTGTCCGTCCACATGGTTCCGCTGATCCGCACATCTCCCGATTCGAAGCCGGCCAGATGCAGCCGCCGATCGCCGACGGTATAGAGGTGAGCATCGCGCGTATCGACGGCGCCGCGCCCGACGGCCACCGTGTCAAAGCCGGCGCCCTGATCCCGGCTTCGCCGCACGATGAGTCGCCCGGACGGACAGACGTGCGCGTCGCCCTGGCGGTAGGCAACGAACAGATCGCCTTGGAACCAGCGCGCCCCCGTGCACATGTTATGGTGGCCGTCGTGGGTCAGCCGGCAGATGCTTCGAACGCGCATGACGAATCTCCCCGCAGAGGATGCAACCTTCAGATTGAAGCACAATCATCGAACAGACTTCAACATCCGCGCGCCTGCGCAATTGCCTGTTGACGACCGCCAGCCGCTTCACTATCGTTCCGCCCGTTGCCTGAGAAGGCAAGTTGGAAGAGAACGGAAGCCCGTGAGAATCGGGCACGGTCGCGCCGCTGTAACCGGCTACGAGACCTGAATCGCCACTATCCCGCGGGGGATGGGAAGGCCAGGCAGTAGGATTGAAGCCGGAAGTCAGAAGACGTTTCCTCCAACGCTCATCGGGAGGCGGACAGTTTTCCGCTTTCATTCAGTCGCGGAAGCAGAAGATGAGGCGCTGGTAATGCACCGGGATCTTTCTATCGCCCAACGGGCCGGTCTTGGATCCTGCCGGGTGTTCCCTCCGTTCCTCCCGCTCCTGCTCCTTCGCGACTGCACGATGGGCTGACCGTCAAACGCAGCAGCTCACAACAGGAGCAGTCATGCGGAAGCAGCTAGTCGGAGTGGCTCTGGCGTCGGGGTGCATGGTCGTCGCGAGTGCGGCCGGCACAAACGACCAACCCGCCGGGATCGAAGTCGTCGTCACCGCAACGCGGGAAGCGCGCAGCACCGCGCAGGTGCCGGCCAGCGTGTCGGTCATCACGGCCGAGCAGATCGAGAAGGCGAACTACGTCAGCGTGGTCGATGCGCTGAAGGACCTCGAGGGCGTGACGTTCCGTTCGACGGCGGGCAACGCGTCCTCATCCGAGATCTCCATGCGCGGGTTCGGAGAGAACTCAAACGGCCGCGTGCTGATCCTGATCAACGGCCGACGCCTGAACAGCCCCGACATGGCGGGTATCAACTGGCAGCAGATCCCGCTCGCCAACGTGGAGCGCGTCGAGGTGATCCGCGGAGCCAACACGGCGCTCTACGGCAACTACGCCGTCGGCGGCGTGATCAACATCATCACGCGCCGGGGCACGGCCACTCCGGAGCGCACCGTGTCGGCCCAGGTTGGCTCGCACGGCCTCAACGTCGAGCGCGCCGGCGTGTCGGCATCGGCTGGCAAGGTGTCCTACGCGGTCAACGGCGAACGAACCGAGTCGCGCGGGTTCCGCGACCGCTCCGCCTACGGCACGTGGAGCGCGGGTGCGAACCTGGACTACGATCTCGCCGAACGCCACAGCACCTACCTCTCGGCGGCCTACAATCACAACGACTACGAACTGCCCGGCGGCTTGACGAAGGCGCAGATGCGGCAGAACCGCCGCCAGTCGGTCAACCCCGACGATCGGGCGGAGAGCGACCAGTTCAACTCGGACTTCGGCCTCAAGAGCCAGATCTCGGACGACGTCCGGACCGAACTCGGCTTCTCGTACGCACGCCGCTGGATGGACAGCGACGTCACGAGTTGGTCCAGCTTTTCGGAGTCGACGATCGATACGATCGGAGCGTCTCCCAAGCTGGTCGTGGACCGCGCGATCGGCGAGCGCGCCAACCGGTTCCTGGCCGGCATCGACTACTACCGCGACGTGGCCGGCGTGGACCGGTTCCCCGACAAGGCGCACGCCACGAAGACATCGAGCGCCGACCTCACGCGCGACACGGCCGGCCTCTACGCGCACGACGAACTGAACCTGACGGATGCCCTGATCCTCGGGGTCGGGGCACGCGCGGAGACGCTTCGGCTGAACGCCGACCTCGATGCGGCCGCTCTGCCAGGCGACGACGATGTGAGCCAGGACGCGACGGCGTTCGACGTGTCGCTGGTCCAGACGATCTCCGAGCAGTCCAAGGTGTTCACCCGCGCTGGCACGGTCTTCCGCCACCCGTACATCGACGAACAGGTCACCTACATCGGCTACGGAGCCGACCAAGTATTCACGGATATCGATCCTGAGACCGGCCACAACTACGAGATGGGCACCGAGTTGCGGCCCACGCGGAACAGTCGCGGGGCGCTGACGCTCTTCCTCCTGAACATGGAGGACGAGATCGCCTGGGATCCGGTCGCCATGCGCAACGAGAATCTGGACAAGACCATCCACCGCGGAGCCGAGGCCAGCGCGGGCTACACGTTCCCCCGAATCTGCGACCTCTCGGCCAACTACACGTACACGGAGGCCGAGTTCACCGAGGGAGCGTACGACGGCAACGACGTGCCTCTGGTTCCGAATCACAAGGCATCGACTGGCGTGGACCTGTTCCTCCCGATGAACGTGACCGCAGGTGGCGTGGTGACATACGTCGGCGAGTCCTACCTCGGCGGCGACAAGGCCAACACAGGCGACCGCCTTGACGCGCACACCGTGCTCGACCTCAGCCTTCGGTATGCTCCGGCACGCGTGGCGGGGCTTGAGCTGACGCTGGCCATGGACAACGCGGCGAACGACCACTATGCCGATGTCGGCTATATGGGATTCACCGAGAACGCGTACTATCCGGCGCCCGGCCGGACGTACCGGGTGGGCGCGTCCTATCGGTTCTAGCCGCGCCGGGCCGGCGGCCGATCTGCCGCCGGCCCTCTGCTTTCGCACAGGAGGACCGCCCCATGGCCGCGGCAGCACATCGAGCGGATCGCACCCGGGAGGTGCGGCTGGCCTTCGCCGGATCGATGTCGCTTCACGCCGCGCTGGCCGCCGGACTTGTGCTGGCGTGCCTGCTCTGTCCCGCCGCGCCGCGCCTCGCCCTGCGCGGCGCGGCGGCATCGTTCAGCCTGTCTCTGGTCGATCTCTCGCCGCGCCCGGTCCCGGCGGCATCGCCTCAGCAGCCGCCGCCCCCGCCGCCGCTCGCGGAGGCACCCGTCCAGCCGCCGCCGACGCTGGCGCCCGTGATCCCGCCGCCGCCTCCACCGCCGGCCCAGGTCATACCGACTCCCCGCCCTCCTCCTCCCCCGGTCCCGGCCGAAGCGCACGAAATCGCGAAGGTTCCGATGCCCGCGGCTGCCACGCCGATAAGTCCTTCGGCTCCCCCCGCCCTCCAGCTTTCCGCCGCACCGGCGTCCGCGACCGCTGGTTCCACGGCCACAATCGCCGCCCCTTCCTCCGTCCCGACGGACACGGAGCCGGCGGGCGCGTCCCCGCCCGCGCTGCTGGCCGTTTCAAACATCCAGCCCCAGTACCCGCTGGCGGCGAAGCTGCGCGGCGAGGAGGGCCTCGTCCGTGTGGCGACTGTGGTGGGCCGAACGGGGCGGGTGGAATCCGCTGAAGTGGCTGAGTCCAGCGGGCACCCGGCTCTCGACAGCGCCGCGCTGGCAGCAGCCCGCCGGGCCCGTTTCACAGCCACCCGCGGCCGGATCGAAAAACCCACCCCCACCACCCTGACCTTCCGATTCCGTCTCGTGGACTGATCCGTACGCGTCACATCAGCGACACGGCGTCGACATCGATCGACACCGCCACGCCGGCCGGCCACTTCATCTCCCGGACCACATCGCGCAGCGGCACCGTCACGGACCGAGCCGAGGGCGCACGGATGACGAGTTGGTACCGGTACAGACCATGCGCGCGAGCAAGGGGAGCCGGCGAAGGGCCGGCGAGAACCACGCCAGACGGAAGCTTCGGCGAGAGGCTCTTGGCCAGCGCATCCGCGGAGCTGGCGACGCGCTCCTCCGACTCCCCTCGGAAGGTGACGCACAGGAGGTGCGTAAACGGGGGGTATTGCAGCTCCTTGCGGAACTCGAGCTCCTGATCGAAGAACCCCTCGAGGTCGAGACGCCGGGCCGCTTGTACAGCCGGGTGAAACGGCGTGTAGGTCTGGACGATCACGAGTCCGCTCACATCGCCGCGCCCGGCTCGCCCAGCCACCTGCGTCAGCAACTGGAACGTTCGCTCCGCCGCACGGAAGTCCGGCATATGCAGGCTGGAGTCGGCCCGGATGATGCCGATCAGCGTGACGTTCGGGAAGTGCAGCCCCTTGGCGATCATCTGAGTCCCGATCAGCACATCGATCTTGCCGGTCCGGAAATCGCCCAGAATGTCGCGGTAGGCGTGCTTCCGAGTCGCGACGTCCGCATCGAGCCGCTGGATGCGCGCCTTCGGCAGCAGCGTCTGAAGAACTATTTCCACCCGCTGCGTGCCGGCCCCGGAAAACTTGAACGAGGGGTCCGCGCACCCGGGGCAGCGCGGCGGCACCGACAAAGCCTTCCCGCACGTGTGGCAGCGGAGCTGCTCGCCGTGGCGGTGGTACGTGTACGACACGCTGCACTGATCGCAGGCGGCCACGTACCCGCACTTCGGGCACACAAGCGACGTCGCGTATCCACGCCGGTTCAGAAAGAGCATGGTCTGCTCGCCCCGCTCGATACGCGTGCGGATCGCCTCGATCAGATCCTTCGAAAAGATGCTGACGCGGCCCGACTGCTCCGCCTCCGCCCGCATGTCCAGCACGCGCATGGCCGGCATTCGGCGATGGTCCACCCGGCTCGGCATCGCGGCCAAGGCATACTTCCCAATCTTCGCGTTCCAGTAGGACTCCAGAGACGGAGTCGCCGACCCCAGGAGCACCGCGCACCGCTCCATCCGTCCGCGCATCACGGCGACGTCGCGGGCGTTGTAACGAGGCACCTCCTCCTGCTTGTAGGTCGGCTCATGCTCCTCGTCCACGACGATCAGGCCGAGATCCCGGACGGGGGCGAAGACGGCAGACCGGGCTCCGATCACGATCCGGGCTTTCCCTCCGCGGATACGATGCCACTCGTCGTGCCGCTCGCCGTCCGACAGGTGGCTGTGCAGCACGGCGATGTCGCGGCCGAACCGGCCATGAAATCGCTCCACGGTCTGCGGCGTGAGCGCAATCTCGGGAACCAGCACAATGGCGCCGCGCCCCTGCTTCAGCGCATGGTCGATCGCCTGCAGGTACACTTCCGTCTTCCCGCTGCCCGTCACCCCGTACAGCAGGATGACCGGCGGCGCGCCGGTGTCCATCGACCGCGTGACCATCTCCAGCGCGGCCGCCTGCTGCGGCATGAGTTCGAGCGGGCCGGTCGGGATCCTCGTCACGTCACCGTACGGATCCCGCGCCTGGACTTCGGGCACGATGGCAACCAGCCCGCGGCGCTCCAAGGCCCGTATCGTCTCGGGCGTGGTGCGCAGCGTGCGCACCAGATCCGCCAGGAACATGCCGCCCGAACTCCGTACGAGCGCCAGAGCCTCAGCCTGCCGCCGGGCTGCCGCCGGCGCGTTCGCCTCACCCGAGCTCGAAACCGGAGTCACGAAGAGGCGAGCCAAGTGCCGGCTCTCGGCACGCCGGACGGCGCCGGGCAGGACCGTTCGCACGGCGCTCTCGATGGGGGCGCAGTAGTACTCGCTGATCCAGCGCGCCAGCGACAGGATGGCTTCAGTCAGGACCGGGCTTTCATCCAATACGCCCCGGATTGGCTTCAGCCGGTCGAACTCGGATCGGTCCGCCAGCCCGACCACATAGCCCTCGGTCTCACGGGGGCCGAACGGCACGCGCACCCGCATCCCGATCGCCACGCGGCGCTCCAACGCCGGGGGAATCGCGTAGTCAAACTCACGGTCCAGCGAGACATCGACCAGCACTTTGGCGATCAGCGACACGCGGAGCCCCCTGCCGGGCACGCGCCCGGCTCAAATGCAAAGGCCGGGAAGTATGCACTTCCCGGCCTTCGCCGCCCCATATGGCAGTCGGATCAATAGTCCTTGATCGGCGGGTTGCTCTTGATGTCCCAGAGCGAGTTGCTGAAGTCGGGAACGTTGTACCACTTGACGTATCCGCCGACAAACAGGATGTTCCCGCCCGACGCATCATGGTTCAAGCCGAATATCGGCAACGCCGCAGTTACGTTCGACATCTTATCGCATGCCTGCAGATGGTCCGCTCGGGTGGACTCCGACAGCCCCGCGTAGTACGAATAGGAACAACTGCCCGCATTCAGGTTCGACACGCTGCCGGCTGGCGTTGTCGTCTGATCGCTCGGGCAGACGAAGAGCTCCGTGTCCGAGATATACTGCCCGGCCAACTCCGAGAGGTGGTTGGTCGGGAACTTCTCGCGGTGGTCGGCCGAGTAGATGTGCATGGCCAGACCGATCTGCTTCAGGTTGTTCAGGCAGTCGATGCGCCGCGCCTTTTCGCGGGCCAGATTCACGGCCGGCAGCAGCAGTCCAGCCAGAATGGCGATAATCGCGATTACCACGAGCAACTCAATCAGCGTGAACCCCTTCGCGCGGAACCGGCGACACATCCTGCTCATAGATCGACTCCCTTCCATATGGACTGACTACGCGGGCCTAAATCGTTTTACGAACACTTCATAATTACACCCAACGCATCCAGACGGTCAACACCTTTGTCCCTGATTTCATCGTTTCATTGATTCGCATGCGATTTCGGCGGACAGAACATGCGACTCCCCCGGGCCGAGCCGCACCTCGTCGCCCGCCGCGTTCGCCGATTCGACGCAGATCATCTCGGGATACTCGTCATTCCCGAAGTCTGGCATGAGCTTGGACTTCTCGATCCACGGGTTCCACACCACCGTCGTGCGACTGCCCTGCTTGTCGATGCGAATCCGGCGCTTCCAGACCGGGTCCTCGACCACGCAGGAATCCGTCGAATCCAGATATACGCGATCGGTCTCGTCGGACACCGTGATGGGGCCGACCTGTTGCCGTCGAACCGACCCGCCGCCGACCGTATCGATGTACTCCCTCCCGTCAAGTCCGTGTACCGTCGCCTGACGCACATCACCGACGGCGAGATACGTGTGAAGCGCGGCCGTGCACACCGCCACCCCCTCCCCGGCATGCGACATGCCCAGGGACACGCGCAGGCGGCGGCCGACCGACACGTCGAGGACCAACCGGAATCGGTGATGCCAAAGCTCACGGGTCTGCGCGTCGTCTTCGAACACCATTCGAAGCTCGATCTCTCCGCTCGCCGTTACGCCGCTTCCCGCCACGCGCCAGTCGCGGATCCGGGCGAAGCCATGGAAGGGACGAGCGCTATCCTGAGGATGGCTGCCGAACCACGGCCAGCACACCGGGACTCCGCCACGGATCGGCTTGCCTGGCTCATACCGGGCCTGCCGACTCAGCCAGAGAACCGGCAGATGTCCAGCCGGCCGATAGGACAGGACGTGCGCCCCGTGCAGTGCGATGTCAGCGGAGCCCAACGGGGAACGAATTGACGCCACGGGAAGCCCGCCGGGCCCGTCGATAAAGTCCAGTCGGTCCGGTATTCCGAAGGCGCGTCGAAGCGGATCCAGCGTCATGCAGGATTGCCTGATGGCTAGAGGCGCTTGGCCGTCCACTTGCCGCCCGTGCGGGTGCCCGGAACCTGCCACTCGCCGACAGCGGATCCGCCCGTCACGTCTGCCCGGACGAACAGGATCTGAGTCCCATCTGTCGCTACCAGGTGGAAGGTGAGCTCGTTGCTGTTGATCGAGCCATCGACCGTCCCGCTCTTGCCCGGCGTTCCGGCTATCCGGAACGTGCCCTTCACATCGTTGTCGACCTGAACGAACGTCACCGTGCCGCTGGTGCCCGCGTTATCCGACCACTTCCATGTGCCGTTCACGTCCACTGGAGGATACGGATCATGGTCGTCCCCCTCGCAGCCCGCCGTCAGGAACGCGATCGTCGGGCACAAAACCATCACTGCCAGGGCCAGCCAGTTGCGCTTCATTTCGTCAATCCTCCCTCGTCGAAACCGGTGCGTGATGCCTCAACTCAACGTGCAGCTATATACACTTTCACCCGCGGGTTTTGAACAGATATTTTCCCAGCCCCGAACGTCAGAGGATGAGCATGGCATCACCGTAGCTGTAAAACCGATAGCCGAGCGCCACGGCTTCGCGATAGGCGCGCAGGATCAAGTCGCTGCCGGCCAGCGTGCACACCATGACCAGCGGGGTCGACATCGGCAGATGGAAATTGGTCAGCATGGCGTCTATGGCCCGGAACCGGTAAGGCGGGCGGATAAAGATCGAGGTCCGGCCGGCGCACGGCGCGATCGATCCGTCTGGCCCCGCCACGGTCTCCAGCACACGGACGCAGGTGGTTCCGACGGCCACGACCCGGCCGCTCGCCGCACGGGCGTCCGCGATCCGGTGCGCCGCCTCCGCAGAGACCGAGTAGCGCTCCGCCTCCATCACGTGCCCGTCCAAGTCCGCCGCCTCGATGGGCTTGAAGGTTCCCAGTCCGACGTGCAGAGTGATCTCAGACCGACCGACGCCGGCCTGATCCAGCCGCGCCAGCAGCTCCGGAGTGAAATGCAGCCCCGCCGTCGGCGCGGCAATGGCGCCCGGCTCCCGGGCATACACGGTCTGGTATCGAATCCGGTCGGCCCGGATCGCCTCGTCCGCCGCGCCTCCGGCCGCATCCGGAGCGCGATAGCCGCGCTGGATGTACGGCGGAAGGGGCGGTTGACCGTGCTCGTCCAGCACCTCCAGCAACGGCCGATCACATTCCATCCGCAGCCAGACTCGCGCCCCCTCGCCGACGCGCTCGACGGTTGCCCGCACGTGCCCGCCCGCCAGAGTCACCCGACTCCCTGCCGCGGGACGGCGCGAGCACCGGGCCAGCGCCTCCCAAAGCCCCGGCTCGTGCTCCTCGATCAGCAACACCTCGACCTTTCCGCCGCTGGCATCCTTTCGCCCGAACACCCGAGCGGGGATGACCCGGGTGTTGTTGACGACCAGCACATCGTCACGGCACAGATACTCCGGCAGGTCCGAAACCCGGCGATGATCGAGGCGTCCGGAGCCCCGGTGCACGACCAGCATCCTGGCCGAAGCGCGCTCTCCGGCCGGCTGCTGGGCGATCAGCTCCCGGGGCAGTTCGTAGTCGAAATCGGCGGTCTGCATGGCGCTCCATTGTCCGGCAGGGCGGCGAACGACGTCAGTCTCCAATGATCTTCACCAGCACCCGCTTCTTCCGGCGTCCGTCGAACTCGCCGTAGAAGATCTGCTCCCACGGGCCGAAATCCAGCCGCCCATCCGTCACGGCCACAACCACCTCACGGCCCATGACGCTGCGCTTCAGATGGGCGTCGGCATTGTCCTCGCAGCCGTTATGCGCATACTGCGAATGAGGCTTTTCGGGTGCCAGCTTCTCCAGCCACTTCTCGAGATCGGCGTGCAAGCCGGACTCGTTGTCGTTGATGAACACGCTGGCCGTGATGTGCATGGCGTTGACCAGCACCAACCCCTCCCGAACACCGCTCCGGACCAGACACGCCTCAACGTCACCCGTGATGTTGCGGAATCCGCGACGGGCAGGAATTTCCAGCAAGAGCTCCTCGCGAAACGACTTCATCGGATATCCCCCCGCTTCCGCGCGCGCGGCGCTCGCGTCGCCGGTCTTGGCATGTCCGGCCGGGGTCGCTACGATGCGCGGGAAATGTCCACTCCTCTTCGGCACTTGGCCCGGCGAATTATATGGGGTGCTGCCGCCGCCGCAATCCTTTTGGCCGGGCTGGCGGGGGGCGCCCGGTGGTATCAGTTTCACCGGTTTGACGGCCTGATCGAGTCGACAGCTCGCGCCGCGGGTCTGCCTCCCCGCCTGGTCCGCTCCGTCGTCTGGAGGGAGAGCCGCTTCGACCCCCGGCGCGTCGGCCGGGCCGGCGAGATCGGCCTGATGCAAGTGACCCCTGCCGCGGCCGGGGAGTGGGCCAAGTCGCGCGGTTCGGCCCACGTGCCCCATGCCGACCTGTTCGATCCCGCCACCAACGTCGCGGCCGGTTGCTGGTACCTGGCCCGGGCGATGCGCCGCTGGTCCGCGAAGGCAGACCCCGTCCCCTACGCGCTGGCCGAGTACAACGCCGGGCGCTCGAACGCGCTTCGTTGGTCGAGCGGGGACGAGGGCGAAGCCGACCGGTTCCGCGGCGCCATCACCTACCCGTCCACGAGGCGCTACATCTCCGACATCGTCACGCGCTTTCGCGGGCCGTGACGAACTGGATCTCGTAGAGCCGCCGATAGACGCCGTCGCGATCCATCAGCTCCGCGTGTGTTCCCTGCTCCGCGACCTGCCCGCCGGCCAGCACCAGGATGACGTCGCTTGTGATGACCGTCGAGAGCCGGTGCGAGATCACGAACACCGTCCGCCCCTCGGCCAGCTCGTCGAGCGCCGCCTGCACGATCCGCTCTGACTGCGCGTCCAGCGCGCTCGTGGCCTCGTCAAGGATCAGGATCGGCGGGTTCCGGAGCATCGCGCGGGCAATGGCCAACCGCTGGCGCTGCCCGCCCGACATGCGCACGCCGTGCTCCCCGATGACGGTGTCGTACCCCTGCGGCATCTCCCGGATAAACTCGTCGGCGTGGGCGCCCACGGCGGCGCTCCGGATCTCCTCCGGCCGCACCCCCCCCGCCCCGTACGCGATGTTGTTCGCCACCGTGTCGTTGAACAGGATCGTATCCTGCGTGACCATGCCGATCTGCCTCCGCAGGGATTCCACCGTGTAGTCCCGCAGGTCCCGCCCGTTCACGCGAATCGCGCCGGCTGTCACATCGGCGAAGCGCGGGATCAGGTTGACCAGCGTGGTCTTGCCGCTTCCCGATCCGCCGACGATCGCCACCCGCGTGCCTGCGCCGACCGAGAACGACAGGTCGGTGAGCACCGGCGCCGACTCGTAGGCAAACCCGACGCGGTCGAACTCGACCGACTGGATCGGCCCCCGGAACGCGACCGCGCCGGGGCGGTTGCGCACATCGACCTCCCGGTCCAGCAGCTCGAAGATCCGGTCCGCCGCCGCCGAGCTCTCCTGAATCAGCAGGTGAACATTGCTCAGCTTCTTGATCGGCTCGTACATCATGAAGAGCGCCGTCGCGTAGGCGGCGAACTGGGAGAACTCCATCCGGGACCGGCCCGCGTAGATCAGCACGGCGGAGATGCCCACGCACGCGATCAGGACGATGATGGGCTCCACGCCGGACCGCGCGCGGGTGACCCGCATGACCCGGCTGAAGAAGGTTCGGTTCTGGGCGCGAAACCGCTCCTCCTCGTAGTCTTCCATGCCGAACGCCTTGACGATGCGGATGCCGGTGATGGCCTCCTGAAGGATGGACGTCAGGTCAGCCACCCGCTCCTGCCCCTGCCGCGCGTAGCGGCGGATTCGGCCGCCGAATAGCCGGATCGGGATGATGCACATCGGAACCAGCACGATGCTCATGAGCGATAGCCGCCAGTCGAGCACGAACAGCGACACCGCCATGATCACGAGCGTGAACGGCTCCTTCACGATGTCCGCGATCACCGTGGAGACGGCCCGCTCGATGAGCATGGTGTCGTTCGTGACCCGCGCGATGAGTTCGCCGGTCCGGCTTCCCGAGAAGAAGGACACCGAGAGCCGCAGGAGATGGCGGAAACTCTCGTTCCGGATATCCATCACCACGCGGCTGCCGACCCACCGGATGAGGTACTTGCTCGCGAAGTCGCTCAGGCCCCGGATGGCGCCGAGGAACGGGAACAGGAGGGAGACGAGGACAATCACCCGCAGCGGGGCGCCGGCTGGGTCGAAGATGTTCTTGAGGCCGCCGCGCACGGCCCACACCAAGCCGCCCTGAGAGGCGGCATACAGGATGCCGGCCGCCACGGCGCCCGCCAGCCGCGTCATGTGCGGACGGCTGTAGCGGACCAGCCGGGCATAGGTCCGCCACTCATCCCGCATGGCGGGTGGCCGGCTCATTGCCCCAGGGATCCCAGATAGCGCTCGGCTTCGAGTGCGGCCATGCAGCCGAAGCCGGCGGCCGTGATGGCCTGCCGGTAGTGCGGGTCGTGGCAGTCGCCCGCCACAAAGACGCCCTCCACGCTCGTGCGCGCCCCGCGCGCCACGACATAGCCCTTCGAGTCGAGCTCGATCTGCCCGGCAAAGGCGGCCGTGTTCGGAGCGTGACCGATGGCGACAAACACGCCGGCCGCCGGCACATCGCTGAGCGCGCCGGTCCGGACGTTGCGCAGGCGCAGGCCCGTCACTTCACCCTTGGCGACATCCAGCACCTCCTCCACCACCGAGTCCCACATCACCCGGATCTTCGGATGCTCCAAGACCCGCGCCGTCATGATCTTGGACGCGCGGAACTCGCCCCGCCGGTGCACAATGGTCACGCTCGTCGCATAGCGGGTCAGAAACAGCGCCTCCTCCATCGCCGTGTCACCCCCGCCCACGACGGCCACCGGGACGTCGCGGTAGAACGACCCGTCGCACGTGGCGCAAGCCGACACCCCGTGCCCGCGCAGCTTCTGCTCGGACTCAATCCCCAGGTAGAGCGCGCTCGCACCCGTCGCGACAATCACGGCGGCGCCCTCGAGCGTCTGGCCGCCGTCCACGCGAAGCCGGAGCGGCTTCGTCGAAAAATCGCAGGACTGGACGGAGGACGGAAGGAACCGGGCGCCGAAGCGCTCCGCCTGCCGCTTCATGCGGTCCACCAGCTCGAAGCCGTTGACGGGCTCCGGAAAGCCGGGGTAGTTCTCCACGTCGGTCGTTGTGGTCAGCTGCCCGCCGGGCTCGAGCCCCTCGAGCACCAGCGGCGAAAGGTTGGCGCGCGCCGTGTATAGCGCGGCCGTGCACCCGGCCGGACCGGATCCAACAATAATGATCTTCTCCATCGCGTTCTCCCGTTCGATCTGGCGGAGGAAGGCCGCCGAGAGAGGCCGTGTCGTCAGGTGTAGCGCATCACCTCGTCCACGGTCGTGTACCCGTCGAGGATGTTGCGGATGCCGTCTTCGCGGAGCGTGCGCATGCCCATCTCGATCGCCTTGCTGCGCAGGACCAAGGTCGGCTTTCGCTCGTTGATCAACTCGCGCAGAGGATCGGTCACCGCCATATACTCGTAGATCCCCTTCCGCCCGCGGTATCCCGAGTTGTTGCAGGAGGAGCAACCGGTGCCGAAGTAGAACATCCGGTCCCCGATGTCTCCGATGGTCAGGCCCAGCCGATCCATGACGGCCTTGTCCGGGCGGAACGACGTCTTGCAGTTCTCGCAGATCCGCCGCACCAGCCGCTGCCCGATGACCGCCTCGAGCGTCGAGGAAATCAGGTACGGCTCCACGTCCATATCGATCAGGCGGGTGATGGCTCCGCAGGCATCGTTCGTGTGCAGCGTGCTGAACACCAGATGGCCGGTGAGCGAGGCCTGGATCGCGATGTGCGCGGTCGTCAGATCGCGGATTTCGCCGACCATCAGGACGTCGGGATCCTGGCGGAGGAATGCGCGCAGCACGCGTTCGAAGCTGTTGCCGATCGCCTCGCTGACCGGCACCTGCACGATTCCGTCGATCTCATATTCCACCGGCTCCTCGGCGGTGAGGAGCTTCATCTCGCTGGTGTTGAGCCGGCGCAAAGCCGAGTATAGCGTGGTCGTCTTGCCGGAGCCCGTCGGGCCCGTGACGATGACGATGCCGTTCGGCTTGTCGATATCGGCACAGAACCGCTTGAACACATCGTCCGGCATCCCGAGGTTCTCGAGGTCAAGGGACACGATTCCGCGGTCGAGCACGCGGAGTACCACGCTCTCCCCGAACTGGGTCGGAAGGGTCGATACGCGGAAGTCAACCTGGCGCCCGGCGATCGTGAGCTGGATGCGTCCGTCCTGCGGCAGCCGACGCTCGGCGATGTTCAGGCTGGACATGACCTTGATGCGGGAGATGACGGGCAGCGCCAGCTTCTTGGGGGGCGGTGCCAGCTCGTAGAGCGCGCCATCCACCCGGTACCGGATCTTGAACTCGTTCTCGAACGGCTCGAAATGCACATCCGAGGCTCGGGCCTGAACTGCCTGGTAGAGCACCAGCTGAACGAACTTGATCACCGGCGCGGAGCCCGCGATCTCTTCCAACTCCTTCTCGTCGCTCTTGCCGCCGAGCGTCACGATGTCCTCGGAGTGTTCGATCTCGGACTCGAGCGCCGACAGCAGCTCGTTCACCGAGGCGCTGTCGTCCCCGTAGAACTCATTCACGCGCGTCCGGATGTCCTCCTCCCGCGCAAACACGAACGACACGTCCCGGGTAAGCACAAACCGCAACTCGTCCGACACGCGGGGATCCAGGATGTCGAACACGGCCAGGGTGACCGACTTGGGCCCCATAGCGACCGGCACGACGTTGTACATGCGAGCCGTGCTGGCGGGGATCGCGTGCACCACGTCGGTCGGGATGTCCGTAGCCGGCAGGTTGATCACCCGCGTGCCCATGTAGTCGGCCATCAGATGCAGCAGCTGATCCTCGGTGGCAATCTCAAGATTCACGACCACGTTGCGGACCGGCACGCCGCTCCGCTGGTGCTCCTCCCGCACCTCCACGACCTGCTCGGGGGTCAGGAGATCCTGGTCGGCCAGCATCTGCAGCAGCGGCTCCTGGGTGTTCTCGTCGGCCATCGGACTACCTGCGCTTCTTGGTTTCCTGCAGCTTCTGGACGATTCCGTCCGGATCCTGCGACTTCGTGATGAGATCCTCGTACGACACGTGGCCCGCCTCGTACAGTGCCATGAGGTGCGCATCCAAGGTGATCATGCCCCAGCGGGCCCCCGTCTGGATCTCGGAGGTGATGCGGTATGTCTTGTTCTCCCGAATCAGCGCCTGTATGGCGGGCGTGGAAATCATGATCTCGAACGCCGCGACGCGGCCGGGCGAGCTGGCGCGAACCAGCAGCAGCTGGGAGATCACCGCCACGATGCCGCTGGCCAGCTGGGTGCGAATCTGGGACTGCTGCGTCTCCGGGAAGGCGTCCACGATGCGGTCCACCGTCCGGGCCGCACCGGTCGTGTGCAGGGTGGCAAACACCAGGTGGCCCGTCTCTGCCGCCGTGATCGCCGCCCGCATCGTCTCGAGATCCCGCATTTCGCCCACGAGAATCACATCCGGATCCTGCCGCAGCCCGCGCACCAGAGCCTCTTCGAAGGTGGTCACGTCCACCCCCACCTCGCGCTGAGTGACGATCGACTTGCGGTGGTCGTGGTAATACTCGATCGGATCCTCGACCGTGATGATGTGGCAGTCGCGCTCCTCGTTGATGATGTTGAGCATGCTCGCGAGGGTCGTCGATTTTCCGGATCCGGTCGGT
>CAYSLU010000056.1:0-2849 GCA_964431965.1 uncultured Verrucomicrobiota bacterium
GGCTTCTATGTGAACGAGAAGGTGCGCGGCGAGGTGCTCCGGCACTTCGGCTACTTCATGACCGAGAGCACGGGGCACCTGTCCGAGTACCTGCCGTACTTCCGCAAGAACCGCAAGGCGCTAGACCTGTACTGCGACGAGCCCGCGTTCGGCGGCGAGACCGGCGCGTACTACCACTACTGCAAGATGATCGCCGACAAGTTCGCGAAGACCGATCCGCTGTCGATCGAGTCGACGGCCCTCGGGGCGCGCAGCGCGGAGTACTGCTCGCACATCATCGAGGCGCTCGAGACGGGCGTGCCGTTCCGGCTGAACGGCAACATCCGCAACGACGGCTGCATCACGAACCTGCCGAATGGCTGCTGCGTCGAGGTGCCGATCTTCGTCGACCGGATGGGGCTGCAGCCGACGGTGGTCGGCGACCTGCCGCCGCAGTGCGCCGCGCTGAACATGACGAACGTGCTGGTGCAGGGGCTGACGGTCGATGCCAGCTTCACGGGCGACCCCGAGCTGGTGATGCAGGCCGTGGCGCTCGACCCGCTCACGGCGGCGGTCTGCACGCTGGCGGAAATCCGGAGCATGGTGGCGGAGATGCTGGCCGCGCAGAGGGGCTATCTGCCGCAGTTCAAGGGGCGGAAGCTGCGGGCCGTTCCGGCGGTCGCGGTCCCGAAGAACGTGAAGCGGCAGAACGTGCCGCTGGATCCGGCGCTGGCCATCGCGAACCGGTTCGGCAAGCTGGCGACGGCGTAGTGTGCTGGCTCAGAAACAGGTGTACAGATTGAAGGTCATCCTGAGCAAAGCGAAGGATCTCTTGCCGTGCGATCAGGCCCGAGATTCCTCGCTCCGCTCGGAATGACAAGCGCTTGCGCGTTTTGCGTAATCATTTGCGGGACGATACACTAGAACGGAAGAGCAGGAGCGAACGACCATGGCTGAGCAGAAGAAGATGCGGATCGGATTCGTGGGCGTGGGCGGGATGGGGCAGTGCGCGCACCTCCGGAACTACGTGACCGTCCCGGGGTGCGAGGTGGTCGCGCTGGCCGAGCTGCGGGAGGACCTCCGGGCCCGCGTGGCGTCCCGCTACGGCGTCCCCCGGACCTATGCCAGCCACGAGGCGATGCTGGCGGCCGAGAAGCTGGACGGGATCGTCGCGTCGCAGCCGTTCACCCGGCACGGAACGCTCGTCCCCGAGCTGCTCAAGGCGGGCATCCCGGTGTTCACCGAGAAGCCCATCGCCGGCACCATTCCGATGGGCGAGAAGATCGTCCGCGCCGTCAAGAAGAGCGGCACCTGGATGATGATCGGCTACCACAAGCGGAGCGATCCGGCCACGCAGTACGCGAAGGCGGAGATCGCCCGGATCCAGGAGTCCAGCGAGCTCGGCAAGATGAAGTACGTCCGCATCGTGATGCCGGCTGGCGACTGGGTGGCCAGCGGGTTCGTCGATCTCATCCACTCCCAGAGCCAGCTGCCCCCGGTGAAGTGGGACCCGGCCGATCCGAAGATGGACAAGCCGACCTACGACCGCTACATCAGCTTCGTCAACTACTACATCCACCAGGTCAACCTGATGCGGCACCTGCTGGGCGAGCCGTACTCGGTTTCCTACGCCGATCCATCGGGCGTGGTGCTGGTCGGCCACAGCCGCAGCGGAGTCGCCTGCACGATCGAGATGTCGCCGTATGTGACGAGCGTCGACTGGCAGGAGTCGGCCCTCGTATGCTTCGAGCACGGCTGGATCCGACTGGAGCTGCCCGCGCCGCTGGCCAGCAACCGGCCCGGGCGGGTGACGGTTCTGCGCGATCCGGGCAAGGGCGCCGTGCCGACGACGACAGAGCCCCAGCTGCCCTGGGTGCACGCCATGCGCCAGCAGGCGGTGAACTTCGTGGCGGCCGTCAGGGGCGATCAGCCGCCGCTGTGCACGGCGGCGGAGGCACTCGAGGATCTGAAGGTCGCGTGGCAGTACATCAAGCTGCTGGCCCGCCGCTAGGGGGCTCAGACTCAGGCGGGGAGGTCCAGGCGATGGTGACGGACATTACGGCGGACGCGGGGCTCGTGGCGTGCTGCGGGCTCTACTGCGGGGCGTGCCGCGCGCACCGGAGCGGACGGTGTACCGGCTGCCGGCCGAACGAGAAGCGGGCCTGGTGCAAGGTCCGGGCGTGCTGCATCCAGCGGGGCTACGCGACCTGCGCCGAGTGCCAGGAGCATCCGGATCCGAACGGATGCCGGACCTTCAACAACCCCATTGCGCGGATGATCGGGTTCGTGTTCCGATCGGACCGGGCGGCCTGCATCGCGCAGGTGCGGCTGATGGGGGCGCAGAAGCACGCCGAGTGGATGGCGGAGTGCAGGCGTCACACGATCCGGCGCTAAGGGATGCTCCGGCGGAGCGTGCGGCGGGTCGGTGCGGGGGCATGACACATGGATCCGGCCGGCATTCGCGAACTGCTGCTGCTCAGGCACTACACGTGCAGTCCGCACCCGTTCGAGCGGGCGGCGGGCGATCTCCCGTACAAGACGAGGATCTATCCGGTCTACGCCTCGATCCCCTGGCTGCCCCTGTCCGAGCCGCTCACCGGGCGCGTCTCGCGTCAGAGCGAGGGATACGCGGGCTTCCTCCAGTACGATGCGCTGATCATTGCCGGGATCGACCTCGAGTCGTGCTCGGAGCGCGACGTCCAGCACATCCGTTCCGCGGCAGAGCGGGGGCTGCCGTTGCTGGTCTGCGGGGGCATCTTCGGGCTGGGGCGGAGCTATCGGCTCTGGCATGACTTGGAGGGCGTCCTGCCGGCCCGCGTGCCGGCGGCCGAGCCGCTCGCGTGTGCCGATGAGGTCGTGGCGGCCGGCGG
>CAYSLU010000056.1:2949-29387 GCA_964431965.1 uncultured Verrucomicrobiota bacterium
GTGCGGCCGGCGATCCGGATCGCCGATCTGGAGCTTGGGGAGCCGGATCCGGGCCGCCGGACGCTTCGCGTGCGCGTGACGCAGCCGTCCCCGCAGGCCGGCGCGCGCTGCCGCGTGCGGCTGCATGCCGTCGACGAAGGCCGCCTGGCGGCCGGCGGCGACTGCGTGCCCCGCGGAGTCGTAGAGGAAATCGTCCGGCCCCTCGCAATGCCCGATCAGGAGGAGCAGTTCGAGTTCCGCGATCCCGCGGCCGGCCGGTCTTCGGGCGTCTACGAAGTCGAGGTCCGACTCGAGATGGACGACCCGCCGCCGGAGCGTCCGGCGGATGCGTTCGCCATGGCTCCGCCGCCGCGCTGGACCAACTGGAAGGGCGCGGCGGTCGACGCGCGCCGCTTCCGCGTTCGGTTCGCGGACGCGCGCCGGGCTCGCGTGTTCGTGCCGGGCGGGACGTGCGCGGTGCGGGCCGGCGACACGTGGACCGCGCAGGTTCGGCATTCCGAGCCCTGCCTGGCGGCGATGGAGGTGGCCGACGCGTCCGGCCGGTCGGTCGGTGAGGTCCGGGCCGCGGTTCGGACCGCGGAGCACGCACTGGAGTGGCGCGTGCCGGCGCTGGCCGAGGGTGACTACGAAGCCGTGATCCGAGTCCGGACGGCGGATGGCGCCGAAGAGCGATACCATCACGCTCTGGCCGTGGTGGCCCCGCCCGACCCCGATGCGGGTTTTCACCTGGTGGGGCATTTCTCGAACGGCAGCTCGGACGAGCACGAGCTGCGCGGGCGCCTGGACGCGTATCTGGCCGAGTACGGGCTCGACACGATCTCGGCCGGCTGCATGCGGGACGCGTCCGCCCTGATGGATCCGTCCGCCCCGCCCGCGCCCGCCGCGCAGCGCGTCCGACGCGTGGACGCCCTGGTGGCGGCCGCCGGCCGCCACCTGTGGAACGATTTCGACTCGGCGCTCGTGGTGCTCGCGACGCATGGCGCCAGCAAGGCTTATGCGCCGACAGAGCCGTGCGTGCATGCGCCGGGCTATGAAGCCGCGGTGCGCGCCCGGATCGAGCCCATGCTCCGGCTCCAGTCGGCCCGGGCCGGGCTCATCTCGACCGAGATCATCGACGAGCCGCATCTCTATCCCTCGAACGTCTGCCGGTGCGAGGTCTGCCGGCGCCTGTACCGCGAGCGGTTTGGCGAGGAGCTGCCGCGATGGGACGATCTGGCGGGCGATCGCACGGTCCGGAGATGGCGATTCTTCGAGTGGATGACGGATTACACGACGCGCGCGTTCGAGGTGACCCACCGGCTGAAGCGCGAGATCGCGCCGGAGCTGCACCTCCATCACACGGCGATCGACCGCCTGCACACGAGCGACCTGGTGTTCAACGGCATGCACCGGTGGGCGCGCCACGGGGACGAGCTTTACATGGCGTGCTATCCATGGAGCTACCTGAACTGGCGGGGCGGGCGCGAGCTGCCGCACAGCCAGACGCACTGGATCGCCGCGTGGGTGCGCTCGCTGGCAACGCACTACGATATCCCGTGGGGCGTGTTCATGGAGCTGTGGGAGCACGACGTGCCGAACCGGCGCCTGCCGGCGCACTGGTCGGTCGGCCAGTTCTACGCGTTGCTCGCCGCGGGCGCGGTTCGCCTGGACACGTTCCTTGCGTCGTTTGAGGCCGAAGTCTTCGGGATCAGCTTCGGGCGCCTGCGCGAGTTCGGGCTCGAGGTGAACAAGGTCCGGCCGTTCTTCCCGCTGCTGGCGCGCAGCCGCCGTCCGCCGGCGCGCATGGCGTTCCTCAACCCCTGGTGCCAGTGGGTGATGGATCCGCAGCCCTCCGAGCTCCCGGCCGGGCACGAAGGATTCGGCTACTACCGGCGGTACGCGTTCCCGTTCGACCGGCTCTATCCGAACGAGAACCGGCACATGATGGCGTACGAGCTGTGCACGCGCGCGTTTCCCGACCTCGACCAGGTCGAGGAGCAGCTCTTCGGGGAGTCCGATGCGCGGTATGACGCGGTGGTGGTGAGCGACTGCCGGTTCCTGGCGCGGCGGACGATGGAGCGCCTGGACGCGCTGGTTCGGTCGGGCGCCATTCTCGTGGTGGACTGCGACCCGGATCGCGACGAGACGGGGGCGCCGACGGGGTTCCTGGCCAGGCTCTGTCGCGGTAAGGCGGAGCAGCAGGGCGTCCTGGTTCCCGGACTGGACTATGCCGTCTTCCGCGCCGGCGAGGGGCGCGTGATCCGGCTGACGCGCAGCCTGCAGGAGGCGTATGCGGACGCCGTCGAGAGCGGGCGGACGGGGGTTCGCGACCGGATGGAGGAGGGCCTGCGGCACCTGCTGGCCCGCGAGGGGCGCCACCCGCGCTGGGGCGGCTCCTGTGCGGACCTCGACGTCGGGGTGCGGTTGCTGCCGGGCGCCTGCCTGGTGCCGGTCGCCAATGTGGTCCCCGAGCGCCGGTCCGGACAGATCACCCTGCGCGATCTGCCGTTCGACGCGGAGGCGGCGGTCAACCTGACGACAGGCGAGATCGTGGAGCTGTGGGTGGGGCGGGACACCGTGCGGTTCGAGGCGACGCTGGACGGGTACCACGGCGCGCTGTACGCCCTGTTTACGTCGCAGCCGGCGGCCCTGGATCTGAAGCTGCCGCCGAAGCCGGTCCGGGCGGGTGCCTCCGTGCGAATCGAAGTCGAGCTGCGGACGCGCGATCGCCGGCCGGCGCACGGCACGTTCGCGGTGCAGGTGGAGGTGGCGGACGCGTCCGGGCTGTGCCTCCGCGGGCTGGGCGGGGCTCTGATCGTGACCGACGGAGCCGGCGTGATGGAGCGGACGGTGCCCGTGAACGCGGAGCCCGGGGAATGGACCGTGACAGTGCGCGATCCGGTGTTCGGCCTGTCCGGGGCCGGCCGGTTCCGGGTCGATGGGGAGGGCCGGCCATGAGCGGATCGGCCCCTGAGGCCGGTGCTGGAGATCCGAGACTGATCCACATACGGGAAACGTCCGGTCCGGCGCCGCGCGTGCACGTGGTCGCCGGCCGCGAGCCGACGCGCGTTCCCGTGCCCGCCAAGGAGCGGCCTGCTGCGGGCATCCGCGTCCCGACGCGGCGCGCTCCGCCGATGCTGCTGTCCCGCCGGTACCAGACGGTCGAGCTGCTCAGCCACGGCGGGCGGGGGACGGTCTACAAGGCCACGGACAAGCTTCTGAACATGACGGTGGCGATCAAGGTGCTGCCCGAGGGGTTCATGTCCGACGTGTCTGCGGTCGATGCGTTCAAGCGCGAGGCGGCCGTGGCCATGAACCTCGCGCACGAGAACATCGTCCGGCTGTACAACCTGGAGCTTGAAGGCGGCCGGCTGTTCCTGGTCATGGAGTTTGTGGATGGGGAGAACTTCGCCGGCATCCTGAGCCGGGTCGGCCGCCTTTCGCTCGACACGGTGCTGGATGTCTCCACGGTCTGCGCGTCGGCTCTCGGCTATGTGCACGCGCGCGGCGTGCTGCACCGGGATCTCAAGCCGGAGAACCTGATGCTGACGCGCGACGCGATCCTCAAGATCGTGGATTTCGGCCTGGCCACGCCGGTGGCCCCGAACCGGACGGCGGCCGACCTGGAGTTCCTGCAGGGAACCCCGGGCTACATGAGCCCCGAGGAGATCTGCGGCCTTCCGCTGGACGTGCGCACCGACGTCTACTCGCTGGGCGCGATCCTGGCCGAGATGCTGGGCGGACAGCCGGTGTTCCCGCGGGAGCCGGGCACCGAGATCGAGAACGTGCTGGAGCTGGAGCCGGCCGTGTCGGACCTCGTTCATCCGGCCGTAGCGGCCGCGCTGCGAAAGGCGCTCGCGAAGGATCCGACCGACCGGTGGAGCTCCGTGGCGGAGCTCGACGCGGCCTTGCGCGCCGCGGCTGGCCCGGGTCGAGCCTCCGCTACTGCGCCCGGATGACGGCGCGGCCCGGGAGTGCGGACTTCAGCCACTCGCGGGCGGCGGCGCGTGCGGGGATGTCGCGGAGGATCCAGTCGGCCCGGTGATTCGGGAACGGCAGATCGACGAACGTAAACGGCGCGGCCACGCCGGTCTCCCTGATGAACGCCCGGGCCGGCGCGGTGGTCAGTTCGTGCGAGATGAACTGCGGGCGCCCGCGCAGGCGCTGCAGCCGCGTCGCGGCGGACGGCCGGTCGGACCCGGCGTAGGGCCACGGCTTCACGCCGTCGTAGTGGCTGTGGCAGAAGAAGCCGCGCCAGAGCCCGGCGATTCCGTCGTCGTGCAGCCCGATGAAGTTGCAGGCGATGGCGCCGCGGGAGAATCCGGCGAGGAACAGCGCCGCGGGATCCCCTCCGCAGCGCGTGCAGACGGCGCAGGCCGCATCCCGGGCGTACTGGACCGACGCGGCGAGATCCCCCCACCACTGGCGCTCGTGGCGGGTGCCCGTGGCATCGACGAATGGCAGCGACACCCAGATGAAGCCGACGCCGGCGGAGAGCCCGTATCCGAGCACGCAGTCCTCCGCCTCGCCGCTCGAGTGATCGCCGAGCTCGTTGGTGTAAGGGCCGTTCCCGGGGTACTCGAAGATGACCGGGTAGCGCCGGCCGGGCGTCCAGTCGACCGGGAGATAGAGCGCGTGCCGGATGCCGGTGCCCTGGTACGGAGGCAGCGCCGTCCGCACCCGGGCCCCGGGTTGGGGCGGGCCGTCCGAGACGGGCGGGACCGTCAGGTCCGGCGCTACGTGGAGCAGATCGAGGCGCTCCGATGGCTCGGGTGCGGTCACGTGCGGCTACCTCACCTCGAACGCAAACAGGTGGACGTCCGGGCTGCCCCACGTCTGCTCGATGACGAGCCGCAGGGCCGCCGCCTCGAGCTGCAGCGGGACGCGCACGAGGCGTTGCCAGTTGTTCGGCTCGCGGTGCACGGTCCGCCAGGAGCCGTCGTCGGCTGGCGCCTCGAGGCGGAAGGAGCGGACCATGCCGGCCGGAACCGGCACGGGCGCGCGGTTCAGCGGATAGGAGCTCGGCATCGGCAGTTCGGTTCGGCACAGGTCGCTGTCGAAGACGATGCGCGCCTCGCGCAGGGCGGTCGGTCGGGCGAACGCGTACTCGATCCACCCGCCGGGTGCGCCGCGCCAGCCGTTGTCGGCGGCGCCGACCGGCCGGTCCACCCCGTTGCGCAGCGGCTCGGGGTCGCCCCCGGAGGAGCGGAGCATGGCGGAGCGGGCGGGCTCGGGGATGGCGCGGCGGACGCCGGGCAGGTAGCAGTCGTCGTCCAGCAGCGCCTGCTGCAGCTGGCTCACGGCCTCGCGGTACACGCGCCGCGGGCTCGCGCCGAGGCCGGCCGCGAGCGAGGCGGCCGTGCCCACCGCCTGGCCGATGACGCCGCAGGTGGCCATCACGCGCGTCGAGCTCATGGCGGTGTGGGTCACGCTGATGTTCCGGCCGGCGCAGAGCAGGTTGTCCACGTTCCGCGAATAGAGGCAGCGGTACGGGATGCCGAACGGGGAGGGGGCCGCGTGGAAGATCGTGGGCTCGCCGGAGTAGCGCAGGCCGGCGGGGTGGTGGTCGTCCATGGGCCAGCCGCCGTAGGCGACGAGGTCGGGGAAGCGCCCCTCGGACCGGACGTCGCCCTGGGTCAGGATGTGGTCGCCGACGTAGCGGCGGCTTTCGCGGCGGCCGGGCAGGAACCCGAGCCATTCCAGTTCCCAGTTCTCCGCTCCGTGGTCGGCCTGGTTCTTGATGTGGTCCCAGACGCCGAGGGCGATCCGGAGCAGTTCGTCGCGGATGGTTTCCGAGTCCCGGATCGAATCGTCTTCGCCGCCGATCTCGATCCACCAGAAGTTGTTCGCGGGCTGGTGGATTTCGTGCGTGCGGTGCGGCAGGTCGGCGTCGGTCTTGAACGTGTAGGCCCAGGACGGCGGCACGAACGGCTGCGGCCGGGCGGTCTCGCGGGCCTGGATGAGGCAGCTCAAGCCCATCGTGCGGCGGTCGGCGTGCTCGGGGGCGATGCTCTCGCCGAACTCGGAGCGGGCTTCGCGACCGACGCGCACCTCGGCGCCGGTGAGCGGGGCGAGGATGCTGTCGCCGGAGCAGTCGGTGAACAGGTCCGCCTCCACGCGCTGCCAGGTCTGCGTGGTCATCTGCCAGCCGCGGACGGCCCGGATGCGGCTGCCGGCCATCTCGGTCTCGACGCACGTGCAGTTGAGCAGCAGCTTCAGGTTGGGCTGCCGGCTTGCCTTCTCGTAGAGGATGCTGTCCCAGAGCGACCAGTTCCGGCCCGCGTTCCGGTAGCGGTTGTCGAGCATGATCTCCTCGACCAGCCCGGTCTCGCGGTTGTTGGGCCCGCGCGCGCCGCAGACCCACATGCGGACCTCGGACGAGGCGTTTCCGCCAAGCACGGGGCGCTCGTGCATCAGCGCGACGGACAGGCCGCGGCGGGCCGCGCTGACGGCCGCGCAGAGGCCGGCCAGGCCTCCGCCGACCACGCACAGATCGACACGGGTTGACTCGGAGAACGGACTTCGGTTCATCGGGACCCTCCCAGCAGACGCTCGGACTCGGCTTCCTCCAAACACTGACGAGTCTGCCGCCTACCGAGGACGTTGTCCACTGCCTCCGCACGACCCGCTGCAATGCCCGCGCGCTCCGTAGCCGTAATCCACTCCCTTCATCCCTCCCCCTCCCGACGCTCCCCGCGCTGAAGGGGGACTGGTTCACTGATCCGCGAATGCGATTGCGGGGCCGACTTCGATGCCGAGTGGGGGACTCGGGCATGTTCGGGCGGAACCCACCCCGGCCTTCGGCCTCCCCTCCAGGGAGGGGATCGGAAGGGCGGAGCCGGCCGGATTTGCGCCGTGGCGCGGGACTCCCGGCCCGCGGGCCCGACCGGGACGGGAGGCCGAGGAGTCAGGCGACAGCGAACGACTTCTCGATCCGATGCAACTCGCGCCGGGTATCCTCCGAGATCGTTGGTTCGGTGGGGCTGGCGAGCAGCTCTTTCGCGCGCGCCCGGGCCCGCTCGTGGACGGGGATCGGGCCGGCGTCGCGGGCCACGCGGTTGAGCACCTCGGGCTGGAACAGGGCGCGCCGGAAGTTGGCGGCCGTATGCTCGGTGTCCAGAAAGCTTCCGGCGATGCCGACCTCGCGGATGAGGTCGAGCTGCAGGTCGTCGTCCGTGACGGCGAAGCCCTCGGCGTACCGCTGGGCGTAGCGGACCATCTCGTCGTCCAGAACGAGCTGCGCCAGCGACAGCGTTTTCTCGGACTCGAGCTGGCCGAGGCCCCAGATCAGGCTGACGCCGCTCGCCATGTGGGTCTGGATCCCGAACATCTTTTCGAGCGCGGCCTGCTCATCCTCGTAGACGGACTCGGTGGATACCCACGAGGCGGACGGGAGCCCATAGAACCGGCCGAGGTCGGCGGCCGCGCGCGCGAAGAGCGCGTTTTCGGGGCCGCCGGTCACGGCGGTCGCATGCCGCATGTCGAACACGTGGGCCAGGCCGAGGTTGTGGACGACCGGGCGCCCGGGCTCGAGCACCTGGTTGATGACGATGCCCGCCAGGATCTCGGCGTTGCCGACGGCGGCGGCGCCCGCGATGGTGACGGGCCCGGTGACACCGGCCATCGGCTCGCCGTTGATCGTGGTCGGGATGCCGTGGCCCGCGGTCCGGAGGAAGATGTCGAGCGCCAGGTTCGTCCAGCGGAGCGGGCCGTGCGCCGTGAAGCCCATGCTGAACCACGGGCCGGGGAAGAGCGGCTTCATGCGCGCCATGGCGTCGGCGCCGCGCGCGCTGTAGCAGACGGCGCGGAGGTGCTTGCGCGTGTTCTCCGCCATGACGCGGAGGCCGACGAAGTCGCGGTGCGGCGGATGCACGTCGTGCATGGCGCAGCCCATGATGCCCTGCACGGAGGGGAGCCGCTCGCACAGGCGGGCGATCCCGGCCATGTCGGCCGAGCCGATCTCGCGGCGGGTCTCGCCTTCGACGATGTACATCGCCGGGCTGGTCCAGAACACAGGCGCGGAGCGACTTGTCAGGACGGTGGCGCTTCCGTCCCGGGCCGCCAGCGTCACGGCGCGCGGCGCCAGGGCGAGGCGCTCCCGGACCATCGCGCGGGGAAACCGCACTTCCTGGGCGCTCCGCCCGGGCCGCGCTCCGGCGGCGAGGAGCCTGGCGAGGACTTCATCGTGCTCGATGCGCAGGCCGATCTCTTCGAGAATTCGAAGCGTGGCCTCGTGCAGGCGTTCAACTTCGGTGTCTGTCATGCGCGTGACTCTATACGCCTCGGTGGTGAATCCGCAAGGGCAAGCCGCCGGGCTCCTCAGCTCCGCGCGCCGGGCGGGGGCGTGGCGGCGGGCGGCGGCCATTCCGCGGGGAACCACCGCAGGCGGTCGGCCTCCGCGCCCAGCGGGGTCTGGCCGCAGCGGCGTACCAGCGCCTTGTAGAACCGGTCGGCCCGGTCCGGGGCGCGGTTCTTGATCCAGCACCCGGCCTCCCAGAGCACGGCTGCCGTGTCGGGCGACTGGTCCGGCATGAGTTCGGCGGCTTGCCAGGCGAGATCCGCGGCGATCTCGCGGTAGTGGTAGCGGACGGGCGGGTTCACCTCGGGAGCGTGACGAAGCACGCGCGCCCGTTCGTCGCGGGTGGCCTGCAAAGCCGCCGCGCCGGGCGGCGTGTTCGTGCGGAAGCCGAATGCCGGCGCCAGCTCGTAGCTTCCGCCCAGGGCGCCCCAGTCCGGATCGGCCTCCGTCCCCATGAGCTCGAGGCCCTGATGGCGGGCGATCTGCGCGGCGTGCCAGAGGGCTGCGGCCCGCTCGGCCTGCGGACGCACCGGGTCGCGGCCCGATTGAAGCGCTTGCGCAAACTCCGTCAGCACCGGGCGCCGGTCATCCCCGAAGTAGCGGTCGGCGTCGGCGTACCGCTCCACCCGCACGAGCCGCCGGGCGAGCAGATCGCGGATGCGTGGGGCGACGCGCTCGGGCGCCACGAAGCCGCTGTACGCTTCGTAGGCTTCGGGTGGCCGGTTCGTGGCCGGCCGCGGCCAGGTCGCATCGACGTAGGCTGCCAGCTCGTCGACGGACAGCACGCGCTCCGCCACGTATGCGGCGTCGAGCCAGTAACGCCCGCGCACCAGGGCGTCGAGCGCCTCGACGTACTGGCCGCGCGCCAGACGCAGGACGCCGAGTTCGCCGAGCGGCTTGTCGGTCGGGTTGATCCCGTACTCATCCGCCGGATCCTCCCGTTCGGCCGCCCAGACGGAGTCGTCCGGGAAGCTCCGGGCGAGCCCGGCGATGATGCGCGTGGCGTCGTCGAGTCGCCCGGCCCGGAACAGCAGCTTCGCACGGAGCCACTGCGCGACCGGCGACTCCGCGGGGGCCAGCGCCAGCCAGCGCCCGGCCGCCGCGAAGTCGGCGGCGTTGTAGGCCATCCAGGCGATGCGATCGGCGTCGGCCAGATCGGCGGCTCCCGCCGCCTCGAGCGACTTCAGCCAGATCGCGGGCCACGTCTTCTCGGGGGGCGTGTCATCCCACGAACTGCGCGATGCGGATACGGCGAAGGCCGTAACCACGCGCTGGACGGTCACGTTGCGGGCCGCCGCCAGGCGCATCGCCGGCGGACCGTTCATCAGCCGGCGGACGGCGGTGCGGAGGGAATGCACGGCGGTGGGGTCGCCGGCGGCGTAGTGCCGGATGTACCCGGCGATTGCGGCCACGGTGTTGCTGCGGTCCAGCTCGATGCGCGCCTGCCAGCCGATGCTCTCGGCGGCCAGGCCGAGCCGGTCGGCATAGCCCTCGGCCGCGAGCCGGCCGACGCGGACGAACCATGCCTCGGCCTGTGCGGGATCGTTGGTCATCCACGACCGTCCGAGCATGAACGCGGCCCACGTCGAGCGGTGGCGGCGCTGATCGGGGGGCAGGGCGAGGACGGACTGCCAGCAGCGCCGCGCCTCTTCGGTTCGCCCCTGGTGGTAGGCGATTGCGCCGCCGATGTAGCCGGCGAACTCGGGTGGAAGCGCGGCCGGGACCCGCAGGCGGGGAAAGGGCGGAGGGGTTCGCGATGCGTTGGCCATGGGGTGCGTCGGGGGAAGGTCGGCCAGCCACGTCCAGCGCTCCCGCGCGACCCGGTAGTCCTCGAGCGTTCGGCGGAGCTGCGCGTACCGGCCGGCGACAGCGTCTCCGTTCGGACCCGGAAGAGCGGCGCGCACATCCGCCGCGTCGATGTCGCCGGTGCCGTTTGTCCCCGACTCCGTGCTCACAACCGCTCGGAAGGGGGGCGGAGGCATTTCGTTTGTCAGGCGTTCCAGTTCGAGCGCGAGCCGGGCGGGGCGCATGCGGGCGAGCTGGCCCTCGGGGGCATCGAGGATCTGGTTCGGGAACCAGGGCCCGCAGGCCGGAGCTGCGGCGGCTGCCAGTGCGATGGCGAAGGCCCGCCCGATCCAGCTAAGGGGTGTCCGAGGCGATCTCACAATGGACCTCTGCGTTTGTGGTCAGGCGGAGCCAGCCGACCGCGAGCCGTTCGCCCGGGGACAGCACCGGCGCCGGATCGGCGCAGCGGAAGACGCCGCGCCCGGCGCCGGAGCGGGCCAGGGTGAAGCCATTGACAGCGTCCGCGGCGGCGAGTGTCTCGGACGGCCACGCGACCGCGATGCGCGGTGCCGCTGGCGCATCGGCCTCGCCGTCGTTCAGCAGCTCGATCTCCACGAGGCCGGGCTGGGGCGATCGGGAGGCTACGGTCATCCGGGCGCGGGGCGCTTCGCCGGTCATGACCCGCCTGAGCGTGGGCCAGCGCCAGTTCCGCCTGTCGCCCGGGGCCGGAAGGCGGTACCAGATGATGCCCTGCATCAGCGCCGGGCGGTCGGCGGCCCATTGGCGGACCAAGCCGGCCATCACGGCCGGGTCTGCGCGGACCTCGGAAGCCGTAGCGCCTGCGCCGAGCGGCGAGTCCTCGCCTTCGGCGTCGACCGCGCAGATGCGCCCCGAGGCGTCGACCGCGATCCGGTAGCCGTAGGTGGGCAGGGCGATGCGGAACGGAATGCCGAGGCGGGCAGCCCGCTCGGCCGAGGCCGTGGCTTCCGCCGGATCGCAGAGCGTGAGCTGCTGCGCGTCGCGGTCTGGAGGACGCAGCGAGTGGACCTGCAGGACGTAGCGTCCGGCGCACCGTGCGAGCCGGCCGAACGCCCGCCGATCGAGCCAGCTCGGGAGCGCTGTGATCGTGACCGGCAGGGGTGCGACCTCGCGTTGGATGGCTCCCAGCCAGAGCCGGTACCCGTCGAGCGCGGACTCGGCGCAGTCGAAGTCGATCTGCAGCTCGGCGATCGCGAGCCCGGCTCCATGCGCCTCGGCGACGATCTCAGCCGCGAGCGTGGCGATGAGCGACGCGACGGAGTCGCTTGCGGCGAAGGGCCCGCGATAGCTCCCGATCCGGATCGCCATGCCCACGGGCTTGCGGCTTGCGGCCAGATCGGAAAAGGGGGGGTGTACGCGCAGCACGTCCGGGAGGCCGTTGCGCCACCGAATCTCCGCCGCCAGAACCGTTACGCCGTCCAGTTCGGCTGTCCGCCTTGCCACGGCTTCGCGGACCGGGGGCGTCCATACCCGCTGCCAGACGTATGCCTCATACCGGAGGGGGCCGCTGGCGCGGGGGACGGCGGGAGGGCGGCACGCGGCCAAGCCGAGCAACGCGAGGGCCGCGGCCGTCAGCCGGGACAACCGTCCGATGCGATACGCTGGCTTCAGGCGCACAATCACCCCAGGGGGGGAATGGCGCCTGACCGGGGCGCCGGCTCATTCGCCCCGCGGGCTACAGCGTGATCGAGACGCCGGCGATGACCGTGAGGTCGTTCTTGTCCCGGTCCGGCGCGGCATTGCTGTTGTACTTGTCCTGCGCGACGATCTTCATGCTGACCCGCGTGGTCATGGCCGCCTCGGCGCCGACCTCCGCGTTGAGCAGATAGTCGCTGAACTTCTCGATCGCCGGCAGGCATTCCACCGACTCCCAGACCTTGGCCGTTGCGCTCAGCTTCTGCTCGAACTTCTCGGCAACGCGCAGCGCGAGGCGGTCGTCCGTGACGTCGCCGACTTCGTCGCGGATGTAGGCCAAGCCGGATTCCGCGCTGAGCTCGGTCCGGTCGTTCCGGACGAGATAGCGCCCGAGGCCGGGGCCGATCGTGAGCCGGTATCGGAGGTCGGCGATGTGGTCGTGCACCAGCTCGGCGTTGGCGTAGGCGTAGTTGCGCTCCGTCAGGAGCCGGTGATACTGCATGAAGGCCCGGGCGTTCTGGATGCTCGTGTCGGTTTCCTTCCTGTCGTTGACGACAACCTTGGTCTGCCCGTAGTTGCCCTCCGCGCCGACGCGGAACTCGTTCCGGCCGCCTTTCGTCTCCGTGGCAATGTCGGCGTGCGTGGTCAGGTTCTCGCTGTTGCCGCTGTTCAGGGTCAGCCCGAGCGTCGAACTGGTCTTCCACGGGGTGTTCGTTCCGGCGGCGGCGGGTCCGGCCGAGGCGGCAAACAGGCACAGCGATACGGCGCAGGCGATGCGGGTCATTACATGGTTCATGGTCGTCTCCGTTAGTCTCGTTCGGGTGGGGGGGAGGGGGCTAGGCCTTCCGCTCCTTCAGCAGGTCGCGGATCTCCGTCAGCAGTTTCTCCTCGGCGGATGGCGCCGGCGGAGCGGCAGGGGCGGCTTGCGCGGCCTGCCTGCGGTGCATGGCGTTTACGCCCTTGATGAGCAGGAAGATGGCGAATGCCACGATGACGAAGTCGATGATCGTGTTGATGAACACGCCGTAGTTGATCGTGGCGGCTCCGGCCTGCTTGGCGTCGGCGAGCGAGGCGAACTGCTGGGGCCCCAGGACGACGAAGAGGCTGGAGAAGTCCACGTTGCCCATGAGCTTGCCGAGGGGTGGCATGAGCATGTCGCTGACCAGCGAGGATACGATCTTGCCGAACGCCCCGCCGATGATGATACCGACGGCCATGTCGAGCACGTTGCCGCGCATCACGAACGTCCTGAACTCCTTGACCATGCTCACGTCGTCCTCCTTGGTGCTGTGCCCGCACTCCCGCGCAACCGGTCATTCGACCGACAGATGGCGTATTGTCCATACGCGGTATCCGGTTGTCAATTGACGCGAAGAAGAACGGCTGGTTCGCCACGTTGACTTGGGAGGGCGTACGCGCTGTAATCCTCAAGATACGTCGGGGGCATCCCGCGGCCCGGAGCCGTGTGCGCCCGCCTGCACCGCGGGCGACCGATGAGGCTGCGCGACGTCACCCATGGCGGGAGATGCGACATGAGACGGATGTGGGCTTTCGTTCTGGCGGTCGCGCACGGACTCGCGTGTGCCGCGACGTGCGCGGCGGGTCAGCTCCCTCAGGCTCAGCCATACCAGATCGCGCTGCGAAACTACATGGCCACCCTGCGGGAGCAGGACTTCGAGACGACGCTCCAGCCGATGACGTACGACGCCTCGTACCTGCCGACGGTGGAGGATGTCTACCGGCATTGGATGTGGCACGACGCCAACGCTCCGGCGATCACGCCGCACAAGGGGCTGCGGGTGGACCCGTACTACCTGACGCTCGCCAGCATTGAGGCCAACGGCCGCGTGAACCTGCGCGCGGGCCGGGGGGCGCTCTTCGATCCCATGGATGTCGCCTGGTGGGCCCAGTGGGACTATCCGGGTAATCCGTACCGGCCGGGCACAGCCAACTCCACGGCGGCCCGGCGTCGCGCGTTCGTGTGTGCGGCCGTGGACATGATGATGCTGGACGAGCTGTTCACGCCGCCGGGGGCGGCCCGGTCGGACTACCTGGGGGGCGCCATGATCTGGCAGTCGTACGCCTTTCTCGTCGCAAAGGACGTCGTGCCGCCCGAGGCGCGCGCGGCCTACGAGGCGGGGCTCCGGCGGGCCTTTGCGCGCCTCGAGAGCTGTTTTCCATACGGCTCGGGCGGATCGGACATGGAGATGTTTCAGCTCGTGTCTGCCTGGTATGCCGCCGAGGCGCTCGACGACGACGCCATGCGGGCGCGGGCGCTGGCGCGGGCGCACTACGTCATCGACAACATCATCAAGCCGGCGGGATACGAGCAGCACGGCCAGGCGTTCGACAGCTCCTACATGGGGATCGCCCTTCACTTCATGACATGGGCGGCCATGCTGTATGACGACCCGAAGATCACGGCCACGCTCGAGGGGTTGCTGATGCTGAAGTCGCACCTGACGTTCCCGGAGCCCGGGGGCACCAGCGGGTTCACGACCCTCTACGTCGGACCGAACCACTTCAACACCGGCACGTCCATGAGCGCTCCCAACGACCAGTGGTCCACGGCGTATCGGGACGCCTGCGAGGGAATGATGTCGGACGCCGGGCAGTATCTGACGTTCTCCGGGCGCACTTGGGGCGCGGGGCGGCTGCCGCTGGGCATCAAGAATGAAGCGAGCATGCGCAGCAACATCGTAAGCTGGCTGGGCAACAACAACACGGGCACCGACGGGCTGACCAAGCCGAACACGAGCGTGCCCGGGGCCTGGGCCGAGACGCACTGGACCTGGGGCCTCAACTATCTCCGGGAGTACTACCGTCCGGGCTACTATCCGAAGGCCCGCCGGCTGATGGCGCGCAACGAGCAGATCACCAAACCGCCCTTCAGCCGAAAGGCCGATTTCATCCAGACGTTCGTTGACGACATGCTGATGTTCAAGGTCGGCGAGTACGGCGGCATGATCCATACCGATACCGTCTGCGACAAGTGGGCCGATCACGTCTCCGGTCTTTCCGGCGGGTGCCTGTCCGCGTTCTGGACTCCGACATCGGGCACCGTCCTGCTGGGGCAGAATGGCGGCGGACAGCTGCCCACGTACGAGAAGTGGAGCGAGTGGGAAACCTGGGCTTGCCATGCGATTTCCGGGGCCAATGCGGACGGGCTCCCGTTCAGCAGCAGTCGCAACCAGAACCCGGTGGCGCAGTACGCGGTCAGCGGAGCCACCGCCGCCACCGTTCACGTGACGGGCGCCATCGGCCTGCATGATGGCGGCATGTCGGCGCCCAGCAACGCCATCGTCGGCCAGGTCGCATACGAGCGCTGGTTCGACATATCCGCCAGCGGGCTCCGCGTGCGCACGACCCTGACGTCTGACCAGAGTGACTCGGTTCGCCAGCTCTGGGAGATCCTGCCGGTCCACCTTCGCCACGGCTCGCAAGCCCAGGACGCCGAGGTGGACCTCGAGGTCGGCGGCTCGTGGATCCCGGCCACGACCAACCTTCAGCCCGGGGTCACGCGCGCCCGGATCACCCGCTTCGGGACCAGCGTGTACATCGTGTTCGACGCGGCCCAGGCCATAAAGCTCTCATGGGCGATCAATGCGCGCGCCGCGAGCATGGTTCGCAACCTCATGGTCGACCTGCTGGGTAGCGGAGGGGCGGCCACATCGATGCCGGCTTCCGTTGAGGTCGCCTACCGGATCATGATGCCGCCCGCGAGCCTGCGCATCACGGGGCAGCCCGACGACCATGGCCGGCCCGTGCCTCTGGGGTACGGGCGATACATCACCAACGTCGCCTTCGGCGCGTGGATCACCAACCGCGTCGGAGGCGTCGTCGATACGATCGAGGGAGCGCGCCGCGCCTGCGTCGGGTGGAGCCTTGAGGATGGGACGGGCGTGCCCCAGGGAGGAATCACGACGCAGGCCGTCTTCCAGCTGGCGACGAACAGCGTGCTCACCTGGCTCTGGACCAACGAGTTCCAGCTGGCGGCGACCGCGGAGCCGAACGGGATCCTGTCGGCTCCGATCGGGTGGCATCGGGACGGGGCCGCCGTCCAACTCTCGGCGACCGGGACGAATGGGCATACGTTCGTGGACTGGACGGGCGACGTGCCCCCGGACCTGCGGACGAACAACCCGCTGGCGCTCGTGATGGACCAGCCGCGCACGGTGAAGGCGCGCTTCGGCTTTCGGCTTCAGGTTGCGGGCGTGCCCGCACCGCACGGTGTCTCCGCGCCCTTCGGGTACGGAGTCTGGACCAACCTGGCGGAGGGGGGGTGGGTGACGAACGGGGTCGGCAGCCCGGCGGAACAGACGAACGGGGTGCGCTATGCATGCGCCGGCTGGGCGCTGGCGGACGGCGGCGGCGCGATCCTGACCAACGGACCTGGGGCGCAGGCCGTGTTTCGTGTGGACGGCGACCGCGAACTGCGCTGGAGCTGGGGGACGGAGTACCAGCTGGCGGTGTCGGCGGCTTCTGGAGGCACGGCATCGGCGGCGAGCGGCTGGTATGGGGCGGGGACCGTGGTGACGGCTGCCGCGTCGGCAGCGGGCGGATTCGCCTTTCTCCAGTGGACCGGGCCCGGCGTGCCGGAGGGGGGCGGGACGAACAACCCGCTGGCGCTGCCCATGGACCAGCCGCGAACGGTCCAGGCCGTATTCAGCACCACGTCCGCAGCGTCGCGCGTGTGGCGCGGGACGGGACTCTGGACGTCGCCGACCAACTGGGCGCCGGCCGGCGTTCCGGGCGCGGCGGACGTGCTGGCGGTTACGACCGGCATCTGCCTGGTGCCCGACCCGCTGCGCTGTGCGGCGCTTACGGTCGGGTCGGGCGGGACGCTCGTGATGTCCAACTGGGCTTCCCGCGTCTCCGCCCAGACGATCATGGTTCAGTCCAATGGCACAGTCACGCTGCCCCCGGCGTTCGGCGCCGCGGCGATGTCGAACCGCATACACCTCGTGTGCGCCGATCTTACCGTCGCCCCCGGCGGGGCAATCGATGCGGACGGGCGGGGGTACGCCGGCGGGATCTCGCTGACGATGACGAACGGGGCGGGGCTTGGGCGCGGCAAGAACGGGGATGGCGGTGGCGGGGGTGCGGGCTACGGCGGGGCCGGGGGCGACGGGACCAATGCGGCGACGTTCGGCTCGCCCTACGGGCTGCCGGCTCAGCCCGAGGCGCCGGGCAGCGGCGGCGGGGGCTGCCGGCTTCTCGCCGGCACCGGCGGAGCGGGCGGCGGAGCCGTGCGCATCGAGGCGTCCGGTCGAGTTCATGTGTCCGGCCGGGTCTCGGCATCTGGCGCGGGCGGATCGGGCCGGGGCGGCGGCGGGTCGGGCGGGGGGATCTATGTGGACTGCCTCGTGTTCTCGGGCAGGGGCGGCGTGGTGCGCGCGGACGGGGGAGCGGCGGGCACTAACGCCGGCGGCGCGGGCGGCGGCCGGATCGCCGTGCGGTATGACGCGGCCGCGCAGGCGGCCGAGCCGAAGCCGGACGTTCGCTTCTCCGCGCTGCCGACCGGCGGGGCGTTTGGCGCCGGCAGGCCGGGGACGGTCTATTTTCCGGACACGGCGATGCTGACCCTCACGGGATTGTCGCTGTGGGCCGAGCTGGTGCTGCCGGGCAATGCGCTGGAGGGCGAGCGCCTGGTGTTCCGGGACGGCCTGATCCGGCTGGGCCAGACTGGATTCCGGTTGGCCGCGACGAGCGCGATCGAGGTCGACGGTTCGAACGTCGTCGTGGAACTGGGGCCACATGGGGTGCTGGAGGCGCCCAGCCTTGTCGTGACGAACGGAGGGCGGCTCACGGTCTGCGCAGGGCCGACGAACGCGGCGAACCCGGCCTGGGGGGCGCTGGTGAGCGTGAGCGGGACCGTATCGATCGCGTCGAACTCATGGGTGCATCCGTACTCAGATGCGGCGAATGGCGGATCCGTGCTGTTCCGGGTGATCGACCTGCGGATTGGCGCGGGCGGCGGGATTGACGGAACGGGGAAGGGGTATGGCGGGCTGCCGGGCGGGAATGGGCTCGGGTACGGGAATGGCTTCTCGGCGGCGGCCAACGGGAGCGGCGCCGGCTACGGCGGGTCGGGCGGGCGGTCGCTGGGGCAGGCCTCCGTCGGCGCACCGTACGGCTCGGAGATGGCCCCGGCCGACCCGGGCAGCGGCGGTGGGGCGCGTTCGGGCCTGGCGACCTCGACCGGCGGGCGTGGGGGTGGTGCGGTGCGCGTGGAGGCGGCGGGATCGGTGTCCGTGGACGGGACGATTGCGGCCGATGGCGGAGTGGGCATGCACGGCGGCGGGTCGGGCGGCAGCATTTGGATTCGGTGCGCGTCGTTCGGCGGGTCGACCGGCGCCGTGATATCGGCGCGCGGCGGCGGCCCGGGAACGATGTGGCCGACGAACAACGGGTGCGGCGGCGGCGGGCGGATCGCGGTGTGGCGGCCGGCCGGCGCCGACGACTATTCGGGCGCATATGATGTGTCCGGCGGGTCGGGCGGCTATCAGAACGGTGCGACTGGAACGGTGGTCGTGATGCAGCCGTGTGTCGTGACCGTGGAGGGGATCCCGGCCCGGCACGGCGCAGCGTGGCCGCTCGACTACGGCACCGGAATCGTGGCGGCGGCGGTCGCGTGGACCAATGCGGTTGCGAGCCCGACGGCCCCCGCCGACGGCATGCGGTACGCGTGTACGGGATGGGTGGCGCAGGCGGCCGGCGGCGGGGTGGCGGGGAGCGGGTCGGGAACGCAGTCGGTGTTCGCCGTGACAAGCGACACGGCCCTCACCTGGATCTGGCGCACGGAGCGGCTGCTGACGGCCCGGGCGGGTGACGGCGGCGGCCTGTCGCCGGATCCGAGCGGCTGGTACGGCGACGGCGAGCGCGTGGCCATAACGGCCTTGGCGGTCGATCCATACCGATTCGCGGGCTGGATGGGCGACGTGCCGGCCGGGCAGACGAACGCGAATCCGCTGGTGCTGACGATGGACCAGGCGCGGACGGTCACAGCCAGATTCGAACTGGGGCGCCGAAGCCTCCTCATCCGTCTGGCGGCCGCGCAGGCAGCGGTTCCGTCCGCCGCGCCCGGCGCCTGGTGAGCGGCTGCTCGCCCGAATCGGTAGTGAACTGTCGGGCAGGTTACTATGAAGGACGCGTGCGTGTCATTCCGAGCGGAGTCAGGGCATCCCGAGCCTGATCGCACGGCAAGAGATTCGTCGCTTTGCTCAGGATGACCTTCATTTTGTGTCATTCGGAAGTCCTTGTTTGATATCCCTGACAGAGGAGAGCGTGATCCCAATGGCGATGAAACCCATTCCGGTCATCCTGGACACCGACATCGGCGACGACATCGACGACACGTGGGCGCTGGCCATGCTGCTGAAGAGCCCGGAACTGGATCCCCGTCTGGTTGTGTCGGCCACCGGGGATACCGAACAGAGGGCACGCATGATCGCCCGCATGCTTGAGGTGGCCGGACGGACCGACATCCCGGTCGGAGTCGGCAAACCGACTGCGACGAAGTGCGGCCCATCACGGCAGGCTTCCTGGGTGGCGGACTATCCCTTGCGCCGATACCCTGGCCGCGTCCACGCCGACGGTGTGCAGGCGACAATCGATGCGATCATGCGCAGCGACGAGCCGGTCACGGTGATCTCGATCGGCCCGGTCTCCAACATCGGCGCGGCGCTCGAACGCGAGCCGGCTATCGCGGAGAAAGCCCATTTCGTCGGCATGCACGGCTCCTTCGGCCGCCACCACGTCACGAACATGAACAATCGGGTCATCCGGGAGGGGGCAATCGCCGAGTGGAATGTCGTGTGCGACATCCCTGCCTGTCAGCGCGTGTTCGCCGCACCTTGGAGGAGCATGACGATCACGCCGCTGGACACCTGCGGGCTGGTCATGCTGGAGGGGAGCCGCTACGCGCGCCTTCGCGATTCGCAGGACCCGGTGGTGCGCGCCGTCATCGAGAACTACCGGCTCTGGTCGCCCCGCAATGCGGACAGCGACCCAGAGACGCATTCCTCCGTTCTCTTCGACACCGTGGCGATCTACCTCGCCTTCACGACCGACAACCTGGTCGTGCGCGAGATGCGGGTTTCGGTCGATGGAGACGGCTACACGGTTCAGGACACGGCCGGCCGGCCGGTCCGCGTGGCCCTCGACTGGGGCGACCTCGACCGCTTCCACAGCTTCCTGGAAGCCCGCCTGAACCGCACGGCGTGAGGGGGCCGCACGAGATTGCGGTTGTCATGTGACGCGCTTTCGAGTTTGCTGGAACACATGGACACGCGCGATTCGGCGCACGCCATGCCGAGGGGCGTGACGAACGCATACTGGTTTCAGGCTTTCAATGCGACATCCTGGTCGCTGATTCTCGGGACGCCCATGGTGTTGTACCTGAAAAGCCTGGGCGCGTCGGGGATCGTGCTCGGCGTATCGGTGTCGCTGATTCCGCTGTTCAGCGTGCTCCAGATACCGGCCGCGCAGTATGCCGAGCGAACAGGCTATAGGACCTTCGTGATGCGCGGATGGGCGTCGCGCAGCATCTTCATCCTGGGGATCGCCACCGCGGCGCTGCTGCCGGCCGGGCTGAGCCCGCACAACCGCATTGCCCTGATCCTTCTCATGCTGGCCTGCTTTGCTGTGGTGCGGGGCATCTCGATGTGCGGGTACCTCCCGTGGATCACCGGCATTGTTCCGGAGTCCCAGCGAGGCGCCTTCCTGTCGCGCGACACCATGTGCATGTACCTGGCCGTGACCGCGACGATGCTGTTCTCCAGCCTGTGGGTCGGCGCGTTCCCGTCCGGGCGAGCCTTCGGCGTGCTGTTCCTGTGCAGCTACCTGGCCGCGTTGGCGAGCGTGTTCTTTCTCCGGCGCATACCCGACATGCCCGGCCTGCAGAGTCGCTCCGGGACGGTCCGGCCTCCCTGGAAGGCGATGCTCCGGTATCCGCCGTTCGCGCGGTACGTCACGTTTACGGTGGTCTTCAACGTGTTTGTCTCGGCGCTGAGCGTGCTCTGGGTGCCGTTCATGCGGGACAGTTGCCAGGTGCCCGGAGGGCTGATCCTGGGGCTTTCCGCCTATGCCAGCGTCATCGGGGCGCTGGCGGCGTGGCTGGCGGGTGCCGCCGCCGACCGGGTGGGCAGCCGGCCGCTGCTGGGGTTTGCCAGCGGGCTGGTGATCATCGGGCAGAGCCTGTGGATGGCGATGGCGGCGGGCGCGATTCCGCACCGGACCGACATCCTCTTCGGGGTCACGCTGTTCGGGGCCACTGGCTTCGCGGTCATCGGAGTGGCCAGTACGCGCCTGCTGATGGGCCTCGTGCCGGTTATGGGGCGCAGTCACTTCTTCGCCATCTCCAACGTCGCAAACAGCCTGACGCTTGGCTTCCTGCCCATCGTGTGGGGGCTCGCGCTGGACCGCGTGGGGGGAGCCATTCCGGACGCGGTGCCGGTGGGCTCCGCCTGGGCATGGAATCGGTACAGCCTCATCTATGCGGTGGTTGTGGCCGGCCTGCTGGGGGCCCAGTACTTCCGCCGCAGGCTGGACGAGCCCCTGGCCATGTCCACAGAGGAGTTCATGCACACCCTCTTCATCAAGTCTTCCGCGCGACTGGTGGCGCGGGCCATGCAGCCGCTTCGCCGCTTTCTGCCTCCAGGGTGAGATGGGCAGGCTCGCCATGAACCGACAATCGACCAACGGGATGCACGAACACCAAAATCGGAAAAAGCTATGAGTCAGACGGAGAAGGAATCGAACGCCTACGCGAGCGGGCTTGCCGAGGGCAAGGCGATCCTGTTGGGACGGTCCGGTTCGACGCGCAACATCGAAGCGGGCGGGGCGCACCACCGCAGCCTGGCGGGCGCGACCGCCCGCTACCTGGGAATTGCGGGCGCCGAGGTCGTGGCGCAGGTCACGGCCTTTCACCGGGAGAGAGTTGATCGCGCTCCCGATCCCGGCCGGTATCCTGAAGCCCGGGGCGCGCGCGACATCCTGCTGAGGCGCTACGCCGGGATGGCGGAGGCGGGGATGGACGCCGCGCTGATTGCGCTGGTGGAGTCGCTGGGGTTCTGGCAGAAGCACGTCATGGTCCACCGCTACGGCAAGGTTGCCAACCCGGTGGCGATCGACAAGCTGCGCGAGCGCTGCCGGGTCGTCTACCTGCCCGACAGCGACCACGGACCGCTGCATTTCAAGAACGTCGACGACCCGCTGGAGACCTGGACCCCGAAGCCGCCGGAGCCGCAGGGACAGCCGTGGCCGCACGCGCCACTCTACTACGATGGCACCGGCAGCGGCCTGCACGTGGACGAGGATCCGGTGGAGATCTTTCCCCTGAATGCCGTGTCGCTCTGCAAGGAGCATTGCGCCACGGTCCCGCAGGTGCGCGAGTTCATGGTCCGCTACAGCCACTTCTGGGAGGGCGCGAACCTGCTGGTGCACGACGAGAAGGGAAACTCCGTCGCCTTCGAGAAGGCCTCGCGCAACCGGATCGCGGTGCGCGACGCCCAACCGGGCGGCCTCAACTACATCAATGGCATGAGCGCGTTCGACGAGGAGTACCAGGCCTTCATCAGCAGCCAGCGCCGGACGTACCTTCAGCTGACCGGCCAGGGCGCCGATTCCGTGGAAGCCTGCTACTTCCGCTTCTGCGACGGAGTGCTCCGAAACATGAAGCGCCGCATGGGTGAGCTGGCCGGCGAACCCACGCTGGCCGCGCTCCTGACCGTGATGACCAGCCGCGATCCGGACGGGGCTCTCTGCAAGTCCGGGCGGAAGGTCCACCCCGATGAAGTTAATCCGGGTGTCACGCTGTATCAGACGCTCCATTTCCTCAAGAGCCGGATCATGCTGAGGCGCCAGTGGCGGGGGGCGACCCCGGTGTGGGAAGACCCGTGGGAAGAGGTTCGCTATATCTGAACCTGCGGCGAATTTGCTTCACGGCCAGCCCCTGCAGGGCCATGTCACGCGCGAGATCGTCGAAAGCATGACGGGGGCGCGTCCTTCCCGGACCTGAACGGTAACCCTTACCGGGATGCCCGACCGATGCGTACCTGTTCGCGCACAACGCCTGGACGCCACCGCATCGAAGCGCCGACGGCGTGACGTCGGCTTCGCGGGACGCGAGCGGCGCCGGCGCGATGCCCTCCGTGCCGCTCAGTTCGTCGGCATCCCGTCGGCGGCTGTGGCGCACAGGCTGCCGGGATTGTTCGCAATGACGGTATTTCGATGGCCGCCCTTGTCGTGGATCAACTCGCGGCTAGCCCCTCTGCACATCCCGTTGTTCGCGATCAGCGAGTCCGTCAGCCGCTCCAGAACCATGCCGGAGCAAGGTCCGCCCGTGCCCTCGGCCCGGTCCAGCCCGTTGCCGAAGAAGATTGAATGGCGGATGCACCAGACCCTGGCTCGGTAGTCGAAGAAGCCGCTGCCGGAGAAGAACGCAGTGCGGCAGTCATCAATCACCAGGTTCTGCTCTCCGGCCTGTTTGTCCGGGCTGCCGTTCTGGCCGGAATCGCCGTTGCTGGTGAAGACTCCCGCCCTTTACACGCACTGCCTCTACGGATAGTCTCTCAAGATTAGTTCCGCGGTAATCTATTCGAGTTGAGTGCCGATCTGGACGGAGGCGTTATGACCACCGGTTGCCGCAAGGATCCGTTTCTTCCGTGTCTCCATCGGACCATCGCGCTCGTAGGTGAGGAGCCGGTCGAATCGCTCCGCACGAAGACGGTGGCCATCGGCGGATGCGGCGGGTTGGGCGGCGCGGCCTGCCTTACGCTGGCGCGCATGGGCGTCGGCGGCTTCACGCTGGCCGATCCCGGCGTCTTTGACGAACCGGACATCAACCGCCAGTGGTGCGCCAACCACGAGACGCTCGGGCGCAACAAGGCCGAAGTCTACGCCGAGGCGCTGCGTGCCATAAACCCCGACGTGAAGGTGCGGCTGCACACGGAAGGCGTCCAAGACGACAACGTACAGGCGTTCGTCGCGGGAGCCGACCTGCTGATCGACTGCCTGGACATGCGGGTACCCGTCGCGCGGCGATCCCGGATGTTCGAGGTCGCGCGCGGGCAGGGCATCTACAGCATCACGGCGCCTGTCCTGGGATTCGGGTGCGCGGTTGTCGTGTCGGCCCCCGATGGCATGCCGATGGTCGCGGTCGGCGGGATGATCGACCGGGCGTCGGAGGCTTCGGTCCTCCCGGAGTTGCTGCGTGACATCTTCGTGCCGGAGCACGTGGACGCCATGGAGCGGCTTATGCCGGAGCATCGGGTTCCGTCCGTGGCGCCGGGACCGTCGCTCGCCAACGCGCTGGTATGCACCGAGGCGTTGCTCATCCTGGCCGGTGCGACTGTGCCGGGGTGGCGGCCACCCCTCTGTCTGCCGCAGCTCTTCGCCGTGGACATGGTTCGGATGAACTACCGGATCGTCAACATGGCCGAGTTCCTCCAGCGGATGGCGGCTCCGCGCGCTCGCGCGACGCGCGTGGCTCCGGCTACGGCTGATGTCTCCCCGGCCTCCGCGCCGGGCGGGTGGGCCGCGGTTCTCGAGCAGGTCGGGTGGAACACCAATCTGCTTCCGCACGAGGTGGTGCCGGTCGATCTGCTGACCGACAGCTGGTCCGAGATCCATGCCCCGCCGCCCCGCCGGGCGCCGGCGGAGGAGGGGACGTACGGGCCGGGGCGCTGCGAGCAAGCCATACAGGGGCTGTACGGATATCGGCACGTGATGCCGGTCTTCCGCGGCCGTTTCGCGGAGGCGATTCTCGGCAAGGCCATTGCGCGGCCGGGGACCGCGATCGCATGCAACGCCCTGTTCCCCAGCACACGGTTTCACCTTGAGTCCAACGGCGCCACGCTGGTCGATGTCGGCGTCCCCGAAGCGTCGAACACGCTGGGGGGGCATCCATTCAAAGGTGACATCGACCTTGATCGGCTGCGTCAGGCTTTGGCGGATAGCAAGGTCCGGGCCGTGTACGTGGAGCTGGCGGTCAATGCGACGGGGGGGCACCCGATATCGCTGGCGAACCTCCGCGCGTTGCGCGAGGCCACCCGGGCCGCACAGATCCCCCTGGCGCTCGATGCGACGCGCGCCTTCGAGAACGCCGCTCTCCTGCGCGAGCGCGAGGAGGGGCTGGCGGGGCGCAGCCTGATCGGACTCGTGCGCGAGATGTGCTCACACTCCGACGCGTGCGCCACCAGCCTGACCAAGGACTTCCCTGCGTCCTCCGGGGCGTTCATCGGGGTCAATCAGCCGGACCTGTTCCAGCGGCTCTGCGATCTGCGGCTGGCGTTTGGCGACGGTTTTGCGGAGGAGGCCCGATCGGCGCTTTGCGGCTCGTTGGCCGTGGCCCCGGAAGACCCGCAGGGCGCCCTTGGCCGAGTGCGGCAGGTTCATCGGCTCTGGCTGGCGCTCCGGTCGCTCGGGGTTTCGGTGGTGGAGCCGGCTGGCGGACACGCCGTGTTTGTGGACGCAGCCGCGCTGCTCCCTCACCTCGCGCCCGGGCAGTTCGCGGCGCACGCGGTGTGCGGCGCCGTCTATGCCCTGGCCGGCGTGCGCGGAGGGGTGAGCTTTCTGTCGCCTCACCACGAGCAAGCCCAGGCCCAGATCGTTCGCTTTGCGGTGCCGGTCTTCCGGTATGCCGATGCCGACCTGGATCGTCTGGTTGTGGGGTTCAAATGGCTGCTTGAGATGAAGGCTTCAGTCCCCGGGTTGGCTCGCGTGGGAGGGCCGGCCGGCGCCGTCGGGCGGTTTGCATCCACATATCGGCCGCTGGCCCGGCCCGGGTACTGCTCTGGAGGTGCCTGATGACGGACGGAACGGCGAAGGTGAAGGCGATCGGGTTGTTGTCGGGCGGGCTCGACTCGACGCTGGCGGTTCGCGTCATGATCGACCAGGGGATTGACGTGATCGCCGTGAAGTTCACGTCGCCCTTCTGCCAGTGCGACTCCGGCGGCTGCTGCCACGCCGCCGAGGCGGCGCGGAAGATGGGGGTTCCGCTCAAGGTGTTCGCCAAGGGCGATGACTATCTGGACGTCGTGCGGCATCCGCGGCACGGCTACGGAGCCGGCATGAACCCCTGCATCGACTGCCGGATCTTCATGCTGCGCAAGACGCGCGCGTACATGGAAGAGATCGGCGCGGCCTTTGTGTTCACGGGCGAGGTTCTTGGTCAGCGGCCCATGAGTCAGCATCGGCGGGCCATGGAACTGATTGAGCGTGAAGCCGACATGGCGGGCCTGATCGTGCGCCCGCTGTCGGCCCGCCACCTGGATCCGACCGAGGCCGAGGCGAAGGGGTGGATCGACCGCGAGCGCCTGCTGGCGATCGAGGGGCGTAGCCGGAAGCCCCAGATCGCGCTGGCGGCCGAATACGGCATCCGGGACTACCCGTGCCCGGCTGGCGGCTGCCTGCTGACGGACTCGCACTTCGCGGCACGATTACGCGATCTCTTTGCGCATCAGGAGCAGGTCGGAATGGCGGATATCCGCCTGCTCAAGGTCGGCCGCCATTTCCGACTGAACGGCTGCAAGCTCGTCTGCGGGCGGGACGAGAAGGAGAACCAGGCGCTGGAGCGGATCAGGGGTGGCGATGATCTCTTGCTGGGCATCGTCGGGGGCGTGGGCCCGACGGTTCTGGTTCGCGGCGCGGCGTCTGACGACGCCGTGCGCCTGGCTGCTGCCATCGCGGCGGCCTACGC
>CAYSLU010000056.1:29487-35614 GCA_964431965.1 uncultured Verrucomicrobiota bacterium
AAAAAAAGAGGGGCCCCACCCCGAGGGGTAGGGCCCCCACCAATGGAGCCACCGTCAACTTCGGTGCTAGAACGTTGCTCCGGAGGCTCCGTACATCTCAATCGACATAGGCCCACCTCCTTCTTCAGGGATTAGTACACGTCCACGCCGAACCCCCAGTAAGCTCAGCTTGGAACACCGTCAGTATGATCCCGCCTTTCGTGGCGGACGTCAAGTCCGCCATGCCGCAGATCCCGCTCGCCGATCCGGCCCGTCGGCGCTAATCTCCGGCCTTTTCGTTCACCACTCAGAAAGGCAGGCAGTCGATGCTGTCCCGTCAGGTTCGCAATCGGTCCGTAACTCCCGCGCCGCCGCGCTCGTCCCGGAAGTCCGCCGCTTCATCCCATCCCGGAGTCACCGGCGATGCCGGCGTGTTCGTTGACCAGTTGGTGCTTGAGCGCATTGGCTCCGAGGAGGCGGAGGTCGGCATGATCTCGCTGCCGCTTCCGCGCGACGTGGCGGATCGCCTTCGGATCGACCACCCGGCGTCCGCCATGCATCCGCTGGGGTGGTGGGAGCGGGGGACACTCGCCCGGCGTGCGCTGGCCGTCGTCTTGCAGGACGGGGGCATGCCGGACACCCTGGGCGTAACCACGCGCCGTCAACGCCCTGCGGCCGGCCGGCCGGCCGGATCGAAGCGCGTGCCGTGGACGGTGCGCACGCACATCACGAAGGAGAAGCTCGAGTACACGCCGCACGTGTTCACGAACATCCCCGACCTGCGCGGGGTGCCGCCGCACGAGTGCAGCACCATCGAGTTTGAACTCCTGCTCACCTACGGCCGGAAGACGCTGGCCCTCCAGTTCGGCGGCACGGAGAAGGACGGGCAGGGCGGTCCGCACTACTGGCAGAACGTTCAGGTCGATCCCCTCTGGGCGAATGAAGTCGCCCAGGCCGTGCGCGTCGGCGGCATCATCTACAACGGCGACACATACCTTTGGGCCGACGTCTACCTGCTGCTGTTCGCCAACGGCGTGGCCCATGCGGCCGCGCACTTCTTCACGACCAAGCTTCACGTCGAGGGGTACGATTTCGTCGGGCTGCCCGTCATCCGGTTGGCCGGCGCCGATCTTCAGCCCCGCGACGCCGCGATCCCGGCGGATGGGCTGCGCTTCGATCTGGGCGGCGTCCGGCTGAACCTGGATGAAGCATCGAGCCTGTGCAGCGCGGAGCATCCGGCCCGCTTCGAGGCGAGGGGGGCGGACCTGCTCTGGCGGCCGTTTGATCGGACGTTCAATCCGCAGAAGGCCGACGCGGCGCCGCTGGAGTGGGCGCCGGGCATGGGGCGGACGGTTCGCTTCCAGTTCAGCCTCTCCGGCGTGGCGCCTGTGATCGCGCGCTACCGCGCGCCGGCGTGGTGGTACGCGGCCGCCGGCGAGCCCTGGCCGGGGGGCTACCTCCCGGCCCGCGGCCGGTACGACGGCATCAGCGACCTTGTAACCGATCAACTTCGCTCGACCCTGATGATCCGCGGCCGCTTCGATGCGGGATCGGCGGACCGGGGCAACGACGGCTTTGCCGGGTCCGGCATGATGCGGAACTACTATCTCACCGGCCGCCCCGAGGTGTTCCGGGACGCGCTCGATTACTGCTACTTCTGGGCCGACTGGGCGCTCGATCACCGGGACTTCTCCTTCCATCAGTGGATCGGCGGGTGGGGGTGGAAGACCTGCGCCTACTCGAAGTTCCGCGACCTGCTGGCGGGGTACCTCGAGACAGGCGACCCGAACCTGCAGGACTCCGTAGAGAGCGCGGCCGAGCAGTACTGGACGTGGTTCCGGACGAACTGGCCCCGGTGCACCATCGGCCGCGACGCGTTCGAGATCGGCGGCTGGGCCTGGCTGTGGCGGTTCTTCCGCACCGAGCACGCCCGCGACCGGACGCGCGAGCTGGTGCGGATGGTCACGCGCGTGCTGGACACGCGCGGGGTGATCGGCGGGCAGATGGGTGCCGGCCCGCACCCGGGCTACCTGTCCTCGCTCTACATGAGCGGGGTTTGCATGGTGAGCCTGCTCGAAGTCGCGGAAGCGGAGATCGAGGACGGCAACTTCGATGCGCTCGAGCCCATCTTCGAGGGGCTGCGAAAGGCGCACGTGCAGTTCAACCGGTCGGATGTCGAGCTGTTCCCGAGCAACTTCAACCCGAACAAGACGGACTGGCACGCGTACCGGACGCCGTGCTGGGCCGTGCTGGCGATGCGCATCTATCCCGAGATGGCGCGCTTGCAGGGGCGGGAGGACCGGATGACGCGGCTGGGCCTGTCTCGCGCCGTGTCGAAGGATCTGCCGGCTGTTACCGTTGAGGGCTGGGCGCACAACCGGACCGGCGACAATCTGCTGCAGTCGGTCTATCACGATGCCTTCATGCTGGGGGCTCGCGCGACGGAGCAGGGGCTGGAGATCGCCCCGCTTGGCACGCCGGACCAGTGGCCCGGACAGTGGTCGGTTGGCACGCCCTGGGGGGATCTCAAGGTCGAAGTTCAGGCCAAGGGCCGCAAGGCCACCTTGATCTTCTCGGCGGCGACGGAGTTTCCAGTCACAGTGCTCTACGGCGGCCGGACGCGGCGTACGGGCAGCAACCGGACATGTTCGATCTGAGGGAGGTCATCGGACCCGCACGGTGACGCCCGGTGATGGCAGCGCCAGCCAGCCGTATGTCACCGTGCCGACCTCGCCGGTGCCGGTGGCGCCGGTGCCGGCGCCACCGGTCACGAGGCTGACGCACGGGCCGTCGTACGCGTCGATGGCGCGCCACACGGCGATCCGGCCACCACCACCACCACCGGCGGCGTTCACCGTGCTGGCCGCCCCGCCTCTCGCCGAGAGCGTACCGTTGGTACCCCTGAATGTCTTCATCCTGAGGTAAATGCTGCCGCCTGCGCCACCGCCTCCGTATGCGCTGGCGGAGCCGCCGTTCGCGCTGATCGTTCCCCCCAGATCCAGCGTACCGGCCACCTCAATACGGGCGACGCCGCCACCGTCCTGTCCCACATAGAGATCGAGGTAGGTGCCGCCTCCTCCGCTGCCGCCACTGCCGGCCTGGACCGGGGCGTTCGAGTCGCCATAGCTTTGCCCGAACGAGAGGCTGTACCGCCCGCCGCGGCCGCCGTGACCACCGCCCGCCGTGTTGCCGGTGCTGATGTAGCGCCCGCCTCCGGGGCCCCAGCCGTTCGTGCTGAGTCCCCGTGAGAAGCCGATGCAGTCCGCGTTGATGCGGCCGCCGGAGGCGATCCGGACGTTCTGGGCGCGGAAGAGCGGCGACCCGCCGTTCCGCGGATGCGACCACGGGTAGACCGCCGTGTTGGTGTATAGGATCAAGTCGCCTGTTACGTCCACGCGCGCGCCCCAGTCCGGGGTCTGCGCGTTGGTGATGCCTCCGCGCACATGCAACTGGGCGCCGCTGTTCGTCAGGATGAGGTCCCCGGCCACGAACAGGGACAACCCCGTGGCGCTGTCGGCGTCGAAATCGAGATCGCCGGCGTCCAGCTTGAGGTCGCCGCCGCAACGGAGGGTGGACTGGACGAGGGTCAGCCTGGCGCTGGCGCCGACGATGAGAATGTCATTCGTTACATTCAAGGCGAGCCCGGCAGGGAACTGCACGGCCGCATTGGTGACGACCAGGTGCGGCGGCCCCCACGAGTTGAAACTCGGGACGATGAGGCGGCCGCTGTGGACGAACGTCGGGCTGAACAGCAGGGGATCGGGCAGGCTGATGGTGCCCATGTCGCCATAGCCGTCCGGGTTCCCGGTCCCGGTCGATCCGTAGCCGAATATCCGGGTTCCCGTTCCGCCCGTTGCGGACAGCCGGACGCTGGAGGTCGGAGCGATCGCCTGCGCAGCGGAGTCGTAGAGTACCGCGATGCGCCCGCCGCTCCCGCCACCGCCGGTGTTGACGACGTCTGCATTCCCGCCGTTGGCGCTGATCGCGCCGTTGGTGCCGCTGAAGGTCAGGCAGGTGATCCAGATGCTGCCGCCCGAACCCGCGGAGCCATAGGCGCCAGCCGATCCCCCGTTCGCCGAGATGGTGCCGTTGACCGTCACGGTGTTGATGGCATGGATCCGGATGGCGCCGCCGCCATCGCGCCCGCTGGCCAGATTGGCGCCGCCGCTGCCGGGCGCGGTTGGGTTGGTCTCTGATCCATAGGGGTGGCCGTACAGCGGGCTCTTCTGCCAGCGGCCGCCATATCCGCCGTGACCGGCTCCTCCGCAGTCATAGTGATCGCTCGTCCCGAAGTTGGTGCCGCCCCCCGGCCCGTTTCCGTACCACTCGCCGCGCGCGTAGCCGCGCGAATCCGCATTGATCCGGCCTCCGGACGCCACCAGAAGGTCGGCGCAGAGAATGTGGACGTTGTTCGACGGGGCCCCGTTGGTGAACGCGGGTGGTAGCGTGACCGTCCCCAGGCTGTCGATCGTCACGCCGCCCGCGGACAAGATGCTGTCCCACTGCGAGCAGACAAGGGTGTTCTGGGCGCCCACCGCGCCTTTGAGCAGGAAGCTGTTGAGTGCGTCCGTCGAGTTGGTCAGCAGGACCGATGAGCCGCGGTTGGTGATGACCACGTCATCGCCAGCGGCGGGGATGATCTCCTCAACCCAGTTGGATGCCTCGAACCAGTCGCCGGTCGTCGCCGCCTTCCAGGTGCGCTGGTCCGCGACGAGCGGCATCGGAGCGATCCAGAGAATCGATGCCAGCGCCACCCCGCACCAGAAGCCTCTTGTCCTCATGTCCGATCCTCCCGGTCCGAACGAAAACGGTTGAATGAGCGATCAAGCTCCAGTATATAGGGCGCGCTGTCAACAGGATCCGAAGACGCTGACAGACGCGCGGGCGTTGCATAGTGGTAATGCTCCAGCCTTCCAAGCTGGCATCACGGGTTCGATTCCCGTCGCCCGCTCCACTCTCTTTGCTGCTCCGCAACCCTCTGAATGCCTGCAAATACTGCTTGTTCTCGGGTTTCCTGCCGGCTGCGTCCACGGTGAACGTCCCCGCAATCCCTCGTGATTCTCCGTGTGCCAAACAAAACTTTCTACACAACTCGGATCGGCCTGATGCTGGCACCTTCGTGTAGAGGCGCAGAGAGAGCGTCTGACGATGATCTACCGCCGCCACTTGAGCCACGCATACCAGGCGACCGTGACGCCGGCCGCCCGGGCGCCGGAGCGGATTGCCTCCACTCCATAGGCGCGCTGGATGCGGTAGAAGCGGGCGCTCGCCTGCCAACCGTTGTGCCCGGTCGCGCAGTCGAAGTCATGACGCAGGCAGGGCGGGAAGTAGATCGTCGGCCAGTAGAGCTCCGAAACGCCGGTACACCCGTCGCAGTCTCGGAACCAGTCCCACAGGTCGGAGTCGAGTGCCTCACGGATCTCGGTCTGGATGCCCGCAGGGACGTTCATCACGTCGAAGGACTCGATGATGCGGCGCCGCTCCGTCGCGCGGTCCAGGCCCGCGCTACGGCCCTTCCCGAGGCCCAGGATGCCACACCGCCCGCTCACAGCGTCGCCCCGTGGGCCAGCGCCCACTTGACCAGGAGGATCAACCCCATGACCGCCGAGGTCAGGATCGTGCCGACGATGATCGCAGAGGCCCAGAGCAGGACCTTGAGGATCTGCTCGTGCCGCTCGATCCGGGTCTGAATGGATGTCGTACCGTTGTCGTGGAAGAGACGCTTCTCGATGCCGTCCATCTTCTCGAGAATCTCCCGGTGACTCTGCAGAAGCTGCTGGCAGTCACCCGCAAACGCGCACCCAATCGCCTTCGCCCGCTTCCTCAACCCCGTCTCCATCGCTCCACCCCCATCCATCGTCGCCCCTGTGGCTGCGTCACTGGACCCGGCACTTTCGTGTCGGACTGCGCCAGTACGCCGTGATCGACGTGTTGATCTCACTGTGCATCGTGTCTTCGGCTCCGCTGTACGTCAGGTCCAGTTGCACCCCGACAACGAACGCGTTGCTCGGGATGGTCGTGAACGTCTCCATCTCCCACACGTTGTCTCCCCATGGATAGTAGTAGTCGAAGTGGGCGTACTCGTCGTAGTGCTGGCCGTAGATCGCCCCGTCCACATTCGCCGGCCAGATTCCGAAGGTCAGTCCGT
>CAYSLU010000057.1:0-35089 GCA_964431965.1 uncultured Verrucomicrobiota bacterium
CCGCATTTGCATCGCCCGCCCCAATCAGGTACATAGCGCGCAGACACGCCGCCGCGCGCGGCAGAAACGGAAGCCCATGAGCAACACGACCCGCATCCCGCACCGGCAGCTCGTCGCGCGAATCGCCGCCGCCCTCGCCGAGGCCGGCATGTCCGCGCCGGCGCGGGACACCGAGGCCGAAATCATGGTCGAAGCGGATCTCTTCGGCGTCCCTTCGCACGGCGTCCGCATGCTGCCGGGCCTGCTCGACGCCTTCCGCGGCGGCCAGATTCCGCCCGATCCGGCCGTGCGCATCCTGGCCGACCGCGGCGCGAGCTGCATGCTCGACGGCGGGCGCGGCCCGGGCCGGTACCTGTCCGTCCGCGCCATGGGCGAGGCGGTCAAGCGCGCCCGCCAGTTCGGCGTCGGCGCCTGTGCGGCCGTGCGCGTCTCGCACTGGGGCCGCGCGCACGCCTACGCCTTTCGCGCCGCCCAGGCAGGGTGCGTCGGCATCTGCACCACTAACGCGGCACCCTCGCTCGTGGCTTGGGGTTCGGAGAAGCCGCTGCTCGGCAACAACCCGCTCGCGATCGGGGTCCCGCGCGCGGGGGGCGATCCCGTCGTAATGGACATGGCCATGACCCAGGCGGCGGTCGGCAAGGTGGCCACCTACAAGCGCGAGGGACGCAAGGCGCCGGGCAACTGGGGACTGGACGCCGCGGGACAGCCGACCGATGACCCAGCGGCCATCATGGCCAGCCGCCGGTTCCTCCCGTTCGGCGAGCACAAGGGCGTGGGCATGGCGCTCATGATGGAGCTGCTCACGGCCGCGCTCACCGGAGGGATGCTCGCCCACGAGATGGTGGCGGCCGGCGCGTTCGGCCTGGACCAGGACGGCTCCAAGCTGTTTCTCGCCCTGGACGCCGATGCGTTCGGCGGCGCCGATGCGTTCGCCCGCCGCACCGAGGACCTGCTCGCCTACCTCAAGAGCGCCCAGCCCGGCCTCGACGTGGTGTTCCCGGGCGAGCGCGGCCTCTCGGCCCGCGACCGCAACCTTCGCGACGGCATCCCGATCCACGACGAGATCGTAGCGCAGCTCAAGCAGGCCGGCATCGCCTTGGCGCAAGGAGAAACATGAGCGACCAGATCCGACTTCAAACGGCGCCGACAGGCGCCATCCTCGGCATCGACATGCGCGGTGCACACTATCGGTTCCATCGCGAGGCTCCGTGGGCCACCCACGTGGAGATCGCGCTGGAGGCCGGCCCTCCGGAGCGAGTCGCCCTCGCGGAGGCCGAGGCCGGCCGCCGGTACGAGTGCCGGACCGGCGGCTTCGCGCTCCGGCTCGCCTACACGCCGGTCGACGACGGGCTCGCGGTCACGCTGACCATCCGCAACACGGCGTCGGTCCGCCGCGCCTGCCGATGGCTCCGGCTCGTCACGGGCCTCGACACGTACATGGACCGGTACCCGGACTGGAACACCAAGCTGTTCCCCACGACGCTGCACTACGAGCCAACCCACTTCTGGGGCCTGCTCGGTTCGCCCGACGGCCGCTGGCTCGGGCTCGCCAGCCCCGACCGGTGGGACTCCTTCACGCTTCACTACGACGGCGACGGCGGGCACCGCATCCACACGGTCACGCTCGACGCGATCAACGCGGTCGAGCCGAGACCCGACCGCTACGCCCCGGCCGAGCCCGGGTTCGAGCCTGGCGCCGAGCGCGCGTACCGCCTGTTCCTGCTGCCGCTGTCCGGCGAGGACGCCATCGGCCCGGCCGTCGCCCGCCGCGCGCAGGCGCCTTTCGTCTCGTGGATCGAGCCCGCCGGGCGGCCGGGCGAGACCGCCCGCCTGGTCGTCCACGCCCCGGAGTCCGAGCCGCTCACGGTCGCCGCCCCGCACGATCCCCGGATCGAGTTCGAGCCCGGACCACGCGAAGCCGCCGCCCCGGGCGTCTTCCGCCAGGCCGTCACCATGCGCCTGCACCCGGACTACGAGGGGCGCACGCTCCCCGCCTGCGCCACATCCGGCCCCCGCCGAACTCCGTTCGCCGCATCCGTGCAACGCGAGTGGGCCTGGTACGTGGGCTGCGCCGCCGAGCACGCGCGCCGCATCCGGCCGCCGCTCGCGACGCACGTCTGCGAGGCCGCCATGCCGGCCTTCTCGCTGCTCGCCGCCGAGCGTGTTGAGCCGTCTGACGACCGCCGGCAGTACGTGTGCGGGTTCCTCGAGGACGGGCTGTTCCGCGTCGCGTTCACGCCCGAGGGGCGCGCCCTGCTCCGGCCCGACCGAATCCAGAACACCGCCTGCGCGATGGACCTCGCCCGCGAGATGTTCGTCGTCAGCCGCGAGTCGCGCTGGCTCGCGCTCGCCGAGTCGCTCGCGGGAGAGCTGCTGAAGCACCAGGGCACCGACGGCGCCCTCTACACGCCCAAGGGCGTCCACTACACGGGCGTGTGCTACCCGGCCAAGTCGCTGATGGATCTGGCCGGCCTCGAGCGCGACCTGGCGGCGCGCGCCCGGACCCCGGCAACGCGGCGGCGGCACCAGCGGCAGGCCGACGCCCTTCACCGCTCGATCGGCCGCATCGCCGACGACCTGCTCCGCCGCGGGGCGAACATCGAAACCGAAGGCGACATGACGTTCGAGGACGGCATGATCGCGTGCTCGGCGCTCCAGCTCGCGCAGTGGGCCTGCGCCAGCGGCGACGCGCGCTTCGCGGAGGCGGCCGAGGCGCTCATGCGCTCGCACCGCTGCCTCGAGTGGCGCGGGCCCGACGCCCGCACCAACGGCGGCACGCTGCGCTTCTGGGAGTCGTACTGGGCGGTCGGCTGGGGCAACTGCCTGAACACGCCGCACGGCTGGAGCGCCTGGACCGGCCTCGCTTGGCACAACCTGTATCTCGCCACCGGGAACCCCGACTACCTGCGCCGGTTCCGGCACACGCTCGCCGCGGTCCTCACCCTGATCGATGGCGGCACCGGCGATGTCCACTTCTGCTTTGCGCCGGATCCGACGATCCGCCCGGATGGCGGGCGCGGCGCGCCGGTGTCCGGCGAGCGCTTCCTCAAGGCCGTCCAGCCCGGCACCTGGCCCGAGGGCGGCGGCGAGACCCATGAGGCCATCCGCCTGCTCGTCCACACCGTGCTGCACAGCGCCTACGTCTGGCGTGAGGAAGGCGAATGGCGCGCGATGAATGCCAGCGTCACCCGCTCGGGCCGGCGCGTGCGTATCACGCCCGCCAGCCCTCTGGTGCACCGCATCTACGTGAACCGGTCGGCCAGCGCCCCGGTTCGCGAGCTGGCGCTGCCGCCCGCCCGCTCCGTCGCCCGCGTCCTCCACCCGGCATAACTCGCGACGTCGGCGCTCTGCGATCTCTGCGGTGAGATTCCCGAGATTGCACCGCCGAGGGCGCAGAGGTCGGAGGATTGGGCTCCTGATGACCGCCGCGTTTGCGCTTGCGTCGCACGGCCGTGTATGATGCATTCTCGCGCTTCCGAGGATGCACCCATGAGTACACGCAACAGTCTCGCGCCGCGCCCGCCGATGGGCTGGAACAGCTACGACATGTTCGGCGGCCAGGTGACCGAGGCCGAGGTCAAGGCCAACGCGGACTACATGGCCCTCCACCTCGCCCGGCAGGGCTGGGAGTACGTCGTCATCGACATCGCCTGGCACACGGACGAAAGCATGAACGACTTCGGCCGCGACGCGATGGACGCGACCGGCCGCCTGCTCCCGTCGCTCGCCCGGTTTCCGTCCGCCCGCGGCGGGGCGGGTTTCAAGCCACTGGCAGACTACATCCACGCGCTCGGCCTGAAATTCGGCATCCACGTCATGCCCGGCATCCCGAAGCGCGCGATCGAGCGGGACTGCCCGGTGCTCGGCGCGGACGCGCGGGCGGGCGACATCGCGGACCCCGTGCGCCGGAACGACCTGTGGCCGGACGGCCTGCCGCTCGTGGACATGGCGCGCCCCGGGGCCCAGGCCTACTACGATTCGCTCCTCGAGCTGTACGCGTCGTGGGGCGTCGACTTCGTCAAGGCCGACGGCGTCGGCGCGGTCTATCACCCGGACCAGGTCGCGGCGCTCGACCGCGCGCGCAACGCGTGCGGCCGGCCGATCGTGCTGAGTCTCTCGGCCGGCTGCCCCGACTACGTAAAATGGCCCGAGCACCGCAAGGCGCACTGCGAGATGTGGCGCGTCTCGGAGGATTTCTGGGACCGCTGGCCGCAGCTCGAGGCCATGTTCACGAACCTGCGGGCCTGGCAGGACCACGGCGGACCGGGCCACTGGCTCGACGCCGACATGCTGCCGCTCGGCCGCATCGGCCAGCGCCAGCATCCCGACAACGCGCCGGATCGCATGACCCGCTTCACCCGCGACGAGCAGCGGACCGTGATGACGCTCTGGTGCATCGCGCAGTCGCCGCTCATGTTCGGCGGCGACTTGCCCAGCAACGACGAGTGGACGCTCTCGCTGCTCACGAACGACGAGGTGCTGGCGGTGAACCAGCGTGGCCGACACGCGCGCGAGCTGTCGCGGGATTGCTCGGAGCGGGGCGTCGTCTGGACGGCGGACATGCCGGAGCCCGGAGCCAAGGCCGTGGGCGTATTCAACTTCGACGGCGAGCAGCCCCGCACCGTCACCATCCCGCTGGCGGAAGCCGGCTATCACTCCGCCGTCCGGGTTCGGGATCTGTGGGCCCGCCAGGACCTGGGTCGCACCGAATGCCTCCTGTCCGTGGACGTGCCGCCCCACGGCGCGCGCCTCCTCATCCTGACGCGAGACGACAGCCGATGACGTGCCGCAGCGTCAGGACGTGGATCGACGAGAACACCGGGCGCACGGTGCGCCAACTCACGGCCTTCGAGGGCCGCACCGGCCTCGAGTACTTCCGCCACGAGCGGCACCTGCGCGACGGGCGCATGATCGCGCGCACGGCCGCCGGCGAGCGCCAGCCCCTGCTGGTCGATCCGGATTCCGGCGACGTGCAGCCGCTCGGGTTCAACCTGGGGCACTACCTCCGCTTCCGGCCGGCCGACGGGCGCTACTTCTTCGTCGGCATGCCCGGGCGCGCCATCATGGCGGTGAGCCTTCCGGATGGAACGCCCGAGGAGGTCGGACGGATTCCGGACGACCTGACCGGCTGGCCCGACACGATCACCTGCGACGGGCGCTACGTCATCGTGGCCGACCTGACCGACGCCCCTCCGGCGGACGCCAATCCCGCCAGCGGCGAGGCGGCCGACTTCTGGCGCTACATGGCGCGCCCGCGCCACGGCGCGCTCCGCTCCTATGACCTGACGACCGGGGAGCGCCGGACGCTGGTGGAGACGCAGGGGAAGTGCCCGTTCCACTGCGACGCCTCGCCGTCCGACCCGACGCTGGTCCGGTTCGCCCTGGACCATTGGGAAGGCCACAACCAGCGCGCGTGGGCCACGCGCGCCGACGGCTCCACGGAGCCGTGGCCGATCCGGCCGCAGGAGCGGGGCGAACTGGTCACGCACGAGTACTGGTGGGCGGACGGGGCACACATCGGCTTCACCTTCCAGGACCGCCGCAACGACCCAAGCAGCGAGACGCTGCCGTGGTGCGAGTACGGGCTGGCGCCGACGCGACTCGGGATGGCCGACACCGACGGGCGGCAGGTCTACCTATCCGATCCGGTGAACCACTACCACACCCATCTCTACTGCTCGCGGGACGGGAGGCTCATCAGCGGCTCCGGTACCGACGGACACAGTTTCGTGCACGCGGCCGCCTTCGATCCCCGCTCGACGCGCATCGACCTCATCCCGCTCGCCACCGTACACACGCCATACGTCCCCTTCCGAGGCCAAGGCGTAAACTGCGATTTCTCGGCCGACGGGCGGTGGCTGCTGTACAGCGACCTGATCGGGAGCCACCACCAGCTCTGCGCCGTAGGGGTCGATCTGCGCGACGCCCCGATGCGTTGAGCCGATCGCCTGGGAGGACCGCCGTGAACGAGCCGCGCCCGAATATCGTCTTCGTGTTCGCCGACCAGCTCCGAGCCTCATCCGTGGGGTGCTACGGGCAGGAGCAGGTCCACACGCCGCATCTGGACGCGTTCGCGGCGCAGGGCACGCGGCTCACGCGCGCCTTCTCGAACACCCCGGTCTGCTGCCCGGCGCGCGCCTCCCTGCTCACCGGGCTTCACACGCTCACCCACGGGGTGGTGTTCAACGACACTCCGCTGCGGACCGATGTCACGGGCATCGCGCACGCCCTGAACGGCGCCGGCTACCGGTGCGGCTACATCGGCAAGTGGCATCTGGACACGGCGGACCGCGCGGTGTTCGTTCCGCCGGGCCCGCGGCGGCAGGGGTTCGACGACTACTGGGCCGCGGCCAACTGCACCCACCGCTACCTGCAGTCCTACTGCTATCGGAACGACAGCCCGGAGCCGGTCTGGATGGACGGCTATGAGCCGGATTGGCAGACGGACCTCGCGACGGACTACCTGCGCTCCCGCGCGGACGGGGGCCGGCCCTTCTGCCTGTTCCTCTCGTGGGGCCCGCCCCACTGCCCCTACGAGGCGGTTCCGAAGCGCTTCCTCGACCTCTACCCCGAGACCTCCATCCGGCTCCGCCCCAACGCGGCTCCGCATGCCGACCGGTCGGTCGTGGCGGGCTACTACGCGCACATCACCGCGCTCGACGAGTGCTTCGGCCGCATCCTGCGGGAGCTGGGGGCGCGCGGGCTGGACCGCAACACGATCGTCGTGTTCTCCAGCGACCACGGCGACATGCTGTACAGCCAGGACCGCGGCTGGAAGTGCAAGCCGTGGCTGGAGTCGACGAATATCCCCTTCCTCATCCGCTGGCCGGGCCGCGTTTCGGCCGGCGCCGTCCGCGACACGCCCTTCGGCCTCGTGGACGTCATGCCCACGCTGCTCGACCTGGCCGGCGTCCGGATCCCGACGGCCGTCGAAGGTGTCAGCGCGGCAGCGGCCCTCCGGGGAGAGTCGGCCGGGGCCGAGTCCCTGTTCCTCGACATGCCGGTCGTGCCGCAGGTCTATTCGTTCCGGGAGTGGCGCGGCGTAGCCACGCGCACGCACACCTACGCGACCTTCCGCGACCGGCCGTGGATCCTGCACGACGACATCGGCGATCCATACCAGATGCGCAACCTGGCCGGCGAGCCGGGGCAGGAGCGCCTGCGCCGCCGCATGGATTCGCTGCTGCGCGGGTGGATGGCCCGAACGGGCGACGCATTCGAGACGGCCGAGGCCGTCGCCGACCGCCTCTATCCCGGCCACGTGAACTGCGTCATCCCATTCTACGAGAACGAGCCCGTCCGCCAGGCCCGCGAGCGCCGCTTCGGCACCGGGCGGTGACGGGCGGCGGATCGACGGCTCAACGGGATGGTTGTCCCGCTCGGACCGATGTGGCACAGTGAACGGTGTTCGACCGGCGACATGACCACGTCCCGCATCCAGCGCATTCTGACGCTCACCGCCTTGGGGCTGGGGATCGGTGTGGTCTCGTTCCACGCGGTGTACAAGCCGGCTCCTGAGTCGGGCGCTGTCTCCGGCATCACGACCTACATGAGAGATTCCGCGCGCTGGATCGGCACGTATCCTCCGGATTTCCGCATTCGCCTCCGCAACGGGGAGTACTTCCAGCTGGCTGAGCACATCGGCCGGGAAGTGATCATCCTCAACTTCTTCACCACGTGGTGCGGCCCCTGCAAGGAAGAGATGCCCGAGTTGCACGGCTACTATCTCAAGAACCGGGAACACCCCATCGCGCTGGTCGGGATCGACGTGGACGAGGCGCCGGAGAAGGTGGACGCCTTCGCGAACGAGCTGGGCCTGACGTTTCCCCTCGGGATCGACACGAACAGCGTCATTGCGAACCGGTACGGCGTCCGAAGCTATCCGACCACCGTCCTGATCGGTGCCGACGGGAAAGTCCGGCTGTTCCAGATCGGAGGCATCGCGAATGCGGATGTGGTCTTCACGTCGCACCTGGCGGACCAGTTCGAGCTGCTGAAGCAGGGGCGCGGCATCGAGCGGGCCGCCTACGAAGCCGGCGCGTCCAACCGGCCGGCCCTTCGCGCCGCGGACCGGACCCATTCGTCCAAGGCCAAGGAGTCGGACGTGAAGCTGGGGGGGCCGGCGCGCGCGGCGGCCGAGCGGATGGCGTGCCCCTCCTGCGGAAGCAGCGTATACGCGTGCAGCTGCGGCCTGTGCGAAAGCATGAAGAAGCGGCTGGCCGAGCTGAACGTCACCAACAAGACGGACGATCAGATCCTCCACGACGTATTCATCCGGGAAGAGACTCCGTGATAACGGCCTCCGATGTGACGGTTGTGTTCAAGCGCGGCAAGTGGCGGCGGCCGCTCAAGGCGCTTGACGGATTCAGCGTCACCGTGAACCGCGGCGATGTGTTCGGCCTGCTCGGCCCGAACGGCGCCGGCAAGTCCACGGCGATGTACTGCTTCCTCGGGCTGATCCGGCCGACCCGGGGCACGATCCGCATCGCCGGCTCGGAGCCCGTGCCCGGGAGTGCCCTCTACGAGCGCATCGCCTACGTGCCCGAGGAGCCCCACTACCATCTCTACCTCACGGTCCAGGAAGCCCTGCGCTACTACGCCGGCCTGTATGCGGCCGATGTGCCGCCGGCGCGCCTCGGAGAGGCCATCGAGCGCGTGGGCCTCACCGAGTTCCGCGACCTCCGGCTCGACAAGTGCTCCAAGGGGATGAAACAGAAGCTGGGAATCGCCACGTGCCTGATCACGCGGCCGGAACTGGTGCTGCTCGACGAGCCGACGCGCGGCCTGGATCCGGTGATCGTGAAGGAGTTCCGGGAGATCATCCTCGACATGAACCGGCAGGGAACGACGTTCGTGATCAACTCGCACATCCTGTCCGAGGTTGAAATGGTCTGCAACCGGGTGGCGATCATGAACCACGGGCGGGTCGTCATGCAGGATGAAATGCGCCGCCTGCTCAAGTACGAGCTCGACACCTATGTCGTGGATTTCACCGGACCGGAGGGAGCGGCCCTGCCGCCCTATATGAGCGCGGCCCCGCCGCTCCACGGCACCAGCCGCGGCACGGTGCCCGCCGCCAACCTCGCAGAGTTCATGCGGTTTGCCGATGGGGCCGGGATCCGGGTGTTCTCGTGCTCCCTCAAGCGCCTGAACCTGGAAGAGGCATTCTTCAATGTGCTGAAGGGCGGCTCGTCATGCTGAAAGCCTTCCGCGCCAACGTCCGCGCCGACCTGATCTTCTTCCGCCGGAACCGGCTCGTCCTCCTGGTCGCGCTCTTCATCTGCTTCATCTGGGGAACCTCGCTGCTGCCGTCGCTCCTCTTCGTGTCCGCCCGCGACAAGTTTCAGCAGATCAAGATGCTGCTCGAGCAGTCGCAGTGGTTCGTCACGTTCTTTGTGGCGGCGCTGGCGGTGATGACGCTCGCCTACAACTTCAACCAGCGCTGCTTCAAGATGGTCATCACGAAGCCCTGCCCGTCCGAGGTGTGGCTGCTGGCGCACTACGCCGCGGTCCTGCTGGTCGCGGCCGTGCTGTACGCGCTCGTGCTGACAGCCGCCGTCGGGCTGTTCTTCGCCTGGCACATCCCGCTCCAGTGGGGCGTGTTCTACCTGGTCGCCGACGCCTTCCTGCGGGCCGTGGTCGTCGTCTCGGTTCTGTCGTTCCTGGTGACCGTGCTTCACCCGTTCATCGCGGTCATCCTGATGGGGCTCGCCAGCGAGGGAACGTTCTACGGGCTCCTCATCTTCCTGTCGGCGGCGGCGGCGGGAGCCGCCACGCAGTCCGCGAAGTTCTGGTACACCGCGTCGAACACGCTCTGCTATGCGCTCTACCTGAGCGTGCCCAGTTACTCGCTGTTCGACCAGAACGTCGCCACCGTCCACTCCAGCCTGCGCATGGCCTGGGGCGACCTCAAGTGGCTGGGGCTGACCGTCCTCTACACGGCTCTGGTCGGAGCGCTGTTCTACGCGCTCACCGCCCTGGCGCTGAGGCGCCGGCGTCACACGTAAGGGGACCGCCTACGGGATGCCGGCCGCCCCCGCGTCCCGCACGTGGTGAGGCGGAGCCTTTCGGCTCTCCGTGCAGTAGCTCGGCCGGCCGATCGGCTGCAGCACGTAGCTGCCGCCCGACGGGCAGGCGGGCGCGCGCCGGCTTTGAAGATACGGGAGCACGTCGTCCCATGTGATCTCCCCCCCGTAGGACCTGTTGTTCTCCGATGCGCACATGTCCTTGGCGTCATCGATGGTGCACTGGTTCGTGAGGCAGACGGTCTGCCGGCTCGCCTCCCGGGCACGAATCAGCGACAGGCCGGCCACGGCCATCAGGATCCCCAGAATCGCCACAACGACCATGGTCTCGACCAGCGTGAACCCTCGGCTCGTCCGCATTGTCATGCCTCCCCGTGTTTCCCGGGCTGTGCGACCGGCGAGTTTATGCCACGCCGTGAACAATGAAAGCAAGCCGGACCCGGGCCCTCAGGAGACTCGCTCGACCATGACGAACACCGGGCTCGCATACACGATGCCCCCATCGCGCTGCAGGGCGCGCAGGTAGAAGTGGGTGGACCGCCCCGCCGGGCCGAGCGGAATTTCGCGCTCAAGATCCGGCTCTTCAGACGACGTCTGCCAGACCACCTGCCCTTCGGACACCACCTCGATCGTCTGCAGGCTGTCCTCCGCACTCAGGCGCAGGCGAGCCACCAGCGGCGTGCCCGGAACCACGGCGATCTCGTCGCCCGCTGCTCCGCCGTTTACGCGAAAGTCGACAAGCGCGCGCGTATCCCAGACGGCCCACGTGTGGCGGGCCCGGAGCGCCTCATAGACAGCAGGCCGGGCCACCGACGGCGTCCACACGCCGGTCAGGATCACGCTGCGCGGAGCGTGAAGGCCCGCCCCCTCGTGCTCGGCGTAGGCGCGCCCCGGCCAGCCGCAATGGTTGTCGGTCCCGCCCACGAACCCCAGCCGGTGGCCGAGCGCCAGCGCGTCCTGGACCGATGCGCCATTCCCCTGATGCCACCCCCGCCACGCGTCGTCGTAGACGTTCCGCTCCTGGTTGCCTCGCGTCTGGAAGATTTCCACCAGCCGGATGTACGGCTGCGGGGCGGGCCAGGGATACGCATGCCAATACGGGGCATCATCCTCGAGCCGCCGGGCCTCCGACACGCAGTTCGTATGGTGAGGCACGGCGATGAAGTCCCGCTCCGCATGGAGCGCCTTCAGCCGGTCGACCAGCGTTTCCGGGCGCGCCCCGGTCACGCCCGCCGAGCCCCCGCACACTAGGGGATGAGCCGGATCGGTGAAATAGTAGTTCTCGTGCCCGCGGTCGCTCGCGTTCTCCCATCCGAACAGCGTGGCGAACTCGCCCGGTCGCTCGAACTCCTCGAGCGCCGCCACGGTCTCGGCCCAGTCGCGACCCCGTGGGTTGTGGTCGCCCGGTCCCGCGAAATCGAGGTTTAGCCCGTCGCGCGCGAAGCGCAGCGCCTCGCGAATGGAGCGCTGGCCGTCACCGGAGAAGTCCGTATGCCAGTGGAACTCGCCGAAGGCCGGCCGAAGTCCCCCGGTCGCGGCATGCCAGACGGGGTTCCCGGTCACAACCAGCACGCCCGGCTCACGACGCCCGTTGGCCACGTTCTCGCGAGCGGACAGAGCCGACTCCGGAACAGACACGCGCGCACGGCCCACCCGCCCGGCTGGCGCCGGCAGGCAGACGATGGCCGAGGAGGCGACCCGCACCGGCGTGGCCGTCCCGTTCCACGCAAGCTCGCACCCCACCTCACGCTCGAACGCCGCCGGATTGCCGAACCGGTCCTCCGGCACAATGGCCGTGCGCACGGTCCCGTCGGGTCCCGGGGTCGGCCGGCTGTTCACCGCCAACCGCTCGACCGGGCCCGGGGCCACGGACAGCACACATCCGCACCCCGCCTCCTCAGAAAACCCCTCCTCGCCCCCGGATCCCGATGTCCACGCGGTCAGCGCATGGTCTACGCCGGCCCATATCGGCGGGATGACGGTCAGCTCGATCTCGACGACGTCTCCCCGCCGCACCCCGCCGGGCAGATGAAGACGGAACAGGGTCCGAGTGCGGTTCGCAAGCACCTCGGACACGGTGGGCCGCGGCTTCCACCGGAACAGGATCTGCCCGTGACTGAATCGGAAGCCGACGTGCCGCCACGAAATGAACCCCCTCAGGGTGCGGCCCCGCACTTCCAGCCGGCCGCCCGGAGAAAGGTCGGCATCGGGTCGCCACAGAAGCCGGTACGTGTACGCCCGGCAAAGGGTACAGGTCGCCTTCGGATCAGTGGCGAGTTCCAGGCTCATCGGGATTCGGCGCGCGCCACCGCCATCACGCCCCGCCCGCGCCGGTCGCCTTCTCGCCCGGCAAACACGCCTCCGATGCCGCAGGCCAGCCGCGCTCGCGAAGGCGGCGGCCGACGGCCCGCAGGCTCGCGATGTCGGCCGGATGAATCGACCCGTCGGGCAGCGGCCCGACGTTCGCCAGCAGGTTGCAGTCGTGCGCCCGGGCGTGGCCGAGAAGGCCCCATATTTCGTCCGCCGTCAGGTGCTCGGCGTCGCTCTGATAGCCCCACGCGCCTTTCTGCAGCGTCGCGCAGATCTCGTTGTGCTTGCCCCGGTTCTTCGCCCACGCCTCGTCCGCTCGCGCGGCCGCCTCGAGGTTTCCGTTCTTCCGGAACACCTCGCCCAGCGAATGGAAATGCTGCTCCGGCGTGCCGAAATCCTCGGTGCCCGTCGCCCCCTGCTTGAAGGACAGCAGGCACTCCGGCCGCAGCGCGCGGATCAGCTTGTAGGTGGACTCGAGCGGCACAAGATCCGGCCGCAGGTAGTAGGCCATGATGATGTCGAGCCACATGCCCGCCAGCGGCCGCACGCGCGTCAGCAGCTCGCGGATCTGGCCCTGCATGTACGGAACGTAGTGCTGCCGGAACGCATCCTCCGACTCCTCCAGGTACTCCGGCTGTGGCCGCGCGTAGGCGGGCCGCGCCGCCTCGAGCGAGCTCCGCCCGAGCCCGCGGGGGAAGCGCCAGTTGAGCATGAACGTGTAGTACGTGAAAAACCCGAGCCCGCGCCGGTCGCAAGCCGCCGCCAGCTCCGCCACGAGATCGCGCCCGCACGGCGACCGGACCGAGTTGAACGGCTCGCCGGGCGAGTCCCACAGGCAGAACCCCTCGTGGTGACACGACACGAGCGTGATGTACTTCATGCCGGCCTCGCAGGCGAGGTCGGCGATGAGCCCCGCATCGAACCCCCGGGCCGTGAACGTGTTGGAGAGCGTCGCATACTCGCCCACCGGCACCTGGCGCCGAAACTGCACCCACTCGCCGGCGCCCATCATCGAGTACAGGCCGAAGTGGATGAAGAGCCCCCACCCGGCATCGCGAAACCAGGCCATGTTGGCATCATGCGGATCGCGGTCCCAGATCGGCGAGTAGGCGTTGAGGTAGCGCGGGCAGGGCTGGCTGCTCGCGCGGGGCGCAGATGTGGTCATGGCGGTTCCTCTGTTCCGGCGGGTGTTCCGGCTGCCCCGTCTGATAGCACAGAACGCGCGGCGGGCTCAAGCGCCGGACGTGGCACCGCCGTGGCGCAAGCCTCTGGCTTGCGTCGGGCGCAGCTCGCGGCATTCGCGCTTTGACAACCGCAAGCACGATCCATACGGTTACGCGCTGTCGTGAGGCCACCGGGCCATCCGGCCATAATGGAGCGAGCACGTATCATGCCCACAAGCATTTCCCCCACCGCCGCCGCTATTGCCGCGGCGGATGTCATCAACAGCGCGACGCCGGTCGAGTGCAGCCTGCTCGGCGTGCACCCGCGCCTGCTGTGCGTCCGGCAGCCATTCGACGCGCTGCGGGCCCGGCTGGGCGCCGAGCCCTGGAAGGGCTGGCTCGAGCAGCTGCGGCGAGGGGGCGAGTCGCTGCTGACGGTCGCCCTCCCCGAGCGCCTCATGGGCACGCCCGTTTCCGTGCTCGACGTGCGCGGCCTCGGCGGTCACCTCATCCACCTGTCGCTGCTCCACCGCCTGACGGAGGACCCGCGGTACCGGGCCCGCATCGACTACCTCATGCAGCGGCTGGCGGACGAGAAGGACTGGGGCCACTCCCTGATCTACGGGCACTGGGCGCAGGGGTTCGCCATCGCGCTCGACTGGCTGTGGCACGACTTCGACGAGGAGGCGCGCCGGCGCCACGTTGAGACGCTGCACGACCGCTCGCACCACGTGTTTGCCCAATGGGCATCCTACCGCTCCGGCGAACCGTTCGGATACACATGGAACATCTCGTCGGTCGTGCTCGGAGGGATCACGGCCACCGCCGGCTGCCTGTATGGGGAGCGCCCCGACATCGCCCCCATGGCGAACCTCGCGTGGGAGAAGATGCGCTGCCAGAGCGCGGCGCTCGGGCCCGACGGAGTATCGCCCGAGGGCATCATGTACGGCGGCTACTACGCCAGCTACCTGACGGCGAACTTCATTATCGCCGAGGACCTCTTCGGGATCGACCTCTACGGCACGACTCCGTGGCTCCGGCGCTACGCGCTGTCGCTGCACGCGCAATCGCTCCCGCGCGCGTCGTGGAAGGCGGATGACGCCTTCTTCATGCAGGGGGATGCCCACGGCAACGTCTTCGGCCTCGAGACGGTGCTGCGGACAATTGCCAGCGCGGCTCGCGACGGCACGGCGCAGTGGTATGCCGACGAGCTTCTGGGCACCGGCCTGATCGGCATGGGCCCGCTGTCCTTCCTGCTCTACGACTCGTCCGTCAAGGCCGTGGCGCCGCTCGACCGGCCGCCGTTCGACCTGATGGAAGACCACGGCATCGCGGTGATGCGCGGCGACTGGAGCGGGACTGAGTCGGCCTGCGCGGTCAAGTGCGGCCCGAACGTCGGCCACCATGCGGCCAGGCGCTACACGCATCCGCTCGGCGGCGGGCACATGCACCCGAACAACGGCGACGTCCAGATATTCGCGCACGGCGAGTGGATCCTCACCTGCCCGGGTTACGTATACAAGGACACCGCCTTCCACAACACGCTCCTTGTCAACGGCTTCGGCCAGTACGGCGAGAAGTCGGAGTGGTTGGAGGATCTGCCTTACCGCCAGCGCCGCCTGTACCCGTTCCTGGAGCGGGCCGAGCATTACGAAGCGTGGGACTATTGCATCGCCGACATGACGATGGCGTACCCGGAGCCGCTGGGCCTGCGCCGGCTGCGGCGGCACGTGCTCTACGTCCGTCCCGATTCGTGGCTGCTGGTCGACGCGGCGGAGAGCGCCGCGCCCGTCACGCCCACCCTGCTGTTCCACACCGGGTTCGCCGTCCAACCCATGGGCGGCAACGTCTTCGGCGGAAGCGGCCGCACGGCCGGCTGCCGGATCCAGGTCCATGCACCCGCCTGCATCACGGCGACCATCGAGGACCAGACCCGCCTGCACTCAGGCGGAGCGGCTCAGGGCACGATGCCCCTGCTCCGGATCTCGCCCGCCGCACCCGCGTCGCGGCATTTGTGCGTCACCCGCATCCAAGCGTATCCGGCAGGCACAGCCGCGCCGGCGGACGATGTCCGTATGGATATCGCGCCCGATCAGAACACCGTGCGGATCAGCGGGTCCGGCCTGCCCCGCCCCCTGATCCTGTCGCCCTTCAGCAAAGAGTCACCAATCGCCGAAGCATAGCGCCCCGGACCGCGATCCCCTCCCTGAGGAGTGCGCGAATTGTCTTTCATGTGACGAAAGCAGACGGTCTCAGGGCTTCTTCCCGAACCGCGGGCCACGTTCCCCTGCAAAGGCCCGTCGCAGCTTGGTGTCAGACGAGCTTTCGCTCCGACGGACGACGGGGCGGCCAACCCGATCAGCCATGGCCCGCCTCTTGGCGCGGCTGGCCTGCCACTCCTCCCACGTCCAATCCGTCTTAAGCTTGGAGTCCGAGCTCACGCGCCACTTCCTGCTTGAGAGCGTTCAGATCGTTCAGCACGTTGAAAGAGGGCAGGTCCGCCAGCCGGTTGATCTCATCCCAATCGACCGGCGTGTCACCGCTGATGCAGACGGCCAGCATCTTCTTGGCCACATCGCGCGCCTCCGCGTCCGGGCGCGGGTAGAAGGCCAGGAGCGCCCGCTCGACCACAGCCAATTCGGCAGGGATCACGCTGATCGAGCCCGATGGCGTCACAATCGTCCGGCACGGTGTCCTGGCCGCGTTCTCCAGAAGACCCAGCACGTCCACGAAGAGCCCAGCCACCTTCCAACTGCGAGGCCCCCCGGTGGCGCCAAGCTGGCCCATCAGGTCCTGAGCCAGCCGCAGCGGGATGGGCGCCAGCGTGCGCCGACACAGGTCAATATCGCCGGACATGTAGGATCCTTCGGTATAGAACTCGACAGCCGACCCGCCGACGACGACGAGTTCCCATCCCGCTTCCCGGAACACACGAGTCACGAGACCGGACAGCCGCAACGCCCGGTCCAGCAGGTCCGGCGTTTCCTCGATGTCCCGAATTTCGTTCAGCGTGCCCATGAGCCGAAGCTACCACCGCCCCAGCCACCGATCAAGAACGCCCGACAACCTTCACCACAAACGCCGCCGCGCAGGGCTTCCGGGGCGGGAGTTTGACGTTCAGCCCGGCCGCATCGCGCGACCACTGGATCGGCTCGGCGCAGCCGAGCAGCGAGACCGAGCGGATGGGAGCTGGATGGTACGGGGATCCCTCGCGCAGCCAGCCGATACTCGCCTCGCCCGTCTCCGGCCAGCCGAGCAGGGCGGCGTACACCGCGTCGCCCCGGGTCGTGAACCGGATGTCGCGCGCCGTGAACGCCGCGCGCTTGGTGTCCGTGAAGCCCCCCTCGAACACCTCCGTGGGCCCCTCTCCGAACACCTTCCACGGCCTCGTGCCATAGATCGCCTCGCCGTTCACCTCGAGCCAGTGCCCGATCTCCAGCAGGATGGCCTGCTCCGGCTCCGCGATCGTGCCGTCCGCCTTCGGCCCGATGTTCAGCAGCAGCGCGCCGTTCTTGCTCACCACATCGACGAGGTCGTGGATGATCGACGATGCGGGCTTGTAGTCATGGTGCTGGATATAGCCCCACGCGTTCTTGGACACCGAGGTGTCGTTCTGCCACAGCATCGGCCGGATGCCCTTCAGCTGCCCGCGCTCGATGTCGAGGACGGCCGCCTTCTCGGCGAACGACTTGTTCTTGTAGTTGATGGCGACGCCCGCGTTCCACTCGAGGCCCCGGTTGTAGTAGTGGGCGGCGAAGCGCTGGAGATACGGCTGGAACACAGTCTGCTCGATCCACCAGTCGAACCAGAACAGCTGCGGCTGGTACTTGTCCACCAGTTCGGTGCAGCGCGCCAGCCAGTCGTCGAGGAACGCCGCATCAGGGCGCGGCACCACGTCCAGGCCGAACCGGTCGTTCGGCAGCGGGACCGCCGGCCCGTACAGGTCGCTGTACGCCGGGTCCTGCACGTCCGAGTCGAAGTCGCGCCCCCCGTTGAAGAACCACCAGTGCTCGGCGCGATGGCTCGATACGCCGAACACCAGCCCCGCGCGCCGGGTCGCCGCCGCGAGCTCGCCGATGACGTCCCGCTTGGGCCCCATCCGGGCCGCCGTCCATCGGGTCAGGGCGCTATCATACATCGCGAAGCCGTCGTGGTGCTCGGCCACGGGCACGATGAACTTCGCGCCGGCACGCCGGAACAGCCCGGCCCAGGCGGCCGCGTCGAAGCGCTCGGCCGTGAACATCGGGATGAAGTCCTTGTAGCCGAACTTCGCCTGGTCGCCGTAGACCTTCCGGTGATAGACAAACTCCCGCGTATTCCGCAGGTACATGTGCCGCGGGTACCACTCGTCCCCGAACGCCGGGACGCAATACGGCCCCCAGTGGATGAAGATGCCGAACTTGCCGTCCTCGTACCAGGCCGGAACCCGATACGTCTCGAGCGAAGCCCAGGTGGGTGCGAACGAAAATGCCTCTTTCATCATGGTGCCTGCTTCCCGGGTTGAACGCCTGACCGAATGCGCTTTCCGCCCTGCGGCAGCTCAGCCGCTGCCCCGTCCGTCCGTCGGATGGAGCCTACGGCTGTCGCCTGGAACGAGTCAACCCCGGGGCGATCCGGGGCGGTCGCCCGGCCACCCGGCCCGAATTCGCGCGTGCGCGGACATGGCGGGGCGGATACCATTTGACGCAGCTGTTTGGCGATCGGGTGGAAAGCCGAGGATGACATGAACGTTCAGTGGATGGGCGAAGCGTGCGACCTGCAGCCTGAGACCGAGACCGGGACCGAGGTTACCCGCCTCACCGCGGCCGTGCTGTCGAACATCAACATCTACTGCGAGCAGCCGTACACTACGCCCGACGGCCGCCGCATCGCGATTCTGCGCTCGCCCTACGCCGACCCGCGCCACCCGCCATCCGAGCTCTGGGTCGTCGACCTCGTCACGCTCCGCGCCGCGCCGATCGAGCGCCACGTGCGGAGCATCATGGTCGCCACCGCCGCCTACAGCGGCGTCCTCTACTACCTCACGGAGCGCCGCGCGCTCGCGCGGGTGAACCTCGCCACGCTGGAGTGCGAGGAGCTGTTCGCGTGGCCGCTGCCCGACACCATGGGCTTCGACTCCGCCACCCCCGACGGACACTACCTCATCGGCGGGCTCGGCGAGCCCGACTTCCACACGGCGATCATGCGCATCGACTTGCGCACCGGCCGGGCGGAGCGGATCTTCCGCCACCCGGAGATCGTCAACCACCTGCAGGTGAACCCGGTCACCGGCCGCGACATCCTCGTCCAGCTCAACCGCCGCATGAGCCGCAACCACGAGGGCCAATCGCGGCCGGTCGCCAACCCGCTCGCCGGCGCCACCCACTTCATCATCGACATCGACGGAGGGAACCGGCGCGACCTCGCGATCGGCGAGCCGCACACCAGCGGCACCACGGGCCATTCGGCCTGGGTCGCGGACACCGGCCGAATCGGGGTCTCAACCTCATACGCCTGGAAGGATCCGCGAACCCCGGGGGCGCTCGATCCGCGCCAGCCGGATGGCAACGTCTTCACCGTGGGCCCGGGCGATGCCGCGCCCGCAGCGCTCCGCGCGCCGGGCCACCGGTTCAACCACGTCAGCGTCTCGCGCGACGGCCGCTACTTCGTGTGCGACTGCTACCACCGCGGGCTCCCCGGCCGGATTGCGCTGGTCATCGGCAGCATCGCCACCGGCAAGCACCGCACCGTGCTGTGGGACTGCGGCGCCCAGGGCGGGTGCGCCGCCTGCTCGCACCCGCACCCGTATCTGACGGCGGACAACCGGCGCGTGATCTTCAACTCGGACCGAACGGGAGTGTGCCACGTGCACGCGGCGCACGTGACGCCGGAGTTTCTCGCATCACTGGACTAGGCGCGGCGCCGGGCGGCGCCGGGGAGACGAGCACATGTGGACGGTTTCACAATGGTATGACGCCGGCCGCGCGGCCGGCGCGCGCGAGCATGACATCATCCGCAACTTCGCCGACCTCCGGCTGGGTTTGCTCAAGGAGCAGGGCAAGGACGCATACGCGGAACTGAAGCCCAAGCTCATCCGGTTTCACGCCGACCGGCTCAGCGCCGTTCCGGACCTGAGCACATACCCCGAACTGCGCGGGATGCGCGAGCTGGTGATGGCCGAGCAGAAGGGCATCAGCGAGGCCGCCGAGCTGGACGACCTGATGGCCGCCGCCTACTTCTCCGGGTTCGTCTTCTACAACCGGTTCATCGCCACCGCACCGACGGCCGCGACAACCCCGGTCGGCAAGGGAAACTGCAGCTGCGTCTACTTTCCGACAAGCGACTGCGGGCAGCTCCTCGCGAGCAACCTGGACTCGACGCCCCGGCAGAAGTTCGGGACGCCGGACTGGCCGTCTGGCAACGAGTACCTCATCATGGGCGGCGTCTCCTCCGGCGTGTTCATGGACGAGGTATCGCCCGAGATCTTCCCCGCCCCGGTCAACCGGCTGGTAACCCGGTACTGCCGGAGCGCCCGCGAGGCCGTGGAGCTCTACACGCGCTACACCCTCTTCTGGGGCCCGTGCAACCTGCTGGTGGTCGACCGCGGCCGCCAGGTGGCCATGATCGAGAAGAGCGCGTGCCGCATCGGCGTCCGCTGGTCGCCCGACGGCTTCGGCTTCGTCACCGCCATGACCGCCGAGGAGCCCGGCATGAACGCGTACCTGGCCGACCGGCGCGCCGCGTCGGTCCGCTACCGCAACCTGCCGCCGGGCAACGTGGACGAGGCGTACTGGCGCAACCAGGACCGCCGGCGGGCGCTCATGAACGAGCTGCTCGACGACGCGCGGCGGGCCCCCACGTTCGACGCCATGCGCCGGATCATGCAGTTCCGGGATCCGGTCCGCGGCAACGTCTGCGGCTTCGGCGACCCGATCGTGCCGGGCGGCCCGGAGTCCGAATACACGCTCCGCACCATCATCTGGAAGCTGCGCGAGGGCCGCGCCTGCTGGTGGGCCCAGCGCGGCCACACGCCATCCTGGCAGCACCCCCGGGCCGACGAGAAGTTCCGCGACGTCCTGCTGTGGGAGTGAGGGGCTACTCCAGGTCCGTTCGCGGCTTGAAGAAGCGGTCCTGGATCTTCTCCATGTAGAGGAAGATGCCCGGGGTCACGAAAAGCGTGATGACCTGGGCGAAGATCATGCCGCCGACGACGACCAGGCCGAGCGGGATCCGGCTGGACGCGTCCGCGCCGTAGCCCATCGCGATGGGCAGGGCGCCCAGGATGGCGCACAGGCCCGTCATCAGGATCGGCCGGAACCGCACCTTGCAGGCGTCGAAGATGGCATCGAAGCTGTTCATGCCCTCGCGCTTGCGCTGGAGCGCGAAGTCCACCATCAGAATGCCGTTCTTCGTGATCAGGCCGATGAGCACGAACAGCCCGATGTAGCCGTAGAGCGACAGCTCGCGGCCGAACATGAACAGCGTGAGCAGCCCCCCGAACACCGCGACCGGCAGCGTCGTCAGGATCGTGAACGGGTGAATGTAGCTCTCGTAGAGCATGCCGAGCACCATGTACTTGAGAAAGACGGCCACGAGCAGGAGGATGCCGAGGCTGGCGATGGAGCGCTTGAACTCCAGCGCGTCGCCGGTGAAGCGGCCGATCACGCCGGGCGGCATGATCTTGGCCGCGCGCTCCTCGATCGCCCGGGTGGCGTAGCCGAGCGGCATGCCGGGTGCGAGGCTGAACGACAGCGTGGCGGCCTCGTGCTGCTGGGCGCGGGGGACGTTCTGGGGGCCGGCCTCCTCAGCGAAGTCGACCACCGAGCGAAGCGGCACGAGCGATCCCGCCAGCGGCGATCGCAGGTAGAGCATGGAGAGGTCGTCCGGCGTGCGCTGGTGCTCCTTCTCCACCTCCGGGATCACCTGGTACTGATCCTGGTCCGTCGTGAACTGCGTCACGTAGCCGCCGGCGTACGCGAACGCCAGCGACTGCTCGATGGTCGCCGCGGTCAGGCCCAGCGCGGACGCGCGGTCGCGATTGATCCGCACGCTGAGGCGCGGCATGTTGAGCTTCACGCTGTTCTGCACGCCGAACACGCCGGGGATCGCGCGCATCTCCTGCTCGAGCTGCTGCGCCGCGGCGTACACCGCATCGCGCTCGAGGCCCATCACGAGGTAGGCGTAGTCGCTGCCCGCGGCGGTCGACTCGGCGCCCGAGCTGATCTTCAGCACCGGCATGGCTCGCAGGAAGCAGAAGCCGTCGGGCAGCACGGAGAGCCGCCCCATGTACTGCTGCACGAGCTGATCGATCGGCGGGCGGCCGCGGGGGGGCCTCAGGCTGATGAAGACGAAGCCCATGCTCTGGTCCGCGCCCGGCTGAACGCCCGTCACGTTCCCGACCATCAGGACGTTGTTCGTGTCCTGCCGAAGCAGGGCGGCGACCTTGGACTGGTAGGCCTGGATCTGCGTCGACGACGCGCCCTGCGGCATGACCATGGCGCCCATGATGAAGCTGCTGTCGCCGGGCGGCAGGAATGCCTTCGGCAGGAGGACGTAGAGGACGGCGGTCCCCGCGATGCACAGCGCCCAGGAGACCAGCGCCACCCACTTGTGCCGCAGCTGCCAGCGCAGCGCCCGCGCGTAGACGCGGATCATGCCCCCGACAACCGCCCCGATCCATCGCTGGACCCGGTTCGGGTCCTTGTGGTGCTTGATGATGCGCGCGCACATCATGGGCGACAGCGTCAGCGCCACGATCGTGGAGATGACGATCGCGTAGATCACCGTCAGCGCGAACTCCTGGAGGTTGCGTCCGACCGCGCCGCTCATGAACACGAGCGGGGTGAACACGATCACGAGCGCCGCGCTGGTGGAGAGGACCGTGAACGTGATCTCGCGCATGCTGCGCACGGCGGCCGGGATGGGCTTCATGCCCTCCTCGAGGTGCCGCACCGTGTTCTCGAGGACGACGATCGCGTCGTCCACGAGGAAGGTGACCGCGAGTACGATGCCCATCAGGGACAGCGTGTCGAGGTTGAACCCGGACGGCAGCATCACGAGCAGCGTGCCGAGGATGGTCACCGGCAGCACGATGCTCGGGATCACCGTCTCGCGGATGCGGCCGAGGAAGAAGAAGATCACGAGGATGACCATGATCAGCGCCATGAGCACGGTGACTTGCACGTCCTCCAGCGACTGGCGGATCGGCGTGGCGCCGTTGAACATGGTCTCGATGGTCACCGATCCCGGCAGCTCGGCCCGCGCCGCGTCCAGCGTCTGCGCGATCCGATCGGCCACGGCGACCGTGTTGGCGCCGCTCACGCGCGACACCGGCATCACCACGCACTTGTCGTGCTCGGCCCCGCCGGGGCGGCCGTAGCGGATGTCCACGAGGTCGTTGGCGACGCTGTCCACGCACTGGGCCACGTCCTTCAGCCGAACGGGCGCGCCGTTGCGAAACGCGACGATCAGCTCGCCGTATTCGCGAGCCGTGCGGAGCTGCCCCTGCGGCTCGATCGTGAACGTGCGCATGGAGCCGTTGAGGCTGCCGCCGGGGATGTTGACCGTACCGGCCTTGAGCGCCGCCGCCAGCTCGTCCACGCCGATCTGGAACGCGGAGAGCTCCTCCGGGCTGAACTGCACCCGCACCGCGCGCTTCGCGCCGAACACCTGCACCTTCGAGACGCCCTCGATCATGCTCAGCTTCCGGGCGACCACGTGGCTCCCGTAGTCGTACAGGTCGGCCAGGGTCAGCGTGTCGGAGTAGAGCACGACGTAGTAGATGGGCGAGTCCGACGGGTTGAACTTCTGGTAGAGCGGCGGGCTGGGCAGGTCGGTCGGCAGGTTCCTCTGGGCGCGGGTGATCGCGGCCTGCACGTCCGGAGCCACGAGGTCCACGTCGCGGTTCAGGCTGAACGTGAGGTTGATGGTCGTGATGCCCGTCTTGTTGTCCGAGATCATGGCCTGCAGGCCGCTGATCTGCGTGAACTCGTTCTCCAGCGGAGTGGCGACGGCGCTCGCCATCGTGGCCGGGCTGGCCCCGGGATACGCCACGCTGACCTGGATGACCGGATAGTCCACGGTCGGCAGGCTGTTGACCGGCAGCTGCAGGTAGGCCCACGCGCCGAAGACCGCCATCACGATCGTGACGAGCGTCGTCGCGATCGGCCGCCGCACGAATACTTCTGAAAACGTCACGTTTCGCTCCGCTGCTCGACTTCCACCGCTCAGGCTCCGCCGTGTCCGCCGACGGCCGGCGCGGCGCCCCCCGTCGGCGCCGCCTCCTCCTTCACCGCCGCGCCCGGAAACAGCATCAGCTGCCCCAGCACCACGATGCGCTCGCCCGGCGCCACGCCCTCCATGACCTGGATGAGATCATTCCAGCGCACCCCGGGCCGCACCGGGCGCAGCTCGGCCTTCCCATCCGCCGACACGGCATAGAGGTAAGGCCCGCGCTTCCCGTATTGCACGGCGCCCTCCGGCACCATGACCGCGCCCGGGACCGCGCCCGCGAAGATCCGCACGTCCACATACTGCCGCGCCCACAGAGCCAAGTCGGGGTTCGGCGCCCGCCCCCGCAGGAGCACCGACCCGGTCAGCGGATTCACCGCGTTGTCCACGAACTCCAGAGTCCCCTCGTGACGGTTCGTTGAGTCGCGCGGCACGACCTCCAGCCGGACCGGGCCGGCCGCCATCGCGCGTCGGACGTCCGCGAGGTGCACCTCGGAGACGGAGAAGCTCAGGTTGATCGGGTCGTAGCTGCGGATGTTGACCAGCCGGGTCTGCCCGGCCCCCACCAGGTTGCCTTCGTCGATGTAGCGCCGCGAGCATACGCCGTCCATCGGCGCGACCACCGTGCAGCGGGCGAGGCTGAGCCGCGCCTGGTCGAGCATCGCCTCGTCGATCTGGAGCTGCGCGGCCGCGGCCGCGGCCCGGGTCCGAAGCGCGTCGAACACGTCCGGTGCGATCAGCTTCTTCTCCAGCAGCAGCCGGTTCCGGTCCAGCGTGGAGCGGCTCAGCTCCAGGTTGGCACGGTCCGCCGTGACCACCCCCTCGGCCTGCCGGACCCGCGCGGCATAGTCGCTCGGATCGATCCGGAACAGCGGCTGCCCGTTGGTGACCACCGCCCCGTCCGCGATGCACGCCTCGAGCAGCACGCCCGAAACCTGAGGGATAACGTCCACGCTGGCCCGCTCGTCCGCGGTACCGAATGACCCGATGACGACCGGCGCGTCCATCTGCACGGCGGCGGCAGTCCGGACCGTCATCACCGGCATCTGAGGCGGCGGCGGAGCCTGCCGGCCGCAGGCTCCGATGGTCAGCGCCAGCGCGAGGCCGGCAAGTGAGGAGGCGAGGTGACGGATGGTCCGCGTCATGGCTGATCGTCCTTGCGTGTGGAGGTTGAAAGCGATTCCCGGGTGTGCGCCGCACCGCCCTTATCGAGCAGGCCGGCGGCGCGCGCGAGCCCTGCCAGCGCGGCGAACGCTTCCTGGCGCGCGGCCACCCTCTGGCTGCGCGCCTGGGCCAGCGCGCTCTCCGCGGTCAGCAGGTCGAGGATGCTCCGCACCCCGGCCCCGTAGCTTTCGAACGCCAGATCGCGCGCGCGGGAGGCGCTGGCGAGGTAGGCTTCGCTGGAGGCGCACTTCTTCACCGCCGTCTCATATTCCTGGTAGCGGCTCCACACCTCGGCGGCCGCCGCCAGCTCGGTCTCGCGCAGCTGGGCCTCCGCCGACTGCGCCTGCGCGAGGGCCGCGCGCCGGGCGCTCACGGTCTGAAGGCCGTCGAACACCGTCCACTGCAGGCTCACGCCGCCGCCGTACGCCCAGTCACGCGCCTGGAAATCCTTCCCCCCGATCGTGTCGTAGTAGTCGCGGCTGACCGCGCCGTTGAGGTAGAGCGAGGGCCAGAGCGACGATCCGGTGACCTTCACAGCGGCCTGTCGCGCAGCCAGCGCCGCCCGCAGGGCGGCGATGTCCGGCCGCCGCGCCAGCCCCACATCGACCAGGCGCCGCACGTCGGTGTCCGCGATCGACGCCGGAACCGGCTCCTCCGCCCCCGCGGCCAGGCGGACCGGCGCGTCGGCCGGCAGCCCCATGGCCCGGGCGAGCGCTCCAAACGCGACCGCCTGCTGCCCCTGCGCGCCGGCAAGGGCATACGCCGCGCGATCGCTCGCCGCCTGCGCCTGCAAGGCATCCAGCTCCGTGCCCGTCCCAGCGTCGCGCCTCGCCCGCGCGGCCTCCAGTGCGGCCCGCGCGTCCGTTACGCCCGACTCGGCCGCCGCCACGCCCGCCTGCGCGCTGACCGCGCCGTAGTACGCCGACTCGGCCGCGAAGAGTACATCCTGGATCGTCTGGTTGAACGTGAAGTTCCGCGCGTAGACGGTCTGCAGCGCCTGATCCACCGCCGCCCGCCGCCCGCCGCCGAAATTGAACACCAGGTAGTTCAGCTGCAGGCCCGGCCCGTACTTGAGGTAGTCCTGGTCAAACGAGTCCGGATCCGCATCGGTCCGCTGGCGGCTGGCCGCCCCCGAGGCAACGACCGCCGGCATGAACAGGCCCTGCGCCTGCTGCACCTGCTCCGCCGCGGCCCGGGCCTCGCTCCACGCCCGGCGCGTGGCCGGGTTGTGCTGGAGCGCCATGTCGGCCACGTCCGCCAGCGTCAGCGGAGTCGAGAGGTCCGGCTGCCGCGCGCGCAGGTCCGCCCAGACGGCATCCGGCCGGCGGGCCCCGCTCTCCGGAACCCACGCCACGGTCGGATTTCCCGGAACCGGCGCCGACATGCACCCCGCGAGCGCCGCCAGCCCGCCCGCCAACACGACGTTTCGCACCGCCGCCTTCATTCGATCACCTCTCGGCCTGCCCCGCCGATCTTCCGCATCAGTCCCAGGAACGCATCCTGCTCGCGGCCGCTCAGCGCGGCCAGCATGTCCCGCGCGATGCTCAGGCGCGTCCGCTCCAGCTGCGCGTAACGCCGCCGCCCCTCGCGCGTAAGCCGCACCCGCACGGTTCGCCGATCCTCGTCCGACCGCACCCGGTCGGCCAGGCCCTTGCCGACCAGCCGGTCGATCGCGCCGGTCAGCCCGCTCATCCCCACCATCATCTGCCGCGCCACCTCGCCCATGGTCCACACCGGGCGCTCACCCAGGGTCACGATCACCCGGAACTCCCTGCGCGACAGCTCCAGGTCCCGCCCGCCCGACACCTTCTCCCGCTGCATGAACCGCCGCGCAAAGTCGTTCAGGTGCACGACGAGCTCCCCCGCCTTGCGATCGATGTCAGTTTTTGTCGCCATGCTCAATTACTTCACAAAACGAACTATCAACTATATGAACTAAGCAGGGCGGCATGTCAAGCGGCCTCACCGGCCGGGCCAGGTGGACGGGCGATCCCAGAAGGCGTCCTGCCGGCCGCCGTAGTAGGCGTCGAGCGCCGCGTCCATGACGGCGGATGTCCGGATCGCGGTGTCGCCCCGGCTCGGGCATCGCCCGGCGCCCCGGAGCTCGTCGACGATCGTCTGCACCAGCGCCTGCTGGATGTGCGGCGGGTTCGGCCGGTCGAACTCCTCCGGCTGCGCCGCGCCGGTCAGCCGCAGCGGCTCGTTGCCGAAGACGGACATCTCGATCCGCCCCGCAGCGCCGGAGATCACGATCCGGTCCGCGTCCTCAGCCGCGGCGAAGTCCCATTCCGCGCGGCCGCCGATCGCCTCGCCGATCCGGAAGCGCATCGAGACGGAGTCCTCGACCTCGTAGGCCGTTCCGCGGCGCCGCGCCTCGGACGTCACGTCGCGGATCGGCCCGAGCAGGAAGTCGAAGATGTCCAGGGCATGGGACGCAAGGTCGAGGAAGAGGCCCCCGCCCGACTGCTCGGCGATCAGCCGCCACGGGAGATCCGAGGTATCCAGGTCGGCCCGCGCCCGCGCGCGGTACACGTAGTCGAGCGACCGGACGGAGCCAATCCGTCCGCCCTCGATGAGCTGCTTCGCCGTGAGAAAGCGCGGCAGCCCGCGGCGGTAGTACGCGACAAACAGAGGCAGCCCGGCCGCGGCGAACGCGTCCACCATCCGCCGGCACTCGGCGGCGTTGCGAGCCATGGGCTTCTCGACGTAGCACGGCTTCCCCGCGGCGCACACCTGGAGCGCGTACTCCATGTGGCTCCCGGGAGGTGTGGCGACGTAGACCGCATCGACGTCCGGGTCCTGGATCACGCGCTCGGCCCGGTCGGTCCACGCGGGCACCCTGTGCCGCCGCGCATAGTCCTCCGCCAGCGACGCCTGGCGCCGCATCACCGAAACCAGCCGGCTCCCCCGCGCGCGCTGGAAGGCCGGACCGCTCTTGACCTCGGTCACGTTGCCGCAGCCGATGATTCCCCACCCGATCGAGTCGCGCATGTCCCGCCGCCTTTCGCGTCTCGCTTCCGGAGTCCTCCCGCCCGCCCTCCGCCCCGCCGCCCCTATGCCTGCGGAGCCAGCAGGATGGAGGCGATCTGCGGGGCCAGCCGCTCGGCCATCAGCTGGAAGCCGACGCTGGTGGGATGGCCGCCATCGCTGTGGGCCAGCCAGGCACCATGCGGCAGCAGCGCGTTGCCGTCGACAAAATGCACGTTTGTATCGCCGGCGCGGCGCAGCCGGGCGTAGCACTCGAGAATCGTGTCCCGCTGGGCCTCGTGGTTGGCCCTCGCCGACGCATGGGCGCTGCAGCCGCAGTAGACGATCTTGCTCATGATCACGATCGGCAGCTCGGGCCGCTTCTCGCGCAGGATGCGGATGAAGACCGGAAGCGTCTTGCGCAGCCGCGGCACGTCGACGTTGGCCACGTAGTCGAGCGCAACCAGGCTGGCGTCGATCTCGCCGATCAGCTGCGCCAGCTCCGGCTCGCCCTTCCCGTTTCCGGAGAAGCCGAGGTTGATCGTGTCGATGTTCAGCAGGCGGCCGACGATCGAGGCGTAGTCCGCGTCCGCGGTGTTGGCGCAGCCGCCCTGCGTGATCGATGTGCCGTAGAACACCGCGGGCTTGGCGACCGCGGGCGCGGACGGCTTCTCGATGCGGGCGCCGTTCGACAGGCCGATCTCCAGCTTCTTTACGCCGCTGTAGAGCGGCAGGTACAGCGTGTATTCGCGCATGCGAGGGGACAGGTTGGCGAGCAGCTGCCGCTCGAAGGACGTCTCGTTTCCCTGCGGGAACGCGAAGCCCCAGGGCTGCGTCCGGTACGGCTCGCCCACATAGAGCGCAAAACCGCTGTGTCCGGTGGCCGGCATGTGCGCAAAGCTGACGGTAGGCCCGAGATCAGCCCGGACGTGCACGCTCGTCGTGTCGCTCCGGAAGCAGATGCGCGCCCCGGCGGTCCGCTGCTGGAGGTCCCACACGGCCGGGGTGACAATCTTCTCCGCCCGCATCGGCAGGCGGTAGAACCGGCCGCCGTTCTCCTTGAACCACCACAGGCCCCGTACGGCAAACCGCCCGTCCGCAGCCGAGCGCCACGTGACGTCGCCCGCGGCCGCAGCCGGCTTCACCTTCAGATTCTTGTCCAGGTCCTCGATCCGTTTGGCCATAAGTCACTCGCTCCTCTCGCATCGTTGGCGGTTTGCCACCGCCGGGCAATCCGCAGGCCCAGCACCATACCCGTTCCGGGAGCCCAGGCAAAGCAGGAACCCCGCATGAAATCGCAGGCCGAAGGCCGGACTCCCCCGTGACCCACCGTGCCGGTTCCGCGCCGGAACAGGGCCTGCCGCGAGGCGGACCGGGTTGGGTCGACTAATCGAGCCCCGAATAGCAATGCGTCAGACCGGACCAAATAGGTGGGCCCCAATGTTGGGTCTTAACGAATGCCATGCCGCTGGTGTAGCCTTCCGGTAGCGGTGCAGACTGAACGAACAGGAGCGTTCCCATGAGCATACCCACGCGGCGGTGCGGAGCAACCGGGCTGACGATGCCCGTGATCACCCTCGGGCTCATGGTGCGAGACTGCTCGCCCGGCGCAGGCATCGACTCGGTCCGGAGAACGCTGCTCCGGGCGGTCGAGCTGGGCGTGACGAGCATCGACCTCGCCACCGCCTACGGAGGCGGCGCCGTGGAGTCCGCGGTGGGCTCGATCCTGCGCGCCGATCTGGCCGGGCAGCGCGACCGCCTGATCCTGGCCACAAAGGCCGGCTGGGGCGACGGCTCGCGGCGCACGCTCGCCGCCTCGCTTGAGCGCAGCCTGCGACAGCTGGGGATCGACTACGTGGACCTCTACTACCATCACGCGCCCGACTCGGGCACGCCGGCGGAGGAAACCGCGTCCGCGATGGCCGATCTCGTCCGACAGGGCAAGACGCGCTACGTCGGCATATCGAATTACTCGCTCGCGGACACGATCCGCATGGCCGCCGCCATGCGCGCCGCCGGAGCCGCGTGCGCCGCGCACCAGGCGAACTACAACCTGCTGAACCGGTGGGTGGAGGACGGCCTGATCGAGGCGGCGGGCGCACTCGGGATGGGCCTGACGGTCTTCTCGGCGCTCAACCAGGGGCTGCTGAGCGCCGCCTCGATCGAGGGCCCCCGCCCCGGCGGACGCGCCGAGAAGGCCCTCGAGGCGCTGGTCGCCGGCGTTCCGGCCGGCGAGCCGGCGTACGGCCTCTATCCGCCGGACAACGACGTGCGCGCGCACGTGCTCGGCATGCTCCGCTCCCTGCAGGACATCGCGCGCGACCGCGGGCAGACGCTCTCGCAGATGGCGATCGCGTGGGTGCTCCGCCACCCGCACGTGACCACGGCCCTCGTGGGGGCATCGAGCGTCGACCAGCTCGAATCGGCCGCCGCCGCCGCCGGGCATCTGGACTTCACGCCCGAGGAGCGGGCTCGGATCGCCGCCATCATTCCGCCCCGCCGCGGCCTGCCGTAGGAACCCGAGCCGATGTACGCGCCGATCTGCCGCCTCCTGATCCTGGCCCTCGCGGTGCTGGGCGGCGCACGCGTGCTGGCCGACGGGGCGGCAGCGGCCATCCCACTCCTCGACGGCAGCCTGCGCCCGTTTCCCGGCGCCTTCGGCGTCCGGGACATCCGCGGCCTGACGCTCGACCCGGGCGGCGCGCCGCTCGTCGCGGTCGCCCCGGGCCGGAGCGTCATTCGCTTCGACCCCAGGCGGCAGCGGATGGAACTCGCGGACGAGCCCACCCCTCAACCGGACAGCGGCGCGGCCGCCGGCGGGTCGGTCGCGAACACGCTCATCGACGGCAGGAGCCGGCTCTGCCCGGGCCCGGACGGAAGCCTCTACGGCATCATTCGGGCAAAGGGGCTCAGCTGCGTGACGCGGCTCGATCCGCGGACGGGCATCACGAACAACCTGGGCGCGCTGTCGTGCGGCGGCAAGCCCGTGACATCCCGGGCCATGCGCGCCATGGCCGTCGGCGGCGACGGCCGGATCTGGCTGGCCGTCCACGACGGGCAGCTGGGCGGCGCCCTGCTGGCCGTGCCGCCCCTGGATGAGCGGGCTCCCTGGACCAACTCCGAGCGGTCGTATCGCTGCCGCAGCGCGCGAGCCGGCGCGATCCGGATCGACGGCGCCCTCGATGAGCCGGAATGGCAGGCGGCCGAAGTAGCGGACGACTTCGTCACGGCCGGCTTCCGGCCCGAGCCCGCGCGGTATCGGACGCGCTCGCGCCTGCTTTGGACCGCCACGCACCTGATCGTCGCCCACGACTGCGTGACGGATGGCATTCGCACGGGCATCACCCGCCGCGACGCAACGATCTGGGACGGCGAGGCCGCGGAGATGATGATCTGTCCGATGGGGGCCGAGGCGCCCTACTACGAAATCAACATCAACCCGCTGAATGCGCTATACGATGCGCGGCTGCTGGACTACAGCTATCCGGCCCAGGCGGCCTTTGCGGAACGGTGGGCCACGAACTGGAATGCCGCCATCGAGTCCGCCGTCGCCGTCCACACGAACGCCGCCGGCCAGGTGGCCGGCTGGTCGGCGGAGATGGCGATCCCCTTCGCGGATCTGGACGCAGGCCGGAACAATCCGCCCGCTCCCGGAACGCTGTGGACCTTCAACTTCTTCCGAGCGGCCATGCAGGCCGACCGGCAGATCGAATGGTCGGCGTGGACGAGCACGCACTCGGAATTCCATCGCCCGTTCGACTTCCCGCGCCTGCTGTTCACGCGGTGAGCCTGGATTGCGCAGATGATGGCCGCAAAGACGCGCAAGAGGCGCAAGACAGACTAGGTGACGGAGGCTTCGGTCGGGACCAACCCAGTGAAGCAAGAGCGATCCGCAACCAGTCCCCTTCCTGCGCCTTCTTTGCGGCTTGTCTGCCCTTTCAAGGGTGGGATTCCCGCGCATCCGGCCGGGCTTGGCTCGGAAACGGGCTGGTGCGCTGCGCCAAAAAATGATCATGCAAAACGCCTGAGTGATTGTCATTCCGAGCGGAGCGAGGAATCTCGGACCTGCTCGCACGGCCAGAGATCCTTAGCTTTGCCCTGGATGACCTTCATTTTGTACGCCCATTCCCGAGACAGCACACTAGCGCGCATACCCGAGCGACCGGAGCTGCCGCATCGTCTTGTCGTCGAGCTGCACGGTGTTCGCGGCGCGCTGCGTTGCCCTCCGCGTGCCACACCGCTCAACGTAGATGCCGGCCGGGCCGGGCTGGACGGGCGCGCGGCCGAACGCGGCTGCCGGATCGGCCGTCTTGCGGGTGGAGGCCAGGCGCCCCTCGCGCACCCACTGCCCGGCCGTTGCGCGCCAGAACACATTGGTCTCCAGCGCCCCCGACTCGGCGCGCGCCGAGACCAGCAGCTCGGCATCCGGCGGGTCGGACTGCAGGAACAGCCGCTTGATCCCGCCCGCCGGGTAGCAGGTCCACGTCAACCGCGACCCATCCGCCGCGAGTTGCACGTCTTCCGATTCGAGATCGAGCCCGACCGGGACAAACACCGAGACCCGGCCGCGGGCGAACTCGGCGGTCAGCTCGCAGCGCCCCGCCCCCTTCAGATGGACCAGCCAGAACGGTTCTTCGTCAACCCACTGGCGCATCGCGTCGCGCATGGCGGGGGGAATCCGGTCCTCGGGCAGGCGGCGGGACTCGTCCGGCAGTTCGTAGAACTCCAGGCTGTCGTCGAGCAGGCTGTAGATCAGCTTCGCCGGCGGTGCCAGGATCGTCTTCAGAATCCGGCCTTCGAGCGTGCGCTTGGTCTCCGCGAAGTGCAGGCGGGCGGGGAGCGGCCTCCCCGCCATCGCGGGCTGCAGGTCCACTCCTTCAAACGCGTCGGGCTTCGGAATGCCCGCGCCCTTGAGGATCGTCGGCGCGACATCCAGGAGCATCACCGGATCGTCGACGCGCCGCCCGGGCGCGCCGCCCGGCTCCCGGATCATCAGCACGCTCCGGATCTCCTCCTCGTACAGTTCGGCTCCGTGCAAGGTCCACCCGTGCTCCTTAAACGCCTCTCCGTGGTCCGAGAAGATCACAACCATCGCGTCCCGCGGAACGGCGTCGAGCAGGCGGCCCACGTGGGCATCCATGTAAGCGATCTCGGCGTCATAGGCCGTCCGGATGCTGTCAAGCAACGCCGGATCGGGAAACGCGCGGCCGGGATGGCGGTATTCCCACGCGAGTTGCCGGGCCTCCGGCCCGGTCAGGGTAACCCCGAAGCGCTCTCGATACGGGGACGGCGGATCGTAGGGGTCGTGGGCGTCATAGTAGTGAAGGAAGAGGAAGAACGGTTTGCGCGAGGCGCCGCTCAGCCACTGCAGCGCCCGATCCGTCACGTGCTCGGCCATGCCTTCGGGCGTGTCGACCTCGAACTCCCGCCATTCGTCGAAGCCGCGAGAGAAGCCCCAGTGCGGCTTCATCTGCCCGTTGTTCACGAACGCGGCCGTCTGGTAGCCGGCCCCGTGCAGGATCTCGGGCAGGTAGGGCGCCCCGGCCGCGAGCCCCCGCGCCAGGTCCTCCACGCGGTTGTGCGACGGCAGGGACGAGGTCAGCAGCGACATGTGCGACGGCAGCGTCCACGGCGCCTGGCCGCGGGCGTTGCGGAAGAGCGCGGCTCCGGATGCGAAGCGGTCGAGGTTCGGGCTCGTCGCGCGGGCATAGCCGCAGCACCCCAGGTGATCGGGCCGAACCGTGTCGATCGAGATCAGGACCACGCTCGGCTGGCGGGACCGGCCAAACGGCAACCGCCCCGTTGCCAGGAGGATCGCAATCATGACGAAGGCCAAAGCGATCCCACCGATCAGCATTCCGCGAACCCGCGATCCGGTCTTGCTCATGCTCTTCCCGCTTGATCCCCAGGAACGCCATGCATAGTACGCAGGCCGGCCGCAGCACGCGAGCCCCGCGGCAACGGATGGGGCGCGGGCGAGCGGGCAGACGGCGGGCACGCACGGAACGGTGGCCCGCGATCTCCGGGCGCGGGCGAGAACATGACGTGAGCCATGAGTGCGCCTGCCCGCGCCCGGAGGTCGCGGGCCACCTCGGAGCGAATCGTCAACGGAACCGTCTCGGCGCACCGCCGATTGGGGCATGACTCAACACCCACGCGGCCTTGCGAATGGCGCCGCTCCGGCGTCATACTGTTCCGGGAACAAGCCCCGGTGGCATCCGAGGCAGACAGGCGAAACCATGCCCCTCATCGACACGGCCCAGTACATCGATCCCGGCCTCTACCTCGTGTGGCCCGACGGATCGCGGCTTGATCTCACGCGGCGCGCAATCGAGGCGAAGGCGCGCGCCATGCTGGCCGATCCGTCCAAGATCCCCCCCCACGTCAAGGCGGCCGCCGAGTACAAGGCCTGTACCATCTGTCCGCAGCGTGATACGGACGAGATCTGCCATTCGATCATGACGACCCTGCCGTTCATTGACGAGATCGAGCTGTATGCATCCTTTGACCGGGTCACGGCCGTCTTCAGGCAGGATGGGGATGAAATCGTTCATGTCGTGGAGACGACCATGCAGGCCGCGCTGAAATACGTCTCGATCCTGAGCCTGACGACCTACTGCGAGGTCGGCCGGAAGTACGGCACGTACTTCCACGGTGTTAATCCACTGATGACGCCCCGCGACATCGCCCTGGCCGTGCTGCGCAGCATCTACTTCGGAGCATGCGGCGACATGTCGAAGGTGGCGGAGATCATCCACACGATGCAGGAGGAGATCCTGCACACCACGCGCTGCCAGATGGCCCGCCTGCGCCTGATCAGCAAGAGCGACGCCTTCCTGAACGCCTTCGTTGCGGCCCACACGACGACGGATTTCCTCTTTCTGGAGCTGAGGAAACTCCTGTGCCACACGTCCCATTCTCCATCGGCACATCCTGACACGGCATCTGAAACACCGTCCCGCTCCAGATGTGCCTCCTTGAGCCCCGGCCACCCGGACGCTCGAACGGTACGTGAGCAACACGCATGAGCACCACATGAAAGCGGTCGAGGCAATTGCCGAAAGACTCAGGAATCGGGTGCTCCCGGCGGCAAGACTGCTCGAAAATGTACTGCCAAATGTACTGCCAGGCGAAACTGGCGCTGAAGCAGGGGAACCGGTGGAACGCAGAACTGCCTGAACACCATCGGGTTAGGATGGTGGAGCGGAGGAGATTCGAACTCCCGACCCCCACGTTGCGAACGTGATGCTC
>CAYSLU010000058.1:0-34220 GCA_964431965.1 uncultured Verrucomicrobiota bacterium
GGCGGGCGCTGCGAGGTGTGCAAGGGGGGCGGGATCATCCGGCTGGAGATGCACTTCCTGCCGGACGTATACGTGACGTGCGAGCACTGCCGGGGGCGGCGCTACAACCCCGAGACGCTCGAGGTGCGCTACGGCGGCCGGACGATCGCGGACGTGCTGGCCATGACCGTTGATGAGGCACTCGAATTCTTCCATAATGTGCCGGCCATCGAGCGCAAGTTCCGGGCCCTGTCGGAGGTGGGGCTGGGCTATGTGCAGGTGGGGCAGTCGGCCACCACGCTGTCGGGCGGCGAGGCGCAGCGGATGAAGCTGGCGTCCGAGCTGAGCCGGCAGGCGACGGGGCGCACGCTGTACCTGCTCGACGAGCCGACGACGGGGCTGCACTTTGCGGATGTCGAGAAGCTGCTCCATGCGCTGGAGCGGCTGCGCGACGCGGGGAACACGATCCTGGTGATCGAGCACAACCCGGACGTGATCAAGCGGGCGGACTACATCATCGACCTGGGCCCCGAGGGCGGGGATGGGGGCGGCCGCGTCGTGGCGGCCGGGACGCCGGAGGATGTGTCGCTCTGCATGGAGTCGCACACGGGTGCGCTCCTGCGGCGGATCCTGGCGGCGGCTCCGGCTGGGTCTGCGGGCGTGGCGGCGGCGGAGGAGGGTGCGGGCGAGGCATGAGCGAACGCGACACATGGGGACGGGGATCCTGGCGGCGGCTGGCCGCGCTGGGCGCGCTGCTGTGGGCGGTGTTGTCCGCGCCGGCCGGCGGGGCGCCCGCCGCGGCGGAGCCGGTCGACGCCCGCGCCAGCCTGGTGGCCGCCGGCAAGGCGGCGCTGGAGGACCAGCTGTACGACGTGGCCCGGAAGCAGTTCGAGCAGTGCCTGGCCCGGCGCGACCTGACGCCGGAGGACCGGCTCGACGCGACGCTGCTGCTGGCGCGGGCGCTGGACGGCTTGGGCCGCCACGGCGAGCTGCTGGCCGCCTTGGGGCGGCTTCCCAGCCGGCCCGCGGGCGGGCCGCGCGGCGACGAGGTGCTGTTCTGGACGGCGCTGGGCAAGTACCGCACGGGCCGGACGGCGGATGCGCTGGCCGATCTGGACGCGCTGTCGGCGCGTCGGGGCCCCCCGGGGCCGTGGGCCGGGCCCGCGCTCCGGCTCAAGGCGGCGTGCCTGCTCAAGGCCGGCCCCCTCGCGGATGCGCTGGCCGCCTACGAGTCCTTTGACCGCGAGTTCGGCGGCTCGGCGGAGGGGGCGCGCAATCTGTTCGACTGGGCGAGCGCGCTGGGCGCCGCAGACCGGACCGAAGAGGCGCGGCGGATCTTCCTGAGGCTGTTCGAGCTGCATCCGGCGTCCGACGCCGCCGTACAGGACGGGCGGTACGCCTTCGGGCAGATGCTGGCGCGCCGCAAGCAGTGGGCGGAGGCAACGGGCATGCTGGAGGCGCTGGCTGCCGGCGATGGAGTTCCCGCCGACAGGCGGAGCGAGGCGTGCTATGCCTCGGCTATTGCCTGGGAGGCGCAGGGCGATCTGGATCGGGCCACGAATGCCGTCGCGCGCGGCCTGGCGCTGGCGCCGACGCCCGAACTGCGCACGCGCGGAGCGGCCCTGATGGGCCAGCTCTGCCTGAGGCTGGGGCAGGTGGACGCCGGCGGCGGCATGCTCAAGGGTGTGGTGTCGGCGAATCCCGGCGATCCGCTGGCGCCGGTGTACCAGCTCCGGCTGGCGCAGGCCTATCTGGACGCGGGGAACGCGGCGCGTGCGGCCGAGGAGTACCAGCATTACCTCGAGACGTTCACGAACCGGGCGGGGCAGGTCCAGGCCCTGAACGGGCGGGGGTGGGCGCTGCTCAACCTGGGGCGGTACGCGGAGGCCGCGTCGTCCTTCGAGCGGTCGGCCCAGGCCGCGACAAACGCGGCGGAGCGGGAGCGGGCGCTGTTCAAGGCGGGCGACGCGCAGTTCGCGGGCGGGCAGTTCGCGGCGGCGGCCACGGCGTATGAGCGGCTGCTGCGGGAGCATGCCCAGTCGGCGCTGGCTCCGCAGGCGCGCTACCAGCTGTGCGAGAGCGTCGCGCGAGCCGGGCGGCCGGAGGAGGCGGAGCGGCGCCTGATCGAGCTGGCGGATCGCGAGCCGGGCAGCCCGCTGGCCGAGCGGGCCCTGCTGCGGGCCGGGGAGCTGCGCCGCGAGCAGGGCCGCCTCCCCGAGGCCGCCGCGCTGTTCCAGCGCGCGCTTCAGACGTATACAAACGGGGCCTTGATCGACAGCGCGCTCTACAGCCATGGCCTCGTGAGCTACCAGCTGCTGCGCTTTCCGGAGGCCCTGGCGGACTTCACTCGGGTGATGGGTGAGTTCCCGTCGAGCCGGTTTGCGGAGCAGGCGTTCTACATGCGGGGCTGGTGCTTCTACATGATGGGGCGCGATGCGGAGGCGCTGGCCGTGGGGACCAACTTCCTGGCGCGCTTCCCGACGTCCACGTGGACCCCGGAGGTTCGGTTCTGGCTGGGCGAGTATCGCTACAACCACGGCGCGTACGAGAAGGCGGAGGCGTGGTTCGCGCTGGTGGCCGAGGACACGCCGAAGTCCGGGCTGGCGGATGACGCGCGGTTCTGGGCCGGCCGGTCGGCGTTCCGGCTGGCGGAGTACCGCCGGGCGCACGACCACTTCGCCCGCCTCGCCAAGGACTCGCCGGGGAGCCCGCGGATCCCCGAGGCGCGCTTCCACCAGGGCGAGGCGCTGTCCGAGCTCGGCGAGTTCTCGCCCGCGATCCTGCTGTTCGACGAGGTGATCGGCAAGCACGCGTCCAGCGGCGTTGCCGACCCGGCGTGGGTGCGCAAGGGGGACTGTCAGTTCACGCTCGGCGCGAAGGACGCTCAGCGCTACCAGGAGGCGCTGGCGTCGTACCGGGTCGTCGCCGGCCGGACCGCGGCCCCCGCCGAGCTGCGCATCCAGGCGGAGTACAAGATCGGGCGCTGCCACGAGAAGCTGGGGCAGTCGAGCGAGGCGTTCGAGCAGTACTACACGAAGGTGATCTGCCGCTACCTCGAGGACGCGGCGGCCGGGCGCGCACCGGCCGGCGCCGACGTGTGGTTTACGCGCGCGGCGTTCAACGCGGCCGACCTGATGGAGGCGGAGCGCAACTGGCGGCGCGCCATCCGGGTTCTGGAGCGGGTGGTCGAGGCGGCCGTGCCGGCCTCGGCGGACGCCCAGGTCCGCATCGACCGGATCCGCAAGGATCATTGGGTTCTGTACTAGACGGGAGAGATGCGCATGACCGAATGGGCACATGGAGGGCCGGTCTTCTGGCTGATCGTCGTATGCGGCGTGGCCGGGCTCTCGATTTTTGTCGAGCGGGCGTTCCACCTGCACCGGGCGCGCATCCGGACGGAGGATTTCCTGCGGGGCATCTTCACGATCCTGCGGCGCGGGAACAACACCGAGGCGGTGACCATCTGCGAGGAGACGCCGGGGCCGGTGGCGTTCGTCGTGAAGACGGCGGTGCGGCACCGGGGCGACCGGCGCGAGGACCTGCGGGCAGCGGTGGACGAGGCGGGCCGCGTCGAGATTGCGCGCATGGAGCGGCGGGTTCGCCTGCTGGCGACGATCGGGCAGATCGCTCCGCTGCTCGGCCTCCTGGGGACGGTGCTCGCGATGCTGCACGGCCTGTACGTCATGGGCCAGCAGGCACCGCTGGTTCAGTCCGAGGACGTCGCGTACTGGCTGCGCCAGGCCCTGCTGGCGACCGCGGCCGGCTTGACTGTCGCGATACCGTGCCACGCGGGGTACAGCTTCCTCCTGTCCCGTGTGGAGCGGCTGATCGGAGATATGGAGCGCGCGGCGGCGGAGGTGCTCGCCTTCCTCGCGAGCCCGGACGAGTCGCGCCCATGAGGCCGGAGAGACCCATGTCGGACCGCAAGGATTCGGATGGTCGGATCGTCTGGCTCGTGCCGGGCTGGAGGGACCGGTACCGCCCCCGGCACGCGTTTGGACGCGGCTTCCTGGGCGCCGCGCCCTGGCTGAGCGTCGCCCTCCTCGTCGTCATGTACGTGTTCCTCACGCAGCCGTACGTGCGGCAGCCCGGGATTCGCGTCGAGCTGCCCGCCTCGCCGTTCGGGTGGGGGTCCGGGTACGGGCTTCGCGTGGCGATCCTTTCGCAGGAGCGGCCGGAGGCGGGCGAGCGGGAGGAGATCCTGTTCTTCGACGACGAGCGCTACCTCGTGCGCGATGACGCCCAGATGGAATCGCTGAAGGAGCGGTTTGCCCACGCGCGCCGGGTCCGGCCCGGAACCCCGCTGGTGATCGAGGCGGATGAGCGCGTGCTGCACGGCACGGTCATCCGGGTCTTCAACATGGCGGCGGCGGTGGGGATCAAGGAGATCAACATCGCGACCCGGCCGCCGCGGGCGGGCGCGCCGTGACGGCGGTGGACTATCGAATGTCGCGGCTCGGCCTGCTGGCCGCCGGAGCGGTCGCGCTGGCGTGGCCGGCTGCCTGGCTGTGCTGGGGGCCCGCCCGTCAGCTGCCGCGCTCGGCTCCTCGCGTCTCCCTGCCGAGGGTCACGTTCGTCCGTCAGGCGACGGGGGCGGCTGCTCTGCCGTGGTCTCCCATGCTGATTGCGCTGCCAAGCTCGGCGGGTGCGGAGACCGCGGGAAGCGACCGCCCGCACGCGGCCTGGCTGGCGTCCGACCTGGGCATCGGGACGCAGCCGATTCCATACCGCCCGGAGCCGGCCCCGCCGATCGCGTCCGCCGCGCCACAGGCGTTTCCGGCGGAGCGGGTGCCGCCACGGCCCGAGGCCCGGCCGCTGCCGCCCGCGTTCCCCTCGGGGCGCGCGCCGGCTGGCGTGACGGTGGATGTGGCGGATGCGCTTCGCGCGGCGGGCTTCGAGGCGGCCGCGATTCCCGCGGACGCTTCGGCGGGGGAGGGCGGGCAGGCGACGGTGGTCGCCCGTGTGGAGGGGGATGCCGCGGGCGGCGTGGCGCACGTGTTTCTGGAAAGTCCTTGTCAAAGCGCCGCGCTTAATCTATCTGTCATCCGCGCGCTGAAGCAGGGGCGCATGCGTCCGGACGCGGGTCCGGTCTCCGGTTCGGTGAGCGTCACCTTCCGGGGAGCCGAAGCGGGACGCGCGACATCGGAATAGCGGGCTGCTCGTCGGCCCGAGAGGCTGCGCAGGGCGGCCGGGACAGGAGCGATGGAGGTCAGGATCGTCAGATGGGCGCCGGATGTTTCGTCCCCGGCCGTCGATGCGTATCTGGATCGGCCGGCGTTCCAGCCCGAGGCGGTGTCGACCGCCCGGACTGTGATCGACGACATCCGGGCGCGCGGCAACGCGGCGGTCTGCGAATACGTGCGGAAGTATGACGGCGCCAGCCTGGCGGCGTCGGACCTGCGGGTCACGGCGGCCGAGACGGCCGCCGCCCGCGAGACGGTCGATGCCGATTTTCGCGCCGCCGTGCGCGATGCGCACAAGCGGATCGTCACCTTCGCCAACGCGGGCATCAAGAAGAACTGGGTCACGTTCAGCTCCAAGGGCGGGACGCTCGGGGAGCAGTTCGTCCCGTTCGACCGCGTGGGCATCTACATCCCGGGCGGGACGGCGCCGCTGGTGTCGACCGTGATGATGACCGTGACCCTGGCCAAGGTGGCGGGGGTGCCGGAGATCGTAGCCTGCACGCCGGCGGATGCGACGGGCCGCCTCAACCCGTATCTCCTCTATGCCTTCGAGGTGGCCGGTGCTACCGAGATCTATAAGGTCGGCGGCATTCAGGCCGTGGCGATGATGGCCTACGGGACCGAGACCGTGCGGCGCGTGCAGAAGATCGCGGGGCCTGGCGGCGCGTATGTCACCGCCGCCAAGAAGTGCGTGTACGGGGACGTTGCGCTGGACCTTGTGGCCGGGCCGAGCGAGGTGGCGATCCTGGCGGACGAGACCGCGCTTCCCGAGAACGTGGCGGCGGACCTGCTCGCGCAGGCGGAGCACGGGACCGGGCACGAGAAGGCGCTGCTGGTGACGTCCTCGGCCGAGCTCGCGCGCAGCGTGCAGCGGGAGCTTCTGCGCCAGCGCGAGACGCTGACGCGCAAGGAGATGATCACCAAGGTGATGGAGCGGGGCATGCTTCTCGTCACGGTGAACACGCTCGACGAGGGCATGGAGCTGTGCAACCGCTTTGCGCCGGAGCACCTCGAGATCATGGTCGCAGAGCCGCGCAACTGGCTGAAGAAGGTCCGAGCGGCGGGCGCCGTCTTCATCGGAGCCTGGACGCCCGAGTCGGTGGGCGATTTCGTGGCTGGGCCCAGCCACGTGCTGCCGACCGGCGGAACGGCGACCCGGTTCTCGGGCCTGACCGTGGACGATTTCCGGCGCCGGACGAGCTTCGTCGCCTTCACGAGGGCGGACCTGCAGGACACGCTGGCTACCATCGAGGCGTTCGGCCGGGTGGAGGGGCTGGATGCGCACGCCCGGGCGGCTCGCATCCGGTTCAAGCGGATATGAACCCCCGCATCCGGCGCTCGATCCAGGCGATGAGCGGCTATACGCCAGGCGAGCAGCCGCGCGACCGCCGTCTGGTCAAGCTGAACACGAACGAGAACCCGTATCCCCCTTCGCCGCGGGTGGCCGAGGCGCTGGCCTCGCTCGAGCCCGCCGATCTCCGGCTCTACCCCGATCCGGTGTGCGGCTCGCTCCGCGAGCGCATCGCCCGGATGCACAACATCCGCCCGGATCAGGTCTTTGTCGCCAACGGCTCCGACGAAGCGCTGGCGCTCTGCACGCGCGTGTTCGTTGAGGACGACGGAACGATCGGTTTCTTTGACCCGTCGTACTCGCTCTACCCGGTCCTGGCCGGGATCCGGAACGTGGCGGTGCGGCCGGTCGAACTCGGCTCGCGCTTCGAGTGGCGGATGCCCGACGGGTACCGCGCCTCGCTCTTCTTTATGGCCAGCCCGAACGCGCCCACGGGAACCGGGTACCCGAAGGAGCTGATCCGCGCGTTCTGCGAGGGGTTCCCCGGCGTGGTGCTGATCGATGAGGCGTACGTCGACTTTGCGGACGGCCACTGCATGGACTTGGCCGCGTCGTTGCCGAACGTGCTGGTCTTGCGCACGCTATCGAAGTCGTTCTCGCTGGCCGGGCTTCGCGTGGGATACGTGGCGGGCGACGTGGAGCTGGTCGGGGCGCTGCTGAAGGCGAAGGACTCCTACAACCTGGACGCCGTGGCCCAGCGGTTGGCCCTGGCCGCGCTGACGGACCTCGACTACATGAAGGCGAACGTCGCGCGGATCCGTTCGACCCGCGAGCGCCTGACGGCGGCGCTGCGCACGATGGGATTCGACGTTCTGCCGTCGCAGACGAACTTCGTGTTCGCGCGGCCGCCCCGGCCTGCGGCCGCGGAGCTCTTCGCCGGGCTGCGCGAGCATGGGGTCCTGGTGCGCTACTTTCCGGGCCCGCGGACGGGCGATTACCTGCGCATGACGATCGGGACGGATCCGGACATCGATCGGCTGATCGAGGTGGCGCGCGAACTGGTGCGGTAGGTGGGGCGGGCGGCAAGGAGGACGAGATGAAGCAGCGCAAGGCCAGCGTAGCGCGCAAGACGCGCGAGACGGACATCACGCTCGATCTGAACCTCGACGGATCGGGCGTCTACTCGATCCGCACCGGGCTGCCCTTCTTCAACCACATGCTGGAGCTCTTCGCCAAGCACGCGCTGCTGGATCTGAAGATTCGCGCCAAGGGCGATCTGGACGTGGACTACCACCACACGGTAGAGGATATCGGCATCTGCCTGGGGAAGGCCGTGGCGGAGGCGCTGGGCGACCGCAAGGGGATTGTGCGTTACGGGTGGGCGCTGCTGCCGATGGACGACGCGCTGAGCCAGGTGGCGGTCGACCTGGGCGGGCGGCCCTATCTGGTGTTTCGCATGGACGTGCGGCGCAAGCGGATCGGGACCTTCGACCTGCAGCTGATCCCCGAGTTCCTGCGCGCCTTCTGCACCGAGGGGCGGTTCAACCTCCACGCGACGCAGGTCTACGGCGACGAGACGCACCACGCGTACGAGTCGGTGTTCAAGGGATTGGCCCGCGCCCTCCGGATGGCCGTGGCGCGCGATCCGCGCGAGACGGGTATCCCGTCGAGCAAGGGAACGCTGTAGGAGTCCCGGGCCGTGTTCACCATCATTCCAGCCATCGACTTGAAGGGCGGCAAGTGCGTCCGGCTGCGGCAGGGTCGCGCCGACGACGCGAAAGCCTACTCGGACGATCCCGTCGCGATGGCCCGGCAGTGGGCCGCGCAGGGCGCCGAATACCTGCACGTGGTGGATCTCGACGGAGCTTTCGAGGGGCGCCCGGCGCATACGGAGGTGATCCGGGCGATCATCCGGGCCATCTCCATACCGGTGGAGGTGGGCGGGGGCATCCGGACGGACGAGCACATCCGCGCCCTGGTGGACGCGGGGGCGGACCGTGTGATTCTCGGAACGCGCGCCTACGCGGAGCCCGACGAGCTGGCGCGGCTGGCGAAGGTGTTCGGCCCGCGGCTCGCGGTGGGGATCGACGCGCGTAACAGCATGGTCCAGGTTCGCGGATGGGTCGAGACGACGGAGCTTACGGCGGCCGCTCTGGCTCGGCAGGCAGGCGAGAGCGGGTTGGAGTGGCTCATCTACACGGATACCTCGCGCGACGGCATGCTGGGCGGCCCGAACCTGAAGGCGAATGCCGACGTGTGCGACCAGACCCGGTGCCGCGTGATCGCCTCGGGCGGCGTCTCGACGACGGACGACATCCGCCGGCTGCGCGCCCTGAACCGGGCGAACTTGGCGGGAGCCATCGTCGGCAAGGCCCTGTACGAGGGGCTCTCGACTCTGCCCGATCTGCTGAGCGCGGCGGCGGAGCCGGCGCCGGCGGCCCTCCCGGGGCACGCGCCGTGACGCGAACGCGAGCATCGTCCATGCGAGTTCGGGTTTCGCTTCTGACGAGCGGACTTCGCGTCGTGACCTGCATGATGCCGCGCGCGCCGAGCGTGTCGGCGGGCGTGTGGGTCGGCTGCGGCTCGCGTCACGAGCCAGCCAGCCTCGGCGGCATCAGCCACTTCATCGAGCACATGCTCTTCAAGGGGACGCGCCGACGCAGCGCGGCCGACATCTCTCGCGCGATCGAGGGGCGGGGAGGCTACCTCAACGCGTTCACGCAGGAAGAGAGCACCTGCTACTACGGCCGGGTGGCGCGCGAGCACCTCTGGCCCGTGTTTGACGTACTGGCCGACATGTACCGGAATCCCCGGCTCAGTCCGCGCGACGTGCGCAAGGAGCGGGATGTCGTGATCGAGGAGATCATGATGTACCGGGACGAGCCGGAGCAACTGGTTCAGGACATGCTGAACGCGCTGCTCTGGCAGAATCACCCGCTGGGGCGGACGCTGGCCGGCGAGCCGGAGACATTGGCCCGCATCGGTCGCGGTGAGATCCTCCGGTTCCGGGCCCAGCGGTATGCGCCCGGGAATACGATCGTCGCGTTCGCCGGGGCCGTCGATCACGACGAGTGTGCGGACCGCGTAGCGCGTGCGATGCGGGGTCTCGCGTCGGTGCAGCCGCCGGCGGTGGAGCCGGCGGGTCCAGAGGTCGGCCAGGAGGGCGTGGGCATCCGGAAGCGGGACACCGAACAGGCGCATCTTGAGATTGGGGCGCGGGTGTTCGGGCGGGGAGATGATCGCCGGCACGCGCTGAAACTCCTGAGCGTGATCCTGGGCGAGAACATGAGCAGCCGGCTCTTCCAGACCATCCGGGAGCGGCACGGCCTGGCGTACTCCATCAACTCGTCCGTCCATCTGTTCCAGGATACCGGCGCGCTGATCGTGTCGGCCGGCGTGGAGCGGGCGAAGGTGCACCGTGTGATCGAGCTGATCATGCGTGAGATCGATCGGCTGATGCGGCGCCCCGTGGACGCCCCGGAGTTGCGGCGGGCGAAGGACTACACGATCGGCCAGCTTCGGTTGGGCCTCGAGAGCACGAGCAATCAGATGATGTGGGCAGGCGAGAGCCTGCTGTTCTTTGGCCGCGTGGTCTCCCCGGAGGAAGCCATCGAGGGACTGCGCGCGGTCACGCCCCGGCAGATCCGCGCGCTGGCGGAAGCGGTGTTCGCGCCGGCCCGCATGAGCGCCGCCCTGATCGCTCCGCGCCTCTCCAGCCGCGATGCCGCCTGCATCCGCCGCGCGCTGGCTATGTCGTGATCAATCGCCGCGGCGTTGATTCGCGGCGCTCAGGGCTTATACTGCGGCCGTGTCGATCGTGCTGGAGGAGGCCACCATGAGCAAGCGGCGAGCATTCCGTGTGGTGTCGGCGTTGGCTGTGTTCGGCGTGTGCGGCTGGGCCTCGGCCCAGGATGCGACGGCGCCGCTGCGGGTCGAGCGGGTGGCGCTCTTCAAGAACGGCATCGGGTATTTCTCCTCTTCAGGCGAACTGCCGGTCGGCGTGCGCACGGTCGTTCTCGGCGACATGCCCATACCGTCGCTGGGGACGTTCTGGATCGGCTATCCGTCGAACCTGGCCGTGCGGGCGATCGTGGCGTCCCTGGACGAAGAGCAGGAGCCCGAGGCGGTTCGCAACCTGCCCATGGTGATGGCGGCCAACCTGGGCCGGGACGTGAAGGTGGTCTTTGGAAACGGGGAGGTCGCGGCCGGCCGGATCGAGTCGGTCGTCCGGCAGACGCAGCCGCCTGTCGCCGGGAGTCCCTACGTTGTGAGCGCGCGAAACGCGCCCCCGGCATCCTCCGACCCGTTCGGCAACAGCTGGCTGGTCATCCTGAGAGGCGAGCAGGGGAACACCGTCGCGTTTGGCGCCCAGGCGGCGAGCCGGGTTGAGTTTGTCGGGAGCGCCGGCGTGGCGACGAGCACCGTGACGACGGTCCGGCGTCCGCGGATCCGGATGGAACTGGATCAGGCCGCCAAGGGGGAGCGGGTGGGGGTGAGCTACCTGGCCCGGGGCATCACGTGGTCGCCGAGTTACATGATTGATCTGACCGACCCGAAGACCGCGCGGCTGTACGCCAAGGCGCTTGTGATCAACGAGGCGGCGGACCTGAAGGGGGCGCGGCTGGAGCTGGTCACGGGTTTCCCGAACACCCAGTTTGGCGATATCGCGAGCCCGATCGCGATGGCGTCGTCGCTGGCTGAGTACCTCACCGCATTGCAGAGCGGCCGGAGCGAGAACCGTGGTCAGAGGGGCTTCGTCGGGCAGCAAGCGATGATCAACCTCAACAACTTTGCCTACAACGGTGCGGGTTTCGACAGCGGCGGGCCGTCAGTGCCGGCGTACAGCACCGCGGCGGCCGGCAGCATGGCGGAAGACCTGTTCCTGTACCCCGCGGGGGCGATCGACCTGAAGCGCGGCGCCACGGCCTACGTGCCGCTGTTCACAGCCGACGCGACATACGAGCACATCTACGTGTGGAAGATCGGTGACTTCATCGACGAGGACGAGCGCTACCGGCGCGAGAAGCCGAACGAGCGCCCCCCGGCCGAAGAAGTGTGGCACTCGTGTCGGCTGATGAACGGCACGCGGATGCCGTGGACCACGGCGCCGGCTGAATTCGTGAAGGATGGCCAGTTCGTGGGCCAGGACATCTGCTACTACACCGGCCCGGGCGCACAGACCACGATCCGGATCAACCGCGCCATGAGCGTCGTCGCCGAGCAGGCCGAGTTTGAGGTGTCGCGCAATCGGAATGCGGCCAATTTCCACGGATCGAGCTTTGACCTCGTGCAGGTCCGCGGCGAACTGAAAGTAAAGAGCCGGCTCGACCGGTCGGTCAACCTCGAGGTGACGAAGGACCTGTCCGGCGAGGTGAAGGAGATGAACCCGCCGGCCAAGGACGCGATGACCGCGCGCGGCCTGCGCGGCGTGAACCCGCGTCATACGCTGACCTGGACGGTCGAGCTGAAGGCCGGCGAAGAGCAGACCCTGACGTATGTCTATCAGGTGTACGTCAGAGGGTAGTCCCGTGATCCTCGATGCGCTCGACATGATGGGGACGGCGGTGTTCGCGGTCACGGGGGCGCTGGCGGCCGGGCGCAAGCAGATGGACGTTTTCGGCGTGGTGGTTCTCGGATGCGTCACGGCGCTTGGGGGCGGCACGCTGCGGGATATGCTGCTTGGCATCCGGCCGGTCTTCTGGGTGGCGGCGCCGAGCTACCTGGCGGTGGCCACGCTCGCCGCGGTGGGCACGTTCCTCGCCGCCCGGCGCTTCCGGCTCCCGTCAACGCTCCTCGTCTACGCCGACGCGGTCGGGCTTGCCGTCTTCACCGTGATCGGCTTCCAGCGATCGATGCACACGTTCCCGAGCTACAGCGTGGCGGCGGTGATGGGGATGACGACTGGCGTGGTCGGGGGCATGGCCCGCGACATCCTGGCGGGCGAGATTCCGCTGATCCTGAGGCGTGAGATCTACGCGTCCGCGAGCCTGTGCGGCGCGGCCTTGCTGGCCGTGCTGTCGGCGTGCCACGCTCCTGCGCCGTGGTCCGCGCTGGTGGCGGGCGGCGCGACGCTCGCGCTGCGGCTGGCCGCCGTCCGGTGGGACCTGTCGCTGCCGCTATTCCAGAGTACGGGTGGCGGCCGGGATCGGGAGTCGTAGGCTGTTCGCCACGCGGGTGGCCCGGAGCGACGGCGGGGCGGTCAAGCTCCGGCCAACTCCTCGACGGCCGGGCCGATGGCCTTTAGGGCCGACAGGCGCGTGTTGAGTGGAATCGCGCACTCGGGGCCGATGATGTGGACGCCCGCGCGGAGCGCCGCCTGGACATCGGCGCGGATCTTCCCGGGATCGCCATCGAGCAGCGACGCCACGTTGCTGACGCCACCCATCAGCGAGATCCGGCCGCCCGCGAGGCGCACGGCCTCGGCGGCGGGCACCTTGGTGTCGTAGTGGAAGCAGTCCAGCGTGGTCCTTGAGAAATCGGCGATCCGGTCCCGCGTGTCGCCGCACGTGTGCAGGACGAGCGGGCCCGGCACGCGGCGTGACAGCTCGACGTGATGGGGGAGCAGGAAGCGCCGGTAGGTCTCCGGAGAGCACATGTCCCGGGAGCAGTGGTCGCCCAGGCACAGCACGTCTGCGCCCGCGCGGAACTGGGCGATCGCCGACCGCACGGAAACCTCCAGGAGCGCGCGGAAGATGCGGTCCACCTTGTCCGGGTCATCCAGGGTCATCATCAGCACCTGCTCCACGCCGAACATGTGGAAGGCGAGCGACCAGGGGCCAAAGGTCTTTCCGACGATGGCGTAGCGGTCGCCGTGCGACCGCCGCAGCCGCGCCAGCGACTCGAGCGCCACGGCCATCGACGGGCGCTGCTCGAAGTCCGCGGGGACGACGATCTGCGCGGGGTCCTGCCAGAGCGGGGCGGAGATGGTGGGCATGACGTTCCGGGCGCCCCAGTGGACGGGGGCCCCGAGCGCGGCCGCCTCGTGCACCACGCTGAAGAGCGGGAAGATCATGTCGAAGCCGGTCTCGAGGCTCGAGAACCCGGCGAGCCGGACCATGCGGTCGGCGTCGAGGTGGACGTCCGGGAAGGCGGCCCCGCAGGCGTCCATGGCCTCGAGCGTGGCGAGCGAGGTGACGGTTCCGACCGGCGGGCGGTCGACCCGTCCGCCGTGGATGGCCGAGAGGAAACGGCGGCGTGAACTCATATAGGTGGGCATGCGGATCCTCCGGCGCGACGGCGGGTTGCGATGCACGAGTGGTGGCTAGGTTCGGGGATCACGATCGGTCGGCATTTGGGGCCGAAGCCGGCGGCGTGATCTTGCCCCGCTGGCGGCGTTGGCGCGGGTGCCGCATACAGGAGTATGGCGACACCCGCGCCGCCTTGCCAGCGAGGCAAGCTGACGCCGCCGTTTCGGCTGATCCCAAATGCCGCCCGGGTTCGCCGCATCCCGGTCGCGGACGCTCCCGGGATGTAAGGGCGATGGCGTAGGCAATGGCTGGCTGTGTGCTGTCCGTTGGCCATCTCGACGGACCCCTCTTCCTGGTGCGCTGTCTCAGAAATGGGCATACAAAATGACGGTCATCCTGAGCAATGCGAAGGATCTCGTGCCACGCGACCAAGCCCGGGATTCCTCGCTCCGCTCAGAATGACACGCACTGCCGCGTTTTGCATAGTCACTTGGAGGGCAGCACACTAGACGAACTGTCTCAGCAGGCCCAGGCGGTCGAGTTCGCCCAGGTAGAAGTGCATATCGTTGCCGCCCCACGGGAAGTTGCCGGGGCGGTCCATGAGCGCCTTCAGGAACGGGAAGTTGTCTTCCAGGTACCGGCGCTCGCCGGTCAGCTTGTAGATGGCCCAGGCGGGGAAGAGGTCATTGCAGGCCCAGCCGCCGCCGGTGATGGCGGCCTTGGCCGGATGCCGGTAGACGTTCTTGAGCGAGCTGACGAGGAAGTCCTTCACCTCGGCCTTGCCGGTAAGCTCGTGGTAGAAGAAGCAGGCGCGCCAGGTGATGAATTCGCCGTAGCCCGTCTTGAACGTGCCCATCCCGTGGGGGATGTCGTAGAGGATTTCGCCCTTGTCGGTCATGTTGTCCCGGTAGAACTCGAAGACCTCATGGGTGGCCTTGAGCCAGCGCGGCTCGCGCGTGTGTTCATAGAGGCGCAGGAAGGCGAGCATGGGCCAGCCGCACTCGCGGCTGTCGGCGTAGAAGATGGTCTTCTTCTTCTGCCAGCGCAGCATGTTCTCGCCGACTGAGATCGCGGCGGACCGGAAGTCCGGCTCGCCGGTCACGCAGTAGGCGGCCATCAGACCATCGACCCACATATGGGACGGATACGTGGCGCCGTCCGTGTGCTCGGGGCAGTGCGCCGGCATCGTGCCCTGGCGGAGCGGGTTCGGGTCGTACGCGATGAAGTCCACGTGCGCGTTGTGCTTCGCCTTGGCGAGCGCGGCGGCCAGCGACGTGTATTCCCCCCGGCGGAAGTACTCCTGAACCATGCTGAGGATCGAGTCGTTTTCGTTGTTGTGCGCCCAGGAGCGATCGGGCGACACGTAGTCCCCGAAGTCCCACATCCCGCGCGGGGGCGCCTGAGCGGGGCCCACGCTGCCCAGCTTGACCTCCAGCTTGAGGTAGTGCTCCTCGTCGTAGCGCAGCCACCGGTGCAGGTTGAGCACCTCGCATGACTGAGCGTACGCCGGGTCGAGCGTGACGGTGACGGGGGGACTTCCCGACGCGAAAACGCCGAACCCCAGGACTTCATGGCTGAGATAGAGCGATTCCATCTCCTCGAAGGTGCGGGCTGCTGGCGCGAGGTTCACGAGCAGGTCGTGCTCCTTCGCCTGGCCTCGCCGCACGTGCAGTTCCCCGAAGCTCGCGGGCCAGATGTCGAACGACAGCACATTGCGTTCGCAGGAGATCGCCTTCGGGTAGTGGTTCTCCATCTGCGAGAACCAGCCGAGCAGGGACCCGTCCGGCCCGTTGGCCCCGATGTACGGGTACATCTGCCGCAGCCCTCCGGAGATGTCCGTCCGCGCGTTGCCGGGCCGGAGATAGTAGGGGTACTCGCCCAGGTTCTCGCGCAGGCTGGCCAGGTTGCGGATTACGATCTTCCCTTCGGCGGACGCGCCGTAGCGCGTACGGGCGGACTCGCTGATGGCCTTGCCGGCGATCAGCTCCACGTTTTCGCGGACTTCGACCGGCCTTGGGAACCACGTCTCGCCGTGGACGCTCTGGCGGAGGAGCTTCGTCGTTCGATCGCCGATCGCGGCCGGGATGACGACCCGGATCCCCGCGAGCTTCACGCCGGTATCCGGCTCCTCGACGTTGGTGAACTTGTAGGACAGCTGGCAGCAGGGGTCGTGGGCCAGCACGGTGTAGCGCAGCCGGAAGGTCAGCATCTCGGAGTCGTCCTCGGCCGTGTGCCGGCCGTGGACCTCGACGACGGCGCGCAGCGGTCCCGCGAGGATGACGCGGGCCTCGATGCGCGGCGAGAGCGAGGCGTAGTAGCGCTTCCCCGCCAGGTCCTCGACCACGATGTCGGACCCGGGCTGGGCCAGCTCGCGCTTGCCGGCGCGGTAGCTGTGAAACACGGAGAAGCGCTTGCGGCTGATCGCGATGCTGAAGTGGGGGTTCGTTACGGTGATGGCCTCGCGGGTCTGGCGGACCACCACGCCCTTGCCGGCGGGGGCGGAGCCGCGGACGAGCGTGACCTCGCGGCTTTCGTTCGGCGCGAAGGGCTGCTCAAAGTCGAGAACCATCCACTTGGCCGATCCGTCGGGCCATCGCTCGGTGACCTGGGACTGGACCCGGGTCTTCACGCCGTCGGGGCCGCAGATGGCGAGCCCCTTCGGCTCGCGCAGCGCGCCGGCCGGCAGCGGGGCTCCGCACGTGATGGGATAGTGCGTGAGCGGGCGGTTCGAGGTGTTCTTGCAGGCGATTCGGAAGAGTTCGGTCGACATGGATGCCTCTCTGCGTGAATTGAAGCGGAGCATAGGGAATTGGTCGGTGCGGCGCAATTGTGATATACGAATCGGACCGCCGGTCGGCGGGCCCGTGGAGGACTGACCGTGGAGCATGTTGTTTCGGCAGACGCTTTTCGTGGGGCGCTTCGCACCGTACGGGGACGCCGGCGTTCCGGGTGGGGGCGGTTCGAGGTGTCGTCTGCGTCGTCCGGCGGCGTGGATGTCTCGGCTCGTGTCCGGACCGGCGCGTGCGCCGGGGCGCAGCACGCGTGGTTCGATGTGCTGCTCAATGGCGGGCGGTTCGTCACGTTCCGCTTCCGCCTGAGCTGCGGCGGGAAGACGGTCTTCAAGGGCGTCTTCTCGCCGCTCACCGAATGCCAGACGAGGATTGTGCTGAGCCTTGCGGGCGCGGATCTGGCGGCTGTCGATGCGGTCCACATCGGCATCGAGCGCAAGACCGACCGGAGCGCGCGGTTCGCTTTCTCTCCCGTCACGTTCACCGACCACGAGCCGCCGGTGCTTCGCCAGCCCGCTCTGCCGCGCGGTCCGCTGGTGGACGAGATGGGGCTGAGCCGGCTGCACGACTGGCCCGGGAAGCCCGGCAGCGTGGCTGCGCTGAACGCCCGGCTGAAGACGGCGGTCCGCGCGGCGGCGACCCTGAGCTGGCCGAAGGACTTCTCCCGCTGGGGCGGGTGGAAGGGCTCGCGCATACGCTCTCCCGGCTTCTTCCGCACCCACCATGACGGTCGCCGCTGGTGGCTGGTCGATCCCGACGGTCATCTGTTCTGGTCGGCCGGGGCCGACTGCGTCCACGCCACGATCGACCACGAGAGCAAGATTGAGACGCGCCACATGGACCTGCGCGCGGCTCATGCGCATCTTCCGGGCGTGCTGGGAACGCTCGGGCGCGCCTACCGCGTGAACCCCTGGCACGGGAAGAGCGATCGCGAGTTCAACTACCTGGAGGCCAACTTCGCGCGCGCCTTCGGGCCGGAGCGGTGGTACGACGCCTGGCAGCAGGCCGCGTTCGGCGAGCTGCGGAGGATCGGGTTCAACACTGCGGCCGACTGGTCGGACGAGCACGCCGCCAGCCGCGCCGGCGTGCCGTATACGCGTGCGCTCGAGCTGGACCTGGCGTGCCCGCATACGCCCGTGATTGCGCCGGGCATGCCGGACGTGTTCCACGCGCAGTTCCGGCGCGATGCGGAAGCGGGCGCCGAGCGCCTGCGCGAGACGCGCGGCGACCCGGCGATGATCGGCTATTTCCTGAACAACGAGCCGGCGTGGCACGCGCATGCATGCGGCCCGGCGGAAGGCATGCTGCGCCAGACCGACGCGTGTGCGACGCGGGACGCACTCTCGGCGTGGCTGCGGAAGCGCTATCGGGGCGATGCCGGGCTGCGCGGCGCGTGGGGCATGCCCGTTTCGCAGGCCCGCATCCGGCGCGGGCGGTGGTCGGAGGGGCTGACGCCGGCCGCGGCCGAGGATCTGAAGGCGTTCAGCACGCGGATCGTAGACCGCTACATCCGGGTGCTGTCGGCTGCGTGCCGCCGCGTAGACCCGGATCATCTGAACCTGGGCGTACGCTGGTGGTCGTTCCCTCCCGTGTGGGCGCTCAAGGGGATGGGCGCGTGCGATGTGATCAGCTTCAACTACTACGAGCCGAAGGTCGACATGGTGCCGTACATGGGGGAGCGCGATCCGGCGGCGCCCGCCGTGCTCAGCCGGCTGAACCGCCCGTGCCTGGTGGGCGAGTGGCACTTCGGGTCGCTGGACGAGGGGCTGCCGAGCGCGGGGCTGCGCCGGGTGCGCGACTCGCGGGAGCGGGGTAAAGCCTATCGCGTGTACCTGGAGCACGCGGCCGCGCTCCCGTGGTGCGTGGGCGCGCACTGGTTCACGTTCTACGACCGGAATGCGCTCTACTGCGCGTCCTCGAACGAGAACTACGGCGTCGGGTTCATCGATGTGGCGCACGGCCGGCACGAGCCGATCTGCCGCGCGGCGCGGGCCAGCCACGAGCGCCTGTACTCGGTTGCATCCGGACGGGCCAGGCCCTTTGATGTGCCGGTCGAACATGTGTTTCCGTCCCGATAGCAGATGGAGATTGGCGAGAGCGTGACGTCACAGGAGGAATGAGCGATGTACATCGGCGTTGACTACTACCCCGAGCACTGGCCGCAGTCGCGATGGAAGACCGATGTCCGCCTGATGCGGAAGGCCGGCTTCAACGTGGTGCGGCTCGCGGAGTTCGCCTGGTCGAAGATGGAGCCTGAGGAGGGGCGGTTCGAGTTCGAGTGGCTCGACGAGATTCTGGGACTCCTGCGCCGCGAGGGGATCTCGGCCATCCTGGGCACGCCGACGGCGGCCATGCCGGCGTGGGCGCCGAGGCGCTACCCGGAGGTCATGGCTGAGCAGGCGGACGGCACGCGCCAGACCTGGGGCATTCGCAAGAACAACTGCTTCTCGTCCGGGACGTACCGCCTGCTATCGGAGCGGATCACCCGCGCCATGGGCGAGCACTTCACGGCCACGCCGAACGTGATCGGTTGGCAGACCGACAACGAGTTCGGCGCGCCGGTGTGTCGCTGCGGGAGTTGCCTGGCGACGTTCCACGACTGGCTCCGCACGCGCTATGGCTCGCTCCAGGAGCTGAACCGGGCGTGGGGCACACACTTCTGGGGTCACACGTTCGGCGAGTGGTCCGAGATCCCGTTCCCGGTCAACCCGCAGGGGCATAACCCGAGCGCCTGCCTGGACTGGGCCCGGTTCAACTCGTGGCTGAACGTGCGGTTCCAGCATGACCAGGTGCGCATCCTGCGCCGGACGTGTCCGAAGCACTTCGTCACGCACAACCTGATGGGGCTGTTCAAGGAGCTCGACTACTACGATCTCGCGAAGGATCTGGACTTCGTCAGCTGGGACAACTATCCGGTCTGGGGCGCGCCCGATATGCGCTACGACGCGTCGCTGGCGGCCGACCTGATGCGGGGGATCAAGGGGCGGAACTTCTGGATCATGGAGCAGACGGCCGGCCCGGGGGGATGGGCGAGTATCGCCCGCAATCCGCGCCCCGGCGAGATTCGCGCCGTGGCTCATCAGCAGGTAGCACACGGGGCCGACGGAATGGTCTGGTTCCGGTGGCGCACCTGCACGGCCGGCCGGGAGCAGTACTGGCACGGGTTGCTCGGACACGACGGGAAGCCGGGGCGGCGCTACCGAGAGGCGGCGCGCACCGCGTCGGAGCTGAAGAAGCTGGCGCCCGTGCTGGCGGGCACCACGGTCGATGCGCGCGTGGCGATCATCTACGACTACGACAGCATCTGGGCGCAGGACTACCAGCCGGGCTACGCCGAGGGAGCGGCCCAGAACGCGATCCGCCGGTATCACCGCGCCCTCTTCCGGGCCGGCGTGAACGTGGACCTGGTTCCCCCGTCCGCCGATCTCAGCCGGTACCGCGCCGTGTTCGCGCCGCACCTGTTCGTCATGCCCGACGAGCTGGCCCGGCGGCTCGACGCGTGGGTCCGGCAGGGCGGCGTGCTGGTCGCAGACATCCGCACCGGCGTGAAGGATGGGACGAACTTGTGTCACGACCGCACGCTCCCGGGACTCCTGGGTCCGGCAATGGGAATCCGGATCGACGAGTACGAAGGTCTGACGGGCCAGATTGCCTACGAGGCGACCGGGACCGACGCGTTCCCAGGCACGTTCAGCGGCTCGCAGTATGCGGACTGGGTGATTCCGGAGCGGGCGGAAAAGCTCGTGGGCTACACGCCGTGGCACATGGCGCCGTACGCGGCGCTGACGCGGAACGCCCACGGTAAGGGCGCGGGGTGGTATGTCGGCACGGTGATGAAGGAGGATGCGTTCTACGACCAGCTCATCGACGGCGTGCTGGCTGATGCGCGGCTGCGGCCGACGCTGCGCCCGCCGGCTGGAGTCGAGATGTCGGTGCGCCGGGGCGGCGGGCGGCGGATTCTCTTCGTCGTGAACCACACCGAGGAGCGGAAGTCTGTTCCGGTTCCAGCGGGCAAGCGCGAGCTGCTCGCCGGGCGGCGCACGGGGGGCACGCTGGATCTGGACCGGCACGGCGTGGCGGTGATCGAGCTGTAGGCGGCCGGAGCGGAGGTGCTGATGCGGTCCTCGGGTGCGTGGTGGCAGGTTGCCGCAGCGGCAATGGGCGTCGCGGTGGGGGCGTCGGGCGCGACGCTGTGCGTCGCGACCAACGGAGCGGATGCAGGTGCGCGTGACAGCTGGAGCACGGCCTATACGAGCATTCAGAGCGCGCTGAACTCCGCCGCGTCGGGCGATGTGGTCGCCGTCGCCGGCCACGTCTTCGCGCTGACCAATCAGCTCGTGTGGACGAGTTCGTTCGTGACGGTGCGGGGAGGCTATGCCGCGGCGAATGACGCGGATATACCCGGGGCGCGCGACGCGACCGGCTGGCCGACGGTCATCACGCGCGCGAGCGGGAACATGCGCCTGCTCATGGCGGGACGCGTGACGAACGGGGTGCTCGAGGGGGTCAGCCTGACCGGCGGCTCGCTGACCGGGCTGGCGGGGGCCGGCCGGGGCGGGGCGGTGTTTGCCTCGAACTGCGTCGACCTGCTGCTCGCGGACTGCTCGATCACGAACAACGCGCTGTCGGACAACAGCGTGGCTCGGGGCGGGGGGGTGTGCCAGGAGGGCGGCTCGCTGACCCTCAGCAACTGCGTGATCCGCGACAACTCGGCGTACGGGGCCGGAAACGGTCAAGTCATGGGGGCGGGGGTGCACGTGGCCTCGGGCACGGGGCTTCTGGTGAACTGCGTTCTGGCGCACAACACCGGCGCTACGGGTGTGAATCCGGCTCAGGGCGGCGCTCTGTGGAGCGGCGGCTTCGTGCTGCTTCGGAATACTCTCCTGGTCGGGAATGTCGTTCCGGGCGGAGGGAGCGCCGTGCAGACCGCCTCCGGATCGACTTGGATTGAGAACTGCACGGTCGCCTGCAACTATCTGCAGGGCGTGGCCCGCTCCGGCGGGACGCTGGGCGTGACCAATTCGGTTCTATGGGCGAATGGCGATGACGTCACCGGCGCTGTGACGCTCGGCAGCTGCGACATCGAGGACGGCGACGGCCTCGGCACGAACGGGTGCTTCTCGGGCGATCCGCTCTTTGAATCCGGGTTCTACCTGGCGACGAACAGTCCCTGCGCCGATGCGGGCGGCGTGCCGGCTGGCGTCGGGGGCCTCGATATGCGGACCACGCGGACCGACGGCGCCGGCGACACCGGACCGGCTGATCTGGGCTATCACTACGCGGCGGGTTTCGACACGGCGTACGCTGACATCTACGTCGCGTCCGGGGGCTCGGACGCCAACAGCGGAACGAACATCGCGCAGCCGTTCGGGACGATCACCCGGGCCTTGGCTGTTGCCCGGGATGGGTCCCGCATCCACGTGCTTGCGGGGCGCTACACCAGCAGCCAGGAGACGATGCCGCTTCAGGTGTCGGGGCGGGCCGGTCTGCAGATCCTGGGCGAAGGGTGGGGCACGACCATCGTTGACGCACTGGCTCGGACCCGCGTCCTGACCATCACCGACAACCTGGCTCCTATTCGCATCGAGGGGCTGAGCATCACGGGGGGGCGAACGAACAGCGTGACTATCCCGCACCCCGATACGGGCGACGGCGGCGGGATCTTCATTCGGGACTGCGCGGACGTCTTCGTCGTCGCGTGCGCCATCACGAACAACTCGTGTTCCGACACGGTCAACGCCTACGGCGGGGGAGTCTCGGCTCAGTCGAGCGGACTCGCGATCTCGAACAGCCTTGTGGCCGGGAACACCGCCTCCGGTGCGGGGAACGGTGTGGGCTACGGCGGAGGGGTTGCCGTTCAGTCGGGATCCCTTCGGCTGTGGGGGTGCGAGATGGCTGAGAACGTGGCGCTGGCGGCTGGAAAGGCGGGCTTCGGCGCTGCGGTGTACAGCTCGGCTGGATCCGCGCAACTGCGGAACTGCCTGGTCCGGGCCAACCCGGTGGCCTATGCGATCGGGGGTGCCGTGTACGGCAAGGCCGGCTCGCTGTCGGTTGAGAGCTGTACCCTGGCCTACAACGGCGTCGTGGGAATCTGTCGGACGGGCGGGCTGGTGGCCGTGACGAACTCGATCCTGTGGGGGAACGGCGACGACGTGGCGGGTGCGGTGGCGCTGTCTCACTGCGATATAGGGAACGGGGACAGCAACGGGGTGAACGGCTGCATCAGCGCCGATCCGGGCTTTGAGTTCGGATTCAGGCTGGCCGACGGGAGCCCCTGCGTGGACGCGGGAACGAACGCTTCCGTTATGTGGGGCCTTGACTCGCTCACGACCCGGCGCGACGGGGGCGTGGATGGCGGACGCGTCGATCTGGGCTATCACTATCCGGCCGGCGCCGTGCCGGGAGGGTACTCCGAGATATACGTGTCGCCGGCAGGCCACGACCTCCATGCCGGGACGAACTGGGCCGAGGCATTCCGGACGATCACGCGGGCGCTGGCGGTGGCGGCCGATGGAAGCGCCATCCATGTCGGCCCGGGGCTATACACAAACGGGCTCGAGCGGTTCCCGCTCGTCGCGGCCGGGCGGAGCGGGTTGCGGATCGTGGGATCGGGAAGCGCCGACTGCGTGGTCAACGCCATGGGCGCCGGGCGTGTGCTGGAGCTGAGGAACAACAGCGGACGCGCCTGGGTTGAGGGCATGACGTTCATGGGCGGGCGGACAAACGACGTTACGGCCCCGTATGCGAACACGGGCGACGGCGCCGGCCTGTTCATCGAGAACTGCGGCGATCTGACGGTGGCCGGCTGCGTCATTGCGGACAACAGCTGCTCGGATTCCGTGCTCGCGCAGGGGGGCGGGGTGCGCGTGGGCGCCAGCGTGGTGACGCTCAGCAACTGCGTCATCCGTGGGAACTCGGCGAACGGCGCCGGCAATGGTATCGGGCAGGGCGGCGGGATCGCGCTCGTGTCGGGCACGCTGTCGTGTCGCGAGTGCGTGGTGGTGAGCAACCGCACGACCAACTATGGCTACGGCGGCGGCATCTACAGCGCCGGGAGCGGGCGGATCCGCAGCGCCCTGGTGGCCCGGAACGCGTCGACGACGCTGGGCGATGGGATCTACGTGGCGGGCGGCGCGCTCGGGTGCGATGGGGTGACGATCGCCGACAACAACGGAGAGGGCGCCGTGTGCGCCGCCGGCGGCGCTCTGTCGATCTCAAACGCGATCCTGTGGGGGAATGGCGACGATGTAACGGGGCGTATTGATATCGCGTACTGCGATGTCGAGGACGGCGACAGCAACGGCGTCAACGGCTGCCTGTCGGCTGATCCGCTCTTCGCCGAGACGGTCTTCTATCACCTGGAGTCGACGACCGGCGTCTACACGAACGGGTTCTTCAGCGGCGGGGGATGGGGCGCATCGGCCCGGATGAGCCCCTGCATCGACCGGGGGGCGCCTGAAGCGGAGTGGGGTCGGGAGCCGCGTCCCAACGGGCGACGGCTCAACCTGGGCGCGTACGGGAACACGGCGGTGGCATCGCTAAGCCCGGTTCCGTCGGGCGCGATGATCCGGGTGCATTGACGCGGCGCGCGAGCGCGACCGAGACAGGGGAGCAGCATGAAGAAGAGCGCGGCGAGGACGGCGGGGACGCCGGTCATTGACATCAATACGTCGTTTGGCCGCCGAGTCGATCCCGACCCGCGATTCTCGGCCGAGGCGCTTGGGGCGGCCATGGATGAGCGCGGCGTGGCGCTGGCGCTGACGCATTCCATGCAGGGCGTGGAGTACTATCCGGCCGGCGGAAATGACGATGCGGTGCAGCTCGCGGCACGAGACGGCCGGTTCATTCCGGTCTGCACGGTCAATCCGCGCGCGGCGCTGGAGTGGCGGGGCGAGATCGACCGGTGCCTCGATGCGGGCGCGCGGGTGTTTCGGTTCTTTCCCGCCTATCAGGGGTGGATGCCGGAGTCGCGGGCGTTCCGCCGCATCGCGGAGCATCTGCAGGGGCGGGGCGCGGTGGCCGTCATGTCGGTGTCCGAGCGGGGGGGCGAGTGGCAGACCGTGCGGCAGCTGGCGGAAGCTACGGCGGATCTGGGGCTGTCCGTGATCCTGGCCGAGCCGCACTACAGCAACATCCCGGAGGTGCTGGCGGTCATGCTGGAGCACCCGCACCTCTACGCGGATACGAGCCTGCTGGCCACCGTGGGATCAGTCGAACTGCTGGCCCGGGAGGTCGGCGCCCGGCGTCTGCTGTTTGGCTCGGCGGCGCCGTGGAACCCGATCCAGAAGGCGCTCAACGAAGTGCTTGAGGCCGATCTGACCGACGCGGATAAGTCAGCCATTCTGTCCGGCAACGCGCGCCGGCTTCTGGGGATCTCCTCCGCGCGTCTCGCGGGCCGCCCCGTCCTGCAATCGCTCGAGCCCTTCCGGTTCGATGAGGAGCTGGTGGACGTCCATTCGCACCTGGGCTACTGGGCGCTGATGACGAAGCAGGAGCACTATGACCCGGCTGCGATGATCGGGCGCATGAAGCGGTTCGGTATCACCCGGAGCATCGTATCGTCGTACGAGAGCATGCGGTACGACATCGCCGCCGGGAACCGGGCCGTGATGGCGGCGATCGAGGGGCATCCGGAGCTGCGGGGGTACGTGGAAGTCGATCCTCACCACCTGGAGCTGTCGTGTGCGGAGATGGACCGCTACTACGGCCGCCCGAACGTTGTGGGTTGCGAAGTCGAGCTGACGCACATTCCGTGTCCGACCGGGAGCGAGGCGGTGCGGCGCCTGATGGCGGAGGTGGCGCGGCGCGGCAAGCCGATTCTGTTCATGCCGGCGGGCGGGGGGGACGCGGGGGCCGAGCGCGAGCTGGGGCGGGCGAATCCGGGGCTTTCGATCATTCACGCCCACGGGTTCGACGCGGACTGGGCGCGGGTCGTAAAGGACACCCCGAATATTCACGTCGAGTACTGCCTGAGCCGCGCCACGCATCTGCACGTGCGGGAAGGGCTGGACATTCTGGGTCCGGAGCGGGTGCTGTTCGGCACGGATCAGACGCTGCTCAGCGTCGGGGCCGCCGTGGGCTTGTATCGCGACGCGGAAATGAGCCCGGCCGAGCGCCGGCTCGTGCTCGGCGGCAACGCCCGGCGGCTGTTTCGGATGTGAGGCGCCGGAGGGCCGCCGCACAGCGCCCGGCTAGCGTGACGAGGTCCTGTCGGCGGGCAGCGGCCGGGAGTATGGGGTGAGTCCGGTCGCGCCGCCGGCCGAGCGGATGCCCGGTGCGCGCAGCGCGTACCACATCGAGTGCCAGCCGTAGGGGATGAAGATCTCCGTGTTGCGCATCCCCTCGACCCCCGGCAGCGTGTTGCTGTACACGGGCGGATCCAAGTAAGGGCTGACGATCACCGTCAGCTGGCTTTCGGGCGGCAGCGACACGATGCGGCAGCTGCCGCCGCCGTGCGTGAGCTGTCCCGTCAGGTTCACCTTCAGGCCCGCCTTATCGGGGAAATACTTGGGCGCCATCGCCAGCTGGATCTGGTTCCAGGGGGCATGAGCCGCCCCGGTGACATTAGACCACGATCCGTAGGCGCCAATGGACGAGCTCAGGACCAGCTCCAGGGGCGCCTTGGATCCGGACGCGAGCACGGAATCCGCCGGCCCGTACCGATAGGTCAGGCTGTAGCCGAAGGCGGCGTGGCGCGAGATGGGCTGCGCGGCAACGGTCACGGTCCGTGACTTGCCGGTGACGTAATCGACCTCGGTGCGCGTTCCGCCGCCGCCGCCCGTGGTGTTGGTGCTCCAGGCGAGGGCCCAGCTGAGCGTCGCGCCGTTCTCCCCGTTCGTGGCCGACACCGTGAACGGATCGAACCGCCGGCTCTCGTTCGCGTTCAGCGCGACGGGCTTGTCGTAGTCGGGGTCATCCGGAATCCACACGTAGATGCGCTTGTAGCCGTTGGAGAGATCTCCGTCGAACATCACGAAGGCCGCGGCATTCGTCCACGGATTGACGCCGAGCACGGCGAAGCGTGGCCGCGAATTGGCCAGCAGCGGGACATCCGGGAACTTCTTCGGCACGGACGTGGTGACGCGGTAGCGCGGTGCGGCATCGGCCGCCACCGCTGCCAGCGCAAGTGCTGCGATCAAGAGTTTGCGGACCATGCACGGCCTCCCCGGAGCGGATCTGCTGACGCGACGGCCTCGGAATATTGTCGTCCGCCGGCCGGAAACACAAGCTGGAAGGGGCCACGCCCTCGGCCGGTCGGCTGGCTGCGGCCGTCATAAACGAAAGCGGCCGCGGATCGGTCCGCGGCCGCTCAACCCGATCGGATAGGTAGGGCCTACTGCGCGCCCAGCTTTTCGATGGACTTCACGGAGCGGATCGCGATAACCACCTTGCCCCTGCGGTCGGTTTGTGAGCCCATGCCGATGAGCTTCACGTCGGATCCGACGTACTGCTCGAGGTTGATGGCCGGCTCCGCGACGCCGGTCTTCTTATCGACCTTCGGCTTGTTCGCCGGGATGACCGTCTTGCTGCCCTGCGCGTCCGTCAGGAAATACCGCGTCTCGTTCGCGCCCGTCTTCTTGTTGGCGACTTCTTCCTTGGACACCTTGCCGGTCAGCGTGAGCTCCTGCAGCGGGGGCGGAGCGGGCTTGTCGGCCTGGGCCGCCTTCGCCACCTTGGGGACGGCCGGAGCCGCATCGCCCTCGGCCTTGCTCGACGCCACGGAACCCATCATCACGGCCACCGCCAGACCAGCCACGAGTAGTATCTTCATAGTCAGGCTCACACCTCGGGGTACCACATGTTTCGGATGCGCTTGCTCGTCAGTCGCGAGACAGAACCAACTGCTCGCCGGCAGGCCACGCCGTATCGGGAATCAGGCAGCCGTATGCCTCCTGGCACCCACGCCAAACCGTCCTCGAGTGCCGATGCCTGTTTACCACAAAGCACCGGTTCGAACTACGGAATATCGTGCGGCCGGCGTTCGCTCCCGTCGGAGCCGGCTGCCAGTTCGCGCGGCAGGGGCGGGGTGGCGCCTGCCTGCGTGCAGACGTAGGCGGCCACCCGGTTTGCGATGGAGGCAATCGCATCCAGGTCGGCGCCACGAAGCAGGTTTAGGACCATGGCCGCGGTGAATGCGTCGCCGGCGCCGACGGTATCGACCACGCGGGCGGGGAAGCCCGGATGCTCCGCCCGGCGTTCGCCGGCGAGCAGCAGGCAGCCGTCTGCGCCGCGCGTCAGGGCGACCAGCTTCAGGTGAAAGCGGTCCGCAAGGGCGGCCAGGCTGCCCGCCTCGTCGGCCGGCAGGCCCAGCAGGCGCGCGAGCGTGGGGCGCTCCTCGTCGTTGAGCTTCAGAACGTCGCTGGCGGCGAGCAGCTCGCGGAGGAGGCCGGCCTCGAAGTAGGCCTGGCGAAGGTTGACGTCCAGCACGCGGAGGCAGCCTGGACGGGCGGCGGACACGAAGGAGCGGATGGATCGCCGGGCATCCGGGCTGCGCTGGCCGAGCGAGCCGAAGCAGACGGCGTCGGCTCGGCCTGCGAGATCGAGCATGTCGGGTGTGAGCGGCAGATGGTCCCAGGCCGCGCCCTCCCGGATGGTGTACCGGGGCGCTCCCCGCGCGTCGAGCGCCACGTCGACCGCGCCCGTCGGGTGAGCCGGATCGGAGGCGACCCAGCGGTCGGGCAGCCCCAGCTCCGCGAGCCGCGCCCGTGCGTCGCGGCCCGGTTCGTCCGCACCGACGGCGCTGACCGGTATGCCCTCCGCGCCGAGGGCTCGGGCGTGGTAGGCGAAGTTGGCCGGCGCGCCGCCGAGCTGGCGGCCGCCCGGGAGCAGGTCCCAGAGCAGCTCCCCGATGCCTACGAGCACCGGCCGGGCGGATGGCGTGCGACGGTCGGGCATCAGGGCGCCTCCGCTCCGATGGCGCTCACGCGGCTGCGCCAGGCCGGGGTGGCCTCGAAGCGGGCCGCGAACTCCGGGGTCACGTAGGCGACAGCCGGCTGCACGTCCGGCACGAAGATCGCGCCGCAGCCGGGCTGGGCGCCTATCACGGCCGCGCCCCGCTCGACGCCGAGTATGAAGAGGCCGGTTGAGAGGCCGTCGGTTTCGCCGGCGGTCGGCGCGATGACCGTCACGCCGGCCATGCCGGCCACCGGCATGCCCGTGCGCGGGTCGATGATATGGGTGTAGCGGCGTCCGTCAATCATGACGAACCGCTCGTAGTTTCCCGATGTGGCGACGGCCATTCCGCTGTCGAGGCGGAGCGTGCCGATGATTTCGTCCCGATTGAAGGGATTGCGGACGCCGATGTGCCAGGCGTCACCCGGGCGGGGGTGGCCGATGGCCCGCATGTTGCCGCCGAGGTTGACGAGGAAGTTCGTGGCGCCCTGAGCCAGCAGGCGCGAGACGCAGACATCGACGGCGTACCCCTTGGCGATTCCGCCCAGGTCGATCATCATGCCGGGCCGCTCGAGCCGCACCCGGTCGCCGTCGATCGTCAGGCGATCGGACCCCACGAGGTCGAGCGCCGCGCGGATGCAGGCCGGGTCGGGCACGGCGTCCGGCCGGGTGCCGCCGCTGAAGCCCCAGAGGCGGACGAGCGGGGCGACGGTGACGTCGAACGCGCCGCCCGTGAGGCCCGAGTGGCGCTTGGCGAGGATGAGCACGTCTCGCAGGGCGGGCGATACGGTTACCGGCGCACCGCCGGCGGACCGGTTGAGGCCGGCCAGCTCGCTGTCGTCGCGGTACAGGCTCATCCCGCGGTCGATCTCGTCGAACACCTCGCGCATCCGGTCGGTGTAGTCGCCGAGATCGGCCCGGCGCCCGGACTCGACCATAAGGGAGGCGACGGTGCCCATGACGGCGATCTCCGCGTGAGCGAGGGGATGCGGGCGACAGCCCGCGCCCGACAGCGCCACCAGCGCGGCGGCCGCGAGCGCTTCGGGAAGCCGGCGACGGTTCATGGGCGGTCTCCTTCCGGGGCCGGGCGGCCGGCGAGCGCCGACAGCCGGTCGCGGACGGACGCGGCGATGGACTCGGGCAGCTCGGCGATGGCGTCGCGCTGGGCGGCCCGGCAGATCGCGTCGTAGGGCGGCATTCCGGCGGCGGCGCCGGAGGCCCGCTGGGCGGCGTCTGCGGCGTCCCACAGCCGGCGGCTGAACGCCAGCAGGGCTGCGGCTTCGGGCTCGCCGCCGACGACGAGCCACGTGATCGACTGGCGGACCGTCTCGCGCACGGCGCCGGCGGCGGCTTCCGGTGTCGTCTGATTCACCTGAAGGGCCAGCTCGCGGGCGACAAACGCCTCGATGTCCGGCCCGGCGGCGTCGGGGAAGCGCTGGGCGAGTCGGGCGTAGGCATGCGCCGCGCCGGGCCGGTCGCCGCGCCTGACGAGGCTGAAGACCGCTTCGCTGAGGAAGTTCGCGTAGGCGGTATCGACGCCGGCTCCGGGGTGGCGGGCCAGGGCATCCTCGTAGGCACGAGCGGCGCCCTCGAAGGAGTCCGGCGAGGGGAGGGTGAGCAGCAGGCCGAGGCGCGGCTCGTAGATGATCCGGCCTTGCTGGAACAGCGCCGCGAGCGACTGGAAGACGGTGCGCGAGGCGCCGATCGAATCGGGAGCCAGGAGCCGTCCTCGCCATCCCCAGTACAGCGCGTGCGTCTCCGGGGCGCGCCAGTCCAGAGGGCCGTAGATCCGCTCCAGCTCCTGCATGCGGTCCGCGATCAGGCCGCGGGCGGCCCATCGATCGCGCGCGTCAGGCCCAGCGGCGTAGTCCGGCCTCGCGCCGCCGACCAGGTCGGTCATCTCGCGCGCCAGCTCCCGCCGGTAGAAGCCCGCGGCTTCGTCCCACGGTCCGCCGATCTTGTGCTTGTAGAGCCATGCGAGCTCCGTGCAAAGGCCGGGGTCTCCGGGGTTGCAGCGGATGCCGTCGTCGCGCAGCAGTCGGATTCCCTGGCTGACCCAGCGCCAGCGGTCCTCCGGCCTCGAGAACACGGCGCTGATGTTGTAGGCCATGTTCCAGGCGTGGAAGGCCCACACGGGGGTGAAGCGGGGCTCCAGCTTCGTGATCCAGTCGGCGAGCTGGACGATCTCCAGGTACTTCCCCGCGTCCTGCAGTTCGGTCGCGCGGACCCAGAGGGCATCGGCGATGATGCCGCGGAAGCCGCCGAGGGCCACGGTGGTGAAGGTCACGATCGGCGGCGCGTTCGCCAGCGGACCGGCCGGGTTGAAGCCACGCTCGGAGCGGATGCGCCGGATGGGGTCGTGGAGGCGCCCGGCGGCGTAGAAGCAGGCGGCCGCGACGGCAACCAGCAGGATGGACCACCTTCGGTTCATGAGCCCGATCATGGCCGCACGGCCCGGATCACCCGGTCCCGGCCCGCCAAGTCGGGCTGGCACCGAATCGCACCGTACCCGGCTTCGGCCAGGATGGTCGTGACGGCTTCCTTCTGATCATAGCCGATCTCCAGAAAAAGCAAACCGCCCGCCGTCAGCGCCGCGTATGCCTGGGTGGCGATGGGGCGGTACGCCGCCAGGCCGTCGGCGCCGCCGTCGAGTGCGAGGCGGGGCTCGTGGTCGCGCACGTGCGGCTCCAGCCGAGCCCAGTCCGGCGTGCGGACGTAGGGCGGATTGGAGACGACGGCGGACAGGCTTCCGGCGGCCGCGCCGGCCAGCCATTCGCCCGAGACGAACGTGACGCGGTCGCCGGCTCCGAGGGTTGCCGCGTTTTCTCGGGCCAGCGCGAGCGCGTCCGCGCTGGGGTCGATGGCCGTGATGGCGGCGGCGGGGCGGGCGAGCGCCAGGCTGATGGCGATGCAACCCGTGCCCGTTCCGACGTCCGCGAGCGCGGGGGTGGGGCGCTGCCAGAGGGAGTCCTCTCCAAGCACGGCCTCAACCAGGATCTCCGTCTCGGGCCTCGGAATGAGCGCGCGGCCATCGGTTCGGAATCGGTGGCCGAGGAACTCGGTGAAGCCCATGACGTACTGGAGCGGCTCGTGGGCGGCGAGGCGCCGCAGCCCGGCCCGCAGGGCGGAGACCTGGGCGTCCGACGGAGTAGAGTCGAACCGCAGGTACAGCTCCAGGCGCCGGCAGCCGAGCACGTGCGCGGCGAAGTGCTCAAAGGCCAGCCGGGGCTGCGGAACGCCGGCTTGCTCCAGGTGGGCGGATCCGGCTTTCAGAATCTCGCCGAGCTGGCGGGGCCGGAGTGCGGCGCCGGCGCCCGGTGCGCGCTCCACCCCGGCCCGCGAGGCGGGTGCCGCTGAATCCGGGCTTCGGGGGGTGGGCATGGCTCAGGCCGACGCCATTTCCTTTTTCAGGCGCAGTTCGACGTCGTGATCCCGGAGCGCTTCGAGCACGGGGCCGATCTCGCCTTCGACCACGCGGTTCAAGTTGTAGGACGTCAGGTTGATCCGGTGATCGGTCAGGCGGTTCTGGGGGAAGTTGTAAGTGCGGATGCGCTCGCTGCGGTCGCCGGTGCCGATCTGGGAACGGCGCTCGTCGCCGAGGCGCTTCTCTTCTTCCTGGCGCTTGACGTCGAGCAGGCGGGCCTTGAGCACGTTCAGGGCCTTCTCGCGGTTCCGCTGCTGCGAGCGCTCGTCCTGGCTCTGGGCCACGATGCCGGTGGGCAGGTGCGTGACCCGGATCGCCGAGTAGGTCGTGTTCACGCTCTGGCCGCCTGGGCCGGAGGAGCAGAAGATGTCGATGCGCAGGTCCGCGGGGTTGAGGACAATTTCGTCGATTTCGTCGGCCTCAGGCAGGACCGCCACCGTTGCCGTGGAGGTGTGGATGCGCCCCTGCGCCTCGGTGGCGGGCACGCGCTGGACCCGGTGGCACCCGCTCTCGTACTTGAGGGTCCGGTACACGTACTCGCCTTCGATGGAGACCAGCAATTCCTTGTAGCCGCCGACCGAGGACGGGCTGCCGTCGATGACGCCGACCTTCCACCCCCGGTTCTCGGAGTAGCGGCTGTACATGCGGAACAGGTCGGCCGCGAAGAGGGCGGCTTCCTCTCCGCCGGTGCCGGCCCGGATTTCCATGATCACGTTGCGCGCGTCGCTGGGGTCCGGCGGCAGCATCTCGACCATGAGGTCGCGCTCGGCGCGCGGCGCCTCGACTTCGAGCCGCTGGACCTCTTCCGTCGCCATGGCCGCGAGCTCGGGATCGGACGTCGCGTCGGCCGCGAGCCCGCGGTTGTCCTCAAGCTCGCGCGCCAGGCGCGCGTAGGCGTCGGCCTTCTCGGCGATGCGGCGGAGCCGGTTGTGCTCCCGGACCAGCTCCTGGAACTTGCGCTTGTTGGCCGCCGCGTCGGGGCTTGAAATGGCGCTTTCGACCGCCGAGAGGCGGGCTTTGAGCTTGTCGATGTAGTCCTGGGTGATCATGCCGCGTTCCGGCGCCGGGCGGCGAAAAGCAAACAGGCCAGGTCGCCGACTGCCGACGACCTGGCCTGTTGGCGCAGAGCTACTTCGCGGCGTAGCGCTTCTTGAACTGCTGCACGCGGCTCGCGGCGTCTACCGAGACGGCGCGTCCCGTGAAGAACGGATGGCAGGCCGCGCACGCGTTGAGGTGCATGTCCTTGCCTGTTGAGCCGACTGTGATCACATGCCCGCAGGCGCACGAGATCTTCCGCGGAGCGTATTCCGGATGGATATCCTTCTTCATCGCATACCACCTTTCGACGTTCAAAAGCGATGAATACTAGGGGATGTGGCGCGGCAATGCAAGCGTGGCGTTGGATGGATCGCACATTGCACATTGGCGGCCGGCCCTGGCGCAACGGGATGTCGACAAGTCCCGCCGGCTGCGCCACCATGATCACGGCAGGCATTGCGATGGCCGTCGGATTCCCGGGGGTGGGGGCGGTGGAGGACGACATGGAGACGAAGACGATCATTCTCGATCTGGATGGCGCGAACTGCCCGGGCTGCATCTACACGATCGAGCGGGCCGGACGCCGGCTGGCCGGTGTGTCGGAGGTGCGGGTGGACGCCGGCCGCCAGGAGGTCCGGGTGGACTGCGACGGTCGGCCGGGTGTAGGCGAGGCCGTTCGGGACATCGTTCGACTGCTGGGGCATGACGCGCGCATCCGGCCGGGCCCGGCTGCCTAGCGCAGGACCAGGGCGGCCAGGCCGAAGTAGAAGAATACCGTCAGAATGTCCGTCAGCGCCAGGGTGAGCGGCCCGCCCGCGACCTTCAGGTCCAGCTTGAGCCGGTGGAGGAGGGTCGGAACGGTCACGCCGAGCAGGCAGGCGGTGGTCAGGGCGCAGAGGATGCCCCCGCCGATCACGATGGCGGGCAGGACGGCCGCCTTCCACGCATACACGGTGGCGCCCACAATGGTGGCGCAGGTCGATCCGAGGAGGAGCGCGACGGCGAGTTCCTTTCCGATGGCGCGCACGAAGCCCGCCCACGAGAGCCCCTCGTATCGGAGCGCGTGGATCGTGATCGTCATCGTCTGGACGCAGACGCTCTCCCCGAGCCCCAGCACCATCGTGAGGAAGAACGCCAGGATCAGGCTGGTCGCGAGCGTGGCCTGGAAGGCGCCGACCAGCAACGCGCAGAGCACGCCGCTGGCGATCGTCGCCAGGAGCCAGGGAAACCGGACGCGGAAGGACTTGAGCGGGGATGCGTCCCGGACCTGGGAAACCCGGAAGCCGATGGATTCAAACAGCGCGTCCATCTGCTCGCGCTCGTTCAGGTCGAACATGCCGTTGCTGAACAGGCCGATGTCCACGATGCCGATGATGCGGCGCTCCGCGTCGATCACGGGGAACGCCAGCAGCTTGTGGATGATGAAGAACTCGCAGG
>CAYSLU010000059.1:0-34157 GCA_964431965.1 uncultured Verrucomicrobiota bacterium
CTGAAGGACAACCCCAAAGCCGTCCTGCGCCAAGCCCGCTGGACGCTCCGCGGCTAAGGCCGTGTAGCGCGCATGCGATGCTCGGGCTCGGCGATGAAGAAGCGACGCGGCTTGGGACAAAGGCGGACGCGTGATCTTGGCCCATATGCGGCGTTGTCGCGGGCGGCGCGTACCGGAGTACAGCGCCGTCCGCGACGCCTTGCATCTGGGCCAAGCTGACGTGTCCGCCTTTGGACCCCTCGCAGACTCGGGGCGACCCAAGCCGCGTCGCGGTTCGCCCCGTTCCGTCGCGGACTCCGGAACGGTGGATCAGGGGTGACGTCCGGCCTTTGCGATTCGGAGATCCGTTGGTCGACATTCTGCGTAGCCGCACGCGTGAGCGTGTGGCATGGGCTGAGTGATGAAGAAGCGACACGGACTCGGAACGGTTGGATGGGGGTGCTGACGCCTAGTCAGCACCCGATGTCAGATGCGTTGGGTTGGAGATTGATGGCCGCAAAGAGGGGCACGAAACGCACGATCCAGACTCCGGCATGCGCTTCCTGCGCCTCTTTGCGGCCATTCTTCCCCGTTTTCCGCGCCTTCTCTGTGGTGCAGTTCCGAAGCTCCAGTCGCCCACTACCGGCGCGCCCAGTGGGCGCGCAGGTAATCCATGTAGCGCTCGCACATTTCGTCGGACACGTTGGCCGGGATGTGGTTGCCCACGGCGCACATGAACCCGCGGCACTGCCGGGCGAGCGCGAGGGTCTCGTCGATCTGGCGCCGGACTTCGTCCCACGTGCCGAAGGCCATGGTGCGGCAGTCGACCTTGCTGCCCACGATGCAGTGGGTCTGGCCGAACTTGCGCACGACGGCGTCCAGATCGTTCGACGGCTCGAAGATAAATCCGTCTGCTCCGCACGCGGCGATGTCGTCGAAGAACATGTCGAACGTGCCGTCGGAGCAGAAGAGCACCTTCTTGCCCGCCTTCTTGAGCGGCTCCCAGAGCCGGCGGTAGATGGGGAAGATCACTCCCCGGTAGAAGTCCGGGTGCATGAACGGACCGTTCGTCCACACCATGTCGTCGTGCTGGATGAAGACCTCGATCGAGGTTTCCGCCTGGGCGCGCACGTAGTGCATCGTGTAGTCGCCGATGCGCTGGAGCACGCGTGCGAAGCGGTCGGGCTCCGCCCCGGCGAGCAGCAGCATGTCCCACCCGAAGGCCTGGATCGCGCCGGAGATCACGGTCTTGTAGTAGCCGCCCGTGAGCAGCTGGTCCGGAATGCCCGCCTGCGACTTCCGGTACCACTCCTCGTACCACTTCACCAGGTCGCGGTGGGCCCAGAGTCCGTACTCGCGCACGGGGTCGAAGTCGTAGACCTCCTCGACGTCGGTGAACGGGCAGACGGCTGGCTCGCGCTGGTCACTGCCGTCGGCGGCGTAGACGGCGTGGCCCATGTCGGTCGACCGCCCCACGGAGCCCCAGTTGATCGGCCCGTCATTGGTGCACCAGCTGAAGTCGAAGTCCCACGCCTTCATGAACGCCCGCGAGGCCAGGGTCGCCTGTCCCGGCTCGGTCGGGTCGATGCCCGTCACCTTCTGGACGAACCCCTTGTGGTAGTCCATCGAATACTCGGTGTGCGCGAGGCGCGGCGTGGGCTTCAGGCAGATGGTGTCGAGGGCGAGTTGGCGGCTCATCTCACGGCTCCTTTGGTGTCGGGTTCAGGGGCGGAGTGTAGCACTTCCGGGAGACGGCAGACCAGAGACGTCGGGGCTCTTGGTCGCGACGGGCCGACGTCAGCGGAGGACGATGATGGCGCTGAGGTGGGCGTAGTCGGATTCGTAGGCGCCCATGTCCACGCCGTCGCGGCGCAGGCGGGGGCGGCCGTCGAGATCGGTCCCGCCCGGCATCCAGCCGGAATCCGAAAGGCCGGCGTTGATGCACGGGCTGCCGCGCAGCAGGCGGTAGTTGTTCGTGGCGGCAAACTCGAACAGCGGATCGCCGGATCGGTTTCCGGGCCCGGCCTGCGGCTCCGGTGCGTCCGAGTGCGAGACCAGGCAGCCGCTGAAGCCGCCGGCGCCGTTGCTCCACGCGATGGAGTTCACCACACGCGCGCTCCCGCCCGCGTTGGTTACGCCCCACCCGCCGTTTCCGGCCAGCGTGCAGTTGACGACGGCGGCGGTGCCGGCGGCCACCAGGATCGCGTGTGCATGCCCGTGGACCAGGCAGTTCGTGATCCCGACGGAGGCCGCCGCGCCGCCCTTGTAGATGCCCGCCCCTGAGCCGGAGCCCATGGTGCTCAGGAGGATGGCGGCTCCGCCGGACGATGGATCGACGGCGAGAGCCGGGTTCAGGCTCGCGTTGGTGTTGCCGCGGAACGTGCAGCGCGTCACGGTGGCCGCGAGCCCGGCGCCGGTCAGGCGAAGCCCGCCGCCGAGGCCGCCCGCGCCCAGCGCGCCGTTTCCGGCGAAGGTGCAGTTGGTGATCAGCAGCGGCGCCACGCCGCTGGCGTAGAGCCCCGCGCCGCCGGGGGTGGTGCTGACGATGCTGTTGCTCTCGAACCGGCAGGAGTCGACGAGCGCGCTTCCGCCGGCGAGATAGGCGCCGGCTCCGAGCGACGGGTTGCTGGTGGCCAGCCGGTTGTGCCGGAATCCGCACCCGCGGAGCGCCACCGCGGCTCCGCTGCAGTAGAGGCCGCCTCCCTGCTTCACGTTCCCGTCCAGGTTGGCTCCGGAGTCGAAGTCCGTTTCGACCGCCGTCAGCGTGCCGCCCACGACGGCGGCGCCGACGCCACCGAAGCCCTTGCCCGGGTCGCTGGCGCTCGCCTGGCGGCTGCCGACGACCCAGCAGTTGGACATCGTGGTCCGGCAGCCGGTTAGCGACAGGCCGCCGCCGAGCGCCTCGTAGGCGTAGCCGTTTGTAAACGCGAGCCCCTCGAACCGCAGGCGGCCCCGGCTCGAGGCGCGGAAGACCGGGGCGGTGCCGCCCGCGTCCAGCACGGAGACGGCTCGTCCGGCGCCGACAAAGGCGAGGTTGTAGTCCTGGGGCGCGAGCGGGAAGCTCTCGCCCAGCGCCGCGCTGTACTGTCCGGCGGCCACATTGATGACGCTGCCGTCAACGGCTCGAGCGAGCGCGGCTGAGACCGTCCGCAGCGCCTCGGCCGGGGTCCAGCCGCTGTTGGCGTCGCTCCCCCCGGCCGCGTCGACGTAGAGCGTGGCATTGGATGCGCCCGGCTCCGGGACCGGCGGGTAGTGGTAGCCCGGGTCGAGCGTGCCGTCATCGCCCGCGCCGTCGGTGCGCGTGCTGCGGGCGTCGAGCCCGCGGGCTCCCGCGGCCGCGGAGCCGGCGTCGCGGATCGGGCTGTCTGCGGACTGGGAGGGCAGGCCGGCGGCGGAGAGGTAGAAGCCGACGACAAACAGCGGGTCCACGGACGCGTTGCCGGGCCCGGCGCGCGGCTCCTGCGAGTCCGTGTACGCCGCCGCTGTTGAGCCCGTGCCGCCCACGCCGCCGGCCACGTTGTCCCAGAAGACCGAGTCGGTCACCGTCACGAGGCCCGCCCGGTTGGTCAGCCCCCATCCGCCGTTTCCGGCGGACGTTACGTTCGCCAGGGTCGCCGTGCCGGCGTCGATCGCGACACCCGCGCGCGGCATGTAGGCCACGAGGCAGTTGGTCATCGCGACGAGCCCGGCCGCCCCCTCCTTCGCCAGCCCCTGGCCGCTTCCGCCCGACAGCGTCGTGTGGATCATGGCGAGCAGGCCCGCGCCCTCGTCGAACACGTCGTCGCTCCAGCCCGCGGAGCCGTTCTCCTGGAAGGCGCACTCGGTCAACCGGGCCGAGAGGGCCGCCCCGGAGAGGTAGACGGTGCCCCGCCCGGCGGATCCGCCATTCCCGGCGAACGTGCAGTTGGAGATGGCCAGGGGGGCCGTGTTGAGCGCGTAGACCGCCGCGCCGCGGTTGCCCGACGCCGCGTTCGGGAAGGTGTTGGAGTGGAACGAGCAGCCCGCCAGCCAGGCGTCGCCGCCGGCGATGTAGAGGCCCGCGCCGGCCGCCCCGTTGTTGGCGGCCAGAGCGTGGCGGCGGACCGTTGTGCCGATGAGCCGGACCGACGCGTTCTCGGCGTAGATGCCCACGCCTTTCTTGTGGTAGGCCGGTTCGCCCGGCGCGCGAGCCCCGTTGTCCACATCGCAGTCCACCAGCGTGAGCCGGCCGCCGATGGCGCAGATGTTCAGCCCGGCGTCGCCCAACCCCGGGTCGGCATAGCTGCGGACCGTGTTGCGGACGAAGCAGCAGTTTGACGCCGTCACGTCGCCGCCCGCGCCGTAGAGCCCGCCGCCGCGCGCGTTGTCGGCCAGCCCGTTCGTCACGGTGAGTCCTTCGAGCGAGAACCGGGCGCGGCTGACGACGGTGAAAACGCGGCCGGACGCCTGGGCGTCGATGACCGTGGCCGCTCGGTTCGTGCCCCGGATGACGATGTTGTTGTCGGCGGGCGCGAGGGGAAAGCACTCGCCGCCGCCGGCGCTGTAGCGGCCGGCCGCCACGTGGATCGTCGACCCGTCGATGGCCCGGCGGAGGGCCTCCGTGATGGTCTTCAACGCGCCGCCGGGGCCGGGGGCCAGCCCGCTGTTGGAGTCGGATCCGAGCGCCGCGTCCACGTAGAGCGCGGCGTTCGACAGGTCCTCCGCGAACGCCGCGGCGTAGTGGTAGCCCATGTCGACCGTCCCGCCGTCGGCGGCGCCGTCCGTCCGGGTGGTCCGGGCGTCGAGGCCGCGATCGGCGGCCGGCCCGCCGCCGGCATCGACGCACGGGCTGTCGGCCGGCTGGAGCGGGAGCCCGGCGTGGGACAGGTAGTAGCCGCCCGCGAAGAGCGGGTCGTTGGTGATGTTGCCGCTGCCTGCGTCCGAGTGGTCCTCGGGCGCGCAGCTGGTGGCCATGGTCAGCCGCGCCGTGGTCGCGCCGCCGGACCGGTTGCCCCACAGGATGCAGTCGGCGGCGGCGATGGTTGCTCCGCCGCTGTTCGTGAGGCCCCAGCCCCCGCAGTCCGCGACGGTGCACGAGGCGAGCGAGACGCGGCCGGTGGTCGCCCAGACGCCGTGGCCGGGCTGGGCGGCGATCAGGCAGTTGGTCAGCGCGAGCGTGCCGTTCGCGTCCATGTAAACGCCGTGGCGGCTGCCATTGACGAGCTCGGTGTTGTCGATCGCCGTGCGGTTGGCCGTGTTGACGGAGACGTCCTCCGGCCCGCCGGGCGAGCCGTTGGCGGAGAGCGAGCACGAGGAGATGCGCGTTGACTGCGCGGCGCCGCTGAGGTGGAACACCGCGCCGCGCCCCGGCGAGGCCCCGTTGAAGGCGAACCGGCAGTTCGTGACGACCAGGCCCGGCGAGCCGGCGGCGTAGATGACCCCGCCGAGGGCGAGCCCCGAGACGGCGTTGGAGGCGAACAGGCAGCCCTCGACCCACGCGTTGGTACACGAGTCGAGCGCCAGGGCCGACCCGGCTGCGGTGTTGTTTCCCGACACGAGGTTGCGCTCGTAGCGCGTGTTCACGGAGGTGACGGCGCAGGCGAGCGCATAGATGGCGCCGCCGTACTGGTAGAAGGGCTCGGTGTCGCGATTGTCCGTGAACGAGCAGGAGCGGAGCGTGAGGGCGCCTCCGGCCGCGTATATCGCGGTGCCATACTGCCCCGAGTCGGAGTTGGCGTTCGAGTTGTTCTCCCGCAGCACGCAGTTCGTGAGCGTCGTGCGGCAGCGGTCCAGGCGGACGGCGAATCCGCGTGTCGAGGCGCCGTCCCGCGCAAAGCCGTTGGTCAGCGTGAGGCCGGAGCAGGTGATCCGCGAGTCCGCCGCGAGGAGCAGGCGGATGGAGCCGGCCGCCGGATGGCGGGCGACGATCGTGGGCGCGCCGGCGGTGGTGTTCGTGCCGTCGCCCGTGCAGCCGCCCTGAACGGTCAGGTCAACCGCATTGCTGAACGCCACCGGCGCCATCAGCAGATGCCGCCCGGTCAGCAGATAGATGGTGCTGGCCTCGGAGACGCAGTCGGCGGCGGCTTGCTGGATGTTGCTGTAGGCGTGAGCCCAGTCGGTTCCGTCCAGCGGATCGCCGCCGCCGCCGGTCGGTGAGACGTAGCGCACGGCTCCCGCCGCCGGGTCGGCGGCCAGGGCCAGGGGCAGTCCGAGGATGGCGACCAGATGGCGAATACCGCTCATGGATTGGCTCCTGAATCAGGCGGTATCGTGGCCACGGTTGGGAGCGTTGTCAATGAACGCCGTCGATCAGAACTTGCGCTCGACACCGGCCGCAGCGCTCCTATATTCTACCCGCGTTTTTTACCGCAAATGGGCGATTAGCTCAGTTGGCTAGAGCACTTCCTTGACATGGAAGGGGTCGGAGGTTCAAGTCCTCTATCGCCCACCACCTTATCCCCTTTGTTTCCGGCCAGAGCTTTTCTGGCCGGCGGCGACAGACTGAAGCGGCGGCGGCGTCGCCTCTCCTCTCGGACATGTGTCGAGGGCGCGGACGGATCGCGAGCACTCGGGTTGATGCGGTCGCTACGGCCCCCATGGACATGAACTCAGTGATGCGCGTCCGTATGACATGCATACGGTATCTCCATCCATGTGGCGGTCCTTGTATTGGCGCCGCCGCACTCTATGATGCCGATCGGACACGCACAAGGGGGAGAACCGGCGGTGGATATTCTGGCTCATGCGCTCTATGGAACCACGGCCGCCAGCCGCACCGGACTGGCGGGCGGGCGCCGGGGAGCGCCGGGTGTCCGCGGTTTCGCTCGGGACTGGACGGTGTGGGCTGCAGCGGCATTCGGAGTGATGCCGGATCTGTCCTCGATCGGGGTATCCTTCGGCCAGATGCTCCTGAATGGCGCTGCGCCTTCTTTCCACGGACTGCCGCCGTACGTCTTCGTGCTCTATCACGGCACGCACAGCCTGATCGTGGCGGCACTTGTCGTGTTGCTGCTGCGATGGGTCGCCCGCCCGTTGGCGATCCCCGCGCTGGCCTGGCCGCTTCACATCGCCATGGATAGCCTGACGCATGGCGACGGGCGCTGGCAGACTCTGATGCTGTACCCGCTGTCGGACTGGCACCTGCATGGAGTCAACTGGTGGCAGCATCCCGGCGTCATGCTGCTGTACTGGGGCGCGCTGCCGGTGCTGTGGATCACCATCCATCTGTGGCGGCGGGGCCAGACGAACGGCTGAAGCGGGTGGGTGAAGGGCTTCGGATCACCCGGTGGTCAAGTCGTCGGGCTTCGTGCCGCACCGGTATTCACAAATCGTGTCCGGCATGGTCCACGCAGACCTAGTCACCCGACAGGCAGTCCTTCGGGCGCCGTTGCGGTAACGCGACCATGCACTCGATCAACTTGCTGGCGCGTTCGGCTGTCAGCCGCGTCTCCACAGGCTTCGGCGGGGAGTGGCGCCACTTCAGCCCCGGACCGGCACCCAGACCATAGGCGCCGCAGCGGCCGTCATCGTGCAGACCGAACGGCCACTTGGCTGCGCCGTTCTGGAGATCGCCGAGCCAGCCCACGATGAGTTGTCGGCCGGGCGGGTAGTCCTCCGGCTTCACCACGCCGCGTTCACGGACATGCCGTCCGCGAACAAGCCCCGGGCGCCGGCCATGGGACGCGCTACACCTTGTGGTACTCGCGGTACCAGGAGACGAACTTGGGGATTCCGACCGAGATCGGAGTGGTCGGCGCGAACCCCAGCTTGCGGCTGGCCCGCGCAATGTCGGCGTAGGTCGCCGGAACGTCCCCGTCCTGCAGCGGCAGCATTTCCATCTTCGGCTCGACGCCCAGCTGTCCGGCGATCATCCGGATCATGTCCATCAGGTTCTCCGACCGGTGGTTGCCCAGGTTGAACACCTCGTGCCGGTCCATGCCTTCGGTGAAGAGCGACGCCTTGACGCCGGCCACGATGTCGTCGACGTAAGTGAAGTCCCGCTGCATCTGGCCGTGGTTGAACACCTGGATGGTCTGCCCGGACAGCATGGCTTTCGTGAACAGCCACATCGCCATGTCCGGCCGCCCCCAGGGCCCGTAGACCGTGAAGAACCGCAGCCCGACCGTCTGCATGCCGTAGAGGTGGCCGTAGCAGTGCGCCATCAGTTCGTTGGCCTTCTTGGTCGCGGCGTAGAGGCTGACCGGCGAATCGACGCGATCATCCTCGCTGAAGGGCAGCTTGGTGTTGCCGCCGTATACGCTGGAGCTAGAGGCGTAGACCAGGCGCGACACCTTGGCGTGGCGGCATGCTTCGAGGACGGCCAGAAACCCTTCGAGATTGGACTTCTGGTAGACGAACGGATGCGTGAGCGAGTAGCGCACGCCCGCCTGCGCCGCCAGGTGGCAGACGCGGTCGAACCGGTGCTTCCGGAAGCTTGCCTGCAAGGCATCGTAGTCGCAGATGTCGGCTTCCACGCCGATGTAGCCCTTCCGCTTCTCCAGGCGGGCATGGCGGGCACGCTTCAGCGCGACGGCGTAGTAGTCGTTGAAGTTGTCCAGGCCGACCACGTCGTGCCCGTCGTCGAGCAGCGCGTGGGCCAGGTGGGAACCGATGAAGCCCGCAGTACCGGTAACGAGCACCTTCATAGCAGCCTCCTTGTTGGCGGTGACCGACGCAGAACAGTAGACGGCGTCGGCCTTCCGTCCAAGGACAAAGAGGGCGGCCGCTTCACGTTTGACCCGGCTAGACCCCTTGTATAACCTTACGGAAAGCAAGCCAAGAGGGCGGAACCATGGCAAAAAAGCAGAGCGTGGCGGAAGAGACGATCGTGGTCATTCTGGCGGCCGGCAAGGGCACTCGGATGGGCCGGAGCGACAAGGGCAAGGTTTGCTTCGAGATTGACGGCGTGCCGACCATCAACCGGATCCTTCGCGCCTTCAAAGCCGAGCGCCTCAGCCGGTTTCTCCTTGTCGTCGGCACCCGGGCGGATCAGGTGATGGATACCATCCACGGCGGACATCCGGACGTGCTCTACGTCTACCAGGAGCCGCAGCTCGGAACGGGCCATGCCGCCCGGGTGGCCGCCGACGCGCTATCGGCCGTCGGCTTCACGGGAAACGTACTGATCACGATGGGCGACAAGCACATCGAGGGGGCCGCCATCCGGAAGTTGATAGACGCCTTCGTCCGGCAGCGCGCCGACATGGCCCTGCTGACGATCCCCAAGTCGAAGGCCGGCTCGGATTCCAGCGGACGGGTATTCGTGGACGAGGCAGGACAGGCTCTCGACATCATCGAGAAGACGGACCTCGCGCGGCAGGCCGTGGCGGACGAGCTTCGGCGGCAGCTGGGCGGCGAAGGCCAGGTCTCGGCTGCGGGCGTCCGCGAGCTCATCACCCGCTGGATTCCCAGCCCGGCCAAGCAGGCCGTGGCCATGGGGGAGCTTCTGGAGCTGGCTTCCGCGGAAGGATCGGTGGACCGCGCGCGCCTGGAGCGAATCCTCAAGGCCCCGAAGTACAGCCTGTGCATCGGAGGGCGGCGGTTCACGGCAGCCGGGATCGAGCGTGCATGCCGGGGCGTCAACCCCAGCCTCTATCTGTTCCGCTCCTCGACGCTGTATGAGGGCATCCGGCTGATCGACAACAACAACGCCCAGCGGGAATACTATCTGACGGACATCGTCCGGCATCTGAGCGGACTGCGCCGGCCCGGCGGGCAGCCCAAGTACCGGGTGCGGGCCGTGCCGGTCTCCGACGCCAAGCTCATCCAGGGGTTCAACTCACCCGAGGAGTTGCTCGCCATACAGGATTACGTCCGCCGACAGAAGACGCGGAAGCGCGCGTCCCCCGCGAAAGCGCCGCGCCGGAAGCGCTGAAGCGCGTCCGGACGGTTCATGGTCGCCCGCCCATCGCCCCCAGGCGATCCACTCGGGCCGAATTCGCTTGGAGACTGATCGCACAGGAAGCCGGCGGGCTCGGCGTTCCGGCTGTTCGGGTCATACCGGTCGCCATGGTTGGCGTGGGCCGTGCGGGTCGATCGAGGTTGTCGGAGGAGCGGACTAGCATGACGAACGGGAAGCCTATCCTGACTGCGGCGCTGGCGGGGACGCTCGCTTGCCTGGCGAGCGCCGGCGACTGGCCGGCGTACCGGCATGATGTGCAGCGGAGCGCCGTCACGGCCGACAGGCTTGCGCTGCCCCTCGCGCCGGCCTGGATCTACACCTGCGACCAGCCGCCCGCGCCGGCGTGGCCCGATCCGCCCGGGATGATCAACTGGATGGATTTCGACTATGCCCCGGCGATCGTAATCGCGGAGGGGATCCTGTGCTTCGGATCGTCGGCGGACGACAGCGTCCGCGCTCTGGATGCGCGGACGGGAACCGAGCGGTGGCGCTTCACGGCGGGCGGTCCCGTGCGTTTCGCTCCGCAGATTGTGAAGGGGAAGGTCTACTTCGGATCGGACGACGGCTGGGTGTACTGCCTCGACGCCGCGACGGGCCAGCCGGCTTGGACCTTTCGGGTCGCGATGGGGCCGGAGCGCATGATCGTCAACCACCGGATGATCTCCCGCTGGCCGGCACGCTCAGGGGTGCTGGTGGCCGATGGCGTCGTCTACTGCGTCGGCGGAATGGTCAACACCGAGGGCGTCGCCATCTTCGCTCTGAGGGCCGACACGGGTGCGGTGATCTGGTGCAACGACACCTGCAACTACTCCCATGTGGCGTTTCAGGACTTTCTTGCACTGGACCAGGTCAACGCAGGCCATCAGGGCGAGATGTCGTTCTCCGGGAGCACGCCGCAGGGGCCCCTCGCGCTCGGCGGAAAGCGCCTGGTCATTCCGAACGGCCACGTGTTTCCGACGATTCTCGACCGCCAGACCGGCCGCCTGGTCGCCTGGGACCCGTACGCCTTTCGGAAGAGCGCAGGGGGGACTTGGACGACCGTTGACGGGGACAATCTTCACCTCTTCACCCAGGTCAAAGGGAGCCTCAGCATTATCGGCTACTCCCTCATCAACGGCGCGATGGGGCCGTGGTACAAGAAGGACCGGTTTCCGCAGTTCAGCATTGCCCCGCCGCAGCCCCGCTTCCCCTCCAGGCTTCATGCGGACGGCACGGTCAGGGCCATCGTCCACAACGGCCGTTCATATGTGCGCCTGGCTTGCGGGATCGCGCTGGCGGACGACGTGCTGCTGACCGGGCATGACGGCGCGGTGGTGGCGGCGCGGGCCGGAACGGAGACGTCCCCGGCGCTCTGGCGCGGCGAGGTGAGCGGCGAGGCGCGCGACATCGCCGTGGCCGACGGGCGCCTGTATGTCTCGACGAGTCGCGGGGTGATCCATTGCTTCGGGGCGAACCGGGGAGGGGAGCCATCGGCCATCAGTAACCAGTTGTCCGTCGGGCAGGCCGTGTCGCGGACAACCGATCCCCGATCTCCGATCGCGGATGCCCTTCGATCCGCCGGCATGGACAGGGGCTTTGCGCTCGTGCTCGGCGATACGGATGGGCGGGTCTCCTCGACGCTGGCCGAGCAGACCAGACTCCACGTGATCTGCGCGCTGCCGGACTCCGCCGTGGAGGCCGTTCGCGCCAAACTGATCGACACCACCTTGCTATATGGCACTCGGGTTAGCGTCCAGGCGGTGGATCGAGTGGACAACCTGCCTTTCCCTCAGTGGTTCGCCAACGCGGTGATTGTGGCCGGCCCGGTGCCGGGGCTGGCGGCGAAGGAACTCTATCGCGTGCTTCGTCCTTGTGGCGGCATCCTGCTGACGCCCGGGCTGAAGGCGGCCGAGGCGGAGGCGCTCGTGAGCGAGTGTGAGGGGTATGACGCTGCGTCTCATGCGCGACCAATGCCAGTCGCCGGCAAACCCGCCTCGACTGTCGACACGCCTCCGCTGGAGGGTGTTTCCGGTCGGGGTCCCCTCCTTGGAGGGGTGCCCGGAGGGCGGGGTGGGTTGCCTCTTTTCATGCGCGGCAAGCTGGCCGGCGCCATGGATTGGGATACGAAGGACCTGACGGTTGACCAACAGGTGCGCTGGCCTCTGCGCGTGCAGTGGATCGGCGGCCCGTCGAGCCGCCAGATCCGGAACTTCGCCCAAGGCGCGGCTGGGCCGACTATCGGTGGCGGCCGCTATGCCATCAAGAGCGAGCGCGGGCTGACGTGCGTGGACTCCTACAACGGGGCGGTGCTGTGGTCCCGCCCGATCCCCCAGAGCGGGGCGAGCATGCGCATGGTGGACGGTCTGATCTATATGGCGACCGAGACGAACGCCTTCGAGAAGGGGGACTTCGGGCGTACGCTCCAACTCAACGATGAGTTCGTGTACCTTAGGCTTGGCAAGGCCTTCCTCAAGGGCGGCGAAGCCAGCATCAAGCTCGATGCGCGCACCGGCGAGCAGATGGCATTCTATGGCCCGTTCAACCCGCCTACGCCCGTTTCCCTGCAGACACCGCAGACGTGGGTGCTCGCTGTGGACGCCACGCATTCGGGAACCGTGACCATGGAGTTGGCCGCCCGGGGGCTGACCCTGACGCTGGCGACATCAGACCCCGTCGTGACCCCCGTCGATACGTGGGATCTCTGCTTCGACTTCCGCCCGCCGGCCTCGCGCTACGGTCTCTACGAGCGCGGCGCGTTTCACTTCGTCGTGACGGTTGCGCAGACCAACGCCGCGCCACGCGGGCGCCCGGGATCGGGCCCCGAGCACCCTCGGATCGAGGTGTCGGGCCACGTTGAGGCGGGCGGGACGAGGACGCTCGTCGTTCTTCCGTGGGCCGATCTTGAACGCCTGGCCGGATCGAAGCCGGCCAGCTTCGCTTTTTCCGCCACGCTGAACTCGCGGGACGGCGGCCGGGAAGAGCCCATCGTCCGCCGCCACCTGTTTGGCGACTGGACGGCGGACACGATCAACAACGGCTGGGCGTCGGTCGCGCTTGACGCGAAGGCCCATACGGATCTGCTGACGGCGCCAGCCGTCGTGGCCGGCCCGCTCCCGGCCCTCAAGGAGCCGGCTGGCGCGGCGCGGGCCGGCAAGGCGATGGATGGTTCTGTCAGCGGAGCGCCGCGGATTCACCCGCTCACTGGCGAACTGGAGCCGAAGATCTATCGCGCGGCGACCATGTGCGGGGCGTCGTATTTCGCCAGTACGCTGATCTCCGGCCGGGCGGGAGTGTGCGATTTCTCGGACGACAGCGGCATGCGGTTCGTGGGGGGCGTAAAGAGCCGCTGCACCTCTCCGCAGGTGATCGCGAACGGCCTGATCACGATCTCCGAGGAGACCGGCCACTGCACCTGCAACTACCCGTTCCGCTCGACCCTGGCGCTGGCGCCCGTGGCGGATCGACAGAACGAGGACTGGGCCATCTACCACGACCGGGAGGCGGACACCCGCGTCCGGCAGGCGTTCATCAACCTCGGTGCGCCGGGCGACCGGCGCGATGCCGATGGTCACCTGTGGCTGGGGTTCCCCCGGCCTCCGGTCACGGGCTTGAACTACTCCATCTCCGCCACCAGCACGGTGGCCGCCGCGACCGCCAAGGGCGTCTGGATGCGCTTTCAACCGTCGGTATTCCAAGTGCCGCTGCAGGTCGAGACCTTCGACGGCCCCGATTCCTACCGGCCCGAAGAGGATACCAAGGTCGACCGGGGATCGCAGGTCGAGTGGGTGCCGAACCGCCGGCAGACGCCGTTCGGCCCGCTGCGGATAAGTGCCGACCGCGTCGCCATCGCGGGCACCGATCGTCCGTGGATCTATGCCTCGCAGTACCAGGGCATCCGCAAGGCCACCCTGAAGATGGATTTCATCAGACCGTTGGCGGCCGTGGCCTGCGCGGCCGCCCCGCAGCCGGACGGCCGTCTGGACGAGCCCGCCTGGTCGGGCGCGCCCACGGTTGAGTTGCCGTTCACGAAGACGGTCATATTCCTGCGTCAGGACGAGGTCGGGCTGTACGTGGCGGCCCGGCGCCCGCAGGTGATCGACCGGCTGGGGCAGGTCTCCGCTTGGGCGGCGGCGACCACGGGCGAGAACGCGGACGTGTGGAAGGATGACTCCTTCGAAGTGTTCCTTGGCGATCCCGGGCGAGTGGTTCACTTCGGAGTCTCCGCCTCCGGCGCGCGCTACGATGCGCGTGCCGTCGGCACGAACACGGAGGATCGGGCGTGGGACGGCTCCTGGCGGAGCGCGGCTGCGGGCGATACCAACGGGCTGACGTTCGAGCTGGCCATCCCGTGGAAGACGGTGGCGGACGCCGGGCTCCGGAAGGACTCGCTTGGCCTCAACGTCCAGATGAACCAGATGGACGTCAGCGGGGAGGAGCTTAAGTACAGGGGCGGGCATGGGCGCTCATTCGAGAACCGCGAGACCAGCGGCGAGGCGTTCTTCCATCTCGGCTACCGCGGGCGCGCGCGCTGCGAGCAGTTCGCTCCACTGGGGATGGGGGGGGCGGCGCCCGCTGTGCCGGTGCGACTCTTCACGGTGCGGTTGCACTTCGCCGAGCTGGACGACGTGTCCGCCGGACATCGGGTGTTCGCCGTCAAGCTGCAGGGGCAGCAGGTCTTGAACGATTTCGACGTCGTCCGCGATGCCGGCGGACCGCGCCGGGCGCTGGTCAAGGAGTTCAAAGGGATCAAAGCCGCCGAGCTCCTGGTGGTCGAGTTCGTGCCCCGCACGCCGCCCGCTTCCGGTTCGGCCCCCATCCTGAGCGCGCTGGAGCTGCAGGAGGAATAGGCGCGTCTGCCGTCGGTTCAGCATGATCGGTCAGGCGATTGGCAAACCGGGCATCGACAGTCCGCTCTGCGCCACGGGTGCGGCGGACCATCCGTTCCGTTACAGCATCACCGCCAGCAACATGCGCGCCGCGGACACCGCCGTACTGGCACTCGTGATAACGGCCGGTGTCGACGTGACCAACCAGCGCTTCGACGCTCCGCATCACCTCTCTTGCCGTGGAGTGCGATGGCGTCCGCATCGGGTGGCAGACTGGCGGCGGGCGAACGACCGATCCGAGGGGCGAACTTGACGCCAGAAGTAATACGCGGCACAGTAATACCATGAAAGTGACGACAAAGGGACAGGTGACCATACCAGCGCGCATCCGCGACTACCTCAAGATCGCGCCGCACGCCGAGGTGGATTTCCGCATTGCAGGCGGACATGTCGTCTTGGTCAAGCAGGAGCGGAACGGAGGGACGGACACCCGATTCTCGGCCTTGCGGGGTGTCCTGAAGGGAAAACTCACGACCCAGCAGTGGATGCGCGAGACCCGAGGTGACTGATGCCGGTCCTGGTCGACACAAACGTGCTTGTTGATGTACTGACAGATGACTCCCGGTGGGCCGAGTGGTCGCTTGAGCAACTTGAGAGCAACCGCGATGCCGGGCTGATCATCAATCCGGTCATCTTTGCGGAGCTGTGCTTCGGCTGCCCGTCGATCGAGTTTGCCGATGATGTGGTCCGGCGCTTTGGTCTGACCTATCTGGAGATTCCCCGGCAAGGCCTTTTCCGTGCGGCCAGAGCCTTCGGGTTGTACAAGACCCGGAAAGGAAGCAGGACGTCGGTCCTTCCGGACTTCTTTATTGGCGGTCACGCCGAAGCGGCGCGAATCCCGCTGCTCACTCGCGACACGAAACGACTGGGCACCTATTTCCCGGCCGTCCAGTTGATCTGTCCCCCCGCAACCGCCTGACCATTCCGCTGAGATGGACGGATGTTGAACATGAACGAGCGGCTTGCCGACAATGCCCATTCCGCCGCGGACCGCGAGTTCGTCCACTCGCGCCTGATCGATGCGCCCCGCGAGCGCGTCTTCAGGGCGTTCAGTGATCCGGCGCATTTGGCCCGGTGGTGGGGGCCGAATGGGTTCCGCAGTACATTCCAGGAGTTTGACTTCCGTCCTGGCGGCGCCTGGCGCTTCGTCATGCACGGGCCGGACGGCACGAACTACCCGAACGAGTGCGTCTTCGTGAAGTTGAGTGAGCCCGAGCTGATCGTCTTCGAGCACATATCGGATCACCATTTCCAGATGACCATCACGTTTGCCGCGCAAGGGCGTAAGACTCTGGTTGGATGGCGACAGGTGTTCGATTCTGCGGCTGAACGGGAACGCGTGGCGAGGTTCGTGACTGAGGCGAACGAACAGAACCTCGATCGCCTGGCGGCGGAGGCACTGGGTATGACGGACACCGGAGTGCACCCGCGCTTGCTGTTCGGCCCTGAGGACATCCCGGTCTTTCGCGAGAAGGCCAAGCGCGGGATTCCGGGTCGTGCATTGGCGGAGATCCTCCGCCGATGCGAGCGTGCGACCCAGCCGGGCAATCCGGACTACATCGACGTCCGTCCGGGATCCGACCTGCTGTCGAACTGGTCGAACGGAGCCGGCAACCGGACCACGGACGGCCTGCATTGCCTGGCGTTCGCTTATCTCCTTACAGGCGACTGCCGCTGGGCCGACTACGGCATCGCCTTGATGCGTCTGTGCTGCGTGCCGAGCATGCAGCACGCGGGCATCGCGCAGGCGACGCTCGAAGGCGAACTCCCGCTCGCCTTCGACATCCTGCATCCGGTCATGACCCCGGAAGACCGACGGCAGGTTGAGGTCTTTCTTCGGGAGTGCGTCGTGGTTCCGTACCAGCGCAGTATTCTGGCTCATCCCACGCGGTATTTCTGGGGCCTCGGCACCAATATCTTCCTGCACAACTTCAACAAGTATGTCCTGGCCTTGGGGGCCGCTTACCGGCCCGACGCCGATGCAGCGGCTCTGGCTCAGTGTGCCAGCCTGCTGCGGCGCACGTTTCACCTGGGAGTGGACCAAGGCGGCGCCATCGGCGAGGGGTCCAGCTACGGTTGGGGCGACGCCGAGTGGGCCACCCTCGCGGCGGAGGTCCTGCGTCGGGCCGGCGTGGCGGACCTGTGGGAGGAGGAGCCGAACTATCGCGAGATGATCCGGCAATGGGCCTACCTGGTTCTCCCGGGCCGCCGCGGCCAGAACACCATCGGAGATGCGTGGCGGTTCGCGGGAACGCGTCCGCCCCTGGCGCATCTCTTTCACCGCTACCGAACCAGCGATCCCTGTCTGCAATGGACGTGGGACCGCATGGGGGGGCGCGGCGCCATCCCGGCCATCGGCACGGCGCCCGAGTGCTTCTCGCCGCACGTGGGGCTCGCGGCCATCTGGGAGGACGATGCGGCCGCCTCCGCCGATCCCGGCCGACAGGGGTGGCCGCTGGCCAAGACGTCGGGCCAGTACGGCGTTACGGTCATGCGCAGTGGATGGGGCGACGACGACCTCTACTTCTCCCTGCTCGCGGCCGGCCGGTCGTCAGGCTGCCACATTCACCAGCACGTGGACGCCGGGCACTTTTCGCTGTTCGCCCTCAACGAAGCCTTCAGCATCGACTCCGGGTACGGCGACGGCCGCGGCTGCTATCACTCGGTCTACATGCCGGACGGCAAGGAGCCGCCCTCTTCGCCGGTCGATTTCGACAACTGCCGGCGCGGCGGCTACACCGAGGCGTTCGCCGCGGCTCAGCGGTCCGCCTATGTGCGGGTCAACATCGGCGAGCAGTGGGACTGCCTCTGGAACTACCGGCATGCGCTTCAGATCAATGCGCCGGGCGCGTCGCCGTACATGATTCTGCTCGACAACGTGAACTACGCAAACGGCTACGGGCACGGCATCTGGCTCATCAACTCCGAGCCGGGCAACCGGGTCGAGCTGGACGAGCCCGGGGGCCGGGCGGACATCCGGGGCCGCCAGCACCGGCTGGAATGCCTGTGGGCGTGGCCCTGTAACACGGAGTATCCCTCGCCGCACCGGTTGGAACTGGCGACAGATGTCATCGACTCCTTCCCGCTCGGCCACCGGACCTCCGACGTGGACTATTTTCACGGACTCCCCGGAAAGGCGCGACCGGAGGGCGGCGGGCGATGGGGAGCGGGCCTGCGCCCGCGGGTGAAAGCCACCCTGTGGGGGTACAACGGGGTGCTCGTGTCCGCGCTCGTGCCGCGCCGCCGGGACGAGGCGCCCGTCGAGATCGACCGGTTCGGCGATCCCGTTCAGTTCGGCATGACGCTCCGCTTGGGGTCCGTGACCGACACGATTGTGGCCAGTCCGTTCGATCGCCACATCAACACCAGGGGGATCGAGGGGGAAGCCGCGCTGGCGGTGATCCGCCGTTCCTCCGAGGGGCGATTGCTCTGGTGGGCTGCGGCTGACGCGTATGCGCTGTCCGTGGACGGGGCGCCGGTGATGCCTCGCCAGGGGGTGGTGGTCGCGTTGCGCGAGGCGGCGGCCGTGTAGCGCTCCGCGGTCTTGCCTAAAGCTGGCGGATCCTGAGCATCTGCGCCCCGTGCGGGGGCAGCGACACGTCGAACCGTCCCTCGAGCGTTCCCAGGTCGCGGCGTTCCCAGAGGTTGCGGGCGACAGCCCGACCGGTCAGCCCCAGGTCGCTGAGCGACACGTCGACCGTATCGCACGCCTCGGAGAGGTTGAACACGCCCACCGCCACGCTGCCGTCCGCCATCGGCCGGGCGTGGATGCGGAACTGGCGCAACGGACGAGCCGGGCCCAACTGGCGGCTCCGCACCTCGCGGATGCGTGTGGCCGTTTTCCCCAGGCGGTCCTGGTTGACCGCGAGCACCTCCTCATTGGCGAAGAGACGCAGCTCGAAGTCGCTGATGGAATCGAGCGCGCAGCTCAAGATCAGGGGCGAGGGATACAAGGCCCAGAGCGTCATGTGCGTGATCTGCTCGTCCGGCGTGAGGCGGTTGGCCTTGGTGCTCGTCGCGGTGTCGAACTGAGGTCCGAGCGCGGTCATGTCGAGATCGTTCCACTTTCCGGGGCGGACGTGTTCCCGCCAGCCTTCGCAGCCCATGTGGTCGTCGGCATGGAATCCGTTCGTGAGGACGCTACGCCACTCGTCGGCGGTGTCGGGAATGGCTCGCCACATCTCCGTCCATTTCAGGTAGGAGTCGGCCCATTCGATCCTGGCCTCCGTGCAGACGCTCAGAATGATGTCGCGGGGCGCCGCCTTGAGGGGGCGGGCCAGGCGTTCCAGAGATGCGGGATCCGTGGGTGCCCAGTCGTACTTGAGGAAGTCCACGCCCCATTCCACCCACTGCGCCACGTCGTTTGGCTCGTGCTTGAGCGTGCCCACGAATTTTCCGGACCAGGGGAACTTCCGGGGAAGCCCGGGGTCGGGCTCGCCGGACGAGCAGCCGGTCAGCGCCTCGCCGCCCCAGTCGGCTTTCGCCTCCTCGGCGCTGCACCCCCAGGGCTCGACCCACGGCGTTGAATACAGGCCGAGCTTGAGCCCCTTTTCGTGGATGCAGGCGGCGAGGCGCTGCATATCGGGGAACTTGCGATTGGGCTGGATGGCGTTGTGAGGTCCTCCGCGTACGCCCTGCCAGCAGGAGTCGATGTTGACGTAGGTATAGCCGCGTGCCGCCAGGCCGCTGGCGACCATGGCGTCAGCGGCCGCGCGGACCTTTCCATCGTCCACCCAGCGGCGCCAGGCGTTCCAGCTGTTCCAGCCCAGCGGCGGCGTGAGCGCGAGCCCCCGACCGATGGCGATGTCGAACTCTCTTTCCGCCTGGCCATGCCGGTTCTGCGCGCAGAGGAGGGTGCGGTGGTCGCCCTCCTTCATGGCCACGCCGGTGATGAACCCCGTCCGCTGATCGAGCCGCAGCCCATCGGGCAGTCCCTCGGCGCCGAAGGTGATGGGGCGCTCGCCCGTGGCGGGGATGGCGTAGAAGAATGGCTTGCCGGCCGAGGCGCCGGTCAGGTCCGGACCGTGGATCGCCGGCGCGCCTGCGTCCCATCGTTCCACTGCGGCCAGGCGGATGGATTGGCTCATGGCACAAAAGTACCACGCGGGCGGGGCCAGGCAAGAGGATGTTACGGCATCGTGAGCGTGACTGTCCTCGAGCCGCTGCCCATCGTGAAGCTCACGTGGGACGTCGCCGTGCGGCCTGCTGCGTCGGTGGCGGAGATTCGGTAGTCACCGTAGAAGGCGCGCATCCGGCAGATGCCGTCGTCGTCCGTCTCGGCTCCTGCGTTCGTCCACCATGTCCGGCGGATCAGGCGAAGCAGGCGCCCATAGGCCGGCTTGGGCGTCATGTCGCTGCGAACCAGGCCCGCTGGCGCCTGCATCCAGGAGCCCCGGTCGCTGAAATCCCACCATGTGATGGCCTGAACCGCCGGGTGGCTGAAGAGCAGCGCGTAGAGCCCCTCGACGTAGTCGGCCTGTTCGGCTTCGCCGTCCGGCGTCGTCCGCCAATCGTCCGGCGCATGGTGGGCCGGGTCGATCGCCCGCGCGGGGCCGCTGAGCACGGTGAGTTCGGTGAAGTGCAGGGGCCGACCGAACCGGGAGAACTCCTCCGCCTTCTGCCACGCCTCCTCCAAGGGCCAGGCTCCGGCGTGCATGTGCGACTGGATCCCGATGGCGTCGGGCAGGGCGTGGCGGTTCATCAGCTCCGTCAGCAGGGAGAGGGTTTGCTCTCCCGTGTTGAAATCGTTGTAGAGTAGCGTGAACTGGGCATCGTCGCCCTGAAGCGATCCGCGCGCCCAACCCAGGGCGGCCTGCACCGCAGCGACCGCTCCGTCGCGCTTCACCCATGCGGCTTCTCCGTTCTGTCCGGCGTATACGGCCGCGTTGTTGGCCTCGTTCAGGACATCCCACACCCGTATGCTGTCCCGGTAGTGAGTCACGATGTCGGTCACGCGCTGGCGCAGCAGCGGAACGGCCGCGTCGGCCGACTTTGGCGCCCAAGTGGGGTACACTTCGTGCCAGACGAGCGGATGCCCCTTCGGCGTGATTCCGTGCTCCGCGCACCAGCGGGCCATGGCGTCCAGCCGCGCGTACTGCGGCCTCCCCTGCTGCGGCTCGAATGAGCCCCAGTAGAAGGGCAGCGTGGCGTAGTTGAACACCGCGGCGAATTCCCCCCGGTACGCCTCTTGCCATGCCTCGGTGTTGTCGGGCTCCAAGCCGAACAGGTTGCATCCGAAGAGGAATGCGTGGCGCGTCTGCTCGACCGTGACTCCGGCTTTCGGCACCGGCGTGCCGTCAGCCCGTTCCGCTCTGACGGTCAGTTCGCCCGTCCGATGCCGCTCGATGCGCTCTTGGATCGCCGAGGGATCCAAGGCTGATCTGGCGGCGGTCCAGGCGGGGTCCGGGCCCAGATCGTCCAGGGCGATGCCGGCCAGTTCCACATCGCCTGTCTGATGGCCGACTTGGAATCGGACCGCCATGTCGCCGGGGGCGAAGCGGCCGCGGGCGGTGCCCGTGGCTCGGTACTCCGTCCATTCGCGGGTCAGCGTGGGCGACGTCTCGGCCACGGACGTCCATGGCGGGCCCGCCTTCTCCACCACCGCGCGCATGGGATTGCCCGCTCCCGACCGCGCCCAGAAGCGCAGCCTCAGACGCGTCCATTCCCGGACGGCGACCGGGACATCCTGGCTGAGGGCCAGGTGGTAGAAGGGATCGGCCGACTTGGCGATCGCGAGGCGCAGCGCGGTTGGATGGCCGCCGGGCGTGCCGTCGGCGACGATGTTGGTCAGCGTGGCCGAACCCGGCATCGACTGGAACAACGCGAAGCGGCCATCGCGAAGGAGGTTGCCTACCCCTTCACGCGCGGCCTGGGCCGCGGGCGCCGCAGCAACGCAGAGCACCAGCACCCAACAGCAGGGACGGACGACGATCCGGGAACCCATGGCGACGCCCTTCTGTCATCAGACCAGCGACTCGATCTCCTCGGGAAGGGGAGCGGAAAAGGACATGGGCTTGCCTGTTCGCGGGTGACGGAACACCAGGCCTGCGCCGTGAAGCGCCATCCGGCGAATCGGGCTTCTCCCGGTGCCGTAAGCGGGATCGCCGACAATCGGGTGTCCCTCCTCTGCCAGATGCACCCGGATCTGATGCTTGCGTCCCGTTTCCAGCCGGACTTCGACAAGCGTCCGGTGCACCGAGCGCCTGAGGACGGTCACGTGCGTTACCGCCAGTTTCCCCTTTGCCGGATCCCGCGTCGAGTAGCAGCGGAGAGCGGCATTCTCCGCGATGTACGACTTGATTGTGAACGTGTCGCGGGGTAGGCGGCCTTCCGTGACCGCGATGTACGTGCGCCCGGCCGAGTGGTCCCTGAACTGCTCCTGCAGGCCGACCTTGGCCTCCGGCGACTTGGCGAACACCAGCAAGCCTGACGCTTCACGGTCCAGCCGGTGAACGATGAACAGCCGCCCGGCCCGCTGCCGCCGCACGTGCTCGACGAGCAGGGCGTAGGCCGTGCGGTGGCGCTCCTTCTCCGTGGCAATGGTCAGCAGTCCCGCCGGCTTGACAATGACCACGAGGTCGCGATCCTCAAAGAGGATATCGACGGCCGCGCGGGAGGCGTGGCGGCGGCGTGATACTGAAGATCCTGCAGGCAGAGACGAATCCCTCCGCGTCATGTCGGGCGGGGGGGCTATGCCGGCGGAATCGGCTGGACCTTGCCGTCCGGGCCGATCATGAGTCCGGCATCCCTCAGAGCCGTATTCGCCCGGGTGACGGCCGCCAATCGGACCTTCTCCTGCTCGGCCTTGACGGTCGCGGCGGCTGTCGACCACGTGGCGAGGTTCTGGATTGCCTTCAAGCTCAGGTTGGCGGCCTCCATAACCCGGTTGAAGCCCTCTTCGTTCTGCATGAAGTGCCGGACGCCCGCCGCCACACGGGTGATCGTGAGGCGGGGCCCTCCGGCCTCGCCATCCAGCGCGGGACTCCCATCCGACATCTGGCGCTCCTTCTTGGGATACAGCTTGAACTCGTCCAAGCCCATGACTTTGCGCCAGTAGAAACCGACCGGGCACTCCTTCGGCGGATTACGCCCCTTCACAACCTGCCCTGCTGTGTAGTCCATGATTCCAGGCACTCCAATTCTCCCGACGCCTGATTGCGGCGGATTTCCGTAATGTTGACATTGTACTCGGCGGCGATCAACTCCCAATGCCGCCAACCCAAGTCCTCGCCTACGTGTTCCGTCGGGCCGCGACTCGAACTTGACTCAACACCCACGCGGCTCGGCGCAGCCTTGCCCTCCACGCGACTAACCATAGACTCACTCGATAGCGACTCCTGGGCGGAGGGGCGCGGTCGGCGCGCTAAGAGTTCCGGCATGGGTTTGATCTGCTGTAGATGGCGTAGACCCGGGGGGATGCATCGCCGGTGCGCTTCAGGCGCACCTGCACGCGCACCGTTTGCCCGCTCAGTTCGGACAGGGCGTGTGCGCTCCACCGGACCGGGGCGTCCAGGCCGTCGCCGCCGGCCCGGCCATCGCCAAACCCCGGGATGGCGCGGAATTGTTCGTCGAGCAGATCGACGGCCAGACCGGACGCCCCATCGGCGTTGAGGACGATCTCGCACCCGGCGCCGGGCAGCGGGATCGGAGCTGAGCAGATCGTGCCTTCGTTCTCGCCGGGGTTCAGGCCCAGCGAGCCCCAGCGATCGCGGGGCAGCGTGGCCAGCGCGATCTCGGCGCGGTAGTGCGTGGCGACGTCCTCGGCGCGCTGGCCGGCATTGCGCCACCGGCCATGGTAGATGCGCGTCTCTTCGCCCACATTGACGATGCCGTTGCCCTGGCACAGGATGGTGTTGAAGTTGTGCCCGGGCACAGGTGTTGCCGGCGATTCGTCGCGGTGGATGTATGCATGGCCGGGCGTCGGCGCCGGTTCGCGGAAGTGGATGCCGTCGTTCGAGATCACCAGCCCCAGGTCGCAGCTGATCTTGCGGAAGTCCTCCCCGAACGGCTGGTTGTGCCACAGGCCGTAGACCCCGACGCACACGCTGCCCAAGCTGGCGGCGCCGATGCCGAGGTGGTCCTGGTCGTACAGATGGCTCGCGCCCCGCAGGGCCGGGTCGCGCGGCTCGGGCAGCGCGAAGGCCCACGCCCAGAGATCGGGCCACCGGTCGAAATCATGCGTGAGATGCGCGGCGCCGGTGCGGCCGCCGGCCGCGCCGCCTTCCGTGTATGCGCCGCTCCAGCCCGAGCCCGGGAACACTTGCGAATGCAGAATATACTGGCCCGCGTGCCGGATGAACGAGCAGTGCTCGACGAACTGGTTCACGAAGGGGATGGCCGTGACCGTCCACCTCAGGCCGTCCGGCGACACCGCGCAGGCCACGCTGGGCGAACTGCCGTATTCCGGGATCGCCGGCTCGGTCTGGTCGGGAAAGAACTGGTACACCATCTTGTAGCGCCGCGCGGGATCCGGATCGGAGTCGTCGCGGATCACGGCCGCGCCGCTGACCACCGTGTGCGGCAGGTCCAGCGCGTTGTTGCTCCGGCTCCCCTTGAACAGGACCTGCCCGAGCGCCGGCTTGCGCCACGCGATGCCGTCGTCGCTCTCGGCATAGCACAGCGGGCCCTGGTAGACCTCGTAGCCTTCCTGCACGCCCATCAGCCAGCCCGGCGTCTTGGCCACCTGCTGCATCTTGCGGGGCGGCCAGTCGGGGTTCCGGCCGCGGTGGCAGGCGTAGTACCACATGCGGAATCGGTTCGCATCGTGCAGGACCGTCCCGTAGAAGTGCGCGGCCAGGTTGTCCGGGGCCGTGCTGTCGAGCGGGCTCGGCGTCAGCACCGGCTCCGGGCGCACGGTCGGCTTGCTCAGGTAGAGGCAGACGTTCTTGCGGAGCGGCAGAGAGACGTCGTCGATCGCCAGCAGCGTGTGGTGCATGTAGGTTCCTCTTTTCGATTACGGGCGCCCCGGCGTGCAGGCCGGCAGGCGCGCGAGGCGGCGGCCCGCCTCCGAGAGCGTGGCGGCGTTCTTGGCGAAATGGAATCGGATCAGGTGTTTGACCGGCTCGCGGAAGAAGCTCGATCCCGGCACGGCGGCTACGCCCACCTCGCGAGCCAGCCATTCGCAGAAGAGCACGTCGTCGTCGGCCCGGCAAGGGGAGATGTCCACGAGGACGTAGTACGCGCCCTGCGGCCGGGTGTAGGCGAGCCCCGCGGCCTCCAGCGCGCCCAGGAACAGATCCCGCTTCGCGGTGTAGAGCGACTGCAGGCCCCGATAGTAGGACTCCGGGAAATTCAAGGCCGTGATGGCGGCTTCCTGCAAGGGCGCGGGGGCGCCCACGGTCAGGAAGTCGTGAACCTTCCGGACCCCGTCCACGATCCGCGGCGGCGCGACCACGTAGCCCAGCCGCCAGCCGGTGATCGAATAGGTCTTGGACAGCGAACTGCAGGAGATCGTGCGCTCAAACATGCCCGGCAACGAGGCGAAGTAGACGTGCCGATGCGGCGCGTACACGATGTGCTCGTAGACCTCGTCGGTGATTACGAACGTGTCGAACTCCTCCGCCAGTCCGGCGATGGTGTCCAGTTCCTCGCGGGTGAACACCTTGCCCGAGGGGTTGGCCGGGTTGCAGAGAATCAGGGCCTTTGGGCGCTGTTCGAAGGCGCGGCGCAGTTCCATCCGGTCGAACTGAAAGTCGGGCGGCCGGAGCGGCACGAATATCGGCCGCGCGCCGGAGAGGATCGTGTCGGCCACATAGTTCTCGTAGAACGGGGAGAAGATGATGACCGCGTCGCCGGGATTGCAGGCCGCCATCATCGCCGCCATCATGGCTTCCGTGCTTCCGCAGGTCGCCACCACGTGCCGGTCCGGATCGATCGGCACGGACATGTCGCGCGTCAGCTTTCGGGCCAGCGCCTGACGGAAGCCCGGCGCGCCCCAGGTGACGGCATACTGGTGTGGGCCGCGCTTGGCCACCTCTGCCAGCGCCTGCTTCAGCTCCTCCGGCGGGTCGAAATCCGGAAAGCCCTGGGACAGATTGATCGCCCGGTGTTCATTCGCCACTCGTGTCATGCGGCGAATGACCGACTCCGTGAACCCCTCCACCCGCAGACTGGTTTCCGGCATGCTGGCTCTCCTCCAGAGGAAGTCGGATCAGATCGCGTAGTTCGGCTCGCCCGGTGCCTGCCGCTCCGTGTGCCGTAGAACGAGATCCCTCACCGTGACGGCGCTCATGGCGTCGTTCGTCTTCGTCTCGATCTCCGACCACGCTCCTCGGGCCGTGCACGATCCGCTGCGCCCGCACGTCTCAGGGGCGGAGACACAGGCGACGATGGATCCCGCGCCTTCCAGGGTGTTCACAATATCCAGGAGGGAGATATCCTCTGGATCGCGGGCGAGGACATACCCGCCCTGCGCGCCGCGCGTGACGTGAAGGAATCCTGCCGACTTGAGGGGGTTGAGCACTTGCCAGAGATACTTCTGCGAGATGCCCTGCCGTCCCGATATGTCGCGGAGCGTCACGGGCCCCCGCTCCTGATTCAGCGCCACATCCAGCAGGACCCGCAAGCCATATCTCCCTCTCGTCGAGATCCTCATGCGTATTCCCTTGTGTATAGTGCGGGCAAAGTCTATCAAAGATATAGGTATTGTCCACATGAGGCGGTTGGCGTCATGGATGGCAGCCGAATCGGAGTGCTTGACATAGAATGACTACCTTGTATAGTGACGAGCTAGATTATCCGTGATTTCGGTGTCGGGCGCTATAGGGGGAGGGCAGTTCCGTCGTGGAAAGACATGCGGTCAGAATCGCCACCGCGCTGGCTCAGGCCGGAAGCCGCCGGGATGATCGGACCGGGGCGATTTCCGTTCCGATCTACCAGACGGCTTCGTTCGGCCATCCGGCGCTCGGGCAGTCCACGGGGTTCGACTACTCTCGCACGTCCAATCCGACCCGTCAGGCGCTGGAGGACACGCTCGCGATGGCGGACGGCGGCTCGCGCGGGTTTGCTTTTGCCTCGGGCCTGGCCGCCATCGACTGCGTGCTTCGGCTGTTCGGAGCCGGAGACCGGATCGTGGTGACCGAGGACCTGTATGGCGGAACGTTCCGCCTGCTCGAGCGGGTGTTTCGGCCGGCCGGCCTGGATTTCGTCTACGTGGACACCTCGGATCTGAGTGCCGTTCTGAGTGCGCTCGCCGGTCCGGCGGTTCGCGGGATCTTCATCGAAAGCCCGACCAACCCGCTGCTCCGGATCGCGGACATCCGGGCGGTCGCGGCCGCCGCCCGCCTGCGCGGCATTCTCACGGTCGTGGACAACACGTTCCTGACCCCGGTCCTGCAGCGGCCGCTCGCGCTCGGGGCCGACCTGACCGTCTACAGCGCCACGAAGTACCTCGCCGGGCACAACGACGTCGTGGCCGGCGCGGTGGTGGCGGCGGGCGACCAGCTGGCCAAGCGTGTGGCGTTCCTGCAGAACGCCGTCGGCAGCATCCTGGGGCCCCAGGACTCATGGCTGACGCTCCGCGGCCTGAAGACGCTGCCCCTGCGGCTGGCCCGCCAGCAGGAGAACGCCATGGCCATCGCCGCGTGGCTGTGCCGCCACCCCCGCGTGCCGGCCGTGCACTACCCCGGGCTTCCGGGGCATCCCGGCCGGGCGATCCTGGAGCGCGAGCAGGCGGGCTATGGCGGGATGATCGCGTTCGAGGTGGACGATCCCGCGCGGGTGCCCCGGATTCTATCGGGCGTGAAGACGTTCATCTTCGCCGAGAGCCTGGGCGGCGTGGAATCGCTGATCACCTATCCGGCCGTTCAGACGCATGCCGACATGGATCCCGAGGTCCGGGAGCGGCTCGGCATCAACAGCCGGCTGCTCCGGCTCTCCGTGGGCATCGAGGACGCGGAGGACCTGATCGCCGATCTGGAGGGCGTGCTGTGAACTACCGCACGCGCCTCATCCATTCCGGAGCGGATCGCGCCCGCCATCACGGTGCGTCCAGCGTTCCGATCTACCAGACGTCCACGTACCATCAGTCCGATCCCGAGCACCTGGGCGCGTACGATTACGCGCGAAGCGACAACCCCACGCGCGAAGCGCTCGAGCGCGCCATGGCGGAGCTCGAGGCCGGCGCCCGCGGGCTGGCCTTCTCCTCCGGCATGGCCGCCACCTCTTCGGTGCTGCTGCTCTTCCAGCCGGGCGACCACCTGATCGTCGGCCGGGACATCTACGGGGGCACGTACCGCGTCCTCACCACGCTGTTTCGTCAGTGGAAGCTCGATGCGACTTTTGTCGATTCCACGGACGCCGATGCGCTCCGCCGGGCCGTCACGCCCGCGACCAAGGCGCTGTTCGTCGAGACGCCGGCGAATCCGCTTCTGACCATCACCGACCTGCGGGCCGCAGCGCGGATCGCCCGCGAGCACAATTTGCTGGCCATCACGGACAACACGTTCATGACTCCGTATCTCCAGCGGCCGCTGGAGCTCGGCTTCGACATCGTCGTACACAGCGCCACGAAGTACCTTGGCGGCCACAGCGACCTGATCGCCGGCGTGGCGGTGACCCGCGAGGCCGCGCTCGGGCGCCGGCTCAAGGCCGTCCAGAATGCGTTCGGCGCCATCCTCGGCCCGCAGGACGCGTGGCTCGTGCTGCGCGGAATCCGGACGCTCGGCGTGCGGCTCGACGCCCAGCAGCGCGCGGCCTTCGCCATCGCCCGGTGGCTGGCCGGCCGGCCGGAGATCCGCCGCGTGTTCTACCCCGGGCTCGACGGCCACCCGGGACGCGAGACGCACTTCGCGCAGGCTTCGGGCGGCGGGGCTATGCTCGCATTCGAGCTCCCGGACGGAGCCGCGGCCACCGCGTTCCTGAGGCGGACGCGGCTTCCCCTGGTGGCGGTGAGCCTCGGCGGCGTGGAGAGCATCCTGTCCTATCCGGCCACCATGTCGCACGCCTCGATGCCGCGCGCCGAGCGACTCTCGCGCGGTATCACGGACGGGCTCGTGCGCCTTTCCGTCGGGCTCGAGGCAGAGGAAGACGTGATCGCGGACCTGGAAAGCGCATTGACGGGCAAGATGGCAGACACACACACACAACAACACGGAGAGGGAGACCGGACATGAGCAGGATTTTTCAGGACAACCCCGAATCGATCGGCAACACCCCGCTGGTCAAGCTGAACCGCGTCACGCAGGGGGCGAAGGCCACGGTGCTGGCGAAGATCGAAGGCCGGAACCCGGCCTACTCGGTCAAGTGCCGCATCGGCGCCGCCATGGTGTGGGACGCGGAGAAGCGCGGCCTCCTGAAGCCGGGCGTGGAGATCGTCGAGCCCACGAGCGGCAACACGGGCATCGCGCTGGCCTACTCTGCGGCCGCGCGCGGCTACAAGCTGACGCTGACGATGCCGGAGACGATGAGCATCGAGCGCCGGCGCGTGCTGGCGGCGTTTGGGGCCACCCTGGTCCTTACGCCCGGGGCCGAGGGCATGAAGGGCGCGATCAAGCGCGCCGAGGAGCTCGCCGCATCCGACCCCAGGCGCTACTTCCTGCCGCAGCAGTTCAAGAACCCGGCGAATCCGGCGATCCACGAGAAGACGACCGGGCCCGAGATCTGGAACGACACCGACGGGGCCATCGACGTGCTCGTCTCCGGCGTGGGCACCGGCGGCACCATCACCGGCATCAGCCGCTTCTGGAAGCAGACCAAGGGCGCCAAGCTCCTGACGGTCGCGGTCGAGCCGACCACCAACCCGATCCTCACCCAGAAGAAGGCCGGCCAGCCGCTGACCCCGGGCCGCCACAAGATCCAGGGCATCGGCGCCAACTTCATCCCCGACATCGTCGATCTGTCGCTGATCGACCGCATCGAGCAGGTCAGCGATGATGAGGCGGTCACCATGGCCAAGCGCCTGGCCAAGGAGGAGGGCATTATCAGCGGCATCAGCTGCGGAGCCGCCGCCTTCGCCGCGGTGCGCCTGGCCAAACTCCCCGATTTCGCCGGCAAGACCATCGTCGTCATCCTGCCCGATGCCGGCGAGCGCTACCTGTCCACGGTGCTGTTCGAAGGCGTGGGAGTCTAGGCCGCTCGGGAGAATGCCATCGCCATGCAGGGGCTTCATCCATCGCGCGACGCCGTGTCCGGCGAGCGGTACCGCGAGCGCTGCGTGGCGGCGCTGGAGCACGCGCTGGATGAGGCCCCGTTCTACGAGCGCTGGCGGCCGTTCGACCCCGGCCGATCCGCCCCGGTCGATGCGCGCTACGCGGCTCTGCCGGCCCTGACCAAGCGGGACATCCGCGCGCACATGCCCGGAGGGTTTGTGCCCCGGAGCCGCGACTTCCGCGCCGGTACCGCCGCGGGCGAGGTCGAGCTGGTGTCCACGAGCGGCACATCGGAGGACCGCGCGTCGATCGTCTGGCACCAGCCGTGGTGGGACGCCTCCGAGCATGCTGCCGCCGCGCTCCACCGGGGGCTGGAGGCCGTCATCAACGGGACGCAGCGCGAAGCCGTCCTGACCACGCCGCTCTGCGCCGGAACGGTCTGCCACGTCGGCGACCTGTCCATGCCGGAGCGGACGCTGGGGCGGTTGCTGTTTCTGAACCAGAAAGCGGACCCAAATCACTGGACTCCGGCCGACCACGACCGGATGCTCGACGAGCTCAGGCGGTTCGAGCCCGACCTGCTGGAGGCGGACCCGGCGTACCTGGCGATGCTGGCGCGCTACGCGGCGGATGCCGGAGTGACGGTTCCGCAGCCGCGCTTCGTTTCGCTGACCTACGAGTTTCCGTCCCGCGTTCACTACCGGCAGATGCGCCGGCTGTTTCCCCGCGCGCCGATCCTGAGCTCGTACGGATCGACCGAGACGGGGCACGTGTTCACCGAGTGCGAGCACGGCCGGTTTCACCAGAACGCCGCGTTCTGTCGGGTGGATTTCCAGCCGTTCCGGGCGAAGCACGGGGGGCCCCTCACGGGGCGGATCTTCGTCAGCATCCTCGACAACCCCTGGGTGGCCCTGCTGCGCTTCGACGTCGGCGATCTGGTCCGCCTCGCGACCGGGCCGTGCCCGTGCGGCCGGACGACGGGGCTTACGGTCGCGGCCATCGAGGGCCGCATGCGCGACCTGACGTTCGCGGCGGATGGCCGGGCCGTAACCGTGGGTGAACTGGACCGGGCCATCGGCGACACCGGCGGGCTGCTCGCCTATCAAGTGGAGCAGCCGGGCCCCGGCGAGTATCGGTTCCGGTTCGTGGCCGAGCCGGGGGCGGACCCGTCCGCGGCCGCCGTTTCCCGCCTGCAGGCGCTCTACGGCGTCGGCGCCCGCATCGCGGCGCGGCGCGAGTCTGCCGTCGGAGTCGAGCAGTCCGGGAAGTTCCGGCTGGCGCGGACGCTGTTCGCGTGGGAGGCTGACGCGCTGTGTGAGGCAGGAGGAGTCGCGCGGTGAGCGAGCCCGAAGGATCGGATGCCCTGGCGTGGACGCGGGCCGACTTTCCGCTGCTCCGGCGCCGGATCGACGGCCGGCCGCTCGTCCACCTCGACAGCGCATCCACCGCGCCCAAGCCGGAGTGCGTGATCGAGGCCGTGACCCGCTTCTATCGCGAGCACACGGCCAATGTGCATCGCGGGGTGCACGTGCTGTCCGAGGAGGCGACCGAGGAGTTCGAGCGGGCTCGCGAGGAAGTCGCCTCGTTCCTGAACGCGTCGCCCGCGGAGATCGTCTTCACGCGGAACTCCACCGAGGGGATCAACCTCGTCGCGCACGGCCTGGGGTTGAAGGCTGACGATGAAGTGGTGCTCACGGCCGTGGAGCACCACTCCAACTTCATGCCGTGGCGCCTCCAGGCGCGGGCCGTTCCGGTCGGCCTCGCTCCCGACGGGCTGCCGCGCTACGAGGAGATCCACGACCGGCTCTCGCCGCGCACGCGGCTGGTGACGCTGGCGCACGTGTCCAACACGCTGGGCGTGGTGGCGCCGGTCGAAGCGTGGATCGATGCGGCGCACCGGCGCGGGGTGCCCGTGCTGATCGATGCCTCGCAGAGCGCCAGCCACCTGCCGCTGGACGTGAAGGCGCTCGACTGCGACTTCCTCGTCTGCTCCGGCCACAAGCTGCTCGGACCGTCCGGCGTCGGCGTGCTGTACGGCAAGCGGGAGCGGCTGGAGGCGCTGCCGCTCTACCAAGTGGGCGGCGGGATGGTGAAGCGGCACGGGGACGACCATTTCACGACGCAGGACGTGCCGTGGCGCTTCGAGGCCGGAACGCCGAACATCGAGGGCGTGATCGGCCTGGGTGCGGCGGTCGCGTACCTGCGCCGCATCGGGATGGACGCGGTCGCCCGCCACTCGCAGGCGCTCGGCGCGCACCTCGTGGAGCGGCTTCGCTCCATCCCGGGCACGGCGGTTCTCGGCGACTCGGCGCCCGCCGGCCGTCGCATCGGGCTCGCGACGTTCACCGTGCGCGCGCCCGGGGTGGGGCAGGAGAGCGTGGCCCGCCTGCTGTGCGACCGCCACCAGATCCTCGTAAGCGGCGGCTACCACTGCGCGCACATCCTGCATCACCGCCTCGAACTCGAGGGCACCGTGCGCGCTTCCACGCATGTCTTCAACACGCGGGACGACATCGACCGCCTGGCGGACGCGCTGCTCGAGCTCGTGGAGGGCTGACCATGGCCGGCCCGAAGCCCGCGTACCTGCTCTCCGGCGACTCGCACCACCACCGGAAGACGCGCGACCCTCTGATCCGCGAGATGCTCCGCGAGACCGGCCGGGACCGTCCGGCCGTGGCCTACATCGGAACCGCCAGCGGCGATGACGCGGCGTTCTTCCAGGTGCTGCAGCGCCTGTTCGAGCGCACCGGCGCCGGGACGGTGGCGCTGGCCCCGCTGGTCGCCCCGGAGGCCGACCTCAGCCACAGCCGCGCGCTGCTGGAGCAGGCGGACGTCATCTTCCTGAGCGAGGGCGACGTGGATCTGGGCATGCGCGTGCTGGCGGCGCGCGGCCTCGTGTCGCTTCTCCACGAGCGGTTCCGTGACGGGGCCGTCTTCTCGGGCTTCTCGGCCGGGAGCATCCTGATGTCCCGCCAGTGGGTGCGCTGGCGCGATCCGGCCGATGACTCCACGGCCGAGCCGTTCGACTGCCTCGGCCTGGTGCCGCTGGTCTGCGATATGCACGACGAGGCGCATGGATGGGAGGAGCTGAAGACGCTCATCCGGCTGCGTCGGGTGGACCGGGAGATCGGCTACGGCATTCCCACGTCGATGGGGCTGAGGGTCCGGCCCGACGGCCGGATCGAAGCCATCGGCGGATTCGTCCACCGCTACACGTACCGCGATGGCCGGGTGGACAACATCGGCGACATCAGCCCCGCGTTCTTCGTCCACCCGTCGGAGTACGAGTACCAGATCTAGGAGTCAGCTTCTCCGAGGCCCGGGAGCCGGCCGGCAGCGGCACCAGCCGGAGTGCGTTGGCGGAACGCAGCTTTCGAAGTGCGGAAGCGGGGAGTCTCAGGCTGTCGAGGAACTCGTTGAGGGCGTTCCCGTGGGCGTCGCGGCCGTACAGCAGGCGGTCGATGTGGCTCAGGATGAATGCCTGGCCCTGGTCCGGGTGGCGGCGCATGGCGGTCAGGGCTGATCCGGCGGAGAGATCGGCCCACAGGTTCGGGTAGCGGTCGAACAGGGGCTGCAGCTTGCCGCCAGGCACGAGCGGTCCCGTCGGGTAGACCTCCGGCCGGAGGTGCGCGTCACCGCTGATCTCCCGCCAGAAGCCGGGGCCGTGGCCGACGAAGACCGTTTCGGGGCAGGCGTCCAAGGCCCGCTCCAGGTTCTCGATCATGCCGCCGTACCAGAACTCCTGGTACACCGGCCGGCCCTTGACGTCGGGCAGGAAGGGCACGTCCATGTGCAGGACGACCGGGCACTTCAGGCGGCCGGCGCACCGGAACAGCTCCACCGAGCGCGGGTCGTCGAGGAGCGTGCGGTAGCTCCACTCGCCGCACACGCGAACGCCGTTGACGCGGTAGGCCGACTCAAACAGCGCCGCGGGGTTGGATTCGGTCGGGTTGGGGCAGTAGCCCGGGATGAATCGGCGCGGGAAGCGGCGGACCGAATCGATGACCTCGGCGAAGGGGATGGCGGCGTGGGTGCCGTCGGGCCTGAGGTAGAGCGGGCTCGATCCGGCGTGGTAGTGCGGGGCGTCCTCGCCGGGCGGCAGGTTCCACGTGAGCAGCCAGCAGACGTCGATGCCGAACCGGTCCATCTCGTCGATGACGGCCTCCGCATCCTTGCCGCTGTAGCCCGTGTGGTTGTGCGAGTCGATCATCATGGCGTGTCCTCCCCGGTTTCGCGTGCTCACAACGGCAAGAGGGTAGGTGGGGCGCGCGCAAATCGCAAGGTGCGTCAGCAATCCAATATGCTACCGGATGAATGATCTTTACTGTTTGAGTTGGCTCCGAAATCTGGGATAATGAGCGACTTTAA